>JAXHUH010000269.1:0-61597 GCA_034211175.1 Actinomycetota bacterium
TCGCGTCGTCGGTCTTCGCGTCGTCGGTCTTCGCGTCGTCGGTGTCCGCGTGGTCGGTCCCGGCGTCGGTCGCGTTGGCGTCAGCCACCGTTGTCCACCTCCGTGAGCGGCGCCGAGGGGTCGGAGTCCCAGCGCTCGGCGATCGTGTCGAGGGCGACGATGCGGCGGTCGTGCTCGGCGCTCAGCTCGTCGACCACGTCCCCGGAGACGAGGCCCTTGCGGCCGATCTCGGAGAACGAGTTCTGCTCGGCGGCCAGCGCGTTGCGGCGGGCCTGGAGCAGCATCGTGATCTCCAGCTCCGGGTGTGACCGGAAGTGCCGCCCGAGCTCGCCGCTGGTCGAGCGGATCTCCTCCTCGTACACCTCGCTCATCGCCCGCGACATCGACGGGAACAGCACGCCCTGCACGCCGAGCCGCTCGACCACCTGGCGGCCGGCCCGCCCGGCGATCAGCCGGGCCTGGTGGCGCTCCTGGGTCACCTGGGCGTCGCCCTTGCCGGCCAGGCCCAGGCGGTTGATCAGCCCACTGATCGTCGTGCCCTGGACGACGAGGGTGAACAGCACGACGCCGAAGGTCATCTCCCGCAGCGTCTGGACCGTGTCGGGTGAGAACACGGAGTCGGCGAGGGAGAGCGCCAGCGCGAGGCTGATTGCGCCGCGCAGCCCGCCCCAGTAGGCGACGTGGCGGAACGGCCACGGGATCGCCTTGCGCGGTTGGAGCAGGCCGTGGATCGACGTCACGCCGTAGACGATGACGAGGCGGGTCACGATGATGGCGAGGACCGCGAGCACGACCGCGGCGAAGCCGGTCTGCAGCTCGGTCACGTCGACCGTGATGCCGAGGAGCAGGAACACGATCGAGTTCACGAGGAACGTCAGGAACTCCCAGAAGTTCTCGAGCGTGCGCCGCGTCGTGGGCGACGTGTTCTCGAGGCCCACGTTGCCGACGAGCAGGCCGGCCGAGACGACGGCCAGGATGCCGCTGAAGTGGAGGTCCTCGATGCCGAAGATCTCGCCGAACTGCTCGGCGACGATGAACGAGCCGTAGGCGAGGGCCAGCGTCACGCCGGTCTCGACGAGGTGGTCGTCGACGTTCTTGAGGACCACCGACGACACGATGTAGCCGAGGACGCAGCCGACGGCGAGGCCGCCGAAGCCGACGATCACGAACTGCTCGGCGACGAGCCCGACGCTGAGGTCGGTGCCCTCGGCGGCGGCGTTGACCGCCAGCGAGAACAGCACGACGGCGACGGCGTCGTTGAACAGGCTCTCGCCCTCGACGAGCACCGCCAGCCGCTTGGAGACCCCCAACGTCTTGAAGAAGGCGATCACTGCGACCGGGTCGGTGGCGGAGATCAGGGCGCCGAACGCGATGGCCGCCATCCACGGCACGTCGGCGCCGGCCTCGACGATGGCGGCGACGAGGAACGTGCCGATCAGCGTGCCGACGATGGCGACCCCGAGGATCGGTGCCAGGTCGGCGCGCAGCTTGGGCCACGAGATGTGCAGCGTCGCCTCGAACAGCAGCGGCGGCACCAGCAGGCCGAGGATGAGCTCGGGGCTCGCCTCGATCTGGAGGAAGTCGGGGACGAACGTGAACGCCAGCCCGGCGAGGACCAGTGCCACCGTGAACGGCAACTTGATCCACCGGGTGACGACGGCGATGAGGGCCGCTGTCGTGAGCAGGATGACGACCGTCAGCTCGGTCTGGATCAGACCGCCGCTCTCCGCCTCCGCCGCCAGCAGGGCAGGCAGCTCCACCGTTTCCTCCCCGTCCGATCCTCCGCCCGCGATCGGCTGTCGACCCTATCGAGACAATGGCGGCATCCGACCCGGTGACCTGGTCACGACGGGCACCGATCCGGCCGGCGAACCAGCCCCGAACACCGGTCGACCGTGAGGTGCCACCGATGGTGCCGAGAAGGTTCCTTGAGGTTTCTTGATCCTGGTCTCCTCCGTGGTGGAACCGGCTGAACCGCACCCCGTGAGCGGGACGAAGCCTTCAGCACACGGCGGTGCACGAGGCGGAGACGACGACCGAGATGAACCCGACGATGACCACGACGACGAGGACCACGAAGGACACGACGGGGCTCGTCCCCACGGAGCCGACGAACACCCGGCTCCCGGTCCCGATGCGCCTCGCCCGTCGGATCATCGGGCTCGCCTCGATCGTCGTGGCCGCCCTCGTGCTCACCGGCTGCCTGTCCGAGACCGAGCAGGCCTCCCTGGAGCTCGTCAACCGGGCCCGCGTCGACAACGGCGTCGGCGTGCTGGCCCCTGACGAGGACCTGACGGCGGTCGCCCGGGACTGGGCAGCGCAGATGGCCGAGGTCGGCGTGATCAGCCACCGGCCCGACGACCAGCTCATGGCGATGTTGCCGGCGGGCTGGCGTTCGGCGGCGGAGAACGTCGGCGTCGGCCCCGATGTCGGGAAGGTCCACGTCGCCTTCCTCGACTCGTCCTCGCACCGGGCGTCGATGCTCGAGGCCCGCTTCACCCGGGTCGGCATCGGGGCGGTCGAGGGCGAGGACGGTCGGATCTACGTCGCTCACGTGTTCATGGAGTAGAGGAGGCGCCCTTGGAGACCGCAACAGCAAGCGCTCCATCCCCGCAGTGCTTCGGCCGGGCCCCCGGGCCCGGCCGTTGCGCGCGCCCGCACGGATCGGGGTCGCGCTCGTGGCGGGGCTTCGGGCGAGCGCCGTTCGTGGTTGAGATCGTGGCCGACCGGGGGAAGATGGGACTCGTGGAACGACGTGCCCCCTCCGGACCGCGGCCGGCACCTGCCCCGCGAGCGCCCGGCGTACCGCCGGGCCGCCGGGTCGCGATCGACGGCGGTTCGTCCGCCCCCGCCGTCCGCAGCCGACCCGGTCAGGCGGCCCACGCCGGGGATGGGCGCACCGACCGCGACCGCCTGCGGGCGTGGGCCCACATGCTCGACAGCTCGATCCGCATCCCCGGGACGGGCCGGAGCTTCGGCATCGACGCCGTGCTCGGCGTCCTGCCCGGCCTCGGTGACGCCGCCGGCCTCGTGCTCGCCGCGGTCATCATCGCCGACGGCATCCGCCTCGGTGCCAAGCCCGCCACGATCCTGCGCATGTTGCTCAACGCCGGGGTCGACACGACGCTCGGGAGCGTGCCACTGATCGGCACGCTGTTCGACGCCGCCTACAAGTCGAACCAGCGGAACGTGCGGCTCCTCGAGCAGCACGTCCTCGACCCGGACGGGACGGCGGCGGCCGCCAAGCGCTCGCTGGTCACCGTGGCGATCGCCATCGTGGCGCTCTTCGTTCTCGTGCTCGCCGGGGCCGTCGCCATCATCTTGCTGGTCGTCCGGGCGCTCGGCTGAGCCGCTCGGCGCGCTCGGCGGGTTCAGCTCCCGGTGGGCCGGAACACCCTGACGGTGAACGCCTCGGTCGAGCGGCCGCGCCCGCCGCCGATGCCGCTGACCCGGACGTCGAGGCGCACCTCGCCGTCCGCCCCGCCCCGGAGCTCGTCGAGCGCGAGTGACGGCTCCCAGACGATCGTCGGCTCGCCGTAGCCGGCCGTGCGGGAGACGACCGTGACCGGGACGAGGCGACGGTCGACGGCCATCACCACCTGTGCGTCCGCGAAGTCCGCGCCGGTGATCGACATCGACCAGCGGGCCGGCACGAGCGGTCCCGGGAAGTACCCCGCCGACGGCCACGTGACCCGGTGGCGGGCGGCGGTCGGCGCGGCGTCCGTCACGACGTAGAGCGCGTTGGCCCCGCCGGTCGAGCCGGTGCCCATCGTCGTCGTCCGAGGGCGCAGGATCCAGCGGCGATGGCCCACATCGGCGTTGCCGGGGCCGTCGTCCACCATGTACGACGCCACGGCGACCGGGCCGATCCCTCGTTGGCTCAGGTTCGAGCTCCCCGCCGCCCGCTCGCCGACGGCCGTGTGGCAGGGCCATGGCCGAACCGGCGTGTGGCTGTTCTCGTCGGCCGCGTCCATCATGAGCGCCGCCCGCAACGCCGACCGGTTCAGGTTGGGGTCCATGACCACCGGCTGCAGTCCGGCGAGCGCCCGGTAGGCGTTCACCGCCCTCCCGGTCGCGGTGATCGAGGCCGTCGACTCGGTGCCGACCGAGCATGAGTCCGTCGAGCCGGTCCAGCCGGACGGAACGTCGAACGTCGGGACGAGGACCTCGCGGTAGACCCGCTCGACCGATGCCCGGTCGAGCGGATCGAGCAGCGCGAGCACGTCGGGCGTGCCGACGACGGTTCCGGTGGTGGTCGTGGGCTCGGCGCCCGCGGTCGGTGACGCGACGGCGAGGGCCACGGCGAGCAGCGCGGCGAGGACCGTGGCGGTGCGGGATCGATGGCTCGGCACACCAACCTCCGGGTGTCGGCGGCGTCGTCGGCCGGCGGGGTGACCGGTCAGGCGGGCGGGTGCTGCACGGGCCGGCCGGTGCGCCCTCCGCGGTGGGGCTCTACCCGGGCCCGTCGGGCAGTTGGGCCAGGTGCAGCCAGAACTCCTGGGCCTGCTGGATCAGCTCGCGGTAGCGGGAGAACTCGACCGGCTTCGTGAGGTAGCAGTTCGCGCCGAGCGCGTAGCACGCGCCGACGTCGTCGGGTGCGTCGCTCGAGCTGAGCACGAGGATCGGCACGCCCCGCAGCCGGACGTCCGTCTTCACCCGCCCGAGCAGGTCGCGGCCGTTGAGACGGGGAAGGTTGAGGTCGAGGAAGACCAGGTCGGGCCAGGAGCCGTCCTCGATGGCCTCGAGGCGCTCGATCGCTTCGACCCCGTCGCGCGCCACCGTGACGTGCACGTCGAACCGGGTGCGGTCCAGGCTCTCGGAGAACAGCTCGACGTCGGCTTCGTTGTCCTCGACGAGAAGGATGCGACTCGGGCTCATGTGCGACTTTCGGCCGATGACACCGGCAGGGTGAAGCGAAACGTCGTGCCTTCACCGCGCCTCGATTCGTACCAGACGGTACCTCCGTGGCGCTCGACGATCCGCTTGACCAGCGCCAACCCGACGCCGGTGCCTTCGTAGTCGCCGCGGGCGTGCAGGCGCTGGAACATGTGGAAGATGCGGTCGGGGTCGGCCACGTCGATGCCGATGCCGTTGTCGGCGACCGTGAACTCGTACGCCCCGTCGGTCGGGACCGCGCCGATGTGCACCCGCGGGGCGTCCTCGCCGCGGAACTTGAGCGCGTTGTCGAGGAGCTGGGTGAAGACCCGCTCGATCTCGTCGGCCTGACCGAGTACGGACGGCAGGGCGTCGACGGTGACGATGGCGCCGTGGGCCCGGATCGTCTCGTCGTGGCGGCTCAGGACCCGGCGGACGACGTCGTCGGTGTCGACCCGCCCGTGCTGGGCGCGCTGCGCCTCGAGTCGCGTGTACTCGAGCAGGTCGCCGATGAGCGCCTGCATCCGGTGGGCCCCGGAGAGGACGTGGTCGAAGTACCTGCGGCCCCGTTCGTCGAACGAGTCCCCGTAGCGCTCCTCGATCATGCCCGTGTAGGCGATGACCATTCGGAGCGGCTCCTGCAGGTCGTGGGAGGCGACGTAGGCGAACTGGGCGAGCTCGTCGTGCGCGCGCCCGAGCGCGGCGGCGTGGCGCTCGAGCGCCTCGCGGGCGGCGACCCGCTCGGAGATGTCGGTGATCATCGCCACGACCATGCGCTCGCCGTCCTGGACCGTCGGGCTCAGCCCCACGTCGACCGGGAACTCGCTTCCGTCGGCCCGCCGGCCGAAGGTGGCGAGCCCGGACCCCATCGGACGGGTGCGGGAGGTGGCGGCGAACTCCTCGCGGTGGACCACGTGTGCCCGCCGCGCCGACTCGGGGACGAGCATCTCGACCGGCCGCCCGATCAGCTCGTCACGGGTGTAGTCGAACATCTTCTCGGCCTCGGCGTTCACGAGGTGGATCGCCCCGTGCCCGTCGACGAGGACCACGGCGCCCGACACCGCCTCGACGACCGTGCGGAAGCGCTCGTCGGCCTCGTAGCGCTCGGTGATGTCGCGCGACACCCAGGCGACGGCGACGACGGTTCCGTCGGCACCCCGCACCGGCGAGACCGAGAGCGACAGGTGACGGACCCCACCGCCGGGAGTGGGGGCGTTGACGAGCACGTCGGCGAACGGCTCGCCGCGGACGACGGCGCCGAGCAACGCGGCGACACGCTCGGGGTCGGAGGAGATCGCGGCGATGTGCGTCCCGGCGCGCAACGGGCCTCGCCCGACGGCGGCGGCGACCCGCTCGGCCGCACCGTTCCACGCGATCAACGCGCCGTCGAGGTCGGTGGCGATGACGGAGTCCGGCGAGGACTCGACCACACCGCCGTAGATCCGCAGCCACTCCTCCCGCTCCTCGAGATCGGTCGCCAGGCGCTCGTTCGCCTGCGTGAGCGTTCGGTGCGCGGCGTTGCGGGCCGTGACGTCCCTGGCGACGACGAGGAGGCTCGATTCCCGGTCCCACACGATGGCCTGCGGTGTCAGCTCGATCACCAGGTCGCCGCCGTCGACGGTCACGGTCGAGGCCTCGATGTCGATGAGCTCCGGGTGCTCGTCGAGCCCGGCGGCGTGCTCCGCGGCGCCGATCGCGTCGAGCGAGATCCCGAGCACGTCGACATCGGACCGGCCGGAGAGGTCGGACGCGGCGGTCGCTCCCCACGTCGTCGCGGCCGCGCGGTTCGCGAACGCGATCGTGCCGTCGGTCACGATGAACGACGGCGCCGGGATCTGCTCGACGAGCTCCCGCTGCTGGGCGTCGACCACGCTCGCGCTCGTCGCGGTCCGCCACACGATCGTGGTCAGCACGGCGATCGCGAGCGCGGCGACGATGGACGCCACCGCGGCGCCCGCCTCCGAGCCCGCCTGCGTGGCGTGCGCGCTGGCTGCGAGGACGAGCGGAACGAAGAACGCGGCGGGGAGCAGGACACGAACGATGTGCGAGCCCGCGCCGCGCTCGTTCGCGAGGCCGACCAGCGGGGGCCCGAGCTCCGTGGTGAACAGGGCGCCGGCCGCCGAGATGCCCATCACCCCGGTCGGTAGTGACATGCCGGGCGAGCCGAACGCCCTCGAGTCGAACAGCGACTCGAGGTTGAACAGGTGGCCGATCAGGCCGAGCGCCGGGAGGGCGAGCCCGGTCGCGACGGCGAAGACGACCGGCGCGGTCCGCCGCGGTGAGAGGAGGACGAACACCGTGGCGGTGCCGAGGAGCGCCAGCGTCGTGGCGGTCTGGACCGACGGCCGGCCGGGGTTGGTGAAGTCGAGCCCGGCGAGGGACTCCCCGAAGAAGATGGGCTCCGCGCCCGACGACCACCCGGTGGCGTACTCGACGAGCGACACGGCACCCACCACGAGGGCACCACCGGCGGCCGCGCACGCGGCCGCCGTGGCCGCGGTCGAACGGCCGGGGTTCAGGACGTCGACGTCCACCGACGCGGCGAGCAGCACGTCGACGGCCACCGACGCGGTGAGCAGGAGGAACCCGATCGCCGTCCACGGCGTCGTCACCGCGTCGTCCCACGGTGATGAGTACAGGACCGGGAGGTCGAGCGCCCAGCCGATCAGCGCCGCCGTTCCGACGAGACCGCCGGTGGCGCAGGCGACGAGCCCGGCGTACCGGGCGAGCCGGAGCTGCCGCCACGCGGGGTCGAGGACGTCCACCCGACCATTTCAGCCGCCCGGGGCGGCACTCATCGCAGGAACGGTGCTAGAAACGCGCGCAGAGAGTGGTGAATTGCTCACGCTCGCGCGAGGATGCCTAGTTCCCGTCGAGCACGGGCGTGAGGGCGTCGAACCACACCTGCGCCACCTTCTCTGCGCCCATCGGGGACGGGTGGAGCTGATCGACGGTGTCGGTCTCCGCGTCCCAGCCGTCCTCGAGCGTCTCGAACATCGGCACGTAGCGGACGTTGTCGTCCGGTGCCTCCTCGCCCACCGAGCGGATGGCGTCCTGGAGGTCGGCGAACGCCTCCGCGCCCTCCCGGGTGCCCGGGTTGTCGAAGTCGAGGAAGTAGCTGACCGGCGGGTACGAGCTGACCAGGATCTCGGCCTCGGGAGCGAGGCCCTCGATTCGCTCGACGACGGCCACGAGCTTGTCGTCGGCCTCGAACGGGTCGACCGGCCGGTCCTCGTCGAAGAGGTCGTTGACCCCGATGAGGAGCAGGATCACGTCGGGCGGCGTGGCCAGCCACTCGTCGAGGTAGGCGTCGATGTTGCCCGGCTCGCCGCCCTGCTCGTACTCGTCCGGGCCGATGGTGAACCCACCGTGGCCCTCGTGGTCGAGGTCGGGGTCGTCGGGCAGGTCGCCGACCGCGAGGCGCTCGCCGGACCCGACGAGGTCGACGTCGTAGCCGGCCTCGGTGAGCATGGCGTGCAGGTGCCCGCGGTAGCTCTGGGGCTCCTCGGGGTTGTCGGGGTCGGCCTGGCCCTCGGTCAGCGAGTCGCCGAGCGGCATGATCGTGACCGGACCGGCGGCTTCGGTGGTGTCGGTCGTCTCCGCGGGCACGGTCGTCGTGGGGTCGCCGGTGGTCGAGCTCGGCACCGGTTCCGCGTCGTCGTCGCCGGAGCAGGCGGCCAGGACGAGGCCGGTGGCGAGGAGCGTGCAGGCGAAGCGCGTGTGCGTCATGGGGCCTCGGTCGGCTCGAGGGCGGCCCGGTGGTGCGATCCGCCCGATCGTGGGTTGGGCAGCCGGCGCGACGCACGGGCGACGAACCGCACGGTCCGCCGCGGGCGGCGACGAGGTCCGCCCCTCGACGCCGCGACGGCACGACCAGGCTAGGGGTGCCCTCCCCGCTTGCGGCCGGGCACACCCCGACGGGCGTTCAGGAGGTGGTCGACCGATCGGGACCGGTCGCCGTGCAAGGTGGTGCTCAGGCGAACGGCGTGCCGGCGGCGGTGACCGACACGGTGACGAGGACGACGAGCACCGCACCGACCACGGCGGCCAGGGCGAGGTCGCGGGCGCTGCGCGACGACCGCCGCGCGTCGTCGTCGCGGCCCGCGTACCAGAGGCGCTCGACCTGTGTGGCGTGGCGCAGGGCGAGCACGCCGAGCGGCAGGAAGCACACGGTGGTCAACACGGCCCAGGTCAGGTGGCTCGGCGGGGGAGCGCTCCGCCGGGTGGACGGATGCGGTGGCGACGGCCGGTTGGCCATGGCGGTACCTCGTCGGGTCGGTGGTGGTCCGGCCTCTCCCATGTGCCGGCGCCGGGCGAACCGGCGGAAGAGGACGATCGTCCCCCGGCGGGAACTCGGGGACGGTGCGCGGCGACCAACCCTTCGGTCACCGCCCCGGTGGCCCGGCCGGACGGAGGAACGCATCGGACGGCCGACCCGACCGGCCCAGGCCGGTCCCATCGACGAACCACCCCGGAGGACCCGTTGCGCACCCGACACCTCGCCAAGGCCACCCTCGTCGCCGCCGCGCTGGCGACCGCCCTCGTCGCCTGTGGCGACGATGACGACGACGCCGTCGACACCGGCTCGGAGGACGCCGCCGAGTCGTCGGAGGCCTCGGCATCGGGGGTCGAGGTCAGCGGGGTGTGGGCCCGCACCAGCCCGGCCAACGCCGAGAACGGCGCGGTGTACATGGAGCTCACCAGCGCCGACGGGGACGCGCTCCTCGGCGCGTCCGTCGATGCATCGGTGGCCGGCACCGTCGAGATCCACGAGACGGTGATGGCCGACATGGACGAGGACGAGGGCACGTCGGACGACATGTCCGAGGACTCGGCCGAGGGCGAGGACATGGCCGAGGGCGACCACGAGGGCATGGACGGCATGGACGGCGCGATGACCATGCAGCCGGTCGAGTCGTTGGAGCTGCCGGCCGGCGAGGCCGTCGTGATGGAGCCGGGCGGGTACCACGTCATGCTGCTCGAGCTCGCCGAGCCCCTCGAGGCGGGCGGTACCTTCGACCTGGTGTTGGACTTCGAGACCGCCGAGGACGAGACGATCAGCGTCGAGGTCCGCGACGAGGCGCCGTGACCCGTCATCGACCGTCCCTGCGGCTCGCACTCCTGGCGCTCACGCTCGGGCTCGCCGTCTCCGCCTGCGGCGGCGGCGAGGACGGGTCCGGGGAGACGATGCCCGACCTCACCCTGGCGCGCCTCGACGCCGACGGTGAGCTGGCGCTCGACGAGCTCGGCGAGCCCGCCGTGGTCAACCTGTGGGCCAACTGGTGCGTGCCGTGCCGCGCCGAGCTGCCCGAGTTCGACACGGTGGCGTCGGAGGTCGAGGGCGAGGTCCGGTTCATCGGTGTGAACATCGGCGACCCGCCCGATGTCGCGCTCGGCCTCATCGAGGAGCTCGACATCGGCTTCGAGCAGGTGCTGGACACCTCGTCGGACGTGTCCGCCGAGCTCGACGTGACGTCGATGCCGACCACCCTGTTCGTCGACGCCGACGGCAGCATCGTCGAGCGCTACTCGGGCCGGCTCATGGAGGCCGATCTGCGGGCGATCCTCGAGGAGCGCTTCGGGGTCGTCACCGGCTGAAGCCGCGGGACCCGATCCACCCGGATCCTGCATGCACATCCGACCGCCGGCGGTCGGATGTGCATGCAGGATCGGTGTCGGTGTTGTTGGTGCCGGTGTTGGTGGGCGGAACCCGGGCGGAGCGGGACAGCCGGACGTGGAAGCCTCGGGCGGTGCGCCTCGACGACATCACCCCCGACGACCCGCGTCTGTCCGGCGACGTGCTCCCGGTCCTCCGGGAGCTGCGCCCCCACCTGACGGCCGACTCCTTGCGGACGATCTACGCCGACGGCCACCCGCAGGGGCTGCGCTTCCTCGCCGCGTTCGACGCCACCGCGTGCGTGGGCGTCGCCGGGTGGCGCATCGTCCACAACACGTCCGCCGGACGGAAGCTGTACGTGGACGACCTGGTCACCGACCCCGGTCGGCGCTCGTCGGGCGTCGGGCGGGCGCTGCTCGCCGAGCTCGAGGCCCGAGCACGGACGGCCGGTTGCTCGTGCATCGACCTGGACTCCGGTGTCCAACGCGCCGACGCCCACCGGTTCTACTTCCGCGAGCGCATGGACATCGCCGGCTTCCACTTCCGCAAGGCGATCGGCTGAGCCCGCCCGGGACCGGCGGTGCGCCGCGGCTCAGGCCGGCGCGACGGCCCGGGGCATGCGCACCAGCCGGACCAGGGATACGGCCACCGCCGCGATCCCGACGACGAGGGCCGCCGCCGTCGTCGCCCGGTCGAGCCAGAAGGGTGCGTCGGTCGGGATGAGCGCCCGCCACAGCCCCTCCTGGCGGGTCCACACCCACACGAGCAGCTCGGCACCGGCCAGGGCGGTGAGGGCGAGCGCCAGCGGCTGCCGGCGGGGCCTACCGGCGGCCCAGATCGCCACGGCGCCGGCGATGGTCGCCGTGGCCGGGAGGAGCCACAGCGTGGGGCTCGGGGCGGTCTCCGGCGGCAGCGAGGCGAACTGCCACCAACCGATCACCAGGGCCGCCGCGCCGAGCACCGTGGCGCCGATGGCGACGGCCCTTGCCGCCGGCAGGAGACGGGCGAGCGCCAGCAGGACGAGCACCGTGGCCGCGGCGCCGAAGATCGGCGGGATCGGCGACGGGGCCTCCTCCCACACCGACCGGACAACGGCTTCGACCTCGGTCCCTTCGACCACGAAGATGACGCGGCTGTCGAGGATCGTGTCGCCCGGTTCGAGCCCGACGGGCCGCCCGGGCTGCATCCAGTGGGCCCGGTGGTCGTGCCAGGCGTAGGAGCCGTCGTCGTCGACCTCCACCCACTGCGGCTCGGCATCGGCGTCGATCCCGGCGGGCACGTCCTCGTTCGTGCCGTAGCGGTCCTGGTTCAGGTGGTAGGTGCGGGAGCGCTGGTTCTCCTCGACCGTCCCGTCGGCCGAGATCCGCAGGTACGGCTCGCGGTCGTAGCCGGGGATCTCGACCTCGGTCCCCGGTTCGACCTCGACGTAGAGGAACGAGTCGCCGCCGAGCACCGAGACCTCGATGGCGTCGGTCGGCGGCTCCAGCTCCTCGACCTCGCTGCGGTAGTCGGTCGGCCCGGCCGGGTCGGCCGCGGCCGCACCGGCGGTGGCGACGATCCAGGCCAGCCCGGCGAGGGCCGCCACGGCGAAGCGGCCGGGCCGGCTCACGTGACCCGCACCACCAGCTCGCCGCTCGGGTGGACACTGCACTCGCCGACGTACTCGCCGGGTGACGCGAACCGCTGCGACACCGTCTCGCCGGCGCCGACGAAGAACGGCCCGACGAGGTGGCCCCGCTCGTCCTCGTTCTCGATCACGATGACGTCGCCGACCTCGACGTCGAGCGAGCCCGGCAGGATCTCGACGGGCTCGCCGTCGTCGATCCGATCGCCGGTTCCGGCCGGAATGACGAAGTGGAGTCCCTCGCTGGCCTCGTCCGCCGCATCGGCGGCATCGACCTCGAGCGAGGCGTCGTCGTCGCCGCTGCACGCGGCAGCGGTTGCGAGGGTCAGCGCGACGAGCGCGGCGAGGGCGAGGCGGCCCAACGGCGGCCGCGTCACGTGCGCTCCAGCAGCGCCTCGATGTCGAGGCGGAGGTCCTCGCTCGACGTGCCGAACGGCCACGTGACCACGAGGTTGCCCTCGTCGTCGACCGCGTAGAGCGAGCCGGAGTGGGCGACCTCGATCTCGCCGTCCACCTCCTCGACCCGATAGCTCACGCCGAACGTGTCGGCGACCTCGCGCAGCTGCGTGTCGTCGGTCGTGCGCAGCGCATGGGCGTCGGGCACGAACGACTGCACGTAGCCGGGGAGCACGTCCTCGGTGTCCCGGTTGGGGTCGATCGTCGCCATGGCGACCTCGACCCGCTCCGCGTCGTCGCCGAGATCGGCGAGCGCGGTCCGGACGTCGGCCATGGTCGTCGGGCACACGTCGGGGCAGTGGGTGTAGCCGAAGTACACGATCTGCAGCTCGTCCTCCTCCGCGCCGAACGTGTACGGCTCACCGTCGTTGGCGATGTCCGGCAACGCCAGCTCGCCCACCTCCGGCAGCGGATCACGCACCGCGCCGGCGAGCTCGCGTGGCTCGTCCTCCCCGCACGCGGCCGCGGCGGGCGCCAGCGCCGCGAGGGCGAGGACGGCGGCGGCTCGGTTGCGGGCCCGGTTCACGACAGCTCCCGGATGTAGGCGATGACGGCGTCGATCTCCTCGGAGGTCAGGCCGTTCTCCGGCATCGAGACGCTGAACCCGTCGACGACCTGGGCGCCGGGGTCCTCGATCGAGCGGCGGATGTAGTCCTCGTCGACGAGGACCGTGGTGCCGTCGTCGAGCTCCTCCTCGGTGCCGAAGAGGCCGGCCCACGCCGGACCGATGCCACCCTCGCCGTTCTCGCCGTGGCACGACGCACATCCCCGGTCGAGGATGATCCCGTGACCTTCCTGCGCGGCGGCCGAGGCACCCTCGCCGAGGCCGGCGTCGCCATCGTCGTCGTCATCACCGCAGGCGGGGGCGGCGACGAGCAGTGCGGCTGCGAACGCGATGAGGAGCGAGCGGGATCGGGGGCGGTGCACCACGTGAGAATGGTCGCTCACAGCGCCGGGTAGTTCCGACTCGGCGACGAATTTCGGCGCCGACCGTCGCGGTCCCGGCCGGCACCTCAGTCCGCGCCACCACCGTTCGTGGCGACGTGGGCCGCCAGCGCGACGGGAACGTAGGGCACGGTCTCGCCGGCGGTCGACCCGTTCGCTCCGTGCCCGGGGCCGTCGCCACCGGCCGGTTCCTCGGGTGCCACGACCCGCCGGCGGGGGAAGGCGTCGGGCTGGTGCTCGGCCACCCACGTGAGCATGTGCTCGCGGATGGCGCAGCGCAGCTCCCATGCCTGGGGCCCGTCGACGGCGGTGGCGAGCGCCCGCACGTGGACCGTCGTCCCGTCGTCGTCGATGACCTGGAGTGCCCAGCCCCGCCCGTCGTACCACCGACACGTCGGCAGGAAGCGCTCGAGCTCGGCCCGCATCGCCGCGGCGTCGATGGTGTAGTCGAACCGCATGACGGTCGAGCCGAGGAGCTGGGACCGGGTGCGGGTCCAGTGCTGGAACGGGTTGGACACGAAGTAGCTCGACGGCAGCACGAGCCGGCGGTCGTCCCAGATGGCGACCACGATGTAGGTGAGCGTGATCTCCTCGATCTTGCCCCACTCGCCCTCGACGACGACCACGTCGTCGATGCGCAGGGCGTCGGTGAAGGTGAGCTGGAGCCCGGCGAAGACGTTGGACAGCGTCGACTGGGCGGCGAGACCGGCGACGAGGCCGATGAGGCCGGCCGACGCCAGCATCGACGCTCCGAGCGTGCGGCCCTCGGGCCACGACGCGACGAGCACGGTGATGCCGACGACCGAGATGATCAGCTGGCCGACGCGGCGCACCATGGCGAGCTGGGTCCTGGCCCGGCGCTCGCGCCGGTTGTCGTCCTTCGACAGGTCGAGCTTGTGCGCCGCCAGGTCCTCGACGACGTGGGCGACGCTCGACGCGACCCAGACGAGGGACGCGACCGTGAGCACCCGGGCGACGCCGTCGGTCCAGGCCACCTCGACGGCCACCAGCGTCGCCGAGGCGACGAGGGCGAAGGTGGCGATCCGCACCGGCCAACGGGACCGGTGGACGACGGCCTCGAGGGCGGGGCGGTGGCGCCGGCGTCGCACGGCGTTGACGACCTGCTCGGCCAGGAACAGCAGCACGCCGGCCGTCACCGTGCCGACGGCCGCCACGATCAGGGGGGTTGGGAGCGATTCCAACGAGATCTCCTCGCGAGGGCTCGATCCGATGGGGTGGTGGTCCGTGTCGACGTTGGCACGACGGCATCGCCCCGCCCGTGGCCCGGACGTCCGGTTTCACGTGGCGTTCACCGCGTGCGCGAGCGCTCGTCGTCCGCCGACATCGCTCGGGTACCCGGGCGCGGATCGGACGAACCACGAATCGGGTGTGACGTCGGTGACGCCGAAGGCGTGGCCGTTCAACCCACAGATCCGTAGGGGTCACTAGCTCGGCGCGGCGCGAGCCTCGTCGTCGCTGCGTCACCCGGCGACGCTCGGCGAGTCCATCCCAGGTCAGACGGTCTCCTCGGCCGTCGATGCGCTGGCGGGGAGGGGCTAGTGATGATTAGCCTCGGTGGCCATGGCGATGGAAGGCGCCCGGGCGCCGAGCCGGGGGACGGTCGAGTCGCTCGATGTCGGTCGGGGTGGTCGGCGGGAGGCGATCCTCGACGCCGCGCTGGAGCTGTTCGTCGAGCGCACCTACGCCGGCACGACGATGGACGACGTCGGCGCCGCGGTCGGGGTGCGGGGGCCGAGCCTCTACAAGCACGTCCGGTCAAAGCACGAGCTGCTCGCCGAGCTGATGAGCCGGGCCATCCGGTCGGTCCAGGCGGCCCACGACGCCGCGGTCGCCACGACCGACGACGAGGTCGAGCGCCTGCGGCGGGCGATGGAGGCCCACGTCCGTTTCCACGCCCACCACCGGCTCGACGCCTACCTCGCCAACCGGGAGCTGGCGAGCCTCGAGGGGGCGGCGCGGCATCGGATCATGGTCGAGCGCAAGGCCTACGAGCGGTCGTTCCTGGCCGTGGTCGAGGCCGGCGCCGCCGCCGGGCGCTTCCACGTCCGGTCGCCGAAGCTGACCGCGCTGGCGCTGCTCGACCAGGGGACCGGCGTCGCCGTCTGGTACCGGCCCGACGGCGATCTCACCGTCGACGAGATCGCCTACCAGTACGGCGACCTGGCCGTCCGCCTCGTCGGCGCCGAGCCGGCGTCGGGGGCCTGACCGGACCGCACGCCGACCTTCGATCCGGTGCCGACGGCGAACCGGCAACCCGACGGGACACCGCCACGACGACCCGCAACACCAGCGACACGACAACCGACGACACCAGCGATCGACACCGGGGGGAACGATCACGATGAGCAACGAGTACGACATCGTCGTCAAGGACGGCCTGATCTTCGACGGCACCGGCGCGCCGCGTGTGCGCGGCGACGTCGGCATCAGCGGCGGGCGGGTCACCGCGCTCGGCCGGGTCGACGCCACCGACGCCGCCGAGGTCATCGACGCCCGGGGCATGCACGTCGCACCGGGCTTCGTCGACCTCCACACCCACTACGACGCCCAGGTGTTCTGGGACCCGTACTGCACGCGTCGGGCTGGCACGGCATCACCTCCGTCGCCATCGGCAACTGCGGGTTCGGCTTCGCGCCGGTGGCGCCCGAGCGCCGTGAGTACGCCATGCGGTCGATGACCCGGGTCGAGGCGATCCCCTACGAGTCGATGCGCCTCGGGCTGCCGTGGGACTGGGTCACCTTCCCCGAGTACCTCGACAGCCTCGACCGCACCCCGAAGGCGCTCAACATCCTGCCGTACGTGCCGGTCGGGCCGATGCTGGTCCAGGTGCTCGGCACCGACGACGCCAAGGCCGGGCGGGAGCCGACCGGCGACGAGCACGCCCTGCTCGCCAAGATGCTGCACGAGGCCATGGACGCCGGCGGCTGCGGCTGGTCGGCCCAGCGGCTCCCACCGACCGGACCGGCCGCCGTCCAGCGCGACTGGGACGGCACGCCGATGCCGACCGACATGATGGCCGACGAGACCTGTCGGGTCCTCGCCGCCGTGCTCGCCGAGCGGAACCAGGGCGTCCAGCAGCTGACGCTCACCACCGACGACGTGCGCCACGACATGGCCCACCTCGAGGAGATCGCCACGATCTCGGGGCGCCCGGTGCTCCACAACGTCGTCCAGGCGTTCGAGAGCCGGCCCCACGTGCACCGCCGGGCCATCGACTGGCTGGAGCGCTGCCGCGAGCGGGGCATCCCCGTCTACGGCCAGGGTGTGACCACCGATGCCGGCTTCACGTTCACGTTTGAGGACTGGAACCTCTACGACGACTCCGACGCGTGGATGGAGGCGACCACCGGCACCACCGAGGAGCGCCTGGCCAAGCTCGGCGACCCGGCCCGGCGCCAGGGCCTCAAGGACCAGATGCCGAGCGTGGCCACCGCACCGCTCGAGACCGTGACCGTGCTCTCACCCCGCACCGAGGGCACGGAGCGGTTCCGGGAGATGTCGGTGCGCCAGGTCGCCGACGCCACCGGCAAGCACCCGGTCGACGCCATGTTGGACATCGCCGTCGCCGACGGGCTGGCGACCCTGTTCTACGCGGCGCCGCCCCAGGGCACCTCCGACCTGCTGCGGGAGATCGTGCAGTACCCGCACATGCTCTTCGGGGTGTCCGACGGCGGCGCCCACACCAAGTTCCTGACCGCCGGTCGCTACCCGACCGAGACGCTCGCCTCCCAGGTCCGGGACAACCAGTGGATCACCTACGAGGAGGCCCACCGGCGCCTCGCCGCGCTGCCCGCCCAGCTGGCCGGGTTCGAGGTCCGGGGCCGGCTCCGCACGGGCGGGCCGGCCGACGTCGTCGTCTACGACCCCGAGGGCCTCGCGGTCGGCCCGAACGAGGTGGTCGAGGACCTGCCGGGCGGGGAGTGGCGCCGCATCCAGAAGGCGTCGGGCTACCACGCGGTGATCGTCAACGGCGTCCGCACCATCGCCGACGACACCCAGACCGAGCGCCACCCGGGCACGCTGCTGCGCCACGGCCGGGGCTGAGCGCACACCGGACGGGACCGCCGATCGCGGCGTGGTCGGCCGGTGCGAGATGGGGTGGGAACCTCCCGCCCGGGGTCGGGCCGTCGGCGACGAGGACGCGATCCCGGGCGGTGCCGTTCGGCGCCGTCGATCGGCGGTACCACCGACGTCCGGGTCGTTCCTCCGACCGGTTCTTCGGGTCGTTCGTCCGGGCGGCGACGCCGGTGCCGCAGCGGGGACCGAAGTCGCGCGAGGCTTGCCGCCGGTGATCGCGGGCCGAGCGACGACGACGCGATCCCGGACGACGGAGGTGCGACGGTGACGACCGAGATCGGGAAGGGGCCGGGGCCCGCTTCCCGCGGCGACAGCGACTGGCCGGCGAGCGCACCCCATCGCCCCCGGTCACGCCGATCGGGCGGGCCGCGCGGCGCCCGGTGGGTGGTCCTCGGGTGAGCCACGGCGCGGGTTGGGCGCTCACCTGGGGCGTCGCCACGCACGTCGGCAACGTGCGCAAGAACAACGAGGACTCCGTGCTCGTCGTGCCGCCGGTGTTCGTCGTTGCCGACGGGATGGGCGGCCACGCCGCCGGCGAGGTCGCGAGCTCGCTGGCGGTCGAGCAGTTCCGGGACGTGCCGATGGCGTCGATCGGCGCGGCCGAGCTCGAGCGGCGGGTGCAGCTCGCGGACGCATCGATCCGCGCCGCCGCCGAGGAGCGGCCGGACCTGGCCGGCATGGGCACGACGGTCGTGGTGCTCGCGTGCATCGACCGCGACGGGGGCTCGGGCACCGGGCCGGAGGTCGTGGTCGTCCACGTCGGCGACTCCCGTGCCTACCGCTGGCGCGGCGGCACGCTGGCCCGTCTGACCGCCGACCACTCGGTGGCCGGCGATCTCCTCCGGGCGGGCGAGTTGGCCGAGGACGAGGCCAGGTCCCACCCGGCCCGCCACGTCCTGACCCGTGCACTGGGGACCGGCCCGCCCTCGGCCGTCGAGCGGGCCGCGTTCCGGGCCGAGCCCGCCGACCGGTTCGTGCTGTGCTCGGACGGCCTCAACGACGAGCTCGACGACGCAGGGATCGCCGCGGTGCTCGGTGCCGGCGACGACGCAACCGCGGCCGCGGAGCGCCTCGTGGCCGCCGCCCTCGGCGCAGGTGGGCGGGACAACGTGTCGGTGATCGTGCTCGACGTGGTCCCGGCACCCGGTGGCGCCGGTGGCCCTGCCGGCGACATCTCCGCTGCGGACACCGCACCGATGGAGCGGCCCGTGCCACCCCGCTGAGCGCACCGCGTCGGCCCGGCCGGAGGTCCCGTGTTGTGCCGCCCGGCCAGCCCGTTACAGTCGTCATGCAGGTGCCTGGCGGGACCGGAACGGTGAGGTGAGGGCGGCCCGGCGGGCTGCCGGCGACATGGCGGACAGGTGGGGGCCTTCAGCGATGGTGGGGATGACGTTCGCAGGCGGGCGCGCCCCGGCGCGCGCCGGGATCGAGCGCACGGGAGGCTGCTGACGTGGCCCGACCGAGTCCTCCCGCTCCTCCGGCCCATCGGCCGCCTCCTCCGCCGGCGCCACGCGATCGCGGACGTTCGGTGCTCGTGCCCGTGCTCCTGCTCGTCGCCGGCCTGGCGGCCGCGGCGTTCCCGCTCTACCTCGTGCTGGTCGCCGAGGAACCCCGCACCGACGTCCTCGACGCCTCGGCGGTCGCCCCGACCTCCACGTCGTCGGCGCCCTCGTCGAGCGCCGACGCGACGGTGACGACCGAGCCGCCGACCACGACCGAACCCCCGCTCCCCGAGCTCGTGCCGTGCTCGGGCAACCTCGTGATGATCGGCGACTCGTTGACCTCGGTGTCGGGGTCGAGCCTGGAGCTGGTGCGGGCGTTGATCGACGCCGGCTGCGACTACGACCTGGTGGGCAGCACCACCGACGCCTACGGCAACGCCATCCCGGTCGGCAGGCCGATGATCGCCCAGGGCGGGTTCAACAGCTGCGGGATCGACGGCGTGCTCTACCAGAAGCGCGCCACGCTCGAGCAGGACCCGCCCGACCTCGCGCTGATCCGGGTCGGCCTCAACAACTTCTTCGTGCCCGGCTCGGCCGACGAGCGCAACCCCGACGTGTCCGACGAGCCGCTCGAGGCGTACACGCGCTGCGTGACCCGCATGATCGCCCGCCTGCGCGACCTCAACCCGGACGTGACCGTCGTGCTGGCCAAGCCGCACAACGAGCTCGCGCTCGAGCTCGACCCGGCCATCGACCGCCTCGGTCGTGACATCACCCGCGACAACAGCCCGGTGATCGTGACCAATCGCATCACGCGGGTCGACACCGACGGCTCCCTCGACGACGGCGGCGACATCGTCCACCCGACGGCGGAGGGCGCCGCGTGGCTCGGCCTGCGCGAGTCGGGCTACCTCGTCCCCTACCTGCGCGACTGATCCCGCACGGCCCGCCGGCCCGCCCGTGAGCTGGGTCGCGTCCCGCCCGTCGCTCTACGGTGCTCGTCGGGACGTGGACGAGGGGGGCCCAGGTGTCGAGACGCCGTGGCCCGGACGCAAGGTCCGGGCGAACGAGGGGGACGGGACGATGAGCGGCGCGGGACGCGCCCGGATCGCCGGGGTGTGCGAGCACCCCGGTCGGCACCTGCCCGACCTGACCGTGCCGCAGATCCACGCCGACGTCGCGGCCGGCGCGCTGGCCGACGCCGGGCTGACCTTCGACGACGTCGACGCCTACTTCTGCGCCGGTGACGCCCCCGGGTTCGGCGGCCTGTCGATGGCGGAGTACCTCGGGCTCGACTGCCGCCACATCGACTCCACCGAGACCGGCGGGTCGTCGTACCTCTACCACGTGGCCCACGCGGCCGACGCGATCGCCGCCGGCCACGTGAAGGTGGCGCTGATCACCCTGGCCGGCAAGCCCCGGACCGGCGGTGCGGCGCCCGGCGGGAGCGGCCGGTTCGTCACCGCGCCCGAGGGGCCGTTCGAGACCGCGTTCGGCACGACCGTGGTCGCCAACTACGCGCTCGCGGCCCGCCGCCACATGCACGAGTTCGGTACGACGTCGGAGCAGCTGGCCGAGATCAAGGTCGCGGCGTCGACCCACGCGCAGCACAACCCGAACGCGTTCCTGCGCGACGTCGTGACCGTCGAGGAGGTGCTGGAGTCGCCGATGATCGCGGACCCGCTCCACCGCCTCGACTGCTGCGTGATCACCGACGGCGGGGGAGCGCTGGTCGTCGTCGCCCCGGAGGTCGCCCGCGACCTGGAGCGCGCGACCGCCACGGTGCTCGGGTCGGGGACGGCGGTGAAGCACACCGACGCCGGCCGCATCGACCTGACCCACACCGGAGCGGTGCGGTCGGGCCCGGCGGCGTTCGCCGAGGCCGGGGTGACGCCGGGCGACATCGACTACGCGTCGATCTACGACAGCTTCACGATCACGGTGCTCCAGACGATCGAGGACCTCGGCTTCTGCGAGAAGGGCAAGGGTGGCGCGTTCGTCGCCGACGGGGCGCTCCGGGCGCCGCACGGCCGCCTGCCGTTCAACACCGACGGCGGTGGGCTGTGCAACAACCACCCCGCCAACCGGGGCGGGATGACCAAGGTGATCGAGGCGGTGCGCCAGATCCGGGGTGAGGCCCACCCGGCGGTCCAGGTGCCCGACTGCGAGCTCGCCCTCGCCCACGGGACGGGCGGCAGCCTGTCGACCCGCATGGGCAGCGCGACGCTGATCCTCGGACGGGAGGACGCATGAGCAGCGGACTACCGGTGGCGAAGGTCCACGCCACCCCCGAGACCCAGCCGTACTGGGACGGCCTCGCCGAGGACCGCCTCGTGCTGCCCCGCTGCGACAGCTGCGGGTTCGTGATCTGGTACCCACGCCCGCTGTGCCCGTCGTGCCACTCGAGCGGGGTGTCGTGGTTCGAGGCGTCGGGCCGCGGCCGGATCTACAGCTTCACCATCGTGCGCAAGGGCCAGGGCCGGTGGCGGGAGTGCTCGCCGTACGTGCTCGCCTACGTCGAGCTCGACGAGGGCCCCCGGGTGCTGACCAACGTCGTGACCGACGACGTCGACTCGCTCGCCGTCGACGACGTGGTGACGCTCTCGGTCGACCACCGCGACGACGCCGACGAACCCGCCCTCACCATGCGCTTCACCCCGACCTGACCACCCCACCCACCCCGAACTGGCCTACGGGACTGACGTCCACGGCGCAGATCGGTAGACCAGAACGGGTTGCATCCGGAACTGGCGTGGTCCCTGCTCTGCGCGCCGTCGTTTCTTCCCGCCAGAACGGGTTTGGAGTGGTCGGCGGGTTCGGACGTTCCGCGGTCAGGCGAGCTGGTCGAGGATGGGGGTGAGGGTGTCGAACCAGACCTCGGCGATCTTCTCCGCGCCCTGAGGGGAGGGGTGGAGGCCGTCGCCGATGACGTCGCTGTCGGGGGCGCCCGGGTCCTCGGACCAGGACTCGTCGAGCTCGGTGCGGATCGGTGCGGAGAAGATGTCGTCGTCGGGGTCGGCGGCGCCGAGGTCGGCCGCGGCCTGGTTGAGGTCGGCGAACGCCTCCGCGCCCTCGGCGAGGGCCGGGTTGTTCATGTCGACCAGGAAGCCGATCGGTGGATAGGAGCCGACCACGATCGTCGAGTCGGGGGCGAGTGCCGCGATCTGGTCGACAAGGTCGCCGAGCTTGCCGGCGGCGTCGGCCGGGTCGACCGGGCGGTAGTAGCCGGTCTCGGTCGGCTCGGGCTCGGGGAGCATGTCGTTGACCCCGGCCATCAGCAGGATCACGTCCGGCGGGGTGGCCAGCCACTCCTCGACATGGGCGCTGAGGTTGGCCGGGCTCGGCTGGCAGCCGTCGCACAGGGCGGACTCGTCAGGCCCGATCGTGAACCCGCCGTGGCCCTCGTGGTCGGGGTCGGGGTCGTCGGCCAGGTCGCCGACGGCCGGGCTCGACTGGGAGCCGACCATGTCGACGTCGTAGCCGGCCTCGGTGAGCATGGCGTGGAGGTACCCGCGGTAGCTCTGGGGCTGGGTCGCGACCTCGGCGTCGTCGCCGGCGGTGAGCGAGTCGCCGAGCGGCATGATGGTGATCGGCCCGGTGCTCGCCTCCGCCGCCGTGGTGGTCACCGCGGCCGTGGTCGTCGGCGCCGCCGAGGTGGTGGTCGGGTCGGCCGCACTGTCGGAGGAGCCGCACGCGGTGGCGACGGCGGCCGAGGCCAGGAGGCCGACGGTGATGGCTCGAACGGTCCGCATGGCATCGCCTCGTTGGCCGGGGGCGGGCGGTGGCTCCCGGTTGCCGCGCCGCGGTGTCGCGGCGCGGGTGGTGGACGAGCGTTCGTCGGTCGACCGATCCGCCCGATCGGTGCGACCCCTGGTCAGGGTAGGGACGCGCCGGCCGTGTCGTGCGCTGATCGGCGGTAGCCCTCACCTGGTGCCCGGTTCGGGACGGATTGCTGGAGGACGGCACCGTCGGTGCCGAAATGGGTGGCGGGTGCGCCTACGATCGGTGCTGCCCGGTCGGGGGTTCGAGTCGCGCCCGGGCGACGGGCGCGTTTCGCACGTGCGGCCGGGGTGGCGCGGGAACGTCCACCTCCTCGCGCTGGTTGGAGACTGACGGATGATCCTCGACGAGTTCACGGCTGACATCGAGCAACGGCCCGCGTACCTGCGCGAGCTGGCGGGCCGCCTCGTGGACGAGCAGCCGTGGTCGGTCCTCCGTCCCCACGAGGTGCGCCGCATCCAGCTCATCGGGATGGGCAGCTCGCGGTTCGCGGCCCGGGTCGGCGCCTGGCGCCTCCGGCGGGCCGGCGTGCACGCCGTGGCCGAGTACGCCTCCGACCCCGGCCTCGCCGGCGGTCAGGGCACGCTGGTCGTGGCCATCTCCGCCACCGGGAAGTCGGCCGAGACGATCGCCGCGGCCCACCGGGCCAAGGCGGCCGGGTCGACGGTCGTGGCGCTGACCGACGACCCGACCTCACCGCTCGCGGAGCTCGCCGGCCGCCACGTGCTGCTCGGGGCCGGGGAGGAGCGCAGCGGGATCGTCTGTCGGACCTACACCCACACGCTGGCGCTGCTGCTGTCGCTGGAGCGTCACCTCGAGGGTGGCTCCGACATCGAGCTCGACGTCGCCGGCATCGTGAAGCGGTCGGCCATCGCGGTCGAGGACCTGCTCGAGCGGCGCGACCACTGGATCGACTGGGTCGGCGACCGCCTCGACAGCACCGACGGCCTGTTCGTCACCGCGCCGGTGGCCCGCATCTCCTCGGCGGAGCAGAGCGCGCTCATGGTGCGCCTCGTGCCCCGGCGCCTGGCGGTGGCGTGCGAGACGGGCGACTGGAGCCACGTCGACGTCTACCTGACCAAGACCCGCGACTACCGCATGCTCCTCTACCCCGGGTCCCGGTGGGAGCCCGAGCTGCTGCGGTGGACGGCCGAGCGCCGGACGAAGGTCGTCGCCGTCGGCAACGCGCCGGCGGGGGTGGAGGCGCTCCGCTACGCCGGGGACCACGACCCGCTGGTCGCGGTGCTCGCCGAGACGACCGTCGCCGAGATCGTGGCCGACCTGTGGCGGCCGCAGCTGCGCCGCCCCCGCTCCGACGAGGCGTGGGGCGTCGCCGCCGACCCGATCCGCTGAGCCGACCGACACCCGAGCGCCCGGGACGAGCCTTCCCGGTCGCCGGTCGCCGGTCGTAGGTTCCCGGGCGTGAGCGCCGACGACCACGCACCGCCGACCCCGGTCAGCCTCCCCGTCCTCCGCTGGGGACCGCCCGGCGGGCCCCGGGCCCTACTCGTCCACGGACTGACCAGCTCGGGCGCGACCTGGTGGCGGATCGCGTCCCGGCTCGCCGATGTGGGCTGGTCGGTCGTCGCACCCGACCTGCGGGGCCACGGCAGCGCACCGTCGGCCGAGCGGTACCGGTTCGTCGACCACGCCGCCGACCTCGCCGAGCTCGACGACGGCCCGTGGGACCTGGTGATCGGCCACAGCCTGGCCGGCCCGATCCTGGCGACCTGGTGTCGTGACCGGCCGGCGATCGGACGCCTGGTGCTGCTGGACCCGGTGTTCGAGCTCGCGGACGACGCCTTCGAGGGCGTCGTCGCCGATCAGCTGGGCGAGCTCGACGCCCTCGATCCGACGGCATTGGCCGCCGCCCACCCGGCGTGGCACCCCGAGGACGTTCGCCTGAAGATCGCCGCCGCCCGCTCGACCGGTGCCCATGTCGTCGAGCGGTGCCTGCGTGACAACGCCCCGTGGCACCACCTCGACCTGCTCGCCGGCTTGACGATGCCGACGACGGTCCTCGCCGCCGACCCCGGCGTGGGCGCCATGTTCCCGCTCGACCACGCCGCGTCGATGGACGAGGTCGCCACGTTCCGCGCCCGGGTCGTGACCGGCGCCGGCCACAGCATCCAGCGCGACGACCCCGACGCGGTCGTGGCCGCCGCCCTCGCCACGACCTGACCCCACACCCGTTCTGGTCTACGTCGGCGGCCGCCAATGGCCTGGTCGTGGTGAGGCGCGTGTAGACCAGTTCAGGGTGGGGTCGTGTTCTGGTCTACGTGAGCGGCCGCGAAGACCCTGGTCGGTGGCCGGGTCGTGTCTACCAGTTCGGGGTGGGTGGCTAGGTTGCGGCCATGAGTGGGCCGGTGGCGAGCGACGACACGATCGAGTCGGACGGTTCGCCGCCGGGCGACGAGCCCGAGGTCGCCGAGGCCCGCGAGGGTGAGGTCGGCGGGCTGCCGATCCTGCGGGCGCTGCCTCGTCGGGGGCGGCGCACCGTCGGGCCGTGGTGCTTCGTCGACGTGCTCGGTCCGGCGTTCGCGTCGGAGCACCCGATGCTCGTGGGCCCCCATCCCCACACCGGGCTGGCCACCGTCACCTGGCTCGTCGAGGGCGAGGTCGTCCACCGCGACAGCCTCGGTGTCGAGCAGCTCATCCGGCCCGGGCAGGTCAACCTCATGACCGCGGGCCGCGGTGTCGCCCACGCCGAGGAGTCGCCCTCGGCGGTCCGCTCGGGCCGCCTGTTCGGCGTGCAGCTGTGGTTCGCGCTCCCCGACGAGACGAGGACCGGCCCCGCCGACTTCGAGCACCACGGCGAGCTGCCCAGGGTGACGACCGGTGGCCTCGAGGTCGCGCTCCTGGTCGGCTCGCTCGACGGTGTGACCTCGCCGGTACGGGCCGACGCCCCGGCGATCGGCGCCGAGATCACCGTGGGCGGCGGCACGGGCGTGGTCGAGCTCGACCCGACCTTCGAGCACCTGGTGGTGGTCCTCGACGGCGGGGTGGGCGTCGAAGGTGTCGACCTGTCGAAGGGCGGCTCCGTCCGGCTCGCACCCGGTCGTCACGAGCTCGTGCTCTCGGGCGCGCCCTCGGGGCGGGCGCTGCTGCTCGGCGGCGTGGTGCGCACCGACCCGATCGTCATGTGGTGGAACTTCGTCGCCCGCACCCGCGACGAGATCGACGAGGCGATGGCCGAGTGGGCGGCCCGTGGTGAGCGCTTCGGCGACGTCACCACGTCGCTCGCCAGGATCGACGCGCCCCCGCCGCCCTGGCGGTGACACGCCCGGCCCCGGACCCGGGGAATGCGGCAATCCCGTGTATTGTTGCAACTGCAACGAAGGGCCTGACCGGAAGGACGATGTTCTCGGGCCCTTGGATGGGAGCGACATGACCGCAGAACTGACCGAGCGGATCGACATCCGGCGAGCCGACGACCGGTTCAAGACGAAGATGGGCTGGCTCGACTCCAAGCACTCGTTCTCGTTCAGCCGTCACTACGACGCCGAGAACGTCCACCACGGCCTCCTGCTGGTGAACAACGACGACATCGTGCTCCCCGGCACCGGGTTCGAGACCCACCCCCACCGGGACATGGAGATCGTGACCTGGGTCCTGCGGGGCTCGCTGGTCCACCAGGACTCCGAGGGCCACAACGGGGTGATCTACCCGGGCCTGGCCCAGCGGATGAGCGCCGGCACGGGCATCCTCCACTCCGAGAAGAACGACTCGTGGCGCATCGACGGCAACGCGCCCCACGAGGACCCGGTCCACTTCGTGCAGATGTGGGTGCTCCCCGACGAGGCCGGCATCAGCCCCGGCTACGAGCAGCTCGAGCTGGGCGACGACCACCTGCGCGGCCGCCTGGTGCCCGTCGCCTCGGGCATGGACAAGCACGCCGACGAGACCGCCATCCGGATCAAGAACCGCTACGCCGGGCTCTACGCCGCCCGCCTCGACGCCGGTGACAGCGTCGAGCTGCCCGACGCCCCGTTCGTGCACCTGTTCGTCCCGGTCGGCAGCGTCGACCTCGAGGGCTCCGGCCCCCTGGCGACGGGCGACGCCGTGCGCTTCACTGCCGCCGGCGGCCAGCGGGTGACGGCGAGCGAGCCGTCCGAGATCCTCGTCTGGGAGATGCACGCCACCGTCGGCTGATCGTTGCGGTCGATCGGCCGGGGTCGATCGACCGGGCGGCCGAACCGTGCGAGCGTCGTGGCATGGTCACTCCGTTCGAAGGGCTCCGCCCCGCCCCGCCGGCCGATGTCGAGTGGTTGGTCGGCGCTCGGTCATCGGCAGATCGCGAGGGCGGCTACCGGGTCGGGTGGACCGTCCCGGTCGGCCACGACGGCGTGCGCCGCGTGCTCCCGCCGCTCGACCCTCCGGGTGCGGCCGGTTCGCAGGGCGCCGGGCCGTTAACGACCGGCGGTGCCGAGCCCCGGCGTCGCTGGGCCGATGTGCTGCCGGAGCTGACCGAGCCGGACGTCGCTCCGCCGGCGGACCTGATGGACCGCCTACCCGCCGACGCATCCGTCGGAGCCCTGATCGATCCGCTGGTCGAGCTGCTGCGCCCGCTGACCACCACACCCGACGACTGCACCTTTGCGGTGTGGGACGGCTGGGGCTGGAGCAGGCAGGCGAGGTCCATCACGGTCGTCGGTGCCTCCGAGGAGACCGAACGGGAGCTGCGCGCCCGCCACGACCGGGCGATGGCGGCCGTCGAGTCGTTCGTGGCGTCGTGCCCCGTCGCGCCGGGCTGGGGCGGCCGGGACCAGTTCGTTTGCCGCGGCCCACTCGACGCGCTGCGAACGATCGGCGGGCCGGGGGTGGTCGAGGACGAGGTGTCCTCGCTGATGGCGCAGGTGTGGTGGCCGGCGGACCACGCATGGGTCGTGGCCCACGAGATCGACGACGAGTGGGTCTATGTCGCCGGTGGCCCGGAGGTGATGGCCCGCATCGACGCGGACCCGCTGCTCGAGTCGACACCGGTGGGTCTCGACGACCGGCTGTGAGGTCGTGGGCACGCGCGCTGCTCCGGCGTTGAACGGGGCCGGTGGGGGCGCGAGCGTGGGTGGCATCGAACGTGCAGGGGTCGAGACGCCGACGTGGTTCCGGGAGCCGTCCTACGGGCAGCGGTTCGGCGGCATGGTGATCGACGCGCTGCTGATCGCGCTGCTCGGCGGGATCATGATCTCGATCGTCGGCGAGTCGAGGGCCGGCACCGCCGCCAGCCTCGTCGTGTCGTTCGCCTATGCCGTGGCGTTCACCGGCTCGTCGGGCCGGACACCGGGCAAGATCGCCATGGGAACGTGCGTCGTCGGGCGTACCTCGGCGGACCTGCCCACCTGGCGGCAGGCGTCGGTCCGTTGGCTCACGCTGATCGGCGCCAGCATCGTGTCGCTCGCCGTCCCCGCCGTGGGGGTGATCGCCCCGGTGTACGGGATCTCGGTCCTGTCGGGGCCACTGCACCAGGGGTTCCACGACCGGGCCTCCGACACACTGGTCACCTCGGTCCGCTCCGACCGCTGACGGAGCGGGCCCGCCCGCGGCGTGCGAGCGGGCCCGTGAACCGTCAGCTCGCCACGGTCACCAGGTTGACGAGCCGGTCGGGGACGTGGACGACCCGGGCGGTCATGGCCGCGACCGGCAGCTCGGCGACGGCGGCGCGGGCCGCGTCGACGACCGGCCCGGCCGCGGCACCCGCCGGCACCCGCACCCGGCCCCGGACCCTGCCGTCGACCTGGACGACGACCTCGACCTCGTCGGTGGTCAGGTCGGCGGGGTCGGCCTCGGGCCACGGCTGGACGTGGACCGAGAACGGCTCCCCGAGACGGGACCACAGCTCCTCGGCCAGGTGGGGCGCGAACGGCGCCAACAGCCGCACCAGCACCCGCTTGGCCTCCGCCGAGCGGCACTGTGGCGCGACCTCCATCAGGCGGGCCAGGGCGACGTTGAACGCCAGGCGGTCCATCGCCTCGTCGACCGCCACGATCGCCCGGGCCACGGCGCCCCGCTCCTCGCCGTTCTCGTCGTGATCAGCCCTGTCGGGGCCGGTGACGACGCGCCACACCCGGGCGAGGAAGCGCTCGATCCCGGCGATCTGGTCCTCGGCGAACTCGCCGCCCTGGTCCCAGGGTGCGGCGAACAGCAGGGCGCAGCGCAGGACGTCGGCGCCGTGGGTGTCGACCAGCTCGTCGGGCCCGATCACGTTGCCCCGGCTCTTCGACATCTTCGCCCCGTCGCGCACGATGATCCCGCCGACCCGCACCTGGGGGAACGGCTCGGCGAACGGCACCAGCCCCAGGTCGGCCAGGGCCATCGTGACGAACCGCGCGTAGAGGTGATGGCGCTGGACGTGCTCGGGCCCGCCGGCGTAGAAGTCGACGGGCAGCATCCGGGCCGTGCGGTCGGGGTCCCACGGGGCGTCGTCGACGTCGGCGGAGGGGTAGCGCAGGAAGTACCAGGCCGAGTCGACGAAGGTGTCGCTCACGTCGGTCTCCCGCCGCGCCGTCCCGCCACAGGCCGGGCAGACCGTCACGACCCAGTCCTCGGCGCCGGCCAGCGGTGACCGGCCGCTGCCGGTCGGGCGGAAGTCCTCGACGTGGGGCAACAGGACGGGCAGCTGGTCGTCCGGCACCCGGACCGGGCCGCAGTCGTCGCAGTGGACGATCGGGATCGGCGGCCCCCAGTAGCGCTGGCGGGAGATCAGCCAGTCCCGCAATCGGAACCGCACCGCCGGCCGTCCGTATCGGGCGGCGTCACCCGGCGACAGGAGGGGGGCGTCGGACACGGGCAGTCCCCGTTCCTCGGCGAAGCGGCGGTCGCGCTCGTCGTGGGCGGGCACGCCCATCACCGCGCCGGTGCCGTAGCTGTCGACCACGTAGTCGGCGGCCAGCACCGGCAGCGGCTCGTCCGTCATCGGGTGGGGCACTGTCGAGCCCGCGGACGGGTGGCCGTGGGCGACCGCGACGAAGGTGACGGCGGGCAGGGTGTCGGGCCGGGTGGTGAACACGGTCAGGTCGCCGATGTCGATCTCGCGGCCTTCCGAGCGGCCGATCCACTGGCGTTGCAGCCGCTTGGCCCGCTCGGGCCAGTCCAGGTCGTCCAACCCGTCGAGCAGGCGGTCGGCGTAGGCGGTGATGCGCAGGAACCACTGGGTCATCACCCGATCGACCACCGGGGTGTCGCATCGCTCGCAGACGGTGCCGTCGTGGTCGGTCTGCTCGCGGGCCAGCACGGTCAGGCACGACGGGCACCAGATCACCGGTGCCTCCGCCCGGTACATCAGGCCGGCGTCGAACAGGCGGGCCAGGATCCACTGGGTCCACCCGTAGTAGCGAGGGTCGCTGGTGTCGACGGCGTGGTCCCAGTCCCACGCCATGCCCAGGCGCGACAGCTGGCGGCGGAAGTTGGCGGTGGTCCTGGCCGTCAGGGGCGCCGGGTGCTCACCGACCTTCAGCGCGTAGTTCTCGGTGTGGATGCCGAAGGCGTCGAACCCGATGGGCTGGAACACCCGCCGGCCCCGCATCCGCTCGCGCCGGCCGTGGGTGTCGACCCCGGCATAGCGGTAGACGTGGCCGATGTGGAGCCCCTCGGCCGAGGGGTAGGGGAACTCGACGACGTTGGTGTAGGCGTCGCGCCGGGGGACGGTGGCGACGTCGGTCAGGCCGACGCTGTCGGCCTCCCAACGCTCACGCCAGCGTGCCTCGATCTCCGTGACGTCGTAGGGCCGTTCCATCGGAGTGGGCCCTCCTTGGCGGGGCGGGACGTGGTCATGTCGTTGCTCCTGTTCGTGGTCGCGGCCCGCGGTCGGGGCCGAAAACGAGAGAACCTCCCGGCCCGGTGGGCGCAGGAGGTTCGGCGAGCCGAGGTGGGTCGGCCCGCGTCAGGTGAGGAGAAGGTCCGTGATCAGGTGACGATCGACCAGGTGCTCCACGACGACGATGGTACCGCCGGGCACATGGCACCGTGTCGCCATTCGGCGGAGGTGCACGTCGGCGGTCACGTCCGGTCGGCGTCGGGGGCCACGGCGGAGCGACCGAGGTCGCGTGCGGCGCGGTGCGCGGCCTGCATCGGGGCGACGGAGCGGCTGGTGCGGGCGCACACCCAGGCGCCGACGTAGAGCGCCACCAGGGCGTGGGCGGTGGCCTCGGCGTCATCGCGTCGGGCACCGTCGTCGACGAAGCGGTCGGCGATGAGGCCGACCCACGTCGCCAGGGCGGCGTCGCCGGCCCGGCGGACGGCATCGACGCCGCTGCCGTCGGCGAGCACCGTGGTCACCCGGCAGCCGTGGCCGAACCCGCTGGCCTCGAGCTCGGCGACCGCGACCTCGAAGAGCAGGTCGATGGCGGCGCCGGTGCCGCCGGTGAGCGCGGCCCGCAGCGCCGCGGTGACCCGGTCGGCCTCGGCGGTCACGGCCGCCGCGACGAGCTCGGACTTGCCCTCGGGGAACGCGTGGTAGAGCGAACCGTTGCCGACCCCGGCCCGGGCGAGCACCTGGTTGATGCCGGCACCGTGGTAGCCGGCGGTCGAGACGAGGTCGAGCGTCGCGCTGACCAGGCGTTGGGCCGGGGTGGGCGTCGGGGTCGGTCGGTCGGCCACGCCTCGATCCTACGCGGCGATTGGAGCGATCTCTCCACGGCTGACTACCGTGGAGACGCTGTGGAGAGGTCTCTCCACGCAGTTCGCGTGTGATCTCGGAGGTCGCAGCCATGGATGTCGTCGACGCGGTGCGCCAGCGGATGTCGGTCCGCCAGTTCACCGACGAGCCGGTGGACGACGGGCTGCTGCGGCGCCTCGTCGAGGAGGCGGCCCGCGCCCCGAGCGGCGGCAACGTTCAGCCGTGGCGCATCTACGTCGTCAACGGCGACTCGATGGCCCGACTCCGCGAGTTCCTCGCCGACCGGCCGCCGTTCGACGAGACCGAGTACGACATCTACCCGAGCCCCCTCGGCGAGCCGTACCGGACGAACCGGTTCACCGTCGGCGAGCAGATGTACGCCACGCTCGGCATCGGTCGGGAGGACAAGGAGGGGCGGCGCCGCCAGTTCGCCCACAACGACGACTTCTTCGGCGCGCCGGCCGCGCTGTTCTGCTTCGTCGACCGCGCCATGGGCCCGCCCCAGTGGTCCGACCTCGGCATGTACCTGCAGACGTTCATGCTGCTCGCCACGGCCGAGGGGCTCGGCACGTGCGCGCAGGAGTACTGGTCGGTCCGCAACAAGTCGGTGCGCGAGTTCGTCGGCGCTCCCGAGAACGAGCTGCTGTTCTGCGGCGTGTCGATCGGCCACGTCGACGACGCCGCGCCGATCAACACGCTCCGCTCGGAGCGGATGCCGCTCGAGGACTGGGCCCACTTCGTGTGAGCCCGGGTGGCCCGGCCGGCGGCGGGAGCCGAGGTCGCCGGCGGCCGCTCCCCGAGGTCAGCCGATCTCGATGACCACCTTGCCGACGGTGTCGGGCGCCCGCAGCGCCTGCTGCGCGGCATGGATCTCCCCGAGCGGGAACCGATGGGCGACGACGGGGCGGACCGCTCCCGTCCGGGCAAGGTCGACGAGGCGGGCGAAGTCGTCGCGGGTGTGCATGGTCGAGCCGATGATGCGCCGCTGCTCCAGGTAGAGCGGACGCAGGTCGAGCGAGACGATCGGCCCGGCGACCGCACCCGCCACCACGATCCGGCCTCGCCGGGCGAGCACGCCGGGCCAGACCGAGAACTGCTCACCGCCGACGACGTCGGCCACAACCTCGACCGGCCCGCCGGCGGCCCGGCGGACGTCGTCGGCGAGCGTGTCGCTCCGCCGGTCGACCACCGCGGCCGCGCCCTGCGCCCGGAGGAGCTCGTCCTTGTCGGCGGTCGACACCGCGACGACTTCGAGGCCCAGGGCCGCGGCGAGCTGGACGACGGCGAGGCCGACCCCGCCCGATGCCCCGGTCGCGACGAGGCGCTCACCGGCCGTCGCCCCGGCGCGGGCCAACATCCCCATGGCCGTGCCGTGGGCGATCGGGAGCGACGCCAGCTCGGCGTCGTCGAGCGGGCTGTCGGTGACGTCGTGGACATCGGTGGCGTCCACGACGACCAGCTCCGCGAAGCCGCCGTCGCGCTCGGATCCGAGGATGTCGTCGGGCTGCGCATCGGGCTCGGGCCCGTCGTAGCGGGCGGGATCGACGAGCACCCGACGACCGAGGAGCAACGTGTCCACGCCGTCGCCGACGGACTCGACGACCCCGCAGACATCGGCGCCCTGGATCCGTGGGACCTCGATCGGGACCTGGCGCCAACCCACCGCGACGCCGGGATCCGCGCCGTAGGCCCCCTCCCGGGTCCAGGGGTCGGTGTTGTTCACCTCGGCGGCGCGCACCGCGATCCGCACCTGTCCCGGTCCGGGCACGGGATCGGCCACCTCGCTGACCTCCAGCGCCTCGGGCCCGCCGTGGCGCGTCATCACCGCTGCTCGCATGGTCACTGCTCCGTGGCCGGTCCGGTCGCGCCGATCGTGCGACCCTTCGGGCACGATCGCACGCGTCGGCCGTCGGTGTCGGGCCCGCCGCTCGACCGGACGGTCGCATCGCGGCAAGATCCGGCCATGCGAGTGGGGATCGCCGATCACCTCGGCTGGGCCGTCGCCGTCACTGCGTCCGCGAACCACGAGGTCATCGACCGGCGCCGAGTCGAGCTGGTCGAGCCGGGGTTGACCGCCGCGCCGATCCACTACGACAGCGCTCGCCTCGACGAGGCCGGCACCGCCGCGCTCGTCGACGAGGTCCGCTCGTCGGTGGTCCGGGCGACGAGTTCGGCGCTCGACGACCTGGCGAACACACTCGCGGCGCCGGTCCGTTCGATCTCGCTGCGGGCCGTGCCGGCCGACTTCCCGACCGACATCGCCACGCTCCGCCGTTCGCCCTGGGAGGCCCGGGCCGATGCGGTGATGTACCGCGAGGTGCTGGTCGAGCTGGCCAAGGCCCGCAGCTGGGAGGTCCGGTTCTACGACGCCAAGACCGTCGAGCCCGACGCCGCGGCGCTGCTCGGTGACCGCGCCGACGACGTGCTCCACGGCCCGCGAACGCGCCTCGGCCCGCCGTGGACGACGGACCACCGCGTCGCGCTGGCGGCCACGATCGTCGCCGGCTGAGCGCGTGTCGCTGCCGATCGGTCGACAACGGTCGCGGTCCGCGCCGCCGTTCAGTCCAGCGGCACCTCGAGGACGTCGACGCCGCGCAGGTCGAGCCACGCCCGTCCCGGTCCGCGGACGAGGCGGAGCTGGACGGCACTGCACGACGCGCAGCGAAGCACGATGCCGGGCGCGTCGACGTGGGCCGCGAGCTCGCCGAGCGCCCGGGTGTCGCCGCAGCTCGCGCAGCAGGTCACGGCGGTCGTCATCTCGGCGCTGAACAGCTCGGCGAGGGCTCCGGCGACGGCGTTGCCGTCGAGCGTGCGGGTGGTCGGGACGTCGCTGGCGGCCATGTCAGGCTCCTGTCGGTCCGAAGCGCTCGGTGCGGATGTTCGACGGGTCGTGGCCGAGCTCGACGAGCGCGGCGGACGCGGCTTCGACGAACGGGGTCGGCCCGCAGAGGAAGCAGCGGGGTGCGATGTCGGCGGGCCAGCCGACCTCGGCCAGCAGCCCGGCGTCGACCCGGCCCCGCCGTCCTGTCCACGCACCGCCGTCGTCGCGGGTGAGCGTGACGATCACCTCGCGGAGGTCGCTCCCGAGCGCGTCGAGGTCGTCTCGCTCGTCCCCGGCCGATCAGGACTGGACCGTCCGCAGCAGACGGGTCGTGTGGCGCAGGCGCTCGGAGAGGTTCCGGGCGAGCGCCTTGTGGATCGTCATGCAGATCTCCGGGTGCTCCGCCTGAAGCGTCATCAAAGCCTGGTTGGTGAGCACGTGACACCGGGTCGGTACCTCGGCGACGATGCGGCTGGAGCGTCGCACGCCTTCGAGCACACCCATCTCGCCGAACGACTGCCCGGGCCCGAGGGTGCTGATCCGCGACCGTCGGACGGGGTCGCCGACGGCGATGTCGGCCGCGACCCGCCCGCTCGACACGAAGTAGATCCCGTCGGTCGCCTCGCCCTCCTCGAACACGACCGCGCCCGGCCCGAGGATGGCGAGCGCGGTGAGCCGCTCGACGACGGCGACCTGGGCGGCGTCGAGATCGGCGAGGAGCTCCTGGTCGGCGAGGGCGACCGGTGCGCGATGGCCCGGCGCGACGTGGCTGCCTTCTCGGGTGAGCAACTCGCGCTCGCACCACTCGAGTGCGGTGTCGAGGTCGGCGAAGCGCCGGGGTGCCACCGCGTCGTCGGCCATGGGTCGACCGAGGACCGGTTCCGGCCGGGGGTCGACGGCGACCGTCGTGACGCCGCGCTCGTCGAGCATGTTGAGGAGCCCGTCGACCAGGAGCTTGGCCGGGCGGTCGATGCGCCCGCACCGGCGCAGGTCCAACACGATCCAGTCGACCTCGTCGAGGCCGTCCTCGATCCGGCGGACCAGGGCCTCGGCGGTGGCGAACGACTGCTCGCCCTGGACCTCGTGCACTGCGATCGTCGACCCGTGCTCGGCCAGGAGCGCCAGGTCCTCGTCGGTGTGGGCCCGCGACGAGTGGACCGCGGCGGCCGAGAAGCTGCGACCGGACGTGTCGGACCGGTGGCCGGCGGGACGGAGCATGTGCAGGTCGTAGACGTTCGACAGCTCGCGGCACGCGGCGATGCCCCGCACGCTGTTGCCCCGCTCGTCGAGGCGGGGGCTGTAGAGCCCGATGCCCATCTGGCCGGGCAGCACCGCGGCGATGTCGCCGGAGACGCCGCTCTTGGCCGGGAGGCCGACCTCGTAGAGCCACTCGCCGGCGTAGTCGTACATGCCGCACGTGGCCATGACGCTGAGCACGCGGCCGACGTCGTCGGCGCTCATGGCCCGTGCCCCGGTGCGCGGGTTCACGCCGTCGTTGGCGAGCGTCGCGACCATGACGGCGAGGTCGCGGGCGGTGACGCTCAGCGAGCACTGGCCGAAGTAGACGTCGAGCGCGTCGTCGACGTCGCCGGTCAGGGCCCCCGCCGTCCACAGCATGTGCCCGATGGCGCGGTTGCGGCTCCCGGTGAGGCGCTCGGAGCGCCACACCTCCTCGTCGACCTCGAGGTCGCGGCCAGCGAACACCGACAGGCCGCACCGGATGCGCTCCAGCTTCGCCGCCGGGTCGGCGCCGTCGACCAGGCTGGCGGCGACGATCGCCCCGGCGTTGACCATCGGGTTGCGGGCCCGCCCGGCGACCTCGTCGACCGCGATCGTGTTGAACGCCTCACCCGTCGGCTCGACGCCGATCCTGGCGTGGACGCCGTCCGGACCGCGATCGGCGAGCGCGAGGGCGTAGACGAACGGCTTGGAGACGGACTGGATCGTGAAGGGGACGTCGACGTCGCCGGCGGTGTGGACATAGCCGTCCAAGGTCGCGAGGGCGATGCCGAGGGCATCGGCGGGCGCGGCCGCGAGCGCCGGGATGTAGGTCGCCACCGACCCGGTGCTCACCGGCTGGAGCCGGGCGTGCAGCCGGGCCAGCATGGCCGCCACGGGCGAGCGCCCCGGTGCGGTACTCGTGGGTCGTGCACGCTCGGTCGTGGTCATCCCGGTCTCCTCCTCCAGAGCCGTCCGGCCGATCCACCCGGACATTCGCTCTTTCGCACGGGCGGCACGATCGGTTCACGGAAATGGAGATAGTTCGGGCGTCTGTCATCTACATGAACGATGACTGACGCGCGGCGCTCCTGCGTCGGTCGCCTTCGGGGGCCGCCCGAGTCGATGAGGGATCGCAGGCGGCCCATCGACCACGATGGGTTCGATGACGCCGCCGCTGCACGCCGAGGTCGCCGGGCGAGCGGACGGGGTGCCCGCCGTGCTGGTCCACGGCTTCCTGTCGTCGAACGCCCAGTGGGACCTCAACCGCGAGCGGCTCGGCGCGCGGCTGCGCCTCGTCCAGGTCGAGCTTCTCGGCCACGGCCGCTCTCCCGCGCCAGACGATCCGGAGGCGTACGCGCCGGACGCGGTCGTCGAGCGGCTCGACTCGGTGCGCGAGCTGCTCGGGATCGACCGCTGGTTTGTGGTCGGGCACTCGATGGGCGGGGCGATCGGCATCCGCTACGCGCTCACCCACCCCGACCGGGTCCTCGGGATGGTGTTCACCAACTCCCGGGCCGTGTTCGGTGTCGGACGCGACCCGGACGAGCCGCCGAGGATCCCCGCCGACCTCCGCCGGCTCCCGCAGCACCCGATCCACGCCACCCGGTTTCCCTCCGACGTCCAGGCCCGGATGGTCGCGGCCGCCGACGCCATGGACCCGGCCGTCGTCGAACGGGTCGTCACCCACGTCGGCGGTTGGCGCAGCGCCGATGAGCTCGGTCGCCTCGCGGTGCCGACGCTGCTGGTGAACGGACGGTGGGAGAAGGCGTTCCAGCCCCACGTCGCCGTGGTCCGCGACACCATCGACGACGTCACGATCGTCGAGCTCGAGGGCGGCCACTCGATCAACATCGAGCAACCCGAGCACTTCGACCGGGCGGTGCTCGACTTCGTCGCCGCGGCCGGGCCGGACCGCTAGCTCGACGGCACGATGAGCTCGTCGGCCACCCAACTGGCGACGGCGGTCGGGTAGGGCGGGGCCAGTCCGAGGACGACGTGGGTGAAGCCGGCGTCGAGGGCCTCGCGGATCGACCGGCGCGTGCCGGCGGGGTCGTCATAGGAGACGGGGATGTGGGTCGATCGGGCGATCGCTGCCGGGTCGCGGCCGATCTCGGCGCAGTAGCGGTCGAGGAGGGCGCTGCGGCGGGCGACGTCGTCGATGTCGCCGCCGCCGGGGATGTTCCAGACGTCGGCGTGTTCGGCCGCCACCCGCAGGGTCGTCGAGGCCCGCCCGCCGATCACCATCGGGGGATGGGGCCGCTGGACCGGCTTGGGGTTGCAGAACGCGCCGGTGAGCTGGTGGTACGTGCCGTCGACGTCGAACGGCTCGTCGGACGTCCACATCCGCCGGACGATGGCGCACGCCTCCGCGAAGCTCCCGATCGCGTGCTCGCTGTCGTGGAACGCCAGGCCGTGGGCCTCGTACTCGCGTCGGGCCATGGGGTGGTCGGGCCGGGAGCCGACGCCGATCCCGAAGTCGAGCCGCCCGCCGGAGACGATGTCCACGCTGGCGGCGATCCTCGCCAGGTGCGCCGGGGGCCGGAACCGGTTCGACGTCACCAGCAGGCCGAGGCGCAGTCGCTCGGTCCGTGCCGCCAACGCCGAGAGCAGCGTCCAGCCCTCGTGGATCGGGCCGTACAGGTCGCCGCCGATCGGCAGGAGGTGGTCGAACAGCCAGGCGTGGTCGATCTCCGGGATCGTGTCGGCCTCCTCCCAGACCCGGAGCACCTCCTCGTAGGCGACCTGCATGGGTGCGGTCAGGATGCCGAAGCTCGGTCGGGGTGTGGGTGCCATGCGTTGGTCCTGTTCGGTCAGCGCCGCCGCAGCGAGGCGTCGGCGAGGGCGGGTGGGGTGAAGTGGTTGGCGTCGGGGTCGAGGTCGACGCCGGGGGCGACGATCGTGTCGATCGCATCGAGGACGTCGGTGTCGAGCACGGTGTCCGTGGCGTCGAGGTGGGAGCGCAGGTGCTCGAGCGTGCGGGGGCCGACCAGTGCGCAGGTCACTGCCGGGTGTGCGGTCACGAACCCGAGCGCGAGCTGGATCATCGTGAGGCCGGCGTCCGCCGCGACCTTCGCCAGCTGCTCGACGGCATCGAGCTTGGCCCGGTTGGCGGGGACGGACGTATCGAACCACTGCGGCCTCGACGCCGATCGGTTCGTCGTGATCTCGCGGCCCTCACGGATGGCGCCGGTGAGCCAGCCCGACGCCAGCGGGCTCCACACGAGGACGCCGAGCCCGTGCTCGATGGCGACGGGGAGGACGTCGGCCTCGATGCCGCGCTGGAGGATCGAGTACGGCGGCTGCTCGGTCACGTAGCGGCGCAGACCCAGGTCCCGCGCGGTCCACTGGGTCGCCACGACGCGGTGGGCGGGGAAGGTCGAGGAGCCGAAGTGGCGGATCTTGCCGGCCCGCTGCAGGTCGGTGAGGGTGGCGAGGGTCTCCTCGTCGCTCGTCGTCGGGTCCCAGCGGTGGACCTGGTAGAGGTCCACGTGGTCGACGCCGAGGCGGCGAAGGCTGTTGTCGAGCGCGGTGACCAGCCATCGCCGTGAGCTGCCCCGGTGGTTGCGCTCGGTGCCGATGGGCAGGCCGGCCTTCGTGGCGAGCACGACGTCGTCGCGGCGGCCGACGATCGCCCTGCCGACCATCTCCTCGGACTCGCCGTCGCCGTACATGTCGGCGGTGTCGACGAGGTTGATCCCGGCGTCGAGCGCGGCGTCGACGATGGCGGTGGCCTCGTCCTGGGTCGTGCGGCCGATGGCGCCGAGGTTCATGGCGCCCAGGGCGAGGGTGCTGACCTGGACGCCGGTCGTGCCGAGGGTGCGGTACTGCATGGACGCGTGCCTCCGTCGGGCGTGGTGCGGGTGGACGCGGCGTCTCGTTGTGGCCGGGCTCGTTCGGGCGGAACGCCTGGAGCACAGCCGTCGACCGTGGCATCCTGGGTAAGCGGAACGCCGCTCCGCTCACGATACGGAGCGTTGTTCCGCTTGTCAACGGTTCGGTGATGGTGGCGTGCGCCTCAGGAGGGTCGAAGGGCGTGGTCGACGACGGGGATGGCAACGACGACGGGGACGGCAACGACGACGGGGACGGCAACGACGACGGGGACGGCAACGACGACGGGGACGGCAGCGGCGATGGGGGAGCGGGCCGGGCACGGCCGAAGCGGGCGGACGCTCGTCGCAACGAGGCGGCGCTGCTCGACGCGGCCGCCTCGGTCTTCGCCCGCGCCGGGGTCGACGCGCCCGTGCGCGACATCGCAGCCGAGGCCGGCGTCGGGATGGGCACGATCTACCGCCACTTCCCGAACCGGGCCGAGCTGGTCATCGCCGTCTACCGCCACCAGGTCGAGGCGTGCGCCGAAGCCGGCCCGGCGCTGCTCGCCGCGGAGCCGAGCCCCCACGTCGCGCTCGCCCGGTGGATCGACCAGTTCGTCGATTTCCTGGTCACCAAGCACGGCCTGGCTGCGGCGCTCGGCTCCGACGAGGAGCAGTTCGGCGCCCTCCACGCCTACTTCATCGAGCGGCTGGTGCCGGTGTGCGCCGAGTTGCTCGATGCCGCCACCGAAGCCGGCGAGGTCCGACCCGACATCGAGGCCCTGGAGCTGATGCGGGGCGTCGGCAACCTCTGCGTCGGCGCCGACCCCGACGGCGGCTACGACCCCCGCCGCCTGGTCGCCCTGCTCGTCGCCGGCCTCCGCCCCGACCGCTGACCGGCTGGCCCGACGGGGGCCGCGCTGGCAAGGCTGGGCCCTCGACGCCCCGAGGAGGATCCGCATGGCCCACGAGTGCTTCGACGTCGAGGTGAGCGACAAGGTCGCGCACGTCCGCATGATCCGCCCCGAGAAGAGCAACTCGATGATCCCGGCGTTCTGGCGTGAACTGCCCGAGATCGTCGACGGGCTGTCGGACTCCGGTTCGGTACGGGCGATCGTGCTGTCGGCCGAGGGGCGGAACTACTGCTCAGGCATGGACCTGGCCGTGTTCGCCGGCGATGACGTCGCCGGCGGGTCGGGCGGTGACGGGTCGGACCGGGGTCATCGCAGCCGGCGCAACGAGCGGTTCCGGTCCTTCGCCATGCGCTATCAGGACTCGCTCACCAGCCTCGAGCGGGCCCGGATGCCGGTGCTGTGCGCGATCCAGGGTGCGTGTGTGGGCGGTGGCGTCGACCTGGTGTCGGCGGCCGACCTGCGCTACGCCACCGAGTCGGCCTGGTTCTGCATCCAGGAGATCAACATCGGGATGACCGCCGATGTCGGGACCCTGCAGCGGATGCCCAAGTTGGTCGCGGAGGGCATCGTTCGGGAGCTGGCGTACACGGGCCGGCGCTGGTCGGCCGCCGAGGCCCGCGCCGCCGGGTTCGTGAACGAGCTCTACCCGGACCACGAGACGATGGTCGCCGCGGTGCTCGACGTGGCCGCGGAGATCGCGGCGAAGAGCCCGATGGCCATCTGGGGCACGAAGCGGACCATCGACCACGCCCGCGACCACAGCGTCGCCGAGGGCCTGGAGTTCATCGCCAACTGGAACGCGGCGATGTTCGACACCGACGACATGGCCGAGGCGTTCGCCGCCCGAGCCGAGAACCGCGCCCCGAACCACCCCGACCTCCCGCCCAGCTCCGTGAGGTGAGCGGGATCGATGGGATCGGGATGACGGAGCTCATCGGGTCGCTCCGCGCCGCCCGCTGCTCATCGGCCGGCGGGCACGATCGCGGGCGCGACGTCGCCGCGGCGGGTGGTCAGCCGCTCGTCGTCGAGGTTGCGGCCGGCCGGTGCGCGGTGGCCTGCTCGACGAGGTCGAGGGCCTGTTCGAGGTTGGCGATGCGCTCGTCGAGCGTCCTGCCCTGCGGGCCGACGCGGATCGAGTCGACCCCGGCCGAGGCGTGGGCCCGGATGCGCTCGACGACCATCTCCGGGGTGCCGAGGATGTTCGCCGCGAGGACCAGCTCGGTCGGCACGGCGGCCGCGGCGCCGTCGCGGTCGCCCGCGACCCAGCGCTGCTGCACGTCGCGACAGGCGTCCTCGAAGCCGGCCCGGCTGTAGGCGGCGTTGTAGAAGTTGGTCTTCGGTGAGCCCATGCCGCCGAGGGTGAACGCCATCTGTGGGCGGGCCCGTGCGACGAGCTCCTCGACGTTCTCGCCGACGCCGCCGATCCCGCCGGCGTGGATGGCGAGGTCGTCCAGGGTCCGTCCGGCCTTCTCGGCGCCCCGCCGGATCGGGTCGAGCATCACGTCGGCGTGCTCGGGCACGAAGCAGGTGCCGAGCCAGCCGTCGGCGAGCTCGCCGGTCAGTTCGAGCGAGCGGGTGCCGAGGGTGGCGAGGTAGATCGACAGGTCGGCCCGGGGCCGGATCGACGTGCGCAGCGCCTTGCCCTCGCCGCCGGGCAGCGGGAGCGTGTGGTGCTCACCGTCGTAGCTGGCCCGCTCGCCGCGGGTGATCATGCGGACGATCTCGACGTGCTCGCGCAGGCGTGACAGCGGCTTGGCGAAGCTGGCGCCGTGGAACCCCTCGACGACCTGCGGGCCGCTGACGCCGAGGCCGAGGGTGAACCGGTCGCCGCTGAGCTGGGCCAGCGACAGCGCGCTCAGCGCGGTCATCGACGGCGCCCGGGCGCTGATCTGCATGATGCCGGTGCCGAGCCGGATGCGCTCGGTCTGGCCGGCCAGGTAGGCGAGCGGGGTCACCGCGTCGAGGCCCCAGGCCTCGGCGGACCAGACGGAGTCGACGCCGAGGCGTTCGGCGGCCTGCACGAAGGCGACCATGTCGTCCCAGTCGTCGCCGTCGTAGTAGGCGCTGCCGATGCTGATCGAGGTGCGCATCGTGGGGCTCCTTCCGCCCGCTGGCGGTCCTGGTGGTGTGGAGCGGGTCCCGCTCACGCTCCGGACACGGAAGGCCACCGGGTTGTGGCCGACGTCACAACGTGTCGCCTCTTCCTAGCCCGAACGGCACGGGCGTTGCATCCCGTCGCACGCGCGAGCGCCCGGTACCGGCGGCTCACCTCCGACCTGCCACGTCGATTCCGCGGGTTGCGGGTCGCCGACCGCGCGCGCCGGTGGGGGACGGGTCCCGCGCTTGGCGGAGACCCGCCGGCCCGGTACGGCTCAGAAGCCGTGCCGAGCGGCCCCTTTGAGGTCCTCGGCGGTCGGCCGCTTCGCCCCCTCGGCGCGACGCGGGTCGTCGAGCTCCTCACACGGCCCGGGTCGACGAGGCCGGTGCAGGAGGGAGCGGAGCCTCGACCCGAAGTTGGTGAGCAACGCCATGGTGAACGAGCGTAGCTGAGTCAGGTTCAGGTCAGCTCGGGAGTTGCGCCCGTCAGCCGCACACCTGGCGGAGCGAGTCGTCGAACTCCTCGGTGGTGACGAGCCGGGCAAGCGGCGCGATCTCCGCCGGTTCGATCGCCAACGTCACGTCGCGACTGCCCGCAACGCTCGACGACAGCCATCCGTGGACCTGGTCGACGTCCATGTGCGGGTACAGCGTGCACATCCCGTTGTCGGCGTCGAGTGGATACGTCCGCCACAGTGCGACGAGTGCGGCCACCGGGTCCTCCGGTGTCGCGGCGGTCGTCGTGGTCGTCATCGCCGCCTCGCCAGCGTCGGGATCGGCGACGGTGGTCGTGGACGCGGCCACGGTGGTCGACGTCGTCGGTGCCTCGGTCATCGTCGCGGTGACCATGCTGTCGGCGGTCACGCCGGTCGCCGACACCGGGGAGCCGCCCTCGGCAGTCGTGTCGTCGCCGCCGCTGCACGCAGCGAGCGAGACGGTGATGGCGAGCGCGGTAGTCGCCGCGGAGAGTCGCTGCATCGAGATCCTGTGTACCAGCGCGAACGCTCGATCGGTCGCGGGCGGGCCGTGCGGGCCGGATCGGCAGCCGAGGGTTGCCGACGGGCCCTCCCTCGGTGGGCTCCTCGTGCCTCGGGCCTCAGGGTCGCACGCGTCCGCCGGCCACTGCGCTCGTGTGCATCGCTCGCCGTCTTGACCGGACGGCAGAGTTGGCCATACTTGTGGCTATGTCGCAGAGCGAGCATCTTCCGCTGGCCGACGTGAAGAACCGCTTGTCGGAAGTCGTCGAACGGCTCGAGCGTGAGCACGGTCGTGTCGTCGTGACCAAGCACGGCCGCCCGGCTGCGGTCATGCTGAGCGTCGAGGACCTCGAGTCTCTCGAGGAGACGCTCGAGATCCTCAGCGCCACGACGGCGCTCGCCGCAGTGCGTGCGGGATCGGACGACATCGCCACGGGCCGGACCGAACACCTCTCGCGGGATGAGGTACTCGCCCGTGTCAGGGCGCGTGGCGCCTGAGCCGTTCGGCGTCGTCTGGGCGGCGAGCGCGCTGCGGTCGCTCGACCGGTTGCCCGAGAAGGGGGCGACGGCGTGCGTCGAGTTCGTCTACGGCGGCCTTGCGTCGAACCCCCAACGGGTGGGGCGGGCACTCCGGCTCGAGCTCGAGGGCAAGCACAGCGCCGGACGAGGTGACTTCCGCGTGATCTACGAGATCGACGAGGAGCGCCATGAGGTGACGGTTGTTGCCGTCGACCACCGCTCCGACGTGTACCGACGCCGCTGACCGACCGCCGAGCCGGTCGCGATCTCGCGCGGGCTGCTCATCGCACGTGGGCCCGCAGTTGGTCGAGGAGGTGGATCACCAGCTCACCTCGGCGGTTGGCCCAACGCGAGTGGTGCGCTTCGAGGATGGTCCACCCGGCTTCGCTCAGTTCGAGGTGCCGTTCGATGTGGCGGTCCGCGCCGCCCGGGTGGACCTCGCACTCGATGGCGACGTCGGCGTCGTCGGTGGCGATGTCGATGACGTGGCGGCCGCTCGGGTACGACGGCGTGACGGCGATCCCGCCGGCCCGCAGGTCGGCCACGATCCCCGCGACCCACGCGCCCGGTTCGCCGACCGGCGCAGGTGGTTCGAGCAGAGCGTCTGCCTGGGCCAGGTAGTCGGCCACGAGTCCTCCGGGCGGGGGCTCCGCCGACACGAGCACCGTCATGCGCCGACGCGCCCGCGTCGCGAGGACGGCGAACAGGTGCGGGTCCTCGACGAAGCGCCACGAGTTGGCCGTCACGTCGGGGCCGAGCCCGAGGGATGCGATCACCAGGTCCCGTTCGTTGCCCTGGAAGGCGTGGACCGTACCGACCCGGACATCGAGCGCCTCGAGGTCGTCCGCCGAGAACGACCGGAGCACGGCGTCCTCCAGGGCATCGGCCTGGGCCCTGAACGGGGTGACGAGCCCGACGCTGCGGCGACCGGTCCGTCGTAGCTCGCGGAGTCGTTCGACGCACCAGTCGACCTCGGACCAGACGACCCCGGCGTCGTCGCGGGAACCGTCGAGTCGTACGACGTCGATGCAGGCCTTCGCCTGGGTGGACGGCGCTCGGGTGGCCACCGCGACCGCGCCGCCGTAGAGGCGGTTGGCGACGAAGTCCACCAGGTGCGGGTCCGACCGAAAGTGCTCGTCGAGGGTCAGCACCGGCGCGACTGCCGCCGCCGTGTCGAACGCGCTGTTCCTCCTGACGTCGAGCCGGGCCGCCAGCAGCGGGTCCTCGTCGAGGTGGTGCATGTCGATGGCGGACGCCATCTGCTCGTCGGAGAGGAACGACACGTGCCTCAGCTGCTGGGGATCGCCGACCACCACGCCCCGTCGCCCGCGCAGCAGCGCCGGCGCGGCCAAGGGCTGGTCGGCCGAGGACGCCTCGTCGAGGATCACGACGTCGAACAACCCGGCCACCGCCGGCAGCAGGTCGTCGATGTCCGGGAGCGAACCCACCCACAGGGGAAGGGCGTGGGTCAGCCGCTGGTCGAGTCGTCCGAGCTGCTGTCGTCTTGCCGCACGACCGCTGCGCAACGCGGTCGCCAGCGTCGCGATGGCGGGCAGCGTCGAGCGGCTCAGCCGGTCGGGCGAGCGGCTGTCGGCCGCCAGCCACCGTGCGCTGGCCTCGCGGGCCTCTGCGTCGAGGCGACGCAGGTCGTCCCAGTCCGATCCGATCTCCAGGCCGCCGGCGGCCTCGAGGTCGCGCGCCGCACGCAAGGCCCGGGCGACGGTCACCGCCTCGGCGACGTCGCCGAGGCTGGTGTCGGGCGCCGCCCCGATCCGATCGAGGAGCGCGCGACGACGGCGAGAGGTACGCCAGCGCCGCCACCAACCGGAGTGGGGCTCGGTCAGCTGCTCGAGCTCGCGTTCCATCTCGGCCTCGATGTCCGGTCCGGCTGAGGTCGCGTCGAACAGGCGGGGCGCGATCGTTCGTGCCCGCTCGGCGGTGTCGGCGGCCGCGGCGCCGAGGGCCTCCGCCCGTAACCGGTCGGCGATCGAGTCGTACGTCGACCGGCGTCCGCTCCAGGCTCGCTCGTGCGCTTCGCGGGCCTGCTCGACGGCCCGATCGGGCAGCGGTGCGAGTTGTCCTGCGGCGAGGCGCTCGGCCAGTGCCTCGCGGCGCTCGCTCGAGCCGAACACGATCGGCTCCGGTCCCGGTGCACGCTCGAAGAGCTGCAGCAGCGCGTCGACGGTGGCGTCGGCCTTGGCCGCGACGAGCACGCTCTCATCACGGGCGAGCGCATCGCAGGCGATGGCGGCGATCGTGTGCGACTTGCCGGTGCCCGGCGCGCCGGAGATGAGCGTGACCGGGGCGGTTCGACTCTCGACGACGGCGGATCGCTGGGCCTCGGTCAGCAGGTACGGGGAGCGGACCGGTGCGTCGGCGTCGGGGTGGTCGGGCCGGGACGGCGGCGCGTCGACGTATACCGAGTGGAGGGCCGTCCACCGCTCGAGATCACCGTCCGCCCAGGCCCGCAGCGAGCCGGCCCGGCTCGATGTCGCCGTCTCGTGCGCTGCGTAGACCCCGACCCCGGCGACGATGGACAAGGAGTCGTCCCGCATGAGGCGGTCGGGGTTCTGCGTCGCCGGGATGAGCCGGCGGGTGGGCAGGTCGGCGGCGTCGGCCGCGTCCTGGGCGAAGCGTCGCAGGGAACCGAGTCGGTTGAGCAGCGCCCGCGGGATCGCCGGGTCGTTCGTGCCCGCGAGCGCTCCGCCGCCGAGCTCGATCTTCGATTCGAGGCGCGTACGCGCCTCGAGATCGGTGACGAGGTCGGTGAGCTCGACGTCGCCCGCCGGCAGGAGCCGGGCGTCGCCGAACGCCATCGGTCGCTCGACCCGCACCGGAACGCTGACGAGGGGCAGGAACACCCGACGCGAGCGCGACTCCCCGTCGTCGATGCGCCCGGCGAGGAACAGCCAACCGACGCGGATCGAGCGCTGGCCGGGCCGGATCTGGTCGACCGCTGCGAGCCGCTCACCGAACTGGCGATCGAGTGCGGCGACCCGGATGGTCTGGTCGGGTGCGGGCTCGGTGAACTGGCTGACCGCCTCACGCACCGATCCGGGGCGACCCTCGTAGTACGGCCCCGGGATGAACAGGTCGACCGACTTCGCCGACAACCACCGGAACCACTCGGTCGGGATGGTCAGCGCGGACGCCCGCTGCACTGACGACGGCGACAGATCGGCGAGCGCTCGCAGCACCCGACTCGCCCGTTCCGACGCTACCCGCCCATCCATCGCAGGCAAGCTAGCCACGAAGAGCGGCCGCGCCCGACCCCATGACCCTGCCACCCGCAGCTGCGGGCGTGTGCTGGTTTGCGTACGACACGAGCGGTCGCAGGTGTCTGGAGATATACCGCGTGCTCAATGGATATACTTCGGATGGTGACGAAGCACCTGGTCGACATCGATGACGCGGTTCTGGGTGCGGCCCGCGCCGAGCTCGGCACGGGCACGCTCAAGGAGACGGTCAACGAGGCCCTCCGGCGGGCCGCCGCCTCACGGGACGAGCGTGTGACACGCTCGCTCGACACACTCGCGGCCGCTGAGCTCGGCGACCGCGAGGATGCATGGCGCTGACTCACGTCGTCGATACGAGCGTCCTCAAGCGCCTGTCGACGCCTGCCGTGCGGGTGGTCGTCGAGCCTCTCGCGGACGCCGGTCGGCTCGGCCGGGCGAGCGTCTCCGATCTCGAGGTCGGCTTCTCTGCCCGCAACGCTCGTGAGTGGGATCGCCTCGTGACGGCACTCGACGTGTTCCCGGCAGTACCCACGACCGCCGACCACGTCACTCGCGCGAAGCAAGTCCAGCGGCACCTCGCATCGAAGAGCCAACGCGGACGGAAGATCCCGGATCTGCTCATCGCTGCCGCCGCGGAGGAGCGCAGCCTGACGGTTCTGCACTACGACCAGGACTTCGACATGATCGCCGCGGTCACCGGCCAAGCCTGCGAGTGGGTCGTCCCCGCCGGAACGATCGACTGACCGACAACCCGGGTGAACGTCCATGGACGATGGCCCCGGCGTCCAGTGGATCGGGCGCCGATCGCACATGGACGACGACCGGTTCCAGCTGAAGAGGCTCGACGGAGCGCAGGCTCCGCCGGTCGGAACCAGCACATCCGGGCAACGCGGTGATGTGGGCTGCGCGCCGCTTCGGTGTCAGTCGGGATCCGTACCTCTGCCAGCTGGCCGGGCGGTGAAGAGGTGCGGGACCGTGAGCGGGTGTTCGAGCAGACACTTGCTCTGTCCGGGCTGTCGGCGGCAGGCGTCGCACGATCGTTGCTCGTGTGGAGCGCCGAAGCAGCCGACGTCGTCGACCTGGAGGAGAACCTGGGTCGCCACTTGGCGCGCACGCGAGGCGGGCAAGTGTTCGCCAGGGCGCGCAACGGGCGCGCAACGGGCGCGCAACCGGCGTCAGCGAGGTTCGGGACCCGTGCCAAGGGCCCGCCGGGCCTGACGGCCCCGAGCGGAGCGGAAGGCACTGCGGCCCTCCGGTGCGAGGCGCCGCAGGCGCCGAGCACGCGAAGAGCCAGCTCGTGGAGCTGGGGGGAATCGAACCCCCGTCCGTCAGGCGGTTACCGCCCGTGCTACGACCATTCCCGAGTGTGTGGCTCAACGGGCGCCACATCGCCGGGTCGATCGGGCCGAAGCCCTCCCGCCGGGTCTTTCCCCGGTTGTCAGCGGTCTTTCACGCCGTCAGCGGTCTGTCCCTGCTGTCTCCACCGCTTCTGTTGCCAGGCTGCGATGGACTGACCCCGCGTGCCGTTACCGGTCGCTAGTTCCCCTTCGTCACCTAACTAGGTCAGGCGGCGAGGGCGAGATCGTCATTGTTGGCGTCTCTTTGGTTGCCCCGTTTAAGGAGTCTGAGCAACTCCGGTCGCACGTACGACTTCCGGTCCCAACGTCGAAACCGATCAGCCCCGTGTAGCCCGTCAGTATACCCCCGCCGTGACCGCCCAACCGTCGGTTTCGCCGGCGGCGGTGCCTGCCGGGCCCGGCGGGTGGGGCCGCTCAGCCCTGGCGGCCCCGCATGCCCCGGGCCATGGCCCGCTCGGCCTCGCGGTCCGCGTCGCGCTGGGCGATGACCTGGCGCTTGTCGTACTGCCTGCGGCCCCGGGCGAGGCCGACCTCGAGCTTGGCGTTGCCCTTGCGGAAGTAGAGCGACAGCGGCACCAGCGTCAGGTGCTCCTGGTCGAGGCGGGGGCTCCACCGCTCGATCTCGGCCCGGTGGGCGAGGAGCTTGCGGCGCCGGTCCGGGTCGTGGCCCATGGCACCGGCGCCGTGGCTGTAGGGGGCGATGTGGAGGCCGAGCAGCCACAGCTCACCCCGTTCGACGCGGGCGTAGGTGTCGTTGAGCTGGACCTTCGCCTCGCGCAGCGCCTTGACCTCCGACCCCTTGAGCACGATGCCGCACTCGAGGGTGTCGATGATCTCGTAGTCGCGGCGCGCCTGACGGTTGGTCGCGACGACCTGGCGGCCGTCGGCCGGCTTCTTCTGCTTCGAGCCCTTCGTTCCACGCGCCATGAGGCGTTCGAGGCTAGCAAGCCGGCCCGCGCCGCTCCCGCGGGTTCGTGGTCCCGCAGGAGCCGTCGACGAGCGGGTGGTCGGCGATGTCGCCGGTTCCGGGCCCCCGGCCCGCCCGGGGCTACCCTCGCCGCCGATGCTGCGCCTCGGGACGGACATCTGGTTGGCCATCGTCGATCACGCCCTGCACGGGCTGCCCGACGAGGCGTGTGGTCTGATCGCGGGCCCGCCGCCCGGCGACACACCTCGGGACCAGCGGGAGGGGCGGGTCGAGCGCTGGTACCCGTGCCGCAACGCGGCGGCGTCGAGCCGGGTGTACACGGTCGACCCCCGCGACCACCTGAAGGCCGACCGCGACGCCGAGGACCGCGGCCTCGAGATCATCGGCGTCGTCCACTCCCACACGCACACGTGGCCGTGGCCGTCGCCGACCGACGTGCGCCAGGCGCCCGACCCGGGCTGGCACTACGCGATCGTCTCGCTCCGCCACCCGGAACCGATGATGCGCAGCTTCTCGATCGTGGACGGGAACATCGCGGAGGAGGCGGTTGTTCTCGACCAATGACTACGATTCCGATCAAACAGGTCGGGTTTCCGGACCCGTCGCCGGATCGGCCTGCAGCGAACGCGAACCAGGAGATCGAGATCCCGTGCCCGTCAGTGTGCGTCTCCCCACCGTCCTCCGCCCCCACGCCGGCGGCCAGTCCAGCGTCGAGGCCGAGGGCGCCACGGTCGGCGAGCTGGTGAGCGACCTGGTCGAGCGGTTCCCCGGCATGGCCGGCCACCTCACGACCCCCGGCGGCGAGCTCCAGAAGTTCGTGAACGTCTACGTCAACGACGAGGACGTCCGCTACCTGGACAAGCTGGACACGAAGGTCGGCGAGTCCGACGAGGTGTCGATCCTGCCGGCGGTGGCCGGCGGCGAGAGCTGAGGAGCCCGGCCGTGGCGGTCTACTCGAGCGTTGCCGACCTGATCGGCGATACGCCGATCATCGACGTGTCGTCGCTGTCGCCGAACCCGCGCGTGCGGATCATGGCGAAGATGGAGGACCGCAACCCCGCCGGCTCGGTCAAGGACCGCATCGCGGCCCGCATGATCGACGACGCCGAGGCGGACGGCACGTTGCGTCCCGGCACCCGCCTGATCGAGCCGTCCTCGGGCAACACCGGCATCGCCCTGGCGATGATCGCCCGGATGCGGGGCTACCCGATCACGATCGTGCTCCCCGAGAACGTGTCCCACGAGCGGCGTCAGCTGCTCGAGGTGTGGGGCGCCGACATCGTCGACAGCCCGGGCGAGGAGGGCTCGAACGGCGCGGTCCGCCTCGCCCAGCGCCTGGCGGACGAGCACCCCGAGTGGGTGTTCCTCTACCAGTACGGCAACATCGCCAACCCCCAGGCGCACTACGACACGACCGGCCCGGAGATCCTCCGGGACGTGCCCGACATCACCCACTTCGTCGCCGGTCTCGGCACCAGCGGCACCCTGATGGGCGTCGGCACGTACCTCAAGGAGCACAAGCCGGACGTCCAGATCTACGCGGTCGAGCCCCCGGCCGGCGAGAAGGTCGAGGGGCTGCGCAGCCTCGACGACGGCTACGTCCCGCCGGTGTTCGAGAAGTGGGGCGGCGCCGACCTCCTCGACGGCAAGCGCATCGTGCGCCCGGTCGAGTCGGTGCAGTGGACCCGCCGCCTCGCCGACATCGGCATCTTCTCCGGCCTCTCCGCCGGCGCCGCGCTGGCCGGCGCGACGAAGGTGGCCGAGCGGATCGACGAGGGCATCATCGTGTTCATCGTCTCCGACGCCGGCTGGAAGTACCTGTCGACCGGTGCGTGGACGGGCCCGCTCGACGAGGTCGCCGAGCAGGCCGAGAAGATCATCTACTTCTGAGCGCCGCCTCCGGCGACGCCCGATGTCGGGCCCGTCGGTGGGGGTGACGTCGGCACCGAGCGGCGCCGGACGGCGACCACGGCCAGCAACGCCAGGGTCATGAGGAACAGGGCGAACGCCTTGGTCTCGATGACCTCGTCGTCGCGCCCGAGCACGGGGCTGAACGACGAGATGTCCCACACCCAGTGCACGACGATGGGAAGCGCCATGCCGCCGCCGACCCGCCGGCACAGGTAGAGCAGGTACCCGAGGCCGGTCGCCCAGAACGCCTGGATGATCGCGCCCGGCCCGGCGACGACGATGTTGGCGAGGTGGAGCGCGCCGAACAGCAACGAGCTCAGCGCGGCAGCCAACCACTCCCGGTGGCGGTCACGCATCGCCTGCAGGGTGATGCCCCGGAACATCAGCTCCTCGCTGACGCCGGTGAAGAACGTCCCGACGACGAGCACCGTCACCAGGCCGGCGCCGGCGTCGTCGAGTCGGCCGAGGTCGGTCGCTCCGACGGCGGCGCCGACCATCACGACCGGGACCACCGCGACCCAGCGGCGCGTGCGGAACCGCTCGTGGCGGACGAGGTCGACCCAACCGAGCCACACGATCGCCCACAGCGCGATCACCGCGCCGCCGGCGTCGGGGACGACCTCCCACTGCAGCGCGGCCCGGACGCTCCCGTAGCTCGGCCCGGTGGCCACACCGGGTACCGCGAACAGCGCGACGACCTGGGGCACCAACCAGAACGCGGCGATCAGCGCGAGGAGCCCCGGCGTCGGCAGCGTCCTGCGTTCGCTGCGTCCGTGCACGGGCGTCATCGTGGCCGATCACCCGCAGGTCGTGCGAAGCTCGGGCGTCTTGGTGTCGGGAGGGCGTGATCGGCGATGAGTGAGCTGCACGACGGCGTCGTGGCCCGGGTCGATCTCGGGTGGGGGTCGCTCCACACGGAGAGGTACGGCGACGGGCCGCCGGTGTTGGCCATCTCCGGTAGTGGGGGAGACCTGCGCCGCAGCGCGCCGGCCGCGCACCCGTTGAACCGGGAGTTCCGGGTCCTGCACTACGACCACCGGGGCCTCGGCCGCAGCGACGACATCGAGGCGCCGCCGACGATGGCGAGCTTCGCCGACGACGCCGCCGCCCTCGTCCGGGCCGTCGGCTGGGACCGGTGCCACGTCGTCGGCGTGTCGTTCGGCGGGATGGTCGCCCAGCACCTGGCCATCCGCCATCCCGATGTCGTCGATCGGCTGGTGCTGTGCTGCACCTCGCCGGGCGGTGATCACGCCTCCTACCCGCTCCACGAGCTCGCCGATCTCGAGGGCGAGGAGCGCGCCGATGTGCTGTTCCGCCTGTTCGACCGGCGCTACGACCCGAGCGCGGCGGAGCCGGTCCCCGGGCTCGGCCGGGCCTACGGCCCGATCCGCGACGGCCTGGGCCTGCCTCGCTCCCACGGCGCGACCCGTCAGCTGGCGGCCCGGAGCCACCACGACGTGACCGGTGAGCTCGGACGGATCGAGGCGCCGACGCTGGTCTGCGCCGGCGTGCACGACGACATCGCGCCGCTCGACAACGCCGAGGTCATCGTGGCGGGTGTGCCCGATGCGCGGCTCGCCACGTTCGACGGCGGTCACCTGTTCCTGATGCAGGACCGCACCGCCTACCCGACGATCGCCGCGTTCCTCCGGGGCGACGACCCCGCCTGATCTCTCCGCCGGCCGGCGGGGGAGCGGGGATCCGGGTCAGGCCGGTGAGGCGATGTAGTGGAGGACCACGTTGTGGACGTGGGCCGCCTTCTCGTCGCCACCGAGCTCGGCGAGGAACGTGTGGTGCCCGGTGCTCACGGCGATCGAGCTCGACGGGACGGCACGGCCGATTCGGGCCTTGTTGGCGACGGCGGACACACTCGTGATCCGGGTATAGGGAACCGACGTGATCGCGTTGTGATGGCCGCCGATGGAGTGGTCCTGGATGATGAAGCGGAGCGACGTGATCGCCGCAAAGCCGCCGTGCTGACCAACGCACTCGTACACCGCGAAGATCCGTTCGCCGGGCAGCAATCCACTGGCGACTGCTTCGTACTGCTCCGCACGATCGAAGACCGGCTGATCCGCCTGTTGCATCGCATCCGTCCTGTCCGCCACGGTGCCGCGCGACCACGCCGTTCGGCGCTCGACACCTCGCGATTCTCTGCATCGCGTGTTCGGGATGGGGCCGGGCCAGCGGCGTGTGGGCGAGCGCGCATGGCCTCGTGACCTGATCGTATCCGGGTCGACCTCATCGGCCACCCGTCGGGTGCCACCACCTGCGGGGCCCACCCGGCAGGGCGGCGTGCGCCTGCGTGAGCGGCGCCGGCCGCCACCGCGCCCGGTCTGTCGGAACGAGTCACTGTCGACCGGCGGTCTCGCACTGTGCCAGCATCGATCCGGTCGGAGACGTGATCGACGATGATGGGTGCCGACCGCCCGACCTGGAGGCTGACCGAGTCGTGAGATCCGATGGCCGTCGTCCCGACGAGCTCCGCCCCGTGCAATTCGAGCGTGACTTCACGGAGATGACACCGGGCTCGGTGCGTGTCTCATTCGGCCGAACACAGGTGCTCTGCACCGTGTCCATCGAGGACGACGTTCCCCGGTGGATGAAAGGATCGGGCAAGGGTTGGGTCACTGCGGAGTACAACATGCTCCCCGGCTCCAGCCCCGAACGGATCCGTCGCCGGGTCTCCGGGCGTGACCAGGAGATCCAGCGGCTGATCGGTCGTTCGTTGCGCGCCGTCACCGACATGGTCGCGCTCGGCGAACGACAGGTGACGGTCGACTGCGACGTGCTCCAGGCCGACGGCGGCACCCGCACCGCGTCGATCTGCGGCGGATACGTGGCCCTTCACGACGCGTTCACCCGCCTCGTCCTCGGTGGGCTGATCCCTGCGAACCCCCTGCGCGAGGAGTGCGCCGCGGTGTCGGTAGGCATCGTCGACGGCGAGCCGCTGCTCGACCTCCCCTACGTCGAGGACTCCCGGGCCGAGACCGACATGAACGTTGTGATGACGGGCTCCGGCAACTTCGTCGAGGTCCAGGGCACGGCCGAGGGCGCCGCGTTCGCCCGCGTGGAGCTCGATCGCCTGCTCGACCTGGCCACCGCCGGGATCGCCGACATCGTCGAGCTGCAGCGCGCCGCGCTGACCGACCCGCCGGAGCCGAGATGAGACTCGTGGTCGCCAGCGCCAACCCGGGCAAGGTCGCCGAGATCGAAGCCTTGTTCGACGGCGTCGCCGAGCTGGTCCCGCGCCCCGCGGCCGTTGGCGACGTCACCGAGGACGGCCCGACGCTCGAGGCGAATGCCCGACTGAAGGCGCGGGCGGTGAGCGTCGGCACCGGTGAGCCCGCGGTCGCGGACGACACCGGCCTGTTCGTGGAGGCCCTCAACGGCGCCCCCGGTGTGCACACGGCCCGCTTCGCCAGGCCGTCGGCCACCGATGCCGACAACCGACGCAAGCTCCTCGCCGAGCTGGCACGGGTCGACGCCGTCGCCCCCGGCCAGCGTCACGCCCGGTTCCGCACGGTCGCGCTCGTCTGGTTCCCCGACGGCACCGAGATCGTTGCCGAGGGCGTCGTCGAAGGCGTGATCGCCTCGGAGGAGCGGGGCGAGCGCGGCTTCGGGTTCGATCCGCTGTTCGTTCCCGACGACGGCGAGGGCCGGACCTTCGCCGAGATGTCGGCCGAGGAGAAGCACCGCATCTCCCACCGCGGCCGCGCGTTCCGCGCCCTGGCCACCCTCCTCGCCGCGGACCCGCACTCGCACGGTTGAACGCGACACCCTGAGCCTCTCTGATTGATAGTTTCACTGACGATTAGGCTCGTAATCGACAGTTGACTGTCGATCGGAGGGTCATGCGGCGACCGCACAGCTACAGCGCGCCGGCGCGCGACGCACTGGCGGTGCTCGGGTTCGAGATCGCCCGCGCCCGGCGCGAACGGCGGTGGACGGCTGCGGAGCTGGCCGAGCGCGCCGGGGTGTCGCCGACGACGTTGCGCAAGGTCGAGCACGGTGAACCGACGGTGGCGATCGGCATCGTGTTCGAGGTGGCCACGCTGGTCGGCCTCCCGTTGTTCGGGGCGGACGCCGACGAGCTCGCCTCGCTGCGGGTGCGCAGCCGCGAGCGGTTGGCGTTGCTGCCGGAGCGGATCCGGCCGACGGAGCCGGTCGATGACGACTTCTGAGCTCGAGCACGCCGAGCCCGCAGCGTCCCGTGTCGAGGCCTGACCAGCCGACGACGGCGTTCGTCTGGGTCTGGCTGCCCGGCGAGGCCGATCCCGTGGTCGCCGGTCGCCTCGACGCGTCGGGTGACCGCGTCGACTTCACCTACGGGCGCAGCTACCTGGCCCGCAGCGACGCCATCGCGCTGTACCGGCCGGAGCTCCCGCTCCGTCCCGGCACGCAGCGCCCGGTCGACGGGCTGCACATCGCCGGCTGCATCAACGACGCCGGGCCCGACGCGTGGGGGCAGCGGATCATCCTCCATCGCCGGACCGGCGCGGCCGGACCAGTCGCCGACACCACCGAGCTCGGGGCCCTGACGTACCTGCTCGAGTCGGGCTCCGATCGGATCGGCGCACTCGACTTCCAGGCGGATCCCGAGCGCTACGTGGCCAGGACCTCGGGCGGCACCCTCGAGGAGATGGTCGAGGCCGCCGACCGCCTCGAAGCCGGCGAACCGCTGTCGACCGACCTCGACGAGGCGCTGCTCCACGGCACCTCGGTCGGCGGCGCCCGCCCGAAGGTCCTGCTGACCGACGGCGATCGACGCCTCATTGCCAAGCTGTCGTCCAGCCGGGACCCCTATCCCGTCGTCAAGGCGGAAGGGGTGGCGATGGAGTTGGCCCGACGCGTCGGGCTCGACGTGGCGGCCACCGAGGTGACCACCTGCCTCGACCACGACGTGCTGCTCGTCGAGCGCTTCGACCGGCCGGGGGGAGATCGACGGCGCCTCCTCGTGTCCGCGCTCACGATCTTGCGGCTCGACGAGCTGTTCGCCCGCTACGCCACGTACCACGAGCTCGCCGACCAGGTTCGGGCCGGATTCACCGAGCCCGACGCGACGCTGCGGGAGTTGTTCGCCCGCATCACGTTCAACATCTGCGTGTCGAACACCGACGACCACGCCCGGAACCACGCGGCGTTCTGGGACGGCGAGCTGCTGACGCTCACGCCGGCCTACGACCTCTGTCCGCAGCTGCGGGCCGGGAACGTCACCGCCCAGGCGATGGCGTACGGGCCCGGTGACGCCCGGGCCAGCCGGCTGGCCGATCTCGTCGACCACGCCGGCATCTACCACCTCACCGCGGCGCAGGCCCGGGAGATCGTCGACCACCAGCTCGACGTCATCCGATCCTCATGGGACGACGCCGCCGACCGGGCCCGGCTCACGTCCGCCGAGCGGGCGGCGCTGTGGGGCCGCCAGGTCCTCAACCCGTTCGCGCTCGAGGGCTACGAGGCGGGCTGAACCCTCGGTCAGCCGCCGAGGGTGAGGCCGTCGGGGATCTCGAAGACCGGGGTGCAGCTCGGCGGGTCGAACACGGGGCCCGAACCGTTCAGGGTCGTCGCCGCCGAGTTCTCGTCGGTCTCGAGCTCGAACGTCGTGGCGTACTGGTAGGGCAGTCCGGCGGGGAACGGCGCGGGGGCGACGAACACAGGGAGCTGGTCGGCCACGGTGGCGCAGATCTTCACCTCGACCTCGATCGTCTCGCCGGCCGCGATCTGCTCGGGCAGCGGGCCGATCTTCAGGCCCGGGTGGTCGACGCCGGTGATGTCGAGCGGGAGCTCGCCGACGTTGCGCAGCTCGACGGTGGCCGCGTAGTCGACGAACGGCATCGACGCGAGCACCGCCTCGAGGTGGCCGGGCTTCTCGACCTGCCCGTCGACGGTGATCGACCGGGTGCCGCCATCCGAGGTGACCTCGATCGTGCGGGTGAACGTCGTCGGCCCGTCGCCCTCGGAGGTGGCGTCGAGGTCGATCCACACGTCCTGAGTCGCGCCCGACACGATCTCGCCGGTGGCGTCGGTCGGGGCGTGGTAGCCGTCGCCGTTGTTGGCCAGCTCGTAGTGGAGTGGTGCGTCGCCGTCGTTCTCGAGGACGATCGTGAGCCCGAGCACGCCCGGGTCGAGCGAGTAGGTGCCCTGGGCGGCGAGCAGCGGCTCGGGCGCCGGGGGCGGCGGGGGAGGGGGCGCCACCGGTGTCGGTGCCCAGCCCGAGCCACCAGGGCTCGACGGTGCGGTGCCCGGGCGGTCGATGTCGGGGAGCGGGGTCGGCAGGTTCGGGACCGACCGGTCCGGGGCGTCGATGACGTCCGGTCCCGGAACGGTCGTCGAGGGGTTCGCCGGGCTCGTCGTCGCGGTGGTGGTCGGGGTCGTCGACGAGACCGCCGGGCGGTCCGGCTGCTCACCCGCGCCGCCGCTGGTGGCGAGCGCCAGCACGACCACGGCCACGAGCACGATCGTGGCGACGACGGCGACGCCGACCGGCACCCGGCTGTCGCGATCCTCCTCGCCGGTGTTGTCCTCGTCCGGCGGCTCCGGCCAGCCGATCGTCGGTGCCTCGTCGAGGCGCCACCCCTCGGCGGCGGGGTCGGCGACGGGCGTGTGCGAGGTCGGTTCGTACAGCATGGCCGGGCTCCTTCGTGCGTGTCGGTCACGAGGTGGAGCACCCGGCACGGAGCCTCCTAACAGTTCCGGGCGAGGAACCTCCGACACGTTCTCGGAAGAAGTTCCGACGCGAACCGTTAGGCCCGGCGGGGCCGGCGGCTCATCGACTCGACACCCGCTCGAACCGAGGAGCCCGACATGCGCAACCGACTGCTCAGCCTCTGGTCGCTGATCGCAGCGATCGCCGCCGTGGCCGTCCTGGCCGCGACCCTCACCTCCACCTCCGCCGGCTCGTCGCCCGACGACGAGACCGCAGCCGAGGACACCCCGGCCGGGCCCGACCCGGCCACCGACCCCGAACCGCTCACCGCCTCCGATCTCGACCCACCGGCCGAACCACCGTCACCCGACCAGGTGCGCTTCGCCACCGACGCGGCCCTGCGGCCCGTCGTCGCCACCGTCGAGCCCCTCGACGGAGCCGGTGAGCCCCGACCGGTCGCCCGCATCCGCTCCACCGGCGGCACCGAGAGCGACATCGTCCTCGACGAGCTGATCGTGTCGTTCGATGATCCGACGCCGCTCGACGAGTTCCTCGAGCGGACCGGCGCCACGCTGCTGTCCTCCGACGAGCCCGACGACGACACCGGCATGACCGACCACCTCGTCCGCATCGACCGGGCCCGGTCCGACCGGGACGGCCTCGCCGCCGATCTCCTCGCCGTCGAGCCCCACCACGACGGCGAGCTCGCCGTCAGCGACGACGCGGTCTTCGACCTGCTCGCCGTCGCCTCCGCCGAGGCCGCCGGCCACGGCGTGCCCGTCTCGCTGAACTGGCTCAGCGCACGTGCGGACATCCATGACGGCGAGATCACCGAGGACCCGAGTCGGGGCGACCCGTTCGGCTGGTCGTGGATCTCGTCCGACCGACCCCAGCAGGCCGGCATCGACGCCGCCTGGCAGCTCCTCGCGGGCCGCAAGGGCTTCGGCCACCACGTCGGCATCCTGATCGTCGACGGCGGCTTCTACCCCAACGCCGACTTCCCGGCCGACGCCAAGATGCGTCGCGGTGCCTGGCGCGACGGCCATCGCTACGACGACCACGGCACCCAGGTGACGATGGCGGCGATGGGCCGGGTCGACAACGACTTCGGCACCGCCGGGCCCGCCGGACCGGTCGCCGACCTGGTCGCCATGCCGGTCGCCGGCGGCATCTTCGAGCTCTACCGCAACATCCGCAAGGTCGTGCGCGACGAGCGCCCCGGCGTCGTCAACATGAGCTTCGGTGCCGAGATCACCGTCTTCCAAGACCTCACGGAGTGGCGGCTGAACCGCCAGATGCGCAAGGTTCGCGACGACTACGGCGCCCTGGCCTTCGCCTCGGCCGGCAACGACGGACGCAACGTCGACGGCAACGACGCACTCACCGCCCCGTGCGAACTGACCGCGGTCAAGTGCGTGGGCGGCATGGACGGCGACGCTGCCCGCCACGACAGCTCCAACTACGGCACCGGCACCGGCGGCGGGTCGGTCGAGATCTACGGCCCGTACTGCACGCTCGGCCTCGCGAACCCGACGGTGCCGGGTGACGGGACCACGAAGACCGTGTGCGGCACCAGCTTCGCCAGCCCGGTGGTGGCCGGCATCGCCGCACTCGTCCGCTCAGCTGCTCCGCACCTCGGCCCCGGCGACGTGTGGGCGATCCTGCGGGACACCGCCCGGGACACGGACCTCGGTGCCGAGGTCACCGGCCACCGCCGCCGGGTCGACGCCTACGGTGCGGTCGCCGCCGCCCTCGGCGTGGGCTACGAGGAGCCGACGGTCGTGATCGACGCCCCGGCGCCCGACTTCACCGTCGCCCAGGAGGACTTCTTCGACCTCGAGGCGACCGCCACGAGCTTCGCCGGGCTCGCCCTGCCGGTGAGCTGGACGATGGACGGCGACCCGATCAACGCCAACCCGACGACCGACCCGGTCACCGTCGGCACCCTCGCCCCCGGTCGGCACCGCTTCGAGGCCCGGGCCACCGACGTGCGCGGCGGTTCCGGCGTCGCCGTCGTCGAGGTCGTCGTGGAGAACGTGGCGCCCGACGTCAGCATCTCCAGCCCGGCGGGCAACACCTACCGCTACGACGTCGAGCAGGTGCTGCTGTCGGGGGCCAGCTCCGACGCCGACGACCTGTGGCAGGCGCTGCCCGAGGCGAACGTCGCCTGGACCGTGCGCCGACTGTCCGACGGCGCGGTCGTGTTCGAGGCCGGCGGCTACGAGGGCATGATCCCGGCCGGCCATCTGGCGCCGGGTGACTACGAGGTCCGCTTCGTCGGTACCGACGACGGCGCCATGACCGGCTCCGACTCGAGCCTGCTCACGATCCTCGATGTGCCTCCCGGTGAGTCGCTGCCCTCGGTGCAGGTCCACTCGCCCGCCTTCGGCGAGTCCCATGGCATCGAATCGGGGAACGAGGCGGCCCTGACGCTCCACGCCAGCGCCACCGACCCCGAGGACGGCGTCATCGCCGGCAACCGGTTCCGCTGGGTCGCCGAGCAGGGCGATACCCGGGTCGTGCTGTGCGAGGGCTCCGCGCTGGCCGAGGGCGGCGGGCTGCTGGCGCCGGGGAGCGGTGACTGCTCGAACGTCGACGTGATGCTCGGGATCCCGCCCGAGGCGCCGGTCAACAGCACCTGGACGATCACGGTCGAGGTGTACGACTCGGCCGACCTGCCGGCCCGGGCCAGCCGCCCGGTGACCGTCCAGGCCGTCGTCGGCTGACGGCTCGTCCGGCTGGTGCGGGCCCGGCACACCCGGGCCCGCACCGCCGTTCGCGGCAGTGAGAACCGACGATCGAGAGAAATCCCCGCAAAACTGTCAGGCGGCGGCCTCGCCGGGACTCTCCAGCGCGAGACCGGCCACGGGAGACGAGACATGGGCGGAGATGACGAGCAGCTCGTTCGGGCGTACCTGGACGGCGACCGGCGGGCGCTGGCGGCCATCTACGACCGCTACGCCGACGAGCTCCACAACTTCGCGTGGGGCATGTTGCGCAGCGCGGACGACGCCGCCGACGTGACCCACGACGCGTTCGTGCTCGCCTCCCAACGTCTCGACCAGCTGCGGGACCCGACGAAGTTGCGGGCGTGGCTGTTCTCGATCGTGCGCAACGAGACGAGACGACGTGGCCGGGCGCGGACCCGGCTGCAACCGACGGAAGCGGTGCAGGACATGGCGGCAGAGGGACCCGAACCGGAGGCGGGCATCCACGACGACGAGCTGCGCGACCTCGTGTGGGCCGCGGCCGAGGGCCTCGACGAGCGCGACCGCGAGCTGCTCGAGCTGACCGTGCGCAACGGGCTGGGCGGCGACGAGCTCGCCGAGGCGATGGGTGTCACCACCTCCCACGTGTACGTGATGACCCAGCGGATGCGCGAGCGGGTCGAGCGCTCCCTCGGGGCGCTGCTCGTGGCCCGGGGCGGCAGCGACGACTGCGACGAGCTCGCCGGGCTCCTGCGGGGCTGGGACGGCACGTTCTCGGTGAAGCTGCGCAAGCGGGTCGCCCGCCACATCGACGACTGCGACGTCTGCACCCGCCGCAAGGGCGCGATGGCCAGCCCGCTCGCCCTGCTCGGCGCGGTCCCGCTCGCACCGGCCCCGGCGCTGCTGCGCGATCGGGTGATGGCGTCGGTCGAGGCCGGTGCCGCACCCCCGCCCGGCGCCGTTGGCGGCGCCGGGACCGGTGGGCCGGTTGCGGCGAC
>JAXHUH010000270.1:0-30490 GCA_034211175.1 Actinomycetota bacterium
CCGCGCCGTTCGCGCCGGCGGAGTCGTCCCCCTCGGACGCAGAGGCACCGGCCGAGCCGCCCGGGCCCGCGCCGGCACCGTTCGCGCCACCGGCGCCCGCGGCCGAGGCCGGCGCGCCGCCGCCCGCGGAACCGCCGGCACCGTTCGTGCCGCCGGGGCCGTCCGAACCGGGCGCCGACGAGGCGCGTCCGCCCACACCGCCGCCGTTCGTCATCGGCGACGACGCCCCACCGCCCCGTCCCGCCGACGCCGGCGACCCGTCACCCGCCCCGCCCCCGGCCGGCGCAGGTGACGAGGGGTCCCCGGCCGCGCCGGGGCCGGCACCCGAGAACGTGCTCTCGCTGATCGCGATCGACACGGGACGCCGACGCCCCCTGCCGATCGCCGGTGAGGAGGACTCGATCGTCCCCGGCGACGAGGTCGTCGGCGTGATGTGCTCACGGGGCCACTTCAACGACCCCCGGTCGCGCTACTGCGGCCACTGCGGCATCGCCATGCTCCAGGCGAGCGTCGTGCCCACCCGGGGGCCCCGCCCGTCGCTCGGCGTCCTCGTCTTCGGCACCGGTGAGGCGATCCCGCTGCGGCGCGACATCGTGATCGGCCGGGACGCCGCGTCCGATCCGAAGGTCGGTGCGGGCGCGGCCGAGGCGGTCGTGCCCGCCGGCGACGTCCGCACCCTGTCGCGGATCCACGCCGAGCTGCGGCTCGAGGACTGGAACGTGATGCTGGTCGACCGGAACTCGTCGAACGGCACGTTCACCCGCACGGCATCGGCCCCGAGCTGGGACCGGGTCGAGCCCGGCGTCCCGATCGAGCTCCAGCCCGGCCTGCGGTTGGCGTTCGGCCACATCGTCGCCGTGTTCGAGTCGTCGTTGCGCCAGACCTGACGGCCCGGCGCAACCCTCATCGATCCGGGATCCCGGGGGTACCACCGACGCCGATCCTGCATGCAGATCGTGCCACCCGTGGCAGGTCCTGCATGCAGGATCGGTGGGTGCGGTCAGGCCGCGGTGGCGTCCGGCACGGCGAGGGCGTCGAGGACCGGGTCGAGCACCAGCCGGCCGAGCAGTCGCTCGCTCCACCGGTGGCGGTTCGGCTCGACCGACGCGAGGGCGCCCGCCGGGTCGCGGTGGTAGGTGTCCAGGACCACGTCGTGGCGGCGCAGCACCTGGGCCAGCTCGTCGGGCGTCCACTCCGGGTGGAACTGGTAGCCCGACACCGTGGCGCCCCAACGGAAGCCCTGGATCGGGGAGTGGGTGTTGGTGTGGGTGACGGTCACGCCGTCGACCTCGGCGAACGCGGGGTGGATCTCCTCGTAGTGGAGCTCGGCAGCCCACACGGGCCCGTCCGGCCCTGCGATCTCGCACAGCCCGGCCTCCATCCGGTCGAGAGGCGTCGACAGCGGCACGTCGGGGGCGATGGCCCGGGAGATCAGCTGGGCGCCGAGGCAGACGCCGATGATGGTGGCGTCGCCGTGCCAGGCCCGGCGCATCAGCTCGGTGAGGTCGGCACGGGCCCGCAGCGTTGCGTCGTCGTGGGAGAACGCGGAGGTCTCGCCGCCGGACAGCACGTGGACCGGTGCGTCGAGCTCTGCCGTGGTGAGCGGGCGGTCCCGGTAGCGGACGAGCTCGACTCGCGCGCCGACCGACCGCAGCGCACGGGCGAGACAGCCGCCGTACCCGAACGCGCCGAGTGGTCGTCCGTCGGCCTCCCAGATCACGACGTCGGGTCCGATCGACCCACCGGTGCGTGCACCGACCGCGTCCGGGATGACCTGCATCGCCCACTCCTCGTCTCGGACGATCCACCGCCCGCCACGGCCGGAGGCCGGGCCCGTCGTTGGTCGTCGCTCAGTTCGTCGCGTTGTTCTCCGTGCCGGCGTCGTCGCCCGCTCGCTGGTGCCCGCTCACGTCCCGCCGACTGGCCGGGGAGACCCGGCCAGACGAGCGGGGAGCTGGCGTGGGGCGACCGTAGACATCGCAGATCAACGGCAATCGCGCCTGGGCATGAACGGTCTGTGACACGCGCCTTGCTGCGTGGCGTCAGGTCGGGACGAACCGGGTCCTAGGCGTGGAGCGCCACCTAGGTTTGGTCGGATGTGTGGCATAGCAGGAACGTGGGACGCGCCGGACGTGCGCGTCGACGAGATGTGCGAGGCGCTCGTGCACCGGGGGCCCGACGACCACGGTGAGCAGTCGGTCGGCGCGGGGCGAACGCTTGCGCACCGGCGCCTGAGCATCGTCGACCTGGAGCACGGCCGACAACCGTTCGTGGCCGCCGACGCCGACCGGGTGCTCGTGGCCAACGGTGAGATCTACAACGCGCCCGAGCTGCGGGCGGAGCTCGGTGCCGAGCGGTTCGTGAGCCAGAGCGACAACGAGGTCATCCTCCACATCGTCGACCAGCGCGGCGCGGACGGACTGGGTGATCTGCGCGGCATGTTCGCCTTCGCCCTCGCGTCGGGCGACGAGCTGCTGCTCGGGCGCGATCCTCTCGGCATCAAGCCCCTCTACGTGGGCGACAGCGCGGACGGTCTCGTCTTCGCCTCGGAGCTGAAGGCGTTCCCGGCCGGGACCACCGGGGTCCGGTCGGTCGCCCCGGGCACGACGTTCTCAACCCGCGACGGCGTGGCGAGCCACTGGGACATCCCGGCGCCGCAGGCGGGCACGACGCCCTTCGAGATCGCGGCCAAGGAGGTGCGCGAGGTCCTCGACCGGGCCGTGACCCGCCGGCTGATGGCCGACGTGCCCGTCGGGGCGTTCCTCTCCGGTGGGCTCGACTCGAGCGCGATCTGCGCGCTGATCCGCCAGCACGTCGACGAGCTCCACACCTTCTCCGTCGGCCTGGAGGGCAGTCCCGACCTGATCGCCGCCCGCCGCGTCGCCGAGCACCTCGGGACGATCCACCACGAGCACGTCCTCACCGAGGCCGAGATCGTCGCCGCCCTGCCCGAGATCGTGGCGTCGCTCGAGTCGTTCGACCAGGACCTGGTCCGGTCGGCCGCGCCGACCTGGTTCGTGGCCGAGCTCGCCGCCCGCCACGTGAAGGTCGTGCTGACCGGCGAGGGCGCCGACGAGCTGTTCTCCGGCTACGCCTACCACGGCGACTTCACCGACCCGTGGGCGCTCGACGCCGAGAGCCGCCGGTCCCTCGGCGAGCTCCACCACGTCAACCTCCAGCGGGTCGACCGCATGACGATGGCCCACTCGCTCGAGGCCCGGGTGCCGTTCCTCGACGTCGAGCTGATCGACACCGTCCTGCGCATCGACCCGGAGCACAAGCTCCCGACGGTCGGCGGCCTCGAGAAGGCGCTGCTGCGCACCGCGGTCGAGGACCTGCTGCCCCACGAGATCGTGTGGCGCAAGAAGGCCCAGTTCGACGAGGGCAGCGGCACCGCCGACCTCCTCGGCACGCTCCGGTCGATGGCCGAGGGCCTCGATGTCGACGCGTATCGCGCCGCCCACCCCGACGCCGCGCTGCGCTCGGCCGAGGAGTGCCGCTACCACCAGCTCCTCGTCGACGGCGTCGCCCACCCCGACGTCGTGCTCCCCAACGTCGCCCGCTGGGCCAGCGGCCGCGTCGACGCCAACTGACCCCGGATCCGACCCCGTCCCAGGACCCAGCCAGGGACCGGTCCACCACCCGTTCTGGACCCCGGCAAGTGCCACCGGGGGCACTTCGTGGGGACCAGAACGGGTGAAGGGGGTTGGCGTGTTCGGTGGGCGCACGTGTGTGCGTCTCGTGAACGCGTCATGATGGGGGAGGGCGCGGCACTCGACGCACTGCGCCCGTGACGCCGGGAGGGTGAGCTGTGGACGTCTACGTCGTCGATGCGTGCCGGACGCCGATCGGACGGTTCCGGGGGGCGGTGTCGGGCGTGCGGCCCGACGACCTCGCGGGGCTCGTCGTCGGTGAGGTGTGCCGCCGCAACCCGGCCGTCGACCCGGCCGAGATCGCCGACGTGGCGTTCGGTGCCGCCAACCAGGCCGGCGAGGACAACCGCAACGTCGCTCGCATGGCCGTGCTGCTCGCCGGGCTGCCGCTGACCGTCCCCGGGGTCACGTTGAACCGGCTGTGCGGCTCGGGCCTCGAGGCGGTCAACCACGCCGCCGCCAACCTGGCGATGGGCAACGGCGACGTCGCCCTCGGTGGTGGCGTCGAGTCGATGAGCCGGGCGCCGTGGGTGATGCCCAAGCCCGACGAGCGCCTGCCCCGGCGCCAGGAGCTGGCCGACACCGCCCTCGGCTGGCGGATCGTCAACCCGAAGATGCCCGAAGAGCACACGGTCTCGCTCGGCATGACCGCCGAGGTCCTCGCCGAGGAGTACGCCATCTCCCGGGAGGCGCAGGACACGTTCGCGCTGGGGAGCCACACCAAGGCGCTCGCCGCCATCGACGCCGGGGCGTTCGACGACGAGCTGGTCCCCGTCGAGACGGCGGACGGCACCGTCGAGCGCGACGAGGGCCCTCGGGCCGACTCGTCGATGGAGCGCCTCGCCAAGCTGAAGCCGGTGTTCGCGGCCGACGGTTCGGTCACCGCCGGCAACTCGAGCCCGCTCAACGACGGCGCGGCCGCGGTGATGCTGGCCAGCGGCGCCGGCGTCGAGCGCCTCGGCCTGGAGCCGATCGTGCGCATCGTCGGCTGGGCCGTCGCCGGGGTGGAGCCCCGCCGGATGGGGATCGGGCCCGCACCGGCGCTGCGCCTGGCGCTCGAGCGGGCCGACTGGAAGCTGTCGGACCTGTCGGTGGTGGAGCTGAACGAGGCGTTCGCCGCCCAGTCGCTCGCCGTGCTCGCCGAGCTCGGTCTCGACGAGGCGGTCGTGAACCCGCTCGGCGGCGCCATCGCGCTCGGCCACCCGCTCGGCTGCTCGGGCGCCCGCATCCTCACCACGCTGGTCCACCAGCTCGCCGACCAGCCGGCCGGCACGCGGGGTGCAGCGACGATGTGCATCGGCGTCGGCCAGGGCATCGCCACCCTCGTCGAACGCGTCTGAACCGGGGGACCTGGCGACCACCACACGGCAGATCGGTCCCCCGGAACGTCACCATGCCGGGGACGGATCAGGAGGGCCGGTCGGCCACCATGACGGGCGTGTGCCGGGCGCCACCGGGGGAGCGGGACCTCCGGCCCTGGCGGCTCGACCTAACGAAACCGGAGGATCGGGATCACCCCCGCGACCCGGAGCACGCCCCCGATGGATGCACTCGATCTCGCCCGATGGCAGTTCGGGATCACGACCGTCTACCACTTCCTCATGGTCCCGCTGACCATCGGGCTGTCGATGATCGTGGCGTGGTTCCACACTCGTTGGTACCGCCACGGGCGTGAGGCCGACCTCCGGCTGACCAAGTTCTTCGGGAAGCTGTTCCTCATCAACTTCGCCATGGGCGTCGTCACCGGCATCGTCCAGGAGTTCCAGTTCGGCATGAACTGGAGCGTGTACTCCCGGTTCGTCGGCGACGTGTTCGGCGCCCCGCTGGCCATGGAGGCGTTGGTCGCGTTCTTCCTGGAGTCGACGTTCCTCGGCCTGTGGATCTTCGGCTGGGACCGCCTGTCGCCGAAGCTCCACCTGGCGACGATCTGGGCCGCGGCGATCGGGACGTGGCTGTCGGCGTACTTCATCATCGCCGCCAACTCGTGGATGCAGCACCCGGTCGGCGTGACCTACAACGCCGAGACCGGCCGGGCCGAGCTCGTGGACATCGTCGCCGTGCTCACCAACTCGACGACGTTGGCCGCCTACCCCCACGTCATCGCCGGTTCGGTGCTCACCGCCGCGGTGTTCGTCGCCGGGGTGTCGGCCTGGTACCTCGTGCGCCGCAACCCGGGCCCGGTCGACCACGGGGCGTTCACCGGGGCGCTGCACTCGTCGCTCGTCGTGACGCTGGTGGCGTCGTTCGCCCTGGTGCTCAGCGGCCACTTCCAGGCCCAGCTCATGTTCGAGCAGCAGCCGATGAAGATGTCCTCCGCCGAGGCCCACTGCGTGACCGAGGAGGGTGTCGGGCTGTCGGTCTTCGCCATCGGTGACGTGAGCAACGAGTGTGACGTCCGGTCGCTGGTGATCCCCGGGCTGGTGTCGTTCATGGCGACCGAGGACTTCGGCGCCGAGATCGAGGGCGTGAACGACCTCCAGGCGCAGTACGAGGAGACGTTCGGTCCGGGCGACTACCGCCCGAACCTCGTCATCACGTACTGGAGCTTCCGGGCGATGATCGGCTTCGGCCTCGCCAGCGCCGCGGTCGCCGCCGCCGCCCTGTTCTACCTGCGGAGCGGGAGGACGCTGCCCGACGGCCGCTGGTTCCCCGCCGCGATCGTCGCGGTGATCGCGTCGCCGTTCGTGGCCAACGCCACCGGCTGGATCTTCACCGAGATGGGCCGCCAGCCGTGGGTGGTGGCGCCCAACCCCGACGGGTTGCCCGAGGTCCGGCTGATGACCCAGGACGCGGTCTCGACCAGCGTCGGCGCCGGCACCGTGGCGATCTCGCTGATCGGCTTCACGCTCGTCTACGCCGCGCTCGCCGTCGTCGAGCTCAAGTTGCTGCGCACCTACGTGCACGCCGGGCCCGACGCGGCCATGACCCCCAAGCCGTCCGAGGACGAGGCGGACGACGACCGCCTCACCTTCGCCTACTGAGCCGACCGAGCGGGAGCAACGAGGTACGACATGGAGCTCGTCGACGTCTGGTTCGTCCTGATCGCCGTCCTGTGGATCGGCTACTTCTTCCTCGAGGGGTTCGACTTCGGGGTCGGCATGCTGCTGCCGATCATCGGACGCACCGAGAACGACCGCCGGGTCATGATCAACACGATCGGACCGGTCTGGGACGGCAACGAGGTGTGGCTGCTGACCGCCGGAGGTGCGACCTTCGCGGCGTTCCCCAACTGGTACGCCACCCTGTTCTCGGGGTTCTACCTGCCCCTGTTCCTCATCCTGCTGGCCCTCATCGGCCGGGGCGTCGCGTTCGAGTACCGCGGCAAGGTCGACGACGACCAATGGCGGGCCCGCTGGGACCTGGCGATCGGGTTCGGCTCCTGGGTGCCGGCGGTGCTGTGGGGCGTGGCGTTCGCCAACATCGTCGCCGGTGTGCCGATCAACGAGGCCGGCGACTTCACCGGCAGCCTGTTCACCCTCCTCAACCCGTTCGCGCTGCTCGGCGGGCTCGTCACCGCCGGCCTGTTCGCCCTCCACGGCGCCAACTTCCTGGCCCTCAAGTCGGAGGGTGACGTGCGTGACCGCGCCCACGCCATCGCACGGGTGATCGGACCGATCGTCGTGGTCGTCGGCGCCGTGTTCCTCCTGTGGAACCAGCTCGCACGCGGTGCCGGCTGGACCTGGGCACCGGTGCTGGTCGCGGCCGCCGGGCTGATCGGCGCGGTCGCCGTCGAGCGCAACGGCCGCGAGGGCATCGCCTTCGCAGCCACCGGAGTCGCCATCGCCGCCGCGGTCGTCGCCCTCTTCGGTGGCCTCTACCCCGACGTGATGCCCTCGACCACCGACCCGGCGTTCAGCCTCACCGTCGACAACGCGTCGTCCACCGCCTACACGCTGAGGGTGATGACCGGCGTGGCGCTGGTGATGACCCCGGTCGTGCTCGCCTACCAGGCGTGGAGCTACTGGGTGTTCCGCAAGCGCCTGTCGGCCGAGCACCTCCCGGCGGTCCACGCACCCCGACCGGGCCGATAGATCGTCGAATCACCCGGGTCGGCGCCGCCAGCTCGAAGCCGTCGGCGTCGAGCAGGGGCTCCGCAGGTACACGACGTGGCGGCGTTGAGCCCGCCGGTGGCGCGGCCGACACCGGGTGTCGCGGTACGTTCGTGCCGGCGGGTGATCGCCCCCGCCGGACGTGCCCCGGAGACCGTGACGAACCCGACCTCGGAACCCCCCGCCCCGGAGGCTGCCAACCCGGCGATCGACGGAACCGCCAGCGACGCGGCCGCCGACGGTGGGGCGCCGGGCCGTACCCGGGTGCGGCCGATCGAGCCGTCGTTGCTCCGGCTGGCGCCCGCGTTGAAGGCCCACCTCGTCGGTTGCGGCATCGGCTCGGCGATCGTCGCGGTCGCCGTGCTGACCCAGGCGGAGGTGCTGGCCGACGGGCTGGCCCGCCTCGTCGCCGGCGACGGCTCGGGCCTGGCCGGGCTCGTCGGAGCGCTGGCGGTCATCGCCGTCGTGCGAGGAGCGGTCGCCGGGGCCACGGAGCTGCTGTCGGACCGGACGATGCGCGAGGCCCGCCGCTCGATCCGCACCTCGCTGCTCGACCACGCCGGGCGCCTCGGTCCCGACGGTGCCGACCGGGTGCCGCCGAGCCGGATCACCGCCCTGGTCACCACCGGCCTCGACCAGCTCGAGCCCTACGTCCGCGGCTACCTGCCCAACCTGACCGCGGCGGCGTTCATCCCGCTGGCCGCCGGTGCCCGCATCCTGTGGGCCGACTGGCCGTCGGCCGTGATCCTGCTGGTCGCGGTCCCGCTGATCCCGGTGTTCATGGTGCTGATCGGGCAGATGACCGAGTCCCGCACCCGGCGCCAGTGGGCCGTGCTCCAGCGCCTCGGCGGCCACTTCCTCGACGTGATGGCCGGGCTGCCGACCCTGCGCATGTTCGGCCGGGCCGAGGCCCAGATCGCCCGGGTGCGCGACGTGACCGACGAGTACCGGCGGGCGACGCTGGCCACGCTGCGGGTCGCGTTCCTGTCGGCGTTCGCGCTCGAGCTGCTGGCCACGTTGTCGGTGGCGCTCGTCGCCGCGTCGGTCGGCATCCGCCTCGCCGGCGGCGGGCTCGACCTGACGACCGCGCTGGTCGTGCTCCTGCTCGCCCCGGAGTGCTCGGTGCCGCTGCGCCGCGTCGGTGCCGGGTTCCACGCGGCCACCGCCGGGCTCGACGCGGCCAACGACGTCGGTGATGCGCTCGAGGTGGCGGCACCGACGTCGGGCCAGACGGCGGTGAGCGGCCCGGGCACGCTCTCGCTGGCCGGGGTCGCGGTCGCCCGGCCGGGGCGGGGCAACGTCGTCGAGGCGATCGACCTGGCGGTCGCACCCGGCACGATGGTCGCGCTGTCCGGCCCGAGCGGGGCCGGCAAGACGTCGATCCTCCAGGTCGCACGCCAGCGCATCGACCCCGCGGCCGGGGCCATCGCCCACGGCGGCACCCCGCTGGCGTCGATGGACCCCGACGCGTGGAACGCCCACGTCGTGTGGCTGCCCCAGCGCCCCGTGGCGATCGGCGCCACGCTGGTCGAGGCCGCGATCGGCGGCGCCGGCGAGGTGGCCGACCCGGCGGCTGCGGCGGCTTCGGCGCGGGGTGCGCTCGACCGCGTCGGGCTCGGGCCGTGGGCCGATCGCGACCCGGCCACGCTCTCCGGCGGCCAGCTCCGGCGCCTCGACGTGGCCCGGGCCGAGGTCGCGATCGAGCTGACCGACGCCGGCCTCGTGGTGGCCGACGAGCCCAGCGCCCACCTCGACGACGCGGCCGCCGAGCGGGTCGTCGACGCCCTCGCCCGGATGCGGGCCGCCGGCGCCGGGCTGCTCGTCGCCACCCACGACCCCCGGGTCACCGCCGTCGCCGACGACGTCGTCACGGTCACGCCGGCCAGCTCATCCGCCGGCGCCGCCGGGCCGACGCCCGCCGATCGGGAGCAACCCGCGGACGTGGTCGCTCCCACCGCGGGCCCGGCCCGACCGCCCGAGCCGCTCCCCACGGAACCGGTCCCGACGACGACCACGACCGCAACCGGGGCGTCGACCACGCCGGCGCCGGTCGACCAGGGCTCCGCCGGCGCCATTCGCCGCGTCCTGGCCCTCGCCCGACCCGTCCGGGGCCGTCTGGCGGCCGCCGCACTGGTGGGCGCCGCCGCCGAGGCGTGCACGCTCGGGCTCGCGGGCACCGCCGCGTGGCTGATCGTGCGGGCCGCCGAGGAGCCGCCGATCCTCGAGCTGACCGTGGCCGTGACCGCCGTCCGGGCGTTCGGGATCGGCAAGGGTGCGCTGCGCTACGCCGAGCGCCTCGCCACCCACGACGCCGGCTTCCGGGTCCTGGGCGAGCTGCGCACCGCGGTCGTCGCCCGGCTCGGGCGGGTCGCGCCCGCCGGGCTGCCCGGCTGGTCGACCGGCGACGTGGTCAGCCGGGTGGTCGACGACATCGACCGCCTCCAGGACCTGTTCGTGCGCATCGGCGGGCCGGCCGCGGCCGCCATGGGCGCCGCGACCGGGGCCGTCGTCATCGCCGCGTTCGTCGACCCCGTGGCCGGGGCCGTGCTCGCCGGGGTGCTCGTCGCCATGGCCTTCGCGCTGCCGGGCGCCGCCACGGCGGCCGCGTCACGTACCGCCGGTCCGGTGCTCACCGCCCGCGCCGAGGTCGCCGGTCGGGTGCTCACCTACACCGAGGCGATCGACGCCCACGTGGCCCACGGCACCGCCGCCGCTCAGCGCTCGGCTATCGAGGACGCGGCCCGGGCCGCCGACGAGGTGACCGCCCGACGCAGCCGCGCCACGGCGATCACCGCCGCGCTCGGTGCCGCGGCACCGCTGGTCGCGGTCATCGCGGTCGCCGCGGCGGTGGGCCCGGCGACCGCCGGTCTCGGCGGGCCCGCGCTGGGTGTGCTCGTCCTGTGGCCGCTCGCCATCGTCGAGGTCCTCGTCCCGCTCACGACCACGGCCGAGCTCGTCCCGACCGTCGCGGCCTCCGCCATGCGGGTCACCGACCTGCTCGACCTGCGCGACCCGATGCCCGAACCCGCCGCCCCGGTGACGGTCCCGGCGCGCCCCGCGCTGCGCACCGATCGCCTCGACGTCGGCTGGCCCGGCGACCCGCCCGTGATCCGGGACCTCGACCTCGACGTCCCGGCCGGCGGCCGCCTGGCGGTGGTCGGGCCGAGCGGGGCCGGCAAGTCCACGCTCGCCGCCGCCCTCGTCGGGTTCCTCCCGCCCCGGGACGGCCACTACCGCCTCGGCGGGGTGGAGTCGCTCGATGCCGGGGGCGCCAACGTCCGCCACCGGGTCGTGTGGTGCGAGCAGACCCCGTGGATCGCGGACGCCACCGTCCGGGACAACCTGCGCATCGCCCGGCCCGACGCGACCGACGACGAGCTGGTCGAGGCGCTGGCCGCGGTCCGGCTCGGGCCGTGGCTCGAACGGCTGCCCGACGGGCTGTCGACCCCGGTCGGGCGGGGCGGGGACCGGCTCAGCGGGGGAGAGCGCCAGCGGCTGGCGGTGGCCCGCACCCGCCTCGCCGGCCACGACGTCCTCGTGCTCGACGAGCCGATCGCCCACCTCGACCGTCCCACCGCCGAGCGGCTCCTGGGCGATCTTCTCGGCACGGCCGGCGGTCGATCGGTCATCCTGATCTCCCACGACCTCGTGCCGGCCGAGCTGACCACGGTGACGCTCGGTGTGGGCGCTCGGGAGGGGACGGGCGATGGAGGAGCAGGGGTACGCACAGGTGAGCGGTGACGATGCGAGCGACCGCAACGCCGGACGACCGACGTCGCCGCGGGACCGGCCGCCGCCCGCCGAGCTCCTCGGGACACCCCCGGGGGTCATCGAACGAACCCGTCTGGTCGGTGCGGCCATCGAGGGGCGCCTGCCGCTGACCCACGTGCAGCTGCGCGACGACCCGAGCGGCCACCTGTTCGGGATGACCCAGAACGTCGGGATGGGCTGGGCGCCCGAACGGGCCGGCGACGCCCAGTACCTGATCCTCAGCACCCAGGGCGGGCTCCGGGCCCCCGACGGCACGCCGCTCGCGCTCGGCTACCACACCGGCCACTGGGAGGTCGGGCTCCTGGTCGCCGAGGCCGCGGCCGCGTTCCGGGCCCGGGACGCCGTGCCGTTCGCCGCCGCGGTCACCGACCCGTGCGACGGGCGCTCCCAGGGCACGACGGCGATGTTCGACAGCCTCCCGTACCGCAACGACGCCGCCGTCGTCATGCGCCGCCTCGCCCGCTCGCTGCCGCTGCGGCGCGGTGTGCTCGGCGTCGCCACCTGTGACAAGGGCCTCCCGGCGATGACCGCGGCGCTCGCCGGGCTCGGCGACCTCCCGGCGGTCATCGTCCCCGGCGGCGTGACGCTGCCCCCGCCCCATGGCGAGGACGCCGGCACCGTGCAGACGATCGGTGCCCGCCACGCCCACGGCCAGTTGTCGGTGGCCGAGGCGTCCGAGCTGGGCTGCCGGGCCTGCGCGTCACCCGGCGGCGGATGCCAGTTCCTCGGCACCGCGGCGAGCGCCCAGGTGGTCGCGGAAGCGCTCGGGCTGGCCCTGCCCCACACGGCGCTGGCCCCGTCGGGCGAGGACGTGTGGCTCGACGCGGCACGGCGCTCGGCCGACGCGCTCGTGCACCTCGACGCCACCGGCACGACGACGGCCGACATCGTGACCGACGACGCGGTCCGCAACGCCCTCGTCGTCCACGCCGCGTTCGGCGGCTCGACCAACCTCCTGCTCCACCTACCCGCGGTCGCCGCCGCGGCCGGCCTGGCCGTCCCGACGGTCGACGACTGGCGCGAGGCGAACCGGGCGACGCCCCGGCTGGTCGACGCCCTCCCCAACGGGCCCCGCCACCACCCGACCGTCCAGGTGTTCATGGCCGGCGCCGTGCCCGAGGTCGCCCTCCACCTGCGGCGGCTCGGCGTGCTCGAGCTCGACGCCCTCACCGTCTCGGGACGCACGATCGGCGAGCAGCTCGACTGGTGGGAGGGCAGCGACCGGCGCCGTGAGGCGCGGGCGCGGCTCGCGGCCCACGGCGTCGACCCCGATGACGTCGTCCTCAGCCCGGACGCCGCGCGCCGCGCCGGCATGACCGCCACGTTCGTGTTCCCGGTGGGCAACCTCGCCCCGGAGGGGGCGGTCGTGAAGGCGACGGCCATCGACCCGTCGGTCGTCGACGACGACGGCGTCTACCGCCACGAGGGCCCGGCGCGGGTGTTCGCCAGCGAGGGCGCGGCGATCGCCGCCATCAAGGGCACGAGCTCGCCGCCGGTGCGCGCCGGGGACGTCGTCGTCATGGCCGGCATCGGCCCCCTGGGTACCGGGATGGAGGAGACCTACCAGGTCACCTCGGCGCTGAAGTTCGTGCCGTTCGGCAAGGAGGTGGCGGTCGTGACCGACGGCCGGTTCTCGGGTGTCTCGACCGGGCCGTGCATCGGCCACGTCGGGCCGGAGGCCCTGGCCGGCGGCCCGATCGGGCGGCTGCGCGACGGCGACCGGGTCGCCATTCGGATCGACCGCAACTGCCTCGCGGGCCGGGTCGACCTCGTCGCCACCGCCGACGGCCCGCTCGATGCGGACGAGGCGGCGGCCGTGCTCGCCCGGCGTGGTCCCCACCCCGACCTGGCGCCCGACGCCCGCCTGCCCGACGACACCCGGCTGTGGGCCGCGCTCCAGGCGGCCAGCGGGGGCACGTGGCGAGGCTGCACCTACGACGTCGACCGCATCGTCGAGCTCCTCGACGCCGGACGACGCGCCCTGGACACCTCGCCGCCGGACGACGCGCGCCCGATCGCCGTGACCGACGCCGGTGTGACGGAGACACCGTGACCGACACCGGAGCAGCGGCGCGGCGGGTGGTGCTGGTCACCGGGGCCGGCACGGGGATCGGCCGGGCGCTGTGTGGCGCGTTCGCCGACGACGGCGCGCTGGTCGTCGCCAACGACGTCGACCCCGACGCCGCCGCGGCGACGGCCGCCGCACTGGGGACGTCCGCGGTCGCCGAGGTCGCGGACGTCGCCGACGTGACCGCCGTGCGGGCGATGGTCGACCGCATCGTCGCCGACCACGGCCGCCTCGACGTCGCCGTCGCCAACGCCGGCGTCACCCACTTCGGCGCCTTCCTCGACACCGAGCCCGCGGACGTCGACCGCCTGCTCGCCGTGAACGTGCGGGGCGGCTACTTCACCGCGCAGGCCGCGGCCCGGGCCATGGTCGCCCGCGGCGAAGGGGGACGGATCCTGCTGCTGTCGTCGGTCACCGGGATCCAGGCCATGCGCGGGCTCAGCGCCTACGGGGCGACCAAGGCCGCGCTCCGCCAGCTCGCCCGCACCCTGGCGCTCGAGCTCGGTCCCCACGGGATCACCGTCAACGCCATCGCGCCCGGCGCGACCCTCACCGAGCGAACCCGACGGGAGCAGCCCGACTACGAGGGCGCCTGGGCCGCGGTCGCCCCGACCGGGCGGGTCGCCACCGTCGAGGACATCGCCGCGGCCGCCCGGTACCTCGCCTCCGGAGGCGCGGCCCACGTCACCGGCCAGACCCTGGTCATCGACGGCGGCTGGACGGCCACCTCCCAGGTCCCCGACGGGTACTGAGGCGGATCGCGGGCACACGACACAACGGCAGCGCGTCTTCCTGACATCTCGTGAGCAGGAGGGCTCGCAGACGTGCGCGGCGCTGTGTCGCCCGTCTACCGTCGGCACAGGCGGCGGTCAGACCGGCCCACCGGGTACCGCCGTCGGCCACCGGCGAGGAGACGACATGAGCGACGATCCGCAGTCAACGGCCCCGGCCCACCAGATCATCGGCGACGACGGCCAGCCCAGCCGCGATCGGCCGTGGATCATCCGGACGTACGCGGGCCACTCCAGCCCCAAGGCGTCCAACGAGCTGTACCGGTCGAACCTCGCCGCCGGCCAGACCGGCCTGTCGATCGCCTTCGACCTCGCCACGCAGTGCGGCTACGACTCCGACGACGACATCGCCCGGCCCGAGGTCGGCAAGGTCGGCGTGCCCATCAACTCGATCGACGACATGGCCGTGCTGTTCGACGGGATCCCGATCGAGCAGATGAACACGTCGATGACGATCAACGGCACGGCGATGTGGCTGCTGGCCATGTACATCGGCCTGGCCCGCGAGCGGGGCGTCGACGAGGCCGAGCTCACCGGGACCACCCAGAACGACCTGGTCAAGGAGTACCTGGCCCGGGGCACCTACATCTTCCCGCCCGACGCGAGCATGCGCCTCGTCGCCGAGATGTACGAGTACTGCCTCGACAACATCCCGAAGTGGAACGCGTCGAACATCTGCTCGTACCACCTCCAGGAGGCGGGGGCGACGCCGACCCAGGAGCTGGCCTACGCCCTGGTGAACGCGATCGGGCTCCTCGACCTGCTGCGCGAGCGCGGCCGCTTCGACGACGACCAGTTCGAGCGGGCCGTCGGCCGCATCAGCTTCTTCGTGAACGCGGGCATCCGCTTCGTCGAGGAGATGTGCAAGATGCGGGCGTTCGGCGAGCTGTGGGACGAGATCACCCGCGACCGCTACGGCGTCACCAACGAGCGCTACCGGCGGTTCCGCTACGGCGTCCAGGTGAACTCACTCGGCCTCACCGAGCAGCAGCCGGAGAACAACGCGTGGCGCATCCTCATCGAGGCGCTCGGCGTGACCCTCAGCCGCGACGCCCGTTGCCGGGCGCTGCAGCTGCCGGCGTGGAACGAGGCGCTGTCGTTGCCCCGCCCGTGGGACCAGCAGTGGTCGCTGCGACTCCAGCAGATCCTCGCCTACGAGACCGACCTGCTCGAGTACCCCGACCTGTTCGAGGGCAGCGTGGTCGTCGAGTCCAAGGTCGCCGAGCTGAAGGAGCAGGCCCGGGGCGAGATCGACCGGATCCTGTCGGTCGGCGGTGTGATCCCGGCCCTCGAGAACGGCCTGATGAAGACGGCCCTGGTGCGTTCGATGTCGGAGCGCATCAGCTCGATCAACGCCGGTGAGCGCGTGGTCGTCGGGCTCAACCGCTGGACGGAGGGCACCCCGTCGCCGCTGCTCGGCGGCGAGGACGGCGGCCTGTTCGCGGTCGACGAGCGGGCCAGCCGCGACGCGGTCGAGTCGCTCGAGGCCACCCGGGCCCGGCGGGACCCCGAGCGCGTCGCCGCGGCGCTGGCCCGCCTGAAGGAGGCGGCCTCCGGCGACGAGAGCCTCATGGAGCCCTCGATCGAATGCGCCCTCGCCCGGGTGACGACCGGGGAGTGGGCCGGTGCCCTGCGCGAGGTGTTCGGCGAGTACCGCCCGGCGACCGGGGTCGACGGCCAGCGCCTCGACCTCGACCCCGAGCGCCTCGACACCCTCCGCGGGCGGCTCGACCGTCTCGCCGATTCGCTCGGCCACCGTCCCCGGGTGGTGGTCGGCAAGCCGGGCCTCGACGGCCACTCGAACGGCGCGGAGATCATCGCCGTCGCGGCCCGCCACGTCGGCTTCGACGTCGTGTACTCCGGCATCCGCCTCAGCGCCGCCGAGATCGCCGAGTCGGCCATCGAGGAGGGCGCCGACCTGATCGGCGCGTCGGTGCTCAGCGGGTCCCACGTCGAGCTGGCCCAGCGCCTGATGGACGAGCTCGCGGCCCACGGCGACGCCGGGCGGATCCCGGCCGTGCTCGGCGGGATCGTTCCCCGCGCCGACATCGAGAAGCTCACCTCGCTCGGCATCGAGCGGGTCTACACCCCGTCGGACTACGACCTGATCGACATCATGGAGTCGTTCGTCGACGTCATCGCCGAGCGCGCCGGGCGGTGACCCGACCCGACCCGGACCCCGACCCCGAGCGCCACCACGATCACGTCGCCGGGCTCGACGACCTCGTCGACCGGGCGCTGCGGCGCGACAAGGGCGCGGTCGCCACGCTGCTCGGCCGGTTCGAGGACCGCCGCCCGGAGATGGCCGCCAGCCGCGCCGACGCGCTCGCCGCGATCGAACGCCGGCGGGGGCCCCGTGCGCCCGCGCCCGTGGTCGGCATCACCGGTACACCGGGGTCGGGCAAGTCGTCGCTCGTGTCCCGCATCGGCCGCCGCCTGATCGAGGAGCGGCCGGAGCTGTCCCTCGCGGTCGTGGCGGTCGACCCGTCGAGCCACGTGTCCGGGGGCGCGTTGCTCGGGGACCGCACCCGGATGCGCTTCCCCCGCGGCGAGCCCCGCCTGTTCTTCCGGAGCCAGGCGTCGGACACCCAGCTCGGCGGTCTCGGCCCGGCCACCTACCAGGCGTGCCGCCTGCTCACCGAGCTGTTCGACCTCGTCGTGGTCGAGACCGTGGGCATCGGCCAGAGCGAGGTCGACGTGCGCCACCTCGCCGATCGGGTCTACCTCGTGCTCTCGCCGCTCGGCGGCGACGAGGTCCAGTTCCTCAAGGCCGGCATCATCGAGGTGCCCCACGCGTTCGTGCTCAACAAGTGCGACGAGCCGACGGCCGAGCGCAGCTACCAGCAGCTGCGCTCGAGCCTGTGGCTCGCGCGACCGTTCGACGGCGACGACGTGGTGATCCACCGCACCAGCGCCCGCACCGGCGCGGGCGTCGACGAGCTGGTCGACGACGTGCTCCTGCTGGTCACGTCGGGCTCGCCGTCCGACCCGGACGCCCGGACGACCTACTTCTACGGGCGCTGGGTCGAGGACGAGTGGGGCCGCCGGGGCGTCGTGCACCTGCACGCCGCCCTCGGTGGCGCCTCGGCGCACCTGGCCGCGTCGGGCGGCTTCGAGGCCGCCCAACAGGCCTTCGACCGCTCCTTCGTGGAGACGCTCGGCTCCTGACCCGGGCGGACCGCCGGGCCCCGCCGAGCGGCGGGTTCAGTCGTCCACCTCGGTCGCCAGGTGGGCCAGCAGACGGGCAACGGCCACGGTGCCGATGTAGCGACCGGCGTTGTCGGTCACGATCGCCGGGTTCGTCGTGTCCGGCGGTCGCCGGGTGCTGATGCGGCGGGCGAGCTCCGCCGGCGTCGTGTGCACGTTGACCCGCAACGGCTGGATCAGATCCGCCCGCAACGCGGTGTGCGGCGTCAGCAGGCCGAGCGGACGTCGTTGGCGGTCGATGAGCACGAGCAGTGGTCGCGCCTCCACGAGTTGCTCCAGCGCGGCCACACCTTCGTCGGCGTACGCCCACGGGGTCGGTTCGGCCAGCGCGCACAGCGCCGGGCGCTCGTCCGCCTCGTCGCCGCCGAGCACCGACGAGACGCCGTCGGCCAGTTCGGCCCACGGTTCGCCCGGCCGCCCCAGGAAGTGGCCCTGGGCCAGCGGGACGCCGAGGTCGGCCAGGCGGCGCGCCTCACCGGCGGTCTCGACGCCCTCGGCCAACAGCCAGGCGTCGAGGTGGCTGGCGAGCACGCCGAGGGTCTCGACGAGCGCGACCCGGGCCTGGTCCTCGTCGATCCGGTGGACCAACGATCGATCGAGCTTCAGCAGCGCCGGACGCAGGTTGAGGATCGTCTCGAGGCCCGAGTAGCCGGAGCCGGCATCGTCGACCGCCACGAGCGCGCCGGCGCCGCGGAGCCGGTCGAGCGCCGGCTCGAGCGTGGTCGGATCGTCGATCCGCCGGTGCTCGGTCAGCTCGACGATCAGGCCGCGCAGGTCGGCCTGCTCGGCGAAGAGGCGGTTCACCGACGGGGCCAGCAGTGACTCCGGCTCGACGTTGACCGCGAGGAAGCAGTTCCGGGGAAGGTCCGATCGGTGGGCCAGCGCGGCACGCAACGTGACGAGGTCGAGCTCGGCCGCCAGGCCGCGCAGGGCCGCCGCGGCGAACCAGTGATCGGGCCGCAGGCCGGGGACGAGGTCGAATCGGGCAAGGGCCTCGAACCCGGTGATGACCCGGCGGTGCATGTCGACGATCGGTTGGTAGACGCTGCGGACCCCTTCGCCGGAGAGCGCCCGGTGGAGCAGCTCGTCCCACACGGGGCACCGCGGATCGATCGACGCGGGGGCGTCGACGACCTGCTCAGTCAACGTCCCTGGTGTTCGAGCGCACGTGGTCGACCACCGACGAGAAGTCCGTCACCCCGTGAACGCTGCGAGCGTGGCGCGCGACCTGGGACATGAGGTCCTCCTCGGTCGTGCACACCCAGCTCGCGTCGCAGCCGGGCACGACGTCACCACACGCGAACTTCTTCATGTCGTCTCCTCCCCGTCGCGCCGGCCCGCGATGATCGGCCGCGCGCATCGTTGACCCGTTCCCATCGACGGGGCCTCACCGAAGATGAGGACGCCGGGCAGAGGAGTTGCCGCGAAGTTGGCCGACCAGCCAATCAGCCCGACACGTCGCCCCAACCATCTGTACAGGGCCGGAGAGGCACAGCTCACGGCTCGGGGCTGCGAGCGCCGTCCGCAGGTCGGCTCGGTCTCGGGACGACCCGCAGAGGTCTTGCGGATGTTCAGGCCCTGGCTGCGGTGCCCCGCATCTCCTCGACGAACTCGGCGACCTCGGACCGGAGCACGTCGACCCGCGAACCCAACGTCTCGGCGACCGAGCGGATGCGGGCAGCCGCATCGCCCGTGTCGCGGGACACGTCCCGCATCGAGTGCGCGCGACCGTCCCCGCCGCCGATGGTTGCGCCGGCCACGGCGGCGCTGTCGCGAACGGCACCCACGGTGGCGTGGATCCGGGCGATCTCCCGCCCGACCTCCTCGGCCGTCGCCTGGATGGCCTGGACCTGTTGGGCGATGCTGTCGGTGGCCCGCGCCGTCTGGTCGGCCAGCTCCTTCACCTCGTGCGCGACGACGGCGAAGCCCTTGCCCGACTCGCCGGCGCGCGCCGCCTCGATGGTGGCGTTCAACGCCAGGAGGTTCGTCTGCTCGGCGATCGAGCGGATGTCGTCGAGCACCGAGCCGACCTCGCCGGCCGCCCCGCTGAGGCCGTCCATCGCCTGCTGGGTCCGGTCGGCCTCCTCCACGGCCCGGGCCGTGGTCGAGGTCGACGAGGCCATCTGCGAGGCGAGCTCGTCCACGGTGCCGGCGAGCTCCCCGGTGTGGCCGACGAGTGCGCCCGACGCCTCGTCGACGACCGCGGTGCTCGCGGCCACGTCCTCGACGACGGCGGCGACCGCCACCTCGAACCGCGTCACGAGCCGCTCGACGAGCTCGTGACGCTCGGCGACCGTGCGCTCCGCGACCTCGACGCGCTCGGCCTCGAGCCGCTCCCGCTCGTCGTTGCCCTGCTTGAACACGACCACGGCCCGGGCCAGGGCGCCCGTCTCGTCGACCCGATCGACGCACGGGACCTCACCGACCGGTTCGCCACCCGCCATGCGCCGCACGTAGCCGCTCAGGTGGTGGATCGGCCGGGCGATGCTGCGGCCCACGACGACCGACGCGGCGGCGATCACGGCCATGATCAGCGCCGATTCGACGAGCAGCGACCGGCCCCGGGCCGCAACGGCGGCATCGACGTCGTCGATGTAGATGCCGGTCCCGATGACCCAGCCCCACGGTTCGAACCCGGCGACGTAGGACGTCTTCGGGACCGGGTTCTCCTCGTCGGCTCGGGGCCCCCGGTACGGGACGAAGCCGGCGCCGTCGCGCTCCACGGTCTCGACGAACTCGACGAAGAGCCTGACCCCGTCCGGGTCCTCGAAGGAGCTGAGGTCCTGGCCCTCGAGGTCCGGTCGGAACGGATGCATCACCATGACCGGCGTCATGTCGTTGATCCACCAGTACTCGGCACCGTCGTAGCGCATCGACCGCAGAACCTCGGCCGCCCCGTCCTGGGCCTCGTCCCGGCTGAGCTCGCCCGACACCTCCCGGTCGTGGAAGGCCTGCAACACCGACAGCCCGGCCTCCGCGAGATGGCGGGTCTTGACCTCACGCGCCTCGAGCTCGGACGGGCGGACGTCGCGGTAGCTGGACCAGGCGATGACGGCGATGCCGGCGACGGCGACCAGCGTCATCAGCCCGAGCCGTTGGGTGATCGTGAATCGGGTGCGCATCGCGAGCTACCTCCGGCGTGCGGCGCCGCCGACGGCGGCCGGCCCCTGCTACGTCGACCGTGGACGGGCGGACGTTGAGCAGGGATTCGCCGCGCGTGCCAGGCTTGTCGACGCACCGCCCGGCGAGGGGGCGCTGGTCACAGCGGCCCGAGCGGTGTGCCGACCAAGGAGGACCACGATGCAGGTCGAGTTGCTGGAGTTGGACACGGGCGCGATCGCCCATCGGACGAGCAGCGGGCACGGCCGCCCGATCGTCTTCGTGCACGGCAACTCCGCGTCCGGGGCGACGTGGCGCAACCAGCTCGGCGGGCCGATCGGGCTGCGCTACCGCAGCATCGCCCTCGATCTCCCGGGCCACGGCGACTCGCCGCCGCCGAACGACCTCGCCACGTACTCGGCCGCCGGCTACGCCGCAGTCCTCGCCGATGCCGTCCACCACCTGCACGCCGACGGGCCGGTCCTCGTCGGCTGGAGCCTCGGCGGCCACATCGCCCTCGAGGCGGCCGCCGACATCGCCGGCCTCGCCGGCATCGTCATCTTCGGGACCCCGCCCCTCGGTCGGCCGCCGGCCATGGACGAGGCGTTCCTGGCCAACCCGGCGATGGAGGTCGGCTTCACCGCCGAGGTCGACGCCGACGCCGCCCGCCGCTACGCGACCGCCCAGGTCGCGCCCGGGTCCGAGCTCTCGCTCGATGCCGCGGTGGAGGACATCCTCCGCACCGACGGGCGCGCCCGCGCCGGCCTGGCGGCAACGGTCGCCGAGGGCGGGATGGCCGACGAGCTGGCGATCGTCAAGGGCCTCGACGTGCCCCTGGCGGTGCTGACCGGCGCCGAGGAGCAGCTCGTGAACCGGGCCTACCTCGAGGCGCTCGACGCCCCGAGCCTGTGGCACGGCAAGGTCCACGTGATCGACGGCGCGGGCCACGCACCGCACCTCGAGCAGCCCGACGTCTTCGACGCCATCCTCGACAACTTCATGGAGGAGCTCTGAACGGTCCTGGCGAACCCTTCGGGGAGGGCGGCGGCGCCTCCGGCGACTGACTGCCGGTTCCGTCCAACCAGGCCTCGATGCGCTCGTATGGGTATCCAGAACGGGTATCTAGACTGCGAGGCCATGAGCAACCAGAACGCCGACCCCGACCCGTGGGACGACCCGCTCTGGTACGCCCGCTATCGAGACGATCCGCGCGCCCGGGGCGTCGCACCCCGGCAGCGGGCCGCCCAGCCGGGCGAGGGTACGTCGGTGATCAGCATCGTCGTCGTCGCAGCCGCGGCCTTCCTCGTCCAGAGCCTGTGCATCCAGTTCGTCGGATGGGCGCCGGGGCTCCCGGTGGGGGCGGCGTTGTCGGTTCTCGCCCACAAGCGCGGGGGCCCGTGGCTCGAGTGGGCCGTCATCGCAGCGGTGGTCGTCGCGTACCTGCTGCCCCTCCTGCTCTTCACGCTCGCCCACCTGTAGGTCCCGAACGGGGCCGGGGGAGCGACTACGGTGGTCGTGCTCGCTCCGGCGTCGGTGAAGCCCTGAGCACTACCCGGGCGTATCCGGTGGATCGTGTCCGACCGATCCACCGGGAAGGCAACGAGAGGCTGTCGTGTTGCTCGTAGAGCGAGACGGCCCCTCGGCCACCGCAAGCAAAGCTCCGGCAAGAGAGGAAACCCACCGATGTCCGGACCGCGTCTCGGCGACACCGCACCCGACTTCACCGCCGACACCACCGAAGGCACGATCAACTTCTACGAGTGGAAGGGCGACGGCTGGGCGGTGCTGTTCAGCCACCCCGCCGACTTCACCCCCGTCTGCACGACCGAGCTCGGCGCCGCCGCCGGCCTCAAGGGTGAGTTCGACAAGCGCAACACGAAGATGATCGCCCTGTCGGTCGACCCGGTCGAGAGCCACAACGGCTGGGCCGGCGACATCGGCGACGTGACGGGCAACGCGCTCAACTTCCCGATCATCGCCGACCCCGACAAGAAGGTGTCCGAGCTCTACGACATGATCCACCCCGGCGAGGGCGACACCTCGACGGTGCGGAGCGTGTTCGTGATCGGGCCCGACAACACGGTCAAGCTGAGCCTGACCTACCCGAAGTCGACCGGCCGCAACTTCGCCGAGATCCTCCGGGTCATCGACAGCCTCCAGCTCACGGCCGGCTACGCCGTGTCGACCCCGGCCGACTGGACCAAGGGCGAGAAGGTCGTCGTGTCCCCGGCGATGTCCACCGACGACGCGAAGCAGAAGTTCTCCGACGTCGACGAGGTCAAGCCGTACCTGCGCTACGCCAAGGACCCGACCAGCTGAACCGTCCCCACCAGCTGGACCTCGCCGCCTCCGGGCGGTGATCCGTACGTGGCCCCGGGCGCTCGTCCCGGGGCCGCGGCGCGTTCGGCCCCGGCGCGCCGGTTGCGGTGGTGTCAGCCGGCCTGGACGCCGAGCCAGACGACCGCGCCCAGGAAGACGCAGAGCAGCACCGCCGTCGCCGCCGACACCTGGCCCTCGCCGCGGTCGTCGACAGCCAGGCCGTACCGGATGGTCCACGCCCGGTTCCGGAGGATCGTGCGCCCTCGGGAGATGCCGTATGCGAACGTGCAGAGCATCCTCAGCCCATCCTCTCGCTCATCCACGCCCGGCTCTCGTGGGCCGGACGTCGAGCCACCCGCTCGTGCGACAGACGCTCCACCGTAGGCGCACGCATCGGCGAACACGACTCAGGGGCCGTGGCCGCCACCAACGTGATGTGCCACGAGCGGTTCCGAGCCGGGCCGGCGACCCGTTTGGACCGGACGCGGCCGGGGTACCGGCTGGCGATGGCCTACAACTGCCTCCGGTTCGGGGCACCCGCCGACCAGGTCTTCGACGTGCTGACCGACCCGGGGCGGTACCCACGCTGGCTCGTCGGCGCGAAGCGCATCCGCAACGTCGAGCCCGGCTGGCCCGTACCCGGCTCGCGGTTCCACCACCGGGTCGGTGCCGGGCCGCTGGTCATCCACGATCACACCGAGGTGCTGGCGATCGACCGGCCGCGCCACCTGCAGCTCTCGGTCCGGGCCAGCCCGCTGGTGCGGGCCGTGGTCGACTTCGAGCTGGTGGCGGACGGCGCCGAGACGGTGGTCTGCATGCAGGAGGAGCCGGCCGAGCGGCTGGTCGGGAACCTGGTCCGACCGGTGCTCGACCCGGTGACCCACGTGCGCAACCAGCGTTCGCTGCAGCGCCTCGCCGAGGTCGTCCGCCTCGACGCTGCCGGCGCCTGAGCGGTCGCGCCGGGACGGCGCGCGCTCAGCGGAGGCGCAGCCGTCGGTGCGCGAGCGCGGCCCGGGCGGCGTTGGCGCCGCACGCGCCGTGGACGCCGCCGCCCGGATGGGCCGAGGCCGACGCCAGGTAGAGCCCGGAGATGCCGGTCTCGGGTCGGGACAACCCGATCACCGGTCGGAACACCAGCTGCTGGTGGGGCTGCGCGGTCCCGAGGGACTTGTCCCCGCCGAGCAGGTTGGCGTCCGCGGCCTCGAGGTCGGCCGGCGACTGGATGGTCCGGCCGATCACGGCAGAGGTGAACCCGGGCGCCACCCGTTCGATGCGGGCCTCGATCCGGTCCGCGAACCGCTCGGCCGCGTCGCGGGTCCACGTGTGGTCCCCGATGACGTCGGCGGCATCGCCGCGCACGTCCTGGGGCACGTCGCTGTAGGCCCACACCGACTCGGTGCCGGCGGGCGAACGCGTCGGGTCCGACGTCGTCATCTGTCCGACGAGCACGAACGGGTCGGACGGCAGCAGGCCGCAGGCGAGCTGGGCGCTGGTCATCGTCAGCTCGTCCATCGAGTCGGCGACGTGCACCGTCCCGGCGCCGGACGTCGTCGGGTCGGCCCACGGGATCGGCCGGTCGACCGCCCAGTTGACCTTGAAGGTCGCCGCGCCGCGCTGGTAGCGCTCCACGCCGCGGCGGACGGGCGCCGGCTGGGCCGCCGGGGCGACCAGGTCGCCGAACAGCTTCGGGGCGACGACGTCGGCGACCACGGCCCGCCGGGCGAGCATGCGCTCGCCGTCGGCCGTGACCACGCTGCGGGCGTGACCGTCGTCGACCTCGACGTGATCCACCCTGGAGGAGCACCGCAGCCGCCCGCCCTCGGCTGCGAGGCGCCGGGTGAGCGCCTGCGTCAACGCGGCGGCACCGCCGACCGGCACCGGCCAGCCGTGGCGCTGGCCGATCGACGCGAGGAGCCAGCCGAAGAACCCTCCGGCGGTCGCCTCCGGCGACAGGTCGCTGTGGAGGGCGCACCCGGCGAGCAGGAGGCTCGGGCCGGCACCACGGAACCGTTCCTCCCCGAGACGGCGCACCGGCAGGAGGGCGAGGCGGACCAGCTCGGCCAGTCCGCGGGGCCCGAGGCGCCGGGTGAGCCCCGCGACGCCGCGCACCGGCGGGAACGGCCCGAGCAGCGACCGCACCAGCGGCTCCTCGATCTCGACCCAGCGCTCGTGGAGCGAGCGCCATGCCGCGCCGTCGCCCGCCGCGGCCGAGTCGAGCCCGGCTGCGGTGTGGTCGAGGTCGCGTGACAGCACTGCGGCCGGGTGGCCCGCTGCGGCGTGGGCCAACACCGACGGGGCGTGGGACCAGCGCAGCCCGTGGCGCTCGAGCCCGAGCCCGAGGAGCGCCGGCGAGACGGTCGCCAACGGGTAGAAGGCCGAGAACAGGTCGGTGCTGAACCCGGGCGCGCACAGGTCGTCGGCGGAGCGGACCGCGCCGCCCGGCTCGGCCTCCGCCTCCAGCACGAGCACGTCCCACCCGGCGGACGCCAGGAGGTTGGCGGCGACGAGGCCGTTGGGTCCTGCGCCGATGACGACGGCGTCGGCGGCGTCGTGGCCGGCCGGGCCCGGTTCGTTGGCCCGGGACGGGGACGGGGCCTGGGGGCCGGTCGACATGGGTGGGCTCCTGGCGGTGACGGCGGCTCGTTGGTCGGGCGACGGCGCAGCGCGCAGGCCCCCGGGTCGCGCCACCTACCCGTGCCCGGTGTCGGGCAATCCCGCTCCGGTGGTGGCGTCGGCGCGCTCCCGGCGGTCGAGGCCGAGGCTGCGCACCCACACGGCGTTGAGGGTGCGAAGCGACGTCTCGTGGTCGAAGCGCTCGCCGGTGACGAACCAGATGTAGCAGTGCCGCTCGACCATGGCGCCGAGCACGGCGGCGGTGTGGAGCGGGTCGAGGTCGGGATCGGCGATGCCCTGGGCCTGCCACCGGGCGATGGCGCGGCGGTTGCGCTCGAGGAAGTCGCGGCGCAGCTCGCGGCGCAGGGCGAGCATCTCGTCGTCGAACGACGCCACCTGCTCGAGCACCCCGTAGATCTCGGCGTTCTCCAGGTAGACCTGCAGGTACCGCCGGTTGACCCGCTCGATGCGGGCGACCACGTCGGTGGCGGCGCCGTCACCGTGGTCGTCGACGCTGCGGCCTGCGGCGCTGATCTCGGCGGTCAGCTCGATGGCGACCTCCCGGAAGACGGCCTGCTTGGTCGGGAAGTACGTGTAGAACGAGCCGTGGGCGACACCGGCGGCGCGGGTGATGTCGCTGATCCGGGTGTCGAGGAAGCCACGTTCCTCGAACACGGTCCGGGCTGCGGCGACGAGCGCGGCTCGGGTCCGGCGGGCGCGGGGTGTCAGGTCGTCGAGGGGGGTCGCGGCGGCCGCCGGCGGGGCGGTGCCGTCGCGCTCGTTCGAAGGGGTCATGCTCGCTCCCACCTGACCAGCCGATGATGCCGTGGCCCGCAGCGTGGCACGGCACGCGCCACGATGGTGCGATCGGGCGGGCGGTGGGAGCGGGCTATCGGGTGGGAGCGCCCGTCGCGCCGAGCGGGCGCGCCGGTCGGTCGGGCGGGTGGAGGAAGCAGCGGACCTCGCCGCCACCCTCGGTCGCCACCGGTTCGGGCATCGCGGTGTGGCACACGTCCATGACGTGGTTGCACCGGCTCGTGAACGGGCAACCCGCCGGTGGGTTCGTCGGGTCGGGAAGGTCGCCGGGGAGGATGATGCGCTCCCGGGAGCGTTGCTCGTCGGGGTCGGGCACCGGGGACGCGGAGAGCAGCGCCCGCGTGTACGGGTGGGACGGCGCGTCGAAGATGCGCTCGGTCGGCCCGTGCTCGACGAGGCGCCCGAGGTACATCACCGCGACCCGGTCGGAGATGTGGCGGACCACACCGAGGTCGTGGGCGATGAACAGGTACGACATCCCGAACTCGGACCGCAGGTCCTCGAGCAGGTTGATCACCTGGTTCTGGGTCGACACGTCGAGGGCACTGACCGCCTCGTCGCAGATCACCAGCTTCGGCCGCAGGGCGATGGCCCGGGCGATCGCCACCCGCTGGCGCTGCCCGCCGGAGAACTCGTAGGGGTAGCGGCGCAGGTGGTGGTTGGCGAGCCCGACCCGCTCGAGCAGGTCGGCGACCCGATCGGTGAGGTCACGGCCGCGCAGGCCCTCGTGGACGATCAGCGGCTCGGCGATCGACTCGCCCACCGGCGCGGACGGATCGAGCGACGAGTACGGGTCCTGGAACACCATCTGCATGTCCCGACGCCGGTTCCGCAGCTCGCGGCGGTCGAGCGTGGTGAGCTCCATGTCGTCGAGGCGGACCGAACCGCCCGCGACCGGCACGAGGCGGAGGATGCCGCGGCCCGTCGTCGACTTGCCGGACCCGGACTCGCCGACGAGGCCGAGTGTCTCGCCCCGGCCGATCGTGAACGAGATCCCGTCGACCGCCCGCAGCAGCTGCTTCGGACGCCACGGCGCGCTGCGCACCGGGAAGGTGACGGTGAGGTCGTCGACCTCCAGCAGCTCGGGCCGCCCCGCCGGGAGCCCGTCGTCGTCGCCGGTCCGGGCGGCCGGCTCGTGGTCGGACACGTTCGATGTCGCGCTCATCGGGCTCCCCGCAACGTGATCTCGTCGCTGCGGATGCAGCGGGTCAGGTGGTCCGAACCGGTCGCCGCCAGCTCCGGCGGGGCCTGCCGGCAGCGGTCGGTGGCGTAGGGGCAGCGGGGCGCGAACCGGCAACCGGGCGGGAGCCGCCACGGCGGCGGGGGCTGGCCCGGGATCGAGTCGAGCCGAGCCCGGCGGGTGCCGACCTGGGGCATGGACCGCATCAGGCCCTCGCTGTAGGGATGGCGGGGCCCGTAGAACAGCCCGCCGACCGACGCCGCCTCGACCGCCTGGCCCGAGTACATGACCATCACCCGGTCGGCGATGTCGGCCACCACCGCGAGGTCGTGGGTGATGAACAGCAGGGCCATGCCGAGCTCGTCGCGCATCTCGCGCAGCAGGTCGAGCACCTGGGCCTGGATCGTGACGTCGAGCGCCGTGGTCGGCTCGTCGGCGATCAGCGCGTCGGGCTCGCAGGCGAGCGCCATGGCGATCATCACCCGTTGGCGCATCCCGCCGGAGAACTCGTGGGGATAGGCCCGGGCCCGGTCGGCGGCCCGGGGGATGCCGACCAGGTCGAGGACCTCGACGGCGCGGGCCGCCGCGGTCTTGCGCGACGCGCCCCGGTGGCGGCGGACGACCTCGGCGATCTGCTCACCGACCCGGTAGGCCGGGTTGAGGCTGCTCATCGGCTCCTGGAAGACCATGGCGATCCGGTCGCCGCGCAGGTCCTCGACCGCCCGGGCGGGCAGCGACAGCACGTCGGTGCCGTCGAGCACGACCGAACCGCCCGCGACGCGGCCGGCGGGTGGGAGCAGGCCCATGCACGCCAGGCTGGTGACGCTCTTGCCGGAGCCGGACTCGCCGACGATGGCCAGGGTCTCGCCGCGCCCGACGGAGAACGACACCCCGTCGACGACCCGCACCCAGCCGTGCTCGGTGGCGAAGTCGATCTCGAGGCCGTCGACGGCGAGGACCGGGTCGCCGGTGCGGCGCTCGGCGGTACGGGGCTCGGTGGTGGTCATGCGTCCCCCGTCCGGGTCTCGCGGCCGAAGGAGTCGCGCAGGCCGTCCCCGAGGAGGTTGAACGCCAGCACCGAGAAGACGATGGCCAGACCCGGGAACAGCACCAGGGTCGGGGCCTGGTTGAGGAACCGGTACGCGCGGCCGACCATGGCGCCCCACGACGCCTGCGGAGGCTGGACGCCGAGCCCGAGGAAGCTGAGGCTCGCCTCGGCGAGCATGGCGAAGCCGAGCGACAACGAGATCTGCACGAGCAGCGGCGACAGGATGTTGGGCAGGATCCGGGTGCGGAGGATGCGCAGCGTCCCGGTCCCGATGCTCCGGCTGGCCTCCACGTAGGTCTCCTCCTTCACCGCCATCACCGCGCCCCGGGTGAGGCGCAGGAACCGGGGGGCGAAGATGATGCCGACCGCGAACATGGCGTTGCGGAGGTTCGGCCCGAAGATGCCGACGATGGCGATCGCCAGCAGCAGCGGCGGGAAGCTCATGATCGTGTCGTTGACCCGGGAGACGACCGTGTCGACCCAGCGGCCGAAATAGCCGGCGACGAGGCCGGGAGGGACCCCGAGCACCAAGGCGACGATCACCGCCTGGGCCGCGGCGAGCAGCGAGACCCGTGCGCCGTAGATCATCCGACTGAGCACGTCGCGGCCGACCTCGTCGGTGCCGAGCCAGTGCTCGATCGACGGGCCCTCCAGCGCGGCCCGCAGCTCCTGGTCGAGCGGGTCGGCCGGCGCGACCAGGGGCGCAGCGAGCGCGATCAGGACCAGGGCCACGACGAAGCCGAGCGCGACCACCGCGACCCGCTGGCGGCGGAAGCGGCGGACGAACCGGGCGAGCGCACCCTCGGGCTCGTCGGTGACGGTGGTCGCCGGCTCCCAACCCTCGAAGCCGTCCCAGGGATCGGCCTCCGGGGCGACCGAATCGAGCGACGTCATGCGGCACGCACCTTCGGGTTGAGCCAGCCGTAGAGGAGATCGACGACGAGGTTGACCGAGATGACCATGACCGCGGCCAACATGACCACGCCCTGGATGATCGGCAGGTCGCGGTCGAGCACCGCCCGGATGGCGAGGCCGCCGAGACCGGGCAGGGCGAAGATCTGCTCGACGATGACGCTGCCCCCGAGCAGGAACGCGATCTGGAAGCCGAGCACCGTGATCACCGGGATCGCCGCGTTCTTGAGGCTGTGCTTGAACACGACCGCCCGGCCCCGCAGGCCCTTCGCCCGGGCGGTGCGCACGTAGTCCTCGCCGAGCACGTCGCTGAGCGAGGAGCGCAGCTGGCGGGTCGTCTCCGCCGCCGCGGCGGTGCCGAGGGTGATGGCGGGCAGCAGCAGGTGGCGGAGCCACTCGGTCGGGTTCGCCTCGAGCGGCACGTAGCCGGTCGCCGGCAACCAGCCGAGGCGGAGCGCGAACACCAGCAGCAGGACCAGGCCGAGCCAGAAGCTGGGCATGGCCAGGCCGAGCGACGCGCCCACGGTGGCGGCCGAGTCGAGCCATCGGCCCCGGTTGGTGGCGGCGAGGATGCCGGCCGGTACCGCGATGGCGAGGGCGATGACGACCGACAGGGCGGCGAGGCTGACGGTGACCGGCAGTCGTTCGGCGATGGAGCGGGTGACCGGGCGACCGGAGTAGAGCGAGTCGCCGAGGTCGCCCCGCACTGCGTCGGACGCCCAGCGCCCGTACTGGACCCAGATCGGGTCGTCGAGGCCGAGACGGTCGCGGATGATCTCGATCTGCTCCTCGGTGGCGTTGTCGCCGGCCAGGGTGATGGCCGGGTCGCCGGGGACGAGGAGCACCATCCCGAACACGCAGAACGAGACGAGCACCAGGATCGGCACCACGAACAGGAGTCGCCGAACCAGCAGGGCGAGCATGGCTGCCTCCTTCGGCAGGGGAGTGGACGTGGGGCGGCCCG
>JAXHUH010000270.1:30500-54757 GCA_034211175.1 Actinomycetota bacterium
GGGGGGTGGTGGGCGGCTGGGGGGGGGGGGGGGGGGGGGGGGGGCCCCCCCCCCCCCCCCCCCCCCCCCCCACGTCCGGGGTCAGCGGGTGATGGCCACCTGGCGGAACTCCGGCTTGGCCGTGAGGTACGGCTCGAAGACGACGCCGTCGGCCAGCGCGTAGGCCACCTGCGGGAACAGGACGACCATCTCGAGGACCGACTCGGCCATCTCCCGCGAGCCGGCCCGGAGGACCTCCTGGCGCTCGTCGGGATCGGCGGTGGCGACGCTCTCGGCGATGATCTCCTCCATCGCCGGGGTGGTCACCCCGCCGGGGTTGCCGAAGCCGTCGGCGCTGGCCCGCTGGATGAACGTCATCGACGGGTCGGGACGGCCGCCCCACGTGGCGAGCATCGTGTCCGCCGTCTCCTGGGCGAACATCAGCTCACCGAGCTGAGTGGGCTCGGCCGGCTCGATCGACACGTCGACACCGAGGTCGGCCCACTGCGCCTGGATCGCCTCCGAGACCTCCGGGTAGGTGGGCAGCCCGGCCGGGATCAACATGGACAGGCTCAGGTCGGTGGCGCCGGCCTCGTCGAGCATCTCCCGGGCGAGGTCCGGGTCGTAGGGGTAGAGCACGTCGTCGATCGAGTCGTCGTAGGCGAAGTACCCGGGCGGGAACGGCTGGTCGGTCAGCTCGCAGTAGCCGAACAGCAGCGCCTCGCAGATGCCCTCGCGGTCGAGGCCGTGCATCAGTGCCTGGCGCACCTCGAGCTGGTCCTGCTGGGCCCGGGACCGGTTCTGGACGATGTACATGTACTGGAGCTCGGTGTTGAGCGTGACCGACACGCCGTCGGTGCCCTCGGCCTCTTCGACCTGGCTCGCGCCGACGGTCGTCGCGTCGATCTGGCCGGTGGCCAGCGCGTTGAGCCGGGCGACCTGGTCGGCGATGACCCGGATCTCGAGCTCGGCGACCTGCGCCAGGTTGTCCTGGTCCCAGTAGTCGTCGTTGCGCTCGAACATCGTCGTGGCGCCCGGCGTGTGCTCGACCATGCGGTACGGACCGGCGCCGACCATCTCCTCGTCGAGGTTCACGCCGTCCGCGATGGCCTGCGGGCTGACCTGGATGCCGGCCCGGTCGGCCAGGGAGCCGAGGATGGCGACGTTCGCCTCGGTGAGCGCGAGCTCGACCGTTGTCGGGTCGACGACGGTGACGCTCTCGACCGAGCGCAGGTCGGTGGCGACCGACGAGCCCTCGATGCTGATCGCACGGTCGAGGTTGGTCTTGACCGCCTCGGCGTCGAGCGCGGCGCCGTCGTGGAACGTGACGCCCTCGCGGATCGTGAGCGTCAGCGTCATCCCGTCCTCGCTGAACTCCCACGACTCGGCGAGGCCCGGGATGAGCTCGCCGTCGGGGGAGAGGTGGACGAGGCGGTCGTAGGCCGGGAACAGCGTGGTGCCGTCCTGGCTGATCGACGCCCGGTGCGGATCGAGCCGGCTCACGGTGATCGGGTAGGCGTAGACGAACGTGGCGTCCGGGTCCGCCTCGCCGGTGACGGCGGCCTCGTCGTCGCCGGTTCCCGTGTCGTCGGAGCCCGACGCGTCGTCCTCGGCGAAGGGCGAGTCACCCTCGACGACCGCGTCGTCGGAGTCGTCGCCTCCGCCGCAGGCGGCGAGCACGAGGCCGAGTACCAAGAGCACCGCGCCCGCGGCGCGGCGGTGTGAACGGTGGTGCATCGAGACCACAACCCCCATCGGTTGCCGGCGCTTGCCGACCGTGGACCACCCCCGGTCGCCGGCAGGTGCCGAGCATCATTTGATGTTGACGTCAGAGTCAAATCGAATCCGACGTCGGTGTCAGTTTTGTGGTCGGGTCGTGGTCACGGCCCGCCGGCTGCCGGTGGGTGTCGCCCGTGGGGGAGTCGGGGCGCGCCGGGTGCGGCCCCGACGGTCAGGCCTCGGGCCGGTTCAGGTGCTCGGCGTCGGGCCCGACGATCGGCCCCGCACCGGCCGGTCGGGCGTCGCCCATCTCCGACACGTCGAGGCGGCGCATGAGGCTGGTGCCCTTGTCGCGGTGGGTCCGCATCCGTTCGAGCACGTCGCGCAGGAAGACGATGGTGCGGGTGATGTGGGGGCCCTTGTTGAGCATCACGCACTCCGCGCGCGCCGACCACGCCGCGTCCGTGACCTCCGCCCGTGACGGCGTGCCGTCCTTGGCCAGGCTCTCGAGCACCTGGGTCGCCCAGATCACCGGCACGTGCGCCGCCTCGCACAGCCACAGGATCTCCTCCTGGACCTCGGCCAGGCGTTCGAACCCGAGCTCGACGGCCAGATCGCCGCGGGCGACCATCACCGCGCACGGCGCCCGTCGCAGCGAGGCCAGCAGCAGGCTCGGGAGGTTCTCGAACCCCGAGCGGGTCTCGATCTTGAGGACCACGCCGACCCCGTCCGCGCCGAGGCGGTCGAGCTCGTCGTGGAGGGCGAGCACGTCGGCGCGTCGCTGGGCGAACGACAACGAGACCAGGTCGATCTCGTCGACCATCGCCGCGATCGACGCGCGGTCCTCGTCGGTCAGCGCGGAGATGTCGAGCGTGGCATCGGGGATGTTGATGCCCTTGTCCGCGCCGAGCTTCTTCGACGCCGGCGCCAGGACGTCCACCCGGATCTCGTCGGGCAGCACCTCCACGACGGTGCCCTCGATCTCGCCGTCGTCGAACAGGATGCGCTGGCCGCGACGGACGGCGTCGAACGCGGCGTCGAGCGTGCAGTCGATCCTCGGTGGCTCGGTGAGGCGGCCGTGCTCGTCGTGGACGGCATCGGCGCCCTCACCGCGTCCCCGGGTGAGCACGAGCTGCTGGCCGCCGAGGACCCGCAGCTTGTGCTCCTCGAGTGGCAGGGCCCGCGGCCGGACCCGGGCGATGGTGTCGCCGTCGCGACGCAGGCGGATCTCGGTGTCGTCGGTGACGTAGCCGGTGCGCTCCGACGACGCGACGACCGCGTCGGGTGCCACGAGGACGACCTTGAGCTTGCGCTTGCGGCCCCGCGCGTCGCGCAAGCGGATCTGATCGCCCGGGCGGGCGACCGCGGCGAGGCCCGGCTCGACGGGCACCTCCGTCGCCCGGTCGACGGGGCTCGACGCATCGGGCTCGCAGAACGCGACGAGCGCCGGGACCACGACCCGCCCGAGCTCGTCGCGCTCGGGCTGGAACTTCACGACGCCGACGGGCGCGGCGAGCGGGCCGGTCCGCAGCTTGGGCCCGCCGAGATCGAACGCGACCCGACAGCGTCGTCCGGCGCCCGCCTCGGCCGCCCGCAGGTTCGCGACCATCTCGCGCCAGTCGTCGGCGCCGTCGTGGGCGCTGTTGATGCGCATGACCGTCATCCCGGCCCGTACCATCTCGTCGATCAGACCGGGGTCCGACGCGGCATCGGACGGTGCGGTCACCATGACCCGGATGCCATGGGCGCCGGCGTCGCCGAGCGCGGCGTCGGCGTGATCGGCCAGCACCCGCCGGCCCTGGCCCGGGCCGACCGGCAGGGGCACGTTGGCGGCACCGGAGGAGCCGCGCCCCTCGAGGGCGGACAGCGCCGTCGACACCGCGCACAGGGTGGCGAGGACCTGGGACTCCATCCGCCCGAGCGAGCTCAGCCCGAGCGCCGACAGACCACGCTGGAGGTCCCGCACGTCGTGACGGCGCACCGCGAGGTAGTGGAGCAGGTTGCGGGCGCTGGCCCGCTGCTCCTCGGGCACCGCGGCCACGTCGGCCTCGTGGTGGCGTTCGAGCGTCAGGGCGGCATCGATCAGCGCGTCGACCCGGGCGCGCAGCTCGGCGGGGACGGGGTCCATCGGGGGCTCCAGGCGGGGGATCGTGGACGATGGGAACGTCTCGTCACCCGAACACTGGCACGGCGACCGACGCCGGTCCACGCCGAGCTGCGCGGCTCACGTGATCGGTCGACGGGCCGCCCCGCCCGGGGACCGACCCGTCGACCGCGACGCTCGCCCACGACCGACCGGGCGGGACGGTCGGTCGGTCGGCGGATGATCAGACGTGGGGCGTGTAGTAGGCGGCGATGGCCTCCCGGACCTCGCGCTCGCCGAGGCGGAGCGCGTCGTCGTCCGGCCCCTTCTCGACCTGGTGCTTGTCCATGGAAAGGAAGACCTTCTCGCCGGCGAGGTCGATCTGGCGCACCGTCCGGGCCGGTACGACCCGGCTCTTGTGGCGCACGCGGCCGATGTCGATCACGAGGTAGGCCAGCTCGCCATGGGTCGCCGACGCCGACACCCTGCCGATGTGGCCGTCGGTCCCCTCGGCGTCGAAGCCCTCGAGATCACGATCGGGGGTGCCGACCGTGCGGTTGTAGGTCCAGAGCTCGCTCATCGGTTCCTCCTCCCCGGCCGACCCCTGTGGCCTGGCCGTTGTCATGGGATCGAAACATGCTTACCCGTTCACACGAAGGCCAATCACCCGGATTTCGTGGCCGGCGCCGCGGCCCGTCGAACCGACCGGCGGTTCAGACCCCGGGGCAGGCGCCGCCCCGACGGCGAGCGTGCCCGCCCCAGCGCCCCCGGGGCGGGGGTTTGAGCGACGGGAGTGACGGACAAGCAAGACCGACGTGAGTGCGATCCACGATGTCGTTGGGGCCCGTGACGAGGCGGTCGACACGCCGTCCGAGGAGACGAACGGCGAGTTCCGCTGGGTCGACCTGTGCGACACCGATGACATCTCCGGCGAGCTGGTGCGCCTCGGCGTACCCGACCTGGCCGTCGAGGACGTGGTCGAGGCCGACCAGCAGCCCAAGATCGAGGCGTACGACAACGGGTTGTTCTTCGTGATCGACGCCGCGACCTACGACGACCCCGCCGAGGCCATCGACTTCCACCAGCTCCGGATCTACTTCACGACCGACCTCGTCGTGACCGTGGCCCCGGAGACGCTCGGGGTGTCGCGCCGGCTCCACCGGGCGTTCTCGACCGGGCGCTGGCACCCCGCGAGCACCGCGCAGATCGCGTACACGCTCATCGACCGGGTGGTCGACGGGTACGAGCCCGTGCTCGGCGGCCTGGCCATCGACGTCGCCCAGGTCGAGGCCGACGTGTTCTCGCCCGAGGCGACGAACCCGTCCGAGCGGATCTACTACCTCAAGCGCCAGGTCCTGAACTTCACCCGGCACACCGCACCGTTCGCGGGCCCGCTCGACCGCCTCCGCCTCCACGGCCACGCCGCGGTCCCCCACGAGCTCGACGACTACTACCGCGACGTCGAGGACCACCTCAACCAGGCCGCCCACCAGCTCGAGCAGTACTCGGACCTGCTCAACGGCGTCCTCGACGCCAACCTGGCCCAGATCTCCGTGCGCCAGAACGAGGACATGCGGCGGATGTCGGCGTGGGCCGCCATCTTCCTGCTCCCCACGTTGCTCGCCGGGATCTGGGGCATGAACTTCAGCGCGATGCCCGAGACCGACTGGCGCTTCGGCTACCCGGTGGCGCTCGCGTCCATGGCCCTCGCCACCGGCTACCTCTACTACCGCCTGAAGCGCTCCGGCTGGCTCTGAGCGCGCTGCGTCCCGGCACCGCCCGGCGCGCCGGAACCGACGCTTCACGGGCGCCGCAACGGGGTACGCCCTCTCCCGACACGATGGTCGCCCTCCCGTTCCGGGTAGGGGAGACGATGCGTGAGCGTCGTCTGCCGCACCCGGAACGCCCGGTGACCTCGAGGCGCGAACCCCGAGGAGGACGTCCCAGATGCCGTTGGTCGAACGAGTGCTCGACGCCGTGCCGTGTGAGTCCCTGGAGGACCACGTGGCGCGAGGCGGTGGTCGCGGGCTCGACGCCGCCCGGCGCCTGGGGCCCGAAGCCGTCATCGACGAGGTCCACTCGTCGGGGCTGCGGGGCCGGGGCGGGGCCGGCTTCCCGACCGGCGCGAAGTGGCGCACGGTCGCGTTCAGCGCGTCGTCGATCACGCCGACCGCGGTCGTGGTCAACGCCGCCGAGGGTGAGCCGGGCACGTTCAAGGACCGCGAGATCCTCCGACGGAACCCCTACCGGGTCCTCGAGGGGGCGATCATCGCCGCGTCGGTGGTCGGTGCGTCCGAGATCGTCGTCGGCGTGAAGAGCTCGTTCACCCGGGAGATCGACGCGGTGCGCCGCGCCATCGACGAGATCGAGGTCGCCGGCTGGTGCGACGGTCGGACGATCCGCATCGTCGTCGGCCCGAGCGCCTACCTCTTCGGTGAGGAGACCGCGCTGCTCGAGGTCATCGAGGGCCGCCAGCCGTTCCCCCGCGTCGCGCCGCCGTACCGCCGCGGTCTGGGTGACGAGGAGGTCGGCCACTCCGCGTCGGCCGTCCCGCTCGCCACCGAGAGCGGCCAGTCGGCGGGTGCGCCGGCCATCGTCGACAACGTCGAGACCCTGGCCAACGTGCCGCTGGTGCTCGCCGAAGGTGCCGACTGGTTCCGCTCGGTCGGTACCGAGCAGTCGCCCGGCACGCAGGTGTGCACGATCACGGGCGACACCGTGCGCGACGGCGTCGCCGAGGTCGCCATGGGCACCACGCTCGCCGAGCTCATCGAGATCGCCGGCGGCGGCATGCCCGGCGGCCGCACGGTCGGCGCCGTCCTCTCCGGTGTCTCCAACCCGCTCATCACCGCCGACGAGCTCGGCACCGAGCTGAGCTACGAGGGCATGCGGGCCGTAGGTGGGGGGCTCGGCACCGGCGGGTTCCTCGTGTTCGACGATCGGTCCGATCCGGTGGCGATCGCGCACGGCGTCGCCCGGTTCCTCTCCGTCGAGTCGTGTGGCCAGTGCACGCCGTGCAAGCAGGACGGCCTCGAACTGGCCTCCCACCTCGAGCGCCTGCGCGACTCCAACGGCGGTGACCGGGACCTTCGGGCGGTCGAGCGCCTCACCGAGTCGGTCAGCATCGGGGCCCGGTGCTACATCGGCATCCAGCAGGAGCAGGTCATCGGCAGCCTCCTCGCCCGCTTCCCCTCGGCGCTGGCCGGCCACGCCGACGGCACCATCCGCGCGGCCGCACCGGTGGTCATCGCCCCCATCGTGGACATCCGCAACGGCCGTGCCGTGCTCGACCCGGCCCAGGCGACCAAGAACCCCGACTGGTCCCACGGGCCCGACGGCTCCGACCGAGTCCCCGTCGAGTACCTCGCCGGCACGCCGGTCGAGGTGACCATCGGCGAGGGGCCGGCCGTCGTCGGGGGAAGCGCCGACGCGGTCACCACCGCCGGGTCCCGTCGCGCCGACGACCCGCTCGGGCCGGTGCTCGACGCCCACCGCGACGTGTTGGCCGACCTCGACGAGCTGCCCCGCCTCGACCCGGCCGCACGCCCGGTCGCGGTCGACGGGCTCCGGGAGCGGCTCCGGGTCCACGCGGACGTCACGCAGCGGATCGTCGAGCCGGTCGTGCGCCGCCGGGGCGGCGACGACGGCGAGAACGCCGCCGACGCGGCGAGCGAGCACGAGGAGGCGGCCGTCGACCTGATCGACCGGCTCGCCGCCGTCTCCGACGGCGACGTGATCCCCGACGACGAGGTGGAGCGACTGGTGAGCGAGATCCGCGGCCACCTGACCAGCACCGAGCGGATCCTCACCCCGCTCGTCGAGGCCGAGCTGGACGAGGCCGACCGCTCCCGCCTGGCCGCCGCCGTCGAGGAGGCGCGCCAGCTCGCCGAGGCCGGACGCTGAGCGCGACGACCGGTCGGACGGCCGACCGGTCGCGGGTCCCGTCGGCGTCGCCGCGCAACAGCGCCGCGTCGAACCTACGACCCACCGTTGCGGTCTGCGGTCGCCCGGAACGCTGACCGCCGCGGCGCGGCCGTCAGCTGCCGGAGACGCTCGTCCTGGTGAAGTCCCGCTGCAGGTGCGCCGACGCCCGACCCCACGGTGAGGCGGCGCCCCTCGTCTGGTGGAAGGCGAACGCGGACTCGTCGAGGAACAGCTCACGGACGAGGAAGACGTCGGGCCGCTCGGCATCCTGCACGACCTCGAACTCGACACAGCCCGGCTCGTCGCGGGTGAGCCGGACGTGCTCGTCGAGCAGCGGCCGCAGGCCCGGCTGCTCCCCGACGGGGATCGTGATGGTGCCGGTGAGGCGAACAGCGTGGCGGCCGTGCATGGCGTGAGTCTGGTCGAGCGACCTCTGACCGGGTGCACGAGTTCGCTGCGACCAGGGGTGACGGCCGGGGCGCGTGCGAGGGCGACCCGTTCGGTGGCGTATCGTCAGGCCGTGCGTTCGTTCGGTGGACAGGTCCGGTCCCGGCTGGCTGGCGGGCGGGTCGGCAGCGGTCGGGCCCGTTCGGTCGACTCGCTCGACCGGCCGCCCGAGCACCAGAACATCGAGGGGATCCAGCCGCTCGACTGGTACCGCCTCGGGCTCGAGCGCCTCCTCGGCGTGCCGGCGAGCGACGGCAGCACGGTCCGCACGCTCCGCAACGGCGACGAGATCTTCCCGGCCATGCTCGACGCCATCCGGGAGTCGAACGAGACCGTCGACCTGTGCACGTTCGTCTACTGGACCGGCGACATCGCCGAGGCCATGGCCGAGGCGCTCAGCGAACGGGCCCGCGCCGGGGTGCGCGTCCGGGTGCTGGTCGACGCGGTCGGCGGTCGGCAGATGGAGAACTCGCTCACCGCCATGATGGAGGAGGCGGGCGTCGACTTCCGGTGGTTCCGCCCGATGGTGCAGTGGCGGTTCTGGGAGGCCGAGCACCGCACCCATCGGAAGATCCTCGTGTGCGACGGCAAGGTGGGCTTCACCGGCGGTGTCGGCATCGCGGCGGAGTGGGAGGGCGACGGCCGCTCGCCGGGCAACTGGCGCGACAGCCACTTCCGCTTCGAGGGCCCGGTGGTGGCCCAGATCCACGCCAGCTTCCTGCGCAACTGGGTCGAGACCGACGGGGCACGGGTCCTCGAGGTGTTCGAGGCCCAGCCGGCCCCCGACGACCTCGACGACGGCAGCGCCATGATGGTGGTCCACGGCCACGCCTCGACCGTGTGGTCCGACACCGGCCTGTTGCTGCGCAGCCTGGTGGCGTCGGCACGCGAGCGCATCCGCATCCACACCGCGTACTTCTCACCGGACGACGACTTCCTGGCCCGGCTCCTCGACGCGGCCGAGCGCGGCGTCGACATCCAGATCCTGTTGCCGGGCAGCCACATCGACAAGCGGGTGGCCGCGATCACGCGCGACATCGACCTCGAGAAGGTGCTCGATGCGGGGATCCGCGTGTGGCGCTACAGGCCGTCGATGATGCACATGAAGGCGGTGAGCGTCGACGGGCAGCTCGCCTGTGTCGGGTCGGCCAACGTCAACGGCCGCTCGATGGCCCGCGACGACGAGGTCAGCGTGATCGTGCTCGACCCGCGGTTCGCGCAGGGCCTGGAGGCCGACTTCGAGGCCGACCTCGAGCACGCGGACCCGGTGCAACGCCGACGCTGGAGGCGCCGCTCGATCTTTCGCAAGGGCTTCGAGCAGGTGCTCCGCCCGTTCAAGCGCTTCTTCTGACGCGGTGGGCGGTCAGGTGACGGCGGCGAGCTCGCCGACGTCGCGCTCGTCGCCGGCGTCGCTCCACACCCGGCGGTAGGACACGAGCCGATCGGCGAAGGCGTCGGGCTCCTCGACGTAGAGCCGGCGCCCCAGAGAGGTCGCCCGACGGATGAGCTCGTCGTAGACACCGTGGACGACGACGAGAACGCCGTCGACCAGCTCCCGACCTCCGTGGCCGCTCGGGTCGCCGTCGAGCCCGGTGGCGAGGACGTGGAGGTCGTGTGCGTCGCCGAGCGCGTCGCTCAGGTCGTGGAAGCGCTCCTCGAGCGGTCCGAGCAACGACGGCGCGGCGTCGTCGAGCAGTCGCACGTGGTACCAGGTGTACTTCGCCCGCTTGCGCCACTCGTGGTGCAGCTCGGGATCACCGCAGCGCAGCGACTGCGCCAGCGCGTCGCGGCCCCGGCCGTAGGTCTTGGCGACGCCGTCGCGCAGCGTCTCGTCGTCGTCGACGCCCTCTCCCACCTGGGCGTCACCCACGTGGACATGCCGCTCACCGCAGAGCGTGTGTGGCGGGCCATCGAGGCCGCCCGCAGCTCTGACTGACACAAGCGCCGGAGAACGACCAGTCGTCGATGCGATCCTGCTCCCGCTCGAGCAGCGCCGTGGCGCGGGCGACCCGCTCACCGCCCTCGTCGCGCACCCGCTCGGTGGCACGTTCAGCGCCTGATCGGAGGCGGTCGAGGACCGGGTCGACGCCGCCGTCGGGGAATTGGTCCCGATGGGTGCCGAGCAACGTCTCGAACGTGGCCAGGAGCGCCTGGTCGTCACGCAGGTCCGACAGCTCGCGCGCCGCGTCACGCAGGCCCCGGTTCGCCCGCGCGTAGTCCTTGCCGAGCGCGGGTCGTGCCAGGCGCACGAGCCCCCGCAGCTTCTTGCAGCGCTTCCGGCAGTCGTGGACCGCCTCCTCGACCCCGATGCGTTCGGGGTCGCGCAGGTCGGTGAGCGCGCGTTCGACCTGGTCGTGCGCGATGCGCCGCACGGCGTGGTCGACCGGTTCGTCACGACGGAAGGTGTAGGCCACGACCGGCGCGTTCCCGGGCCCGGAGGGCCCGAAACGGCCGGGCGGCGCGCTCAGCTGCGGGGCACCTCGCTCCACGGGACGTTCTTGTCGACCCGGGGCTCGCCGGGCAGGCCCAGGACCTGCTCGCCGAGGATGTTCCGCATGATCTCGCTGGTGCCGCCCTCGATCGAGTTGGCCCGCACCCGCAGGAACGCATGACGGACACCGCTCTCGACACCCGAGGTCGACAGCTCCTCGGGACGGCGGAACGTGAAGTCGTAGCCGACCTGGCCGTCCGGGCCGAGGAGGTCGACCGCACACTCGAAGATCGCCTTGTTGAGGTCGGCCATCGCCAGCTTGGCGACCGAGCCCTCGGGCCCCGGGTTGCCCGCCTTGCGGTTCTGCGACGCCCGCATGTTGGTCAGCCGCAGCGCCTCCGCGCGGATCCACAGGCCCATCACCCGGTCGAGGCGGGCGGCGGTCTTCTCGGAGCCGTCCATCTCGCCCCAGATGCGGACGAGCTCGGCGATCGGCCCGCCGCCGCGGCGGGGTCCGCCGCCCGAGCCACCACCGATGGAGGTGCGCTCGTTCATCAGCGTCGTGAGCGAGACCCGCCAGCCCTCGCCCTCCTCACCGATGCGGTTGGCGTCGGGGATGCGGACGTCGGTCAGGTAGACCTCGTTGAACTCCGCCTCGCCCGTGATCTGGCGCAGCGGGCGCACCTCGACGCCCGGGCTCGACATGTCGACGGCGAAGTAGGTCATGCCGCGATGCTTCGGCGTGGAGGCGTCGGAGCGGGTGACGAGCATGCCCCACTGGGCGAGGTGGGCCAGCGTGTTCCACACCTTCTGGCCGTTGACCAGCCACTCGTCGCCGTCGCGCACCGCCCGACAGGCGAGCCCGGCGAAGTCGCTGCCCGCGCCCGGCTCGCTGAACAGCTGGCACCAGCGCTCCTCGCCCGTGAACATCGGGCGCAGGAACCGGCGCTTCTGCTCGTCGGAGCCGTGGGTGACGATGGTCGGGCCCGCGAGCGCCAGGAAGAACGTCGACGGGTCCTGTGCGGGGGCGCCGGCCTCACGCAGCCGGGTGTCGACGATGCGCTGCAGCTCGGGCCGCACCCCGAGGCCACCGAAGCCCTCGGGGAAGTGGACCCAGGCGAGGCCGTGGTCGTACTGACGGCCGCGCAGCTCGATGCGGGAGGTGGACGATGGTTCGACCTCGGCGAGGAGCGCGTCGAGCGCGGCTTCGACGCGGGCGGTCTCGGGGTCGGCAGCGGTTGTCAACGCCATGTCAGCAATTGTGACCCGTGCGACGCCGGGCGGGCCAGCCGGCCGGGCAGGGTGTCCGACGTGCGCGGCGATCTAGGGTCGCCGCCATGACTGCAGTCACACCGTCGGCCGGTTCGGGCAACGGCGCCGTGCGCCATCCCGAGCTCGGGTTCTACACGCTGGCCGGCCACACGAGCTCGCCGCGGGACCTGATCGACGAGGTCCGCGACGCCGAGCGGCTCGGGCTCGGCACCGCGTTCATCTCCGAGCGCTTCGCGACCAAGGAGGCGGCGACGATCTCGGGAGCGGTCGGTGCGGTGTCCGAGACCCTGCAGATCGCCACCGCGGCGACGAACCAGAACACGCGACACCCGATCGTCACCGCGGGGTACGCGTCGACCATGTGGCGCCTGACCGGTGGCCGGTTCTCCCTCGGTCTCGGGCGCGGCATCGACGCCATGTTCGACGCCTTCGGGCTCGACCGCCTCACGACCGCACAGATGGAGGACTTCGCCGGGCTCATGCGCCGGCTGTTCCGGGGCGAGACCGTCATCGGCCACGACGGACCGGCCGGCAGCTGGCCGGCGCTCTCGCTCGGGCGACCGGTGGGGGACGTGCCGCTGACGTTGGTGGCCTTCGGGCCGCGCTCGCTGGCCCTCGGCGGCCGGGCGTTCGACGCCGTGGTGCTCCACACGTTCTTCACCGACGAGACGCTCCAGCGGTGCGTGCGCACGGTGAAGGAGGCGGCCGAGCAGGCGGGCCGCGACCCCGACGCGGTGAAGGTGTGGTCGTGCTTCGCGACGATCGGGGACCACCTGCCCCACGACGTGCGGCTCAAGAAGACCGTCGGCCGCCTCGCCACCTACCTTCAGGCGTACGGCGACCTGATGGTGCGGACCAACGACTGGGACTCGGCCGTGCTCGAGCGGTTCCGGGCCGACCCGTTCGTCGCCGGGTTCCGAGGCGCCCTCGACGCGACGGCCACGACCGACGAGCTCGAGCACGTCGCCACGCTGATCCCCGACGAGTGGCTGGCGCCGGCCGCGTCCGGCCCGCCCCGGCAGTGCGCGGCCGCGGTCGCCGAGCAGCTGCGCCTCGGTGCCGACGGTGTCATCATGCACGGCGCCTCACCGACGGACCTCGAGCCGATCCTGGCCGAGTACCCGTCCGTCGCGGCCGTGGGCTGACCCGGCGGCCCGGTCGTCGCTACAGGCCGGGTGGTGGGACGCCGATGTCGCGCACGTGACACGACGGACCTCGGCGCTACCGATCGCCCTGGTGACCGGCGCCGCCGGGTTCCTGGCCGGTCGCCGGTGGCCGCGCCCCGAGCGGCGCCGCATCGAGGTCGAGGGGTTCGACGACGAGCGGGACGTCGCGCTCGAGGACATCACCTCGGAGCTGTCCCGCGCGTTCGCCGACGTGTCGGTGGCCGAGCTGGGCGAGCTGGTGATCGCGGCGCTCGCCACCATCGCCGACGACGTCGGCGCCGAGGTCGCGTTCACGGTGACCGTCGCCGACGACGCCGTCACCGATGTCTGGCAGTGGGCCGCACCCGGACGGGCGCACGGTCCGGCACCGGCGGCGGGCACCCCGATCGCCGCGGTGTTCCCCTCGTCGATCGACGAGATGCGCGCCTCGCGGGCGCTGCTGCTCGAGGACGTGCTGGCCGAGGAGCTGGCACCGCACGAGCGCGAGTGGTTCGAGGCGTGCGACGCCCGGGGCTTCGCGGTCATGCCGATCGTCCAGGACGGCGAGCTCGCCGGCGTCGTCGGCTTCGTCGGGACCAGCCGGCGGGCCCCGTGGAGCCGTGACGACCTCCACCGCATGCGCTTCCTCGGCGACCTGCTCGTCGACGCCGTCGCGCGGACGCGGGCGCGTGCCGCGGCCGCCGTCGCCGATGCCCGCGCCCGGCGCATCGCCGACTTCATCCCCGACGGGCTCCTGTCGATCGACGGTGAGGTCGACGTCGTCACCTGGGCGTCGCCCTCGGTGTACCGCGTCACCGGCTGGCGTCCCGAGGAGCTCGTGCGCCGACCGCTCGGCGACCTGCTGCCCGACGGCGGCGTGGAGCGGGTGACCGCGGCCCGTCAGGTGCTGGCCGACGGCGCCGGCGAGCACCTCGTGACCGCCCGGCTCGAGAACGGCGCCGGTGGTTCGACCTGACGTTGACGCTGGTCGAGTTCTCCGCCGAGCTGCCGAGCGAGCTGCTCGTCTCGATCCGCGACGTGCACGAGCGCCGGCTCAAGGAGGACGAGCTCGAGGAGCAGGCCACCACCGACCCGTTGACCGGACTCGCCAACCGGGCCGGTCTGCGGCGCCTGCTCGACGAGCGGGAGCAGGCCGGGACCGGGTTCGCGCTCGCGCTGTGCGATCTCGACGGCTTCAAGGCCGTCAACGACACCCTCGGCCACCAGGCGGGCGACGAGGTGCTGGTCATCGTGGCCCGTCGCCTGGAGGCGGCGCTCGGCCCCGATGCCGGCCTCGCCCGACTCGGCGGCGACGAGTTCGTGGTCGTGCTCGACGCCGTCGACAAGCAAGGGGCGCAGGAGGCGGCCGACGAGATGGTCCGCGCGCTCGCCGAGCCGATGCGCACGGCCGCGGGGATGTGCGAGGTGACCGGGTCGGTCGGGATCACGCTGTCGTCACGACCGCACAGCGTCCGCGTGCTGCTCGCGGAGGCGGACGCCGCCATGTACCGGGCGAAGCACGCCGGCAAGTCGTGCTGGGAGCTGACCGAGCTCTGATCCGGCGGGCCGCCGCACCCGCGCCCGGACGCGCACCCGGCGCCCGCAGGCGCCGGAGTCGCTCGGTTCGGTTCGGCCCGACGTGGGTCAGCCGACGTGGATCAGAGGTCGCGGACCTCGTCCGCCAGGCGTCCGGCGGCGCCGGCGAAGCCGCCCTGGTGCTCGGCCCAGACCGAGGTCTTGGCGCAGCCGGTGCGAATCGTGGTCGCCAGCTCGCGGGCCTGCGCGGCGAGCGCGGGGGAGTGCTCGTCGAGCTTCAGCGCAGCGGCGTCCCAGCGATCGGCCAGGTCGGCGAGGCGCCCGATGGAGCTGTCGAGCTGCTGGAGCCCGTTGACCATGCGGTCGACGGACTGGTCCAGGGCCGCCGCGGAGTCGTCGAGCCGGGTCCGGATCTGCTCGAGTGCCATGTCACGATCTTCGCGCTGTCCGCCGTCCATGCCGCCAGTCCTCGCTCGTTCGCCGTCGGGTTCCACGCGATCACGTGGTCCGACCATCGTCGATGCCCCGACGCCTCCCGGCCATCGGCCCGTGGTCCTACCCACCGGTGCGCGGGCGCGGTCGGCGCCTCAGGCGGCGCGACCGTGGACGGAGCGCAGCAGCTCGACCACCTGCGCGTCGCTGACCCGCCCCTCGAGCGAGCCGTCCCCGAGGTCGACGACGAAGTACGACAGCAGCGTGGCCCGCTCACCGTCGAGCACGCCCGTGTCGATCCCGGTCGTGTGGGCGAGGAACGCCTCGTCGCCCAGGTCCTCGATGGGCTCGACGTCCGTCTCCCGGGTCGGGTCGTAGAAGTTGATGCCGGCGACGGGGTCGCCGGAGTAGACGTTGAGCGACAGGCCCTGCGACGAGGTGTCGGCCGACGAGGCGACCTCGACGGTTGCCCACGAGCAGAGGAGCGCGCCCAGCTCGGGCTCGGCCTGGGTCAGTGCGGGGTCGAGCTCGGCGGGCTCGCCGAAGAGCTCGGCGACCTCGTCCTCGCCGAGGAGCTCGTCGCAGCGGTTCACCGCCGCGTCGTCCCCGGCGGCCGCGTCGGGCGCGGGGTCGTCGCTCCCGCCGGTCCCGACGACGGACGAACCGTTGCCGCTGGTCTCGTCGCCGCTCGTCTCGTCGCCGCTGGTCGCCGGGGCGCCGTCGGCCCCGCCCGGATCGGCGACGGTGGTGTCGGACGCGTCATCTTCGTCGCCCGATCCGCCGCAGGCGCCCGCGACGAGCGCCAACGCGGCCACGCCGATCACCGCCGCGGTCCGTAGCCGTCCTGCCATGGTCGTCGAGACTACGGGTCCCGACCTCGAACGACGATCGCACGGAGAGGTCGAGACCCCACGGGGCGGGCTCAGTCCTGGTCGCGTGCCGTGCCGAGATCGAGATGGCGCGTCACCCGCCGGGCCAGCGCGGCGACGTCGGCGCCGGCGGCGGTGGTGTCGATCGCGCCGTTCACCCAGAGCTGGGCGAGGCCGTGGACGAGCGCCCACGCGGCGATCGCCGCGTCGGCCGCGCCGGGGCCCTCCGATCCGCCGATCGGACCGTAGAGCTGGTCACGGGCCCGGTTGCCGGCGCGCACCAGCTCCGGGTCGTCGCCGTCGACGAGGTCGGGGCGGAACATCACCCCGAAGTGGCCCCGGTGCTCGACCGCGAACACCACGTAGGTGACCCCGAGGGCGGCGAAGTCGTGCGAGCGGTCCCACTCGTCGACCAGGGCGGCGGCCAGGAGGTCGTACCCCTCGACGGCGATGGCGGTGAACAGCCCGCGCTTGTCGCCGAAGTGGTGGGTCGGCGCCGCATGGGACACACCGGCCCGACGGGCCAGGTCCCGCAGGCTGATGGCGGCGGGACCGTCCTCGGCGAGCACGGCGAGGGCGCTCTCGATGAGCGCCCGACGCAGATCACCGTGGTGATACGGACGTTCCGGCGCCATCTTTCACCACCGTAGCCCCGGCCCGGCCGGCCGGGTCCACGCCCGTCGTCGGTCGCCGCTCGGCGCCGTCACCGGTGTCTCGGCCCCGTCACTCCATCATCGACTCGACGCGCTGCATGGCGTCGATGAACTCCTCGACCATGTCGATCACGACCCGGCCGGCGGGCTTCGACTCGTTCATGTTGCCGACGATCTGGCCCACGAAGTAGTTGGCCAGCTTCGCCGCACCCGACTCGGGATCGTGGGCCGCTCGGTCGATCCGCCGGGTGGCCTCGGCGACCAGCATCGGCTGCAACGGCATGCCGAGCGTGCCCGGCGAGGCCTCCGAGTCCCACTCGTCGGTCCAGGCGGAGCGCAGCTGCCGCGCCGGCTTGCCGGTGCGCGACCGGGAGCGCAGCGTGTCCGCGGAGGTGGCCGCGAGGAACTTGTCCTTCACCGTCGGGTGGGTCTCGGCCTCCTGGGTCGTGAGCCAGACCGACCCGCACCACACGCCCTCCGCGCCGAGGGCGAGCGACGCCGCCATCTGGCGTCCGCGTCCGATGCCCCCGGCGGCGAGCACCGGGACCGGCGCGACGGCGTCGACGATCTCGGGCACGAGGACCATCGTCCCGATCTCACCGGTGTGGCCGCCGGCCTCGGATCCCTGGGCCACGATCAGGTCCACGCCCATGTTCACGTGGCGCTCCGCATGGGTGGCCCGCCCGGCGAGCGCCGCGGTCCGCACGCCGTGCTCCTTCGCCCGGTCGATCATGTCCTGGGGCGGCGGGCCGAGCGCGTTGACCATCAGCGAGATCGGGTAGGCGAACGCCACGTCCATGAGCTCCTTCGCCTGGTCGTGGGTCATCGGCGCGGCGCCGCCGCTGGCCGACAGGCCCCGACCGCGGTCGGGCTCGTCCGGCAGGGGCGGCACGTCGTAGCGGCGCAGCATGTCGTCGACGAACGCCTTGTGGGCCTCCGGGATCCGGTCGCGGAGGTCGGCGACCGACAGGCCGCCCTGGTCCTTGCCCTCGTAGCGGGCCGGCACGATCAGGTCGACACCGAACGGGCGGTCGCCGAGCTCCTCGCGGATCCACTTCAGGTCGATGTCGAGCTGCTCCGCGGTGTGGCCCGCGGCGCCGAGCACGCCCATGCCGCCCGCCCGCCCGACGGCCGCGACGACGTCGCGGCAGTGGGTGAACGCGAGGATCGGGAACTCGATGCCGAACATCTCGCAGACCTTCGTTCTCATGGACGCGACGCTAGTTCCGGTGCGTGGCGCGGGTCACATGACGACGGGTCGTCACGCCGGTCGTCGCCGCGAGTGATCCGGCGAACGCGGCCTAGCGTGGTGGCGGTGCAGTTGGTCGGCGGGAGCTCTCGACGTTGAACCTCACGGTACGCGGGAGCGTTGTGAACGGACGTCTCCGCTGACGGTGGCACGCGCCCACACGGAGCACCCGGAGACGACGCGCGGGCCACGGCACGTGCGCGCGCTGGTCGGCCTGGCGGTGTTCGTGTTCCTCGTCGCCTGGCTCGGCGCCGGGGCGTGGTCCACATCGGACGACGCGACCGCGCCGGGCCGGCTCGCGATCGTGGGCCCGGCACACCTGTCCGTCGGACGACCGGCCGAGTTCACGGTCGAGCCCGGCGCGGACAGCGCCGACGCCGGTCGGGTCGAGTGGTTCGTCGACGGTGAGCCGGCCGCGCGGGGACTGGACCTGCGGGTCACGCCGGCACAGCCCGGAACGATGGAGTTGGAGGTCGTGGTGGCGGGTGACGAGAACGACGTCGGGAGCGGCCCGATCGAGGTCGAGGTCGAGGCGGAGGGCGCGATCGAGCGGGGTGACGCCTCCGGTGGCCCGGGACACGCGCCGGACGGCGCCGCGGCCGATACCGACGAGCTCGACCTCGAGCCCGACGAGCCCGAGGTCGAGATCGAGGGCCCGCAGCGGATCACGCTCGGCGACGAGGTGACCTACACGGCCGCGGTGCCCGAGGGGACGCCGATCTCCTGGATCGACGGCGAGGGTCGTCGCCATCGCACGCCGCAACTGGTCTTCACCCCGTCACGCACCGGCATCATGACGTTCCGGCTGTCGGCCGAGATCGAGGGCCGCTACCACATCGTGACCCGCACGGTCACCGTCGTCGAGAGCTGAGGCGGGCGGGCCACGACGCCGGCCTCCCGGCGTCGTTGGCCCGTCACCCTCAGATCGGCAGGTCGCCCGTCGCCGTGCGCGTCGAGCGGTGGTCGGTGTAGGCCGCGATGGCCCGCTGGGCGATGCGCATCTGGTGGACCTCGTCGGCGCCGTCGGCGAAGCGGGCCCACCGGGCGTGCTGGAACATGTGGGCGAGGGGCGTGTCGGTCGAGTAGCCGAGCGCCCCGTGGACCTGGATGGCCCGGTCGATGATCCGGTTCAGGCTGTTGGCCACGAAGTGCTTGGCCATCGACACCTCGGACTTGAAGTCCTCACCGCGGTCGATCTTGTAGGCGGCGTGGAGCACCATGAGCTTGCACTGGTAGAGCTCCATGGTGGAGTCGGCGATCATCCACTGGATGCCCTGCTTCTCGGCCAGCAACGACCCGTGGGAGAACCGGTTGAGCGACCGGTCGACCATCATGTCGAGCGCGGTCTCCGCCTGGGCGATCCAGCGCATGCAGTGTGCGAGCCTCGCCGGGCCGAGGCGGTACTGACCGAGCAGGTGGCCCTGGCCGCGGCCGCCGAGCATCTGGCTCTCGTGGACTCGCAGGTCCTCGATGAGGATCTCCGAGTGGCCGGTGCCGCCGTGCATGGTCTCGACCTCGCGCACCTCGTTCCACCCGTCGTGGGGCAGGTCGATGATGAACGCGGTGTTCGCCGCCTGGGGCAGGTCGGGGTCGTCCTCGGTCCGGGTGATGAGGATGGCGAAGTTGGCACGGCGGGCGTTCGAGATGAACCACTTGTGCCCGTTGATCACCCACTCCTCGCCGTCCTGGTACCCCGTCGTCTGGATCAACGTCGGGTCGGAGCCGGCGACCTCGGGCTCGGTCATGGCGAAGCACGACGACGCCCGGCCCTCGCACAGCGGGCGGAGGTACGTCTCCTTCTGCTCGTCGGTGCCCCAGTGGAGCAGGGTGTGCATGTTGCCCTCGTCCGGGGCCTGGCAGTTGAGGACCCACGGCCCGAGCCGGGTCTTCGCCGCCTCGGCCTGGACCATGGCCAGCTCGACGTGGCCGAGCCCCATGCCGCCCCACTCGGTCGGCATGTGGGGGAGCCACAACCCCTCGGCACGGGCCTTGCCCCGCAACCCGATGAGGGCCTCGACGTACGCCTTGCGGTCGGTCTCCGGGAGCTTCTCGGCCTCGATGCGGGCCGCCTCCGGCTCGACGATCTCCTCGACGAAGGTGCGGACCCGGGCCCGGATCGCTTCGAGCTCGGGCGAGAGGCTGAAGTCGATGGCCAACGGTGTTCCCCCTGCTGGATCGGCCGACGCCGGCCGAACCTAACATGTCGCCCCTCCCGGACACCCGTTGCTACTGGCGGGGCGCCAAGTCGGTGGCGGCGCTGCGACCCCAGGCCTGGGGATCCGACTCAGCTGACCTCGGCCGAGGCCGATGAAGCGGTGACCGGCCGGTCGGACCGCGGTCCGACGCGGATCGGGCGCCCGGTGGAGCAGCGAGCACCGCGAGAGGCCACGGCGCGACCTGTGGAAGAGCTGGACCAGATACTCGATCACCTGGCGGAGCGGGTCTGCCGCTACCGCGTCGACGACCTCGTGGTCACGTACTGCAACCGGTCATGGGCGGTGCCGTTCGGTCGGACCGCCCCCGAGCTCGTGGGAACACCCCTCCACGAGCTCCTGACCGCCGACGAGCTGTCCGATCTCCGTGCCCAGGTCCACCGGCTCGAGGTGGGCGGCCACACCCTCCGCCAGGAGACGCCGCGCCTGGTCGACGGCGCGCTGCGGTGGGAGCAGTGGGTCGACAAGCTGCTCGTGCGCGAGGACGGCGCCCGCGAGGTGCTCGCCGTGGCCAGGGACGTCACCGCGCGGGTGGAGGCCCGCACCCGACAGCGCGAGACCGAGATCGGGCTGCGGGCGACGCTCGACGCCATCAACGCCGGCGTGCTGGTGATCGACGCGGGCCACGGGAGCGTCGTCTACGTCAACGCGGTGTTCGCCGCCATGCTGGGCCGGGACATCGCCGAGATCGAGGGCCGCGACTCGCTGCTCTTCGTGGCCCCGGAGATGCGCGAGACCGTGCGCGCTCGCCACGAGGCGATCGGCCGCGGCGAGGACCTCGAGCCCATGGTGCTGGAGATGCCGGTCGATGGCCGCCCGAGGTGGATGCACTTCGCCGAGCGACGGATCCCGTTCCGGGGTCGCGACGCGGTCCTCGTGACCGCCCGCGACGTGACCGCCCAGACCGAGCGCGAGGCCCGTGCCTACGCGCTGTTGGACAACCTCCCGTCGGCCGTCATCGCCCGGTCCGACGACGACACCGTCGAGTACGCCAACCGCGCCACCGCGGAGCTGCTCGGCTTCGCGGAGCCGGACGACCTGATCGGGCGGTCGCTCGACGAGCTGGTCCACCCGGACGACGCCGGCCGGACCGACGCGGCGCTCGCCGAGCTGCGCTACGTCCGCGCCGACGGGACCGTGCGGTTCGTCGAGACGAGGACGATCGATCTCGACATCGCCGGCGAGGTCACGGCGCTCGACGTCCTGCGCGACGTGACGACCGAGCGCGAGGCGCTCGCGGCGCTCGCAGGATCGGAGCGCCAGCTCGCCTCCGTCTTCGACGCGGTGCGCGACGGCGTGATCGCCGTCGATCCCGCGGGCGTCGTCGTGACCGCCAACCGCGCCGCGGCGGAGCTGCTCGGCGTGAACGACGTCGAGATGCTCGTCGGCACCGAGCTCGCCGTCGTCGTCGGCAGCATCGCGGCCGACGACGCGGCCCGCCGGTTCGCGGGCACCGTCCATCGGCGCGTGCTCGTCGACGGCGAGTCGATCCCCCGCGACGCGGTGGTGCTCGACGTCGGCGCGGACCGGCGGACCTTCGAGCTCGGCATGGCGCCGATCACCGAGTTCGGCGTCGACCGCCCGGTCGGTGCGGTCGCCACGGTGCGCGACGTCACGCGCGAGCGTGAGCTGCACGAGCAGCTCGAGGCGAGCAAGCGCCGCTTCCAGCTGCTCGCCGAGGACGCCCCGATCGGCATCGCCACCCTCGACCCCGACGGGAGCCTCGGTTACGCCAACCCCGCGCAGCTCCGGCTGATGGGCTTCGACCACCTCCCGTCCCGGGCGGAGGCCGCCGCCGCGGTCCACCCCGACGACATGGACCAGGTCGCGCAGCGGTGGATGCGGGCCGTGGAGCTCCAGCAGCAGCAGTTCTACGAGGTCCGCTACATCTGGCCGACGGGCGACGTGCGCAACATCGAGGCGTTCCTGGTGCCGCTCAGCGACGGGGAGATGCTCCTCACCCACGTCGACGTCACCGTCCGCCGCGAGCTCGAGCAGAAGCTCGCCCACCAGGCCACCCACGACCCGCTCACCGGACTGCCGAACCGGGCCCTGCTCATGGACCGGGTCGAGCAGGCGCTCAGCGCCGGGCGGCGCGAGGGTCGGTGGCCCACGGTGCTGTTCTGCGACCTCGACCGGTTCAAGGCGGTGAACGACCGCTACGGCCACGCGGCGGGCGACGAGCTGCTGCGGCGCGTGTCCGACGGCCTCACCTGCGCCGTCCGGGAGGTCGACACGGTCGCACGCCTCGGCGGCGACGAGTTCGTGGTCCTGTGCTCGGCGACACCGGACGTCGGCGACGTCGACGGGGTCGCCGAGCGCATCATCGAGCTGATGTCGACGCCGTTCGTGCTCGCCAACGGCGTACGGGCCTCGATCGGGGTGAGCGTGGGCATCGCCACCGCCAACGAGCAGACGAACGCGGCCTCGCTGCTGCGCCGCGCCGACCTCGCGGTCTACGACGCCAAGAGCAGTGGCCGCGGCCGTGCCGTGCGCTTCGACCCGAGCCGCCACGAGCCCGACGCCCCCCGGACCGCAACCCGCTGACCGGCGGTCCCGGCGACCGCGAACTCGCCCGGGTGCTCAGCGACGGGGCGCGGCGCGGAGGGTGTCGGGGAGCTCTGCGGGGGCGCCGTCGAAGGTGAGGTCGCCGGCGTCGATGCCGATGCAGCGGTCGAAGCGCTCGAGGACGGCCGGCTCGTGGGTCGCGACGACCACCGCGGCGCCGGCGGCCGCGGTCTCGGCGAGGAGCTCCACGAACGTGGCGCGGCCGTCGGCATCGAGGCCGACGAACGGCTCGTCGACGAGCAGCGCCCGCAGTGGGCGGCACAACGCCACCGCGATCGCCGTCTTCTGGCGCAGGCCGCGGCTGAAGCGCGACGGCAGGTCGTCGATGCGGTCGGCGAGGCCCAGGCGCTCGACGAGCTCGACCCGCCGGTCGCGTGCCTCGTCGCCGGTCACGCCGTGGAGGCGCGCGACGTAGTCGACGTGCTCGCGCACGCTGAGGTCGTCGTAGAGGATCGGTTGGTCGGGCAGGTACGCCACCGCGCCCCGGCTCTCGAGTGCGTCGGGCTCCCGGCTGTACACCGTGATCCGGCCGTCGGTCGGCTCGAGCTGGCCGGCCATGATCGCCAGGGTCGTCGACTTGCCGGAGCCGTTGTGGCCGACGAGGGCGACCGACTCGCCGGCCTCGATGCGCAGGTCGATCGGACCGAGGACGAGCGCGCCCCCGTAGGTGCGCTCGATGCCGTCGAGGCGGAACGCCGGCGGGCGGCGCTTCGGCGTCGAGCGGCGCGCCGGTCGACGTCCGGTCTGTCGATCGGCCGGTCGGTCGGTCATCGATTCGCTCCCGTCGAGCCCCCGGTCCCCGCGGCCTGCACCGACGCCATGATGTCCCTCCGGAACCGCAGCCAACCGAGCACGAGCACGATCACGATGCCCGGCAACAACATCGAGCCGAGGAGGGCCTCGAACGGCGCCTCACCGGCCGCCGCCGCCCGGGACGCGGCGCGGATCGGCAGGAGCGACAGCACCACGATCGCCGGGGGCCACACGACCTTGAGCAGCAGGCGGGGCCCGCCGAGCTCCGGCGGGACGAGCTCCTCGTCGTCGGGCGAGATCAGCGGCTCCGACGCGACGCTCGCCGCCGCCCCGGCGACCGCACCGATCGAGACGGGCACGACGAGGGCGAGCCCACCGACGAGGACCGCGCCGTGGGGATCGGCGACCCACGCCGCGGCGACCCCGACGAGCGACGCGAGCACCATCGCCACCGTGGAACCGCCGAGGTGTCGCATCAGGAGCTCGCCGTCCGCGATCGGGATGCCGCCGACGTCGGGGTGGTCGAGCTCCTGGGCGAGGGGCTCGATGGCGTCGAGCGCGGCGACGAACAACGAGGCACCGGCGGGCACGATCGCCACCGTCGTGCCGGTCCAGGCCAGGTGGGCGAGCAGACCGGCGCCGGCGGCGAGCGCGGCCACCCGGCCGATGCGGGCGAGCGGCCAGCGCGAGTAGCTGTCGAGGTCCCGGGCGAGCACCGGCACCCGGTCGGCGAGCGACGGCGGCAGGGCCGGGTACCAGCGCCGATGGCGCGGGCTCTCCGCCGCGAGCTGGCGGCGGAGCAGGACGACGGTGCGCAGGTCGCGCTGGGCGACCGCGAACCGGAGCTGACCGACCAGCGGCGAAGGCGTCCAGGCCCTGGAACAGGCCGTCCAGCGCCAGCGCCGTCGAGACTTGGCTGCCGTTCAGCAGCGCCAGCCCTTCCTTCGCTTCCAGCGCCAGCGGGGCCAACCCCAGCTGCGCGAG
>JAXHUH010000271.1:0-2167 GCA_034211175.1 Actinomycetota bacterium
CGACCGGCCCGGCCGGTCGTCGGCGCCGTGCATCACTCCAGGCCGAGCGCCCCGTTCAGCTGGGACAGCTCCTCGGCCAGCGCGCCCAGGGTCGCGGCGAACTCGGAGCGCTGCTCGTCGGTGACCTCGTCGTAGTGCGGGAAGCCCTCCTCGAACGAACCGAGCTCGGCGAGCTGGCCGTACAGCTCCTCGAACAGCCCGTCGATCTCGGCGAGCAGGTCGGGGTCGGCCTCCTCCAGCGCCGGTGAGAGCAGCTCGACCAGCGCCTCGGAGCCCTCGACGTTGGCCTGGAAGTCGTAGAGGTCGGTGCCCGAGTAGCGGTCCTCCTCACCGGAGAGCTTGCCGTCGGGGGCCGCGACCTCCTCGATCAGCTCCTGGGCGCCGACGGTCAGCACACCCGGCGGCAGGTCGAGGTCGGGGGCGGCGTCGGCCAGGGTCGCCAGGTCGGCCTCGAGCTGGTCGGCGAACGGGCCGGCCTCGCTCACGTCCTCCAGCTCCCACAGGTGGTACTCGAGGCGGTGCCAGCCGGTGAACGCCGGGTCGGTGGGGCCGTCGAAGTCGTCCTCGCGGGCGTCGACCGCGCCGTCGATGTCCTCGATGAGCCCGGCGATCGGCTCGATGCGCTCCCACGGGCGCCGCGAGATCGGGTACGCCTCCTTGGCGGCCTCGATGTCGCCGTCGCGCACGGCGTCGGCGAACGTCGCCGTCTCGGTGAGCATGGCGTCGATCTGCTCGCCGACGTAGGCCCGGTAGCCCTCGACGGCCTCGTTGATCAGCTCGTTGTCGGTGGACTGGGCGACCTCGTCGGACGAGATGCCGGTGGCCGAGCCCGACCCCGACGGCGCGGAGGCGGAGCCCGAACCCGACCCGGACCCGCTCGCCGAACCCGAGGCGCTGCCCGACTCGGACCCGCCCTCCTCCTCGCTCAGGTCACGCACCGATGCGCCGTCGTCGTCCCCGCACGCGGCGAGGAGCAAGCCGAGGGCGAGGGCCGCGGCAAGGGCGCGGTGTCGACGTTCACCGATGGGCAGGTTCATGGTCTCTCCGGGGACGATCGGGGCCCGGCGGGACCGCCGGGTTCAGCTGTCGCCACACCGTGGGCACGACGTGGCGGAGGTACGTGCCGAGCCGGACGAACGAGCGGCCGGTCGAGCGGAACGCGTAGGTGATCGGCACCTCGCGGTACCCGAAGCCCCCGGCGACGAGGTCGACGGTCAGGACCTGGGCGTAGTTGTAGTCGTGGGCGATCCGAACGGACGCGGCCGCGGCGCCGGACAGCGCCCGGTAGCCCGACTGGCCGTCGGTGATCGGCGCCCGGGTGACGAAGCGGACCCACCGGGTGAGCGTGAGGTTGCCGAGGCGGCGGTGGGGCAGCATCCGGGCGATCTCGCCCCGGAACCGGCTGCCGACGACGTAGTGGGCGTCGCCGTCCAGGATCGGCCGCACGAGCGTGGCGAGCTCGGCCGGGTCGTACTCGCCGTCGGCGTCGCAGAACGCGGCGGCGACCGCACCCCGGCGCACGGCCTCGGCGAAGCCGGTGCGCACCGCGGCGCCGAGGCCACGGTTCGTCTCGTGGGTGACGACGTCGGCCCCGGCGGCGCGGGCGACCGCGGCGGTGTCGTCGGTGCTGCCGTCGTCGATGACCACGACCTCGACGGGGTGCCCGTCGATCTCCGCCGGCGCGGCGGCGATGACCGGCGCGGCGCGGGGTGCCTCGTTGCGGGCGGGCAGGAACAGCACGACCGGGCCGTCACCGGCCGGGGCGGGCGGCACCTCGGGCACGGTGCGAGGGAGGCGGAGGTGGCCGATCATCGACGGCTGGGGCGCCACGAGCCCGATCGACCCGGCGACGAGCGAGTAGATCGTCTTCACGCCGTGGAGCACGACGGCGGCGGTGACGGCGGTCGACAGCGGGGCGCCGGTGGCGACGAGCGCGGTCGACGCCGCGGCCTCGTAGGTCCCGACGCCGCCCGGCGCGATGGCCACGAGCTGGATGGACACCGCGGCGGCGAGCACGGCCACCGCCTCCCGGGCGCCGAGGCCGAGGTCGAACCACTCGCTGACCCGCCACACGGCGACCGCCTCGGCCAGCCAGGCGGCGACGACGAGCACGAGGGTCCCGGGGTCGGGCAGACGGGCGGCGATCGCACCGGACCGGGCGGCGCCG
>JAXHUH010000272.1:0-37136 GCA_034211175.1 Actinomycetota bacterium
GTCGTCGCGCCGACTCGTCAGGTAGTTCTCGTGGCAGCCGTAGCTGTTGCCGGCCGAGTCGGTGTTGTTCTTGAACAGGTAGACGACGCCCCGGATGCCCTCCTCGCGGAGGGCGCTGCTCGGCGGAGGAGAGAAGCCCCTCGAGGATGCGCTCGCCGGCCTTGTCGTGGACGACCAGGTCATGGATCGAGTCGCACTCGGGCGTGGCGTACTCGGGGTGGGAACCGACGTCGAGGTACAGCCGCGCGCCGTTGGCCAGGAACACGTTCGACGAACGACCCCACGACACGACTCGACGGAACAGGTCGCGGGCGACCTCGTCCGGGCTCAGCCGCCGCTGGCCACGAAGCGTGCACGTCACCCCGTACTCGTTCTCGAGGCCGAAGATCCGTCGATCCATGGGCGTCAACCTAGCCCTGAAGGTTCCCGGCCAACCCGACCGGCCGGGCCCGACCGCCCCGGTGCCGCTCGCCGCAGCGTCGGCCCGCCGGCCGGGCCCGGACGGTATCGTGACCGCGGTGGCTCGATCCCCGATGGTTCACGTGGCGACCGCGCCGAACGCCGTGCACGCCCGGATCATCGCGGCGCGGCTCGGTTCCGAGGGGATCGTGTGGACGCTGCGTGGCGAGGACAGCATCTATCCGTGCGGCGCCGTCGACGTCCTGGTGTCGGCCGAGGACGCCGGCCGGGCGAGTGAGCTGCTCCTGGCCGACGAGGTCGAGTCCGCCTTCGGTGACGACGACACCCTCGACGCCGGTCGCGATGCCGGCGGCGCGCTCGGCCCGGTCGCACCCGTGCGGGCGACGACGTGGCTGCTCGTCGCGGTCGCACTGGCCATCCTGGTCAGCCTGACCGTGAGCCGGGTCGTCATGACCAGCGAGGCGGCCCGCCCGGCGGGAACGCCGACCGACGTCCAGCCCTGAGGCCGCACTGGCCGAGCGTCGACCCGGCCGGGTTCGCGGCCGCGTCGTCCGGATGGGCCGCTCAGAGCAGGTCTTCGAGCTCCTGGCCCTCGATCCTGCGGAACGCCCGCCGGGGTGCGTCCCGGTCGAGGACCGCGACCTCGAGGTCGGTGGCACCCAGGGTCCGCCCACTGCCGCTGAGCGCAGCCACCGCGGCGGACAGGGCGCCGCGGAGGTCGAGCCCCTCCGACCACGAGCCCTGGAGCCGTTCGGTGATGGCGTCGGCATCGCCGCCGAGGACGATGAAGTGGTTCTCGTCGACGACCGTGCCGTCGTAGAGGATGTGGAAGAGCTGGTCGGAGCCCGGGCTGGCCGTCACCTCGGCCACCAGGATCTCGACCTCCATCGGCTTCATCTCGTGGGTGAAGATCTGGCCGAGGATCTGGGCGTACTGGTTGGCCAGGCTCCGGGCGTCGACGTCCTCGCGGCTGTAGGAGTAGCCCTTGAGGTCGGCGTGACGCACGCCGGCGATGCGGAGCTGGTCGAACTCGTTGTAGCGGCCGACGCCGGCGAACGCGATGCGGTCGTAGATCTCGGAGACCTTGCGCAGCGTGTTCGACGTGGTCTCGGCACAGACGAGGATCCCGTCGTCGAACACGAGCCCCGCCAGGCTGCGGCCCCGAGCGATGCCCTTCCGCGCGTAGTCCGCGCGGTCCTTCATCATCTGCTCGGGCGCCACGTAGAACGGCATCGACATGATGGAGCTTCCTCAGCGGGTCACGATGGGAGGACGACGTACGGCGAGCCGGGCCGGCGCACCGCGGAACACGTGGGCACCGAAGGCTCGGCCGGGCACGGCCCGGCGAAACCTAGCGCGTCGGTCGAGGACCGACGCGGCGTCGGGCGCCGGCTCACCCGCCGGGCGCGGGATCGACGGAGGGGGGCGGTCCGGACGGCGGGACCGGTGCGCCGGTGGCCGGTGAGAGTTCGCTGACCAGGCGCTCGACCCGCTCACGCAGATCGTCGTCGGTGAGGCGCTCGAAGCCGCTGTCGGTGATCGTGGCGATCACCGGGAAGATGCCTCGGACGAGGTCGGGCCCGCCGGTCGCGGAGTCGTCGTCGGCTGCCTGGAACAGGGCCAGGAGGCTCAGGTCGACGGCTTCGTCGGCGCTCATCCCCTCGCGGAAGCCGAGCTTCACGACGGTGGAGGCGTAGATCGAGCCCGAACCGGAACCGGCGTAGTTCGTGTCCTCGTAGCGCCCGCCGGTCACGTCGTACTGGAACAGGCGGCCCTCGCCCCGGCGGCGGTCGTAGCCGGCGAAGAGCGGGACGACGACGAAGCCCTGGATGGCCATCGGCAGGTGGCCCCGGACCATGGCGGCCAGCTGGTTGGCCTTGCCCTCGAGGCTGAGCTCGGAGCCCTCGACCTTCTCGTAGTGCTCGAGCTGGAGCTGGAAGAGCTTGACCATCTCCATCGCCGGGCCGGCTGCGCCGGCGATGGCCACACCGCTGTAGCGGTCCGCGGGGCAGACCTTCTCCATGTCGCGGTGGGCGATCACGTTGCCGGCGGTTGCCCGGCGGTCCCCCGCCATCACGACACCGCCTGCGAAGCGGATGGCGATGACGGTCGTGCCATGGGTGACATCGATCGAGCTGGCGTCCCCCGGCGGCGCCGCCGGGGTCAGGCCCGCCCGCCGCACCAGGGCGGCGAAGTCCGGTCCGGGATCGTCACCGACGTTGAAGAAGGGCATCACGGCGGTCGAGGCTATCCGACCTCCCGCCGTCCGTTGCGACCCTCCGTCGGCGTGGTTCCGAACCACCATGGGTGGCGCTACTCACCACCCTTCTGGATGTACGACTTCACGAAGTCCTCGGCGTTGGTCTCGAGGACGTCGTCGATCTCGTCGAGGAGGTCGTCGAGCTCAGCCTTGAGCTTCTCGCCGGTCTCGGATCGACCGGGCGTCTCCTCGACATCCTCCTCCTCGACTCGCTCGGAGGACTGCTTCCGGACCTGTTCTCGTTCAGCCATTCGAACCCCCGTGTCCTGGGCGGCGGTGCCGTGGCGGCGTGACCCGCCCCTCGGTCACGAGCCAAGCCTGCGCAGCAGCTCGGCCGAGGTCTCGCACTCGTCCAGCAGACTACCTACGTGCGCTGCCGTTCCACGGGTCGGCTCCATCATCGGCACCCGACGCAGCGGGTCGTCACCGACGTCGAAGACGATGGAGTCCCAGTTCGCGGCGACGATGTCCTTCGCCCACCGCTTGAGGCACCGACCGCGGAAGAACGCCCGGGTGTCGGGCGGCGGGTCGTCGACCGCGGCCTCGACCTCGTCGTCGTCGACGATCGTCTCCATGTCGAGACGGGCGAACAGCGAGCGGTTCGGGCGCAGATCGTGGTACTGCAGGTCCATGGCCGCCAGGCGGTGGTCGTCCCACCCGAGGCCGTGGCGCTCGCGGTAGGCCGACATGAGGCGGTGCTTGGCCACCCAGTCGAGCTGGTCCGCCAGCGTCGACGGGTCGGACTCGAGCCCCGTGAGGACGTGCTCCCAGCGGCGCAGCACGTCCTCGCCGACCTCCTGGCCGACGACCTCGAGGCCCTGGGACTCGGCGTACTTCTTCGCCCGGTCCAGCAGCTCCCACTGGACCTCGAGCGCCGTGATCGTGGTGCCGTCGTCGAGCGGCAGCGCCAGGGAGAGGTCGAGGTCGTAGGACACGTGGCGCATCGCCTGGACCGGCGCCGCGAACGCGAACGTGCGGGGCAGGAAGTCGTCCTCGATCATCGACAGGACGATGGAGGTCGTGCCGACCTTGAGGAGCGTGGCCACCTCGGACAGGTTGGCGTCGCCGACGATGACGTGGAGCCGGCGGTACTTCTGGGCGTCCGCGTGGGGCTCGTCGCGGGTGTTGACGATCGGCCGCTTCAGCGTCGTCTCGAGCCCGACCTCCTCCTCGAAGAAGTCGGCCCGTTGGCTGAGCTGGAACGGAACGTCGGCGGAGGTGAGCCCGATGGCCTCGGTGCCGACCTTGCCCGCCCCGCAGAAGATCTGGCGCGTGATGAAGTGGGGCATCACGTGCTGGACGATCCGCGAGAACGGCGTCGTGCGGTCCATGAGGTAGTTCTCGTGGCAGCCGTACGAGTTGCCCTTGCGGTCCGAGTTGTTCTTGTAGACGACGACCTCGGAGTCGCCGGGCAGGACGCGGGCCGCGGCCACCATCGACCGCTGGAGGATGACCTCGGCCGCCCGGTCGTAGAGCACGACCGACCGGGCGTTGGTGCACTCCGGCGTGGACAGCTCCGGGTGCGCGTGATCGACGTAGTAGCGGGCGCCGTTGGTGAGCACGGCGTTGACCAGGTGGGTCTCGACCTCCGGCGCCATGGCGCCGACGGGGTTGGTTCCCCGGGCGTCGACGCCGGGGGTCTCGTCCTCGAAGTCCCAGCCGACGCGGGGCGCCGCACCGCTCGGTGCGCCGACCTGTTCGAGCTCGTTGACGTAGGCGTTGATCAGGATCGACGACGCGGCGATCGGGTTGGAGTCGGCGCCGCCGGGCACGATGATGCCGTACTCGGTCTCGATGCCGCAGATCTTCGGAACAGCCACGTCTCGACCCTACCCCTACCGGTGTTGATCAGTCGTCGGGACCGAGGTCCCGACGACCGGTCACAGGTACTGGCCGGTGGCGACCCGTTCGATGGCCCGACCGCCCGAGGCCTCCTCGGCGTCGTCCTGCGTGATGAGCGTGCGCACGTAGACGATGCGCTCGCCCTTCTTGCCGGAGATCTTCGCCCAGTCGTCCGGGTTGGTCGTGTTGGGCAGGTCCTCGTGCTCCTTGTACTCCTGCTTGATGGAGGCGACGAGGTCCTCGGTGCGCACGCCGTGCGCACCGCCTTCGATGATCCGCTTGATGGCCCGCTTCTTGGCCCGGCGGACGATGTTCTCGATCATGGCTCCGGACGAGAAGTCCTTGAAGTACATGATCTCCTTGTCACCGTTCTGGTAGGTGACCTCGAGGAACTGGTTCGCCTCGTCGGAGCGGTACATCTCCTCGACCGTGACGTCGATCATCGCCGCGACGGCCTTGTTGCGGTCGCCGCCGCCGAAGCGGTCGATCTCGTCGGCGTCGAGTGGCACGCCGTCGTGGAGGTACCGGGCGAAGATCGCCCCGGCGGCCGTGACGTCCGGGCGCTCGATCTTGATCTTCACGTCGAGGCGGCCCGGCCGCAGGATCGCCGGATCGATCAGGTCCTCGCGGTTTGAGGCGCCGATCACGATGACGTTCTTCAGCGTCTCGACGCCGTCGATCTCCGCCAGGAGCTGCGGCACGATCGTCGACTCCATGTCGGAGCTGATACCGCTGCCCCGGGTGCGGAAGAGCGACTCCATCTCGTCGAAGAAGACGATGACGGGCCAGCCCTCCTCCGACTTCTCCCGGGCCCGCTGGAAGACGAGGCGGATCTGACGCTCGGTCTCGCCCACGTACTTGTTGAGCAGCTCGGGGCCCTTGATGTTCAGGAAGAAGCTCCGGGCCATGTCGTCGCCCGACACCTCGGCCACCTTCTTGGCGAGCGAGTTGGCGACGGCCTTGGCGATGAGCGTCTTGCCGCAGCCCGGCGGGCCGTAGAGCAGGATGCCCTTCGGTGCCGGCAGCTCGAACTCGGCGAAGAGCTGCTGGTGGATGAACGGCAGCTCGACCGCGTCGGTGATCTGCTCGATCTGGCTGTCGAGGCCGCCGACGTCCGCGTAGGAGATGTCGGGCACCTCCTCGAGCACGAGCTCCTCGACCTCGGGCCGCGGGAGCCGCTCGAGCACGAGCTGGGACCGCACGTCCATCAGCAGGGCGTCGCCGGCGCGGAGGCGCTCGGTCGCGAGCTTGTCGGACAGCTCGACCACGCGCTCCTCGTCGGCCCGGCCGACGACGATCGCCCGACGGCCGTCGGCGAGGAGCTCCTTGAGCGTGACCACCTCGCCGCTCTGCTCGAGCCCACGCGCCAGCACGACGTTGAGCGACTCGTTCAGCACGACCTCACTCCCTCTCTCGAGGGAGGCGATCTCGATCTCGGGGTGCGCCGCGACCCGCATCTTGCGCCCACCCGAGAACACGTCGACCGTGCCGTCGTCGTTGGCGGACAAGAAGGTGCCGTAGGCGGACGGAGGCTGCGTGAGCTTGTCGACCTCCTCGCGGAGGGCGGCGATCTGCTCGCGCGCCTCCCGGAGGGTGTACGTCAGCTTCTCGTTCTGAGAGATCGCCTGCGCGAGCTGGCCCTTGGTGTCGAGGAGGCGCTCCTCCAGGGTCCGCACCCGCTTCGGCGCGTCCTGCAGTCGTCGCCGTAGGGCGACGACCTCCTCTTCCATTGCCTTGGCCTGCTCGCGGAGCTCGGCGATCTCCGCCTCCTGAGCTCCCAAGCGTCGTTCGTACTCGGACCTGTTGACGACACGACCTCCTCGTGCGCCCTGCACCGACCGAGGGGTGGTCTGCGTGCGATCTGGTCTGTGGCCCGACGATACACGGGTCCTCCCCATGATGTGCGTCTCGGAGCGGGGGTCTCGGACGACCTATCGCCGTCGTCCCTGGTCGGAGGCGTGTCGCGACGCCGGGATCGGGGCCCGCCCCGCCCCGCGGGTACCCCGGACGGGGCCGACGATCACCCAGGCGCGCCAGTCGAGGGGGTATTTCGCCGGTGGATGCCGTGAGAATTCGGCGAGTGGGCTAAGATCGCCCCTCAGAGCGACCCGTAGCCGCATCGCGGGCGGGTCGCGACGGGAAACTGCCGCAACCAAGATGTGAAGGTCTGTTGATGAAGGTCTGGATCGATCAGGATCTGTGCACCGGCGACGGGCTCTGCGAGGAGATCGCCCCCGACGTCTTCACCCTGCTGGACGACGGTCTGGCGTACGTGAAGGACGGGGACAAGGTCCTCAGTGACCCCGCGGGCGCCGAGGCCATCGCGCCCGTGCCGGCCGGCCAGGAGGAGGCGACCATCGAGTCCGCCGAGGAGTGCCCCGGGGAGTGCATCTTCATCGAGGTCGACTGAGGCCGCGGCCCCGGCGCCACGAGTTGCGCCGGGGGCGTGCCACGTCTCGATGACACCGCCCCGAGGGGGCAACGGGCGCCGACGCGGTCGGCGTCCGCTTCGCGCCCGGGCGGCTTCGAACCACGGCGCGTTGCCGCTCCGCCGTGCTCAGGGCCCGAGGGGCTCGTCGTCCTCGTCGGGCCCGCCGGTCGCGTCGTCGGGGGCCCACCACGGCGGCGCCACCTCGGGAGGTGGCTCGATGTCGTCGGCGGCGTCGGTCAGCAGCACCTGACGCTCGTCGGGCCGGTGGGCCAGGATGTCGTCGAGGAGCGAGCGCATCGCCTCCGGTGTGCGCACCGGCCGGCCCTCCTCCTCCGACAGCAGCCACCGGTGCTCGAGCAGCTGGTGGTAGAACTCCGCCGGGGCGAGGCGCCCCACGTAGTCCGGCGGGATCAGCGCCGTCGCCGGCTCGAACACCTCGGTGAGCCAGCGGTACGCGGCCACCGCCTCGGGTGGCCTCGCCCCCTCCGTGTGCTCGAGCCATGCGGAGAAGCCCCAGATGTCGTTGAGCAGCCGCCGCGCCTGGTTCTCCTGGACCCGCAGGCCCGTGAGGCGCTCGAGCTGGCGGGCGTGGTGGCCCTCCTCGACGACCAGCGGCCGGAACCGCAGGCGGTTGCCGGCCTCGGTGCTCACGACCGACATCTCGTCGACGTCGAAGCCGAGCGCGTTGATCCGCTGGAGGCGCTTGCCGATGCGCTCGCGGTCGTCCGCGGCGACGACCTCCTCGCGAGTCAGCTCCGACCACAGCTCCTCGTAGCGGTGCTCCAGCTCGAGCACCAGCTCGATCGGGTCGAGGTCGTCACGGAAGCGACCCGCGGCGGCGAGGTCGAGGAACCCCCCGGTCATGTTCTCCACCGCGAGCTGGAGGTCGTTGGCCCGCAGCCCGGCATTGAGCGGGGCGTCGTGGAACTCGGCGGTCTCCGCGTCGACCAGCGTCGCCGCCAGCGCACCCGCGTCGCGGGTGAACAACATGTTGGACAGCGAGCAGTCGCCCCAGTAGGTGCCGGACAGGTGGAGCCGCACGAGCAGCACCACCGCGGCATCGAGGAGCCGGTCCGGCCAGCCCGGCGTCGACCCGCGGCCGAACAGGTAGCGGTACGGCAGCGAGTAGTCGAGGTACCGGGTGATGAGCACCGAGCCGAGCGGCTCGCCGTCGCGGTCGCTGCGCTCGTAGACGACCCCGACCGGGGTCACCGCCGGCAGCGACATCGACAGGATGCGCCGCAGCGCGCCGTACTCGTGGCGAGCCGAGCGCTCGTCGGTCTCCTTGAGCGCGTACACCGCGCCGTCGTAGTGCACGAACCGCACGACGTGGCGGTGGATGCCGGCGGTCACCCGCACCAGGCGCTCGTGGTCCCACGATGCCAGCGGCTCGGTCCACGGCAGGTCGAGGAAGTCCGGGTTGCCGCCGCGTTCGAGGAGACGGAACTGGACCGTCATCGCGACGTCCCGGTGGCGCTCGCGCTCACGTGCCCAACGGGACGACGTGGCGGCGTTCCGGCGCGCCGAGCCGTGCGGCGTCCGCCGCGCGGTCGTCGGGGCGCGTCTGGGAGTCGCGCTCGGCCTCGACCCTCGCCTCGTAGTGCTGGACCTCGGCCGCGATCGTGGCGTCGTCCCAGCCGAGCACCTCGGCCATGCGCTCGGCCCCGGTCCGGGCCGACGCGACCCCCCGGTGGAAGGTCTCGATCGACAGGCGGGTGCGCCGGGTGAGCACGTCGTCGAGGTGGAGGGCGCCCTCGCTGGCGGCGGCGTAGGTGAGCTCGGCCTGCAGGTAGGCGTCGCCGCCCGGCACCGGCTCGGCCAGCTCCGGGCGATCGGCCACGAGGTCGAGCAGCTCGTCGATCCCCGAGCCGTAGCGCCGCAGGAGGTGCTCGATCCGTGTCGGGTGGAGCCCGGACTCCTCCGCGAGCTGATGGCGGCGGTTCCAGCTGGCGGTGTACCCGTCGGCGCCCCACAGGGGCACGTTCTCCGTCGGCGACGGCGGGACCCGACGCGGGAGGTTCCGCGCGGCCATGTCGACCGCGTCGGCCGCCATTACCCGGTACGTCGTGTACTTGCCGCCCGCGACCGAGATCAGGCCGGGCACCGACTGGGTGACCGCGTGCTCCCGGCTGAGGTGGGACGTGGCGTCGGACTCCCCCGTCAGCAGCGGCCGCAGGCCGGCGTACACACCCTCGATGTCGTCGTGGGTGAGTGGGCTGCGCAGCACCTGGTTGACCTGGCCGAGGAGGTAGTCGATGTCGGTCCGGCTGGCCGCGGGATGGGCCAGGTCGAGGTTCCAGTCGGTGTCGGTCGTGCCGATGATCCAGTGCGACGCCCACGGGATGACGAACAGCACGCTCGTCTCCGTGCGCAGGATGAGGCCGGTGTCGGAGTGGATGCGATCGCGGGGCACCACGAGGTGGATGCCCTTCGACGCCCGGACCTGGAGCCGCCCGCGGCCGACGAGCTCCTGGATGCGGTCGGTCCAGGTCGCGGTGGCGTTGATCACCTGGGTGCCGCGCACGACGAGCGACCGGTCCGACTCGACGCAGCGGGCCCGCACGCCGACGACCCGGTCGCCCTCACGCTCGAGGCCGGTGGCCTGCACGCTCGACGCGACGACGGCACCGTGGCGGGCCGCGGTGCGCACGACGGTCAGTGTGTGCCGGGCGTCGTCGACCTGGGCGTCCCAGTAGCGGACCGCGCCGACCAGGGCGTCGCGGCGCAGCGACGGCGCGACGGCCAGCGCGCCCCGCCGGCTCAGGTGGTGGTGGCGCGGCAGCGGGTTGTCACCCGTGGCGGCCAGGGCGTCGTAGAGGGCGACGCCCGCGCCGACGTAGAACCGCTCCCACACCGGGTGCTGGAGCGGATAGAGGAACGAGACCGGCCTGGCCAGGTGGGGGCACAGACGGGTGAGCATGAGGCCCCGCTCGCGCAGGGCCTCGCGCACCAGGCGGAAGTCCAGCTGCTCGAGGTAGCGCAGCCCGCCGTGGAACAGCTTCGACGACCGGCTCGACGTCCCCGAGGCGAAGTCGCGCTGCTCGACGAGCGCGACCGACAGCCCGCGTGCTGCGGCGTCGAGCGCGCAGCCGGCACCCGTGACGCCGCCACCGATGACGACGAGGTCGAAGTGGCGGTTCGCGAGGGTCTCGAGCGCCCGGGCGCGCTCGACCGGCCCGAGCTGCGCGGGGTCGCGCACGCCTGCTCCGACGTTCCGGGTCAGCCCCAGATCGCCGCGCCGTTGGACGGGTCGAAGAAGTGGAAGTTGCGGGTGTTGACGGCGATCATCACGTCCTCGCCGCTGCGCACCTTGCTGTAGGGCGAGAAGCGGGCCACGCACGTGGCCTTCTCCTCGCCGTCGCTGGCGATGCGGGCTTCCTCGACGCGGTCGGGGTCGCCGGTCTCGGCGGCCTTGGCGGCGACGCCGAAGTGGACGACCAGCTCGGAGCCGAGGGCTTCGACGAGCTCGATCTTGGCGGGGAGGAGGCGGTCCGACGGCACCTCGTTGAGCGTGGCCGGGTCGTCCAGGTCCTCGGGGCGGAACCCGACGACGATCGGACGGTCGCGATAGGCGGACAGCGCCGAGCGCTCGGACACGGTGGCCGGGTCGAGCGCGAGGTCGTGGCTGCCGAGGCGCACGGCGAGGCCGTTGGCGCCGGCGACGAGCGTGCCCTCGAACAGGTTCATCGCCGGCGAGCCGATGAAGGCGGCGACGAAGAGGTTGTCCGGGCGGTCGTAGAGCGTCTGGGGGCTGTCGACCTGCTGGAGCACCCCGGCGTTGAGGACGGCGACGCGATCGCCCATCGTCATGGCCTCGACCTGGTCGTGGGTGACGTAGATGGTCGTCACGCCGAGGTTGCGCTGGAGGCGGGCGATCTCGGCCCGCATCTGCACGCGCAGCTTGGCATCGAGGTTGGACAGGGGCTCGTCCATGAGGAACGCGGCGGGCTGGCGCACGATGGCGCGGCCCATGGCGACCCGCTGACGCTGACCACCCGAGAGCTGTCCCGGCTTGCGGTCGAGCACCGGGTCGAGCTCGAGGATGCTCGCCGCCTCCTTGACCCGACGCTCGATCTCCGACCGGGGCACCTTGGCCAGCTTGAGGGCGAAGCCGATGTTGTCGGCCACCGACATGTGCGGGTACAAGGCGTAGTTCTGGAACACCATGGCGATGTCCCGGTCCTTCGGGTGGACGTCGTTGACCACCTTGTCGCCGATCCGCAGCACCCCGTCGGAGATCTCCTCGAGTCCGGCGATCATCCGGAGGGCGGTCGACTTACCGCAACCCGAAGGACCGACGAGCACGAGGAACTCACCGTCGGCGATGTCCAGATCGAGCTCGGTCACGGCCTGGAACCCGTTCGGGTACCGCTTCGTGACCTTGTCGAGCACAACTTCTGCCATTGACGCGTCCCCCTGTCCAGGACTGGAAGCGATGGGATGTTAGCTCGCGGTCGACGGCCCGTCTTGACCGAGCGGCGGATCTTCATGTGACGTCCATCGAGTCACGATGCGAGACCGCAAGTTCACGCTCGGCAGTGCTCGGTGCTCACCGCTCCCCCGCCGGCGGCGAGGTGCGCCTCGGCGGCGTCGAGGACGGGGAACAGCGCATCGGGCCGCAGGGCGTAGCCCACGCCGGCCACGTCGGGTGCGGTGGCGAAGACCAGGCCGACGACCTCCCCGTCGGTACTGACGACCGGGGCGCCGGAGTCACCGCCACCGAGGTCGGCCGCCAGGTACCAGACCTCGCGCTCGTGCTGGTCGAAGTCGTCGTAGATCGACCCGGCGGTGATCTCCTCGGCCTCGGCGAGCAGCGCGCCCCGCACCTGGAGCCCGGCGTCGCGCCGGTAGCCGAGCACCGTCCCCACCTGGCCGACCCGGCCGTCGCCGACGACGAGCCCCTCCACGGCGGCGCCGGCCGGCGGGCCCGCCGGTGCGAGGACCGCGAGGTCGCGGTCGGGGTCGAAGAGGACCGGGGTCAGCGGGCCGAGATCGTCGCCCAGGCCGTTCGTGGCCTCGATCGACGTCGCCCCGGCGATCACGTGGGCGTTCGTGAGGACGTACGCGCGGGAGGCGTCGCCGTGGCGCACCACGACGCCGCTGCCCTGGAGGTTGTAGCGGCACCCGCCGGAGCGGATCCGCACGGCCGCCGCCGACGCACGCTCGAGCACCGCCTCCTCCAGGTCGGGGGCGTCCGGCGGCGGTCCGAGATCGGGCGTCGCCTGGATGGGCCCGGGCGCCCGGTTGATCGTCGCCGACGGCTCGACGAGCGCGTACAGCCGCTCGAAGGTGGGCGGCGCCGCCGGCAACGTGTTGACGACGGCGCGCACGATCAGCGAGTGGCGCGCCTGGGCGGCGGGCCACTCGGGGATGTTGGCCATGGTCGGGCCGAGCAGCCACACCGTGGCCAGCACCCCGACCACGCCCGCGGCCGCGCCGGCCAGCCGATCGGCGCGCGCCGTACCGGCGGCCGGCGCCACCGGCCGGAGGCGGCTCGCGGCCAACAGTCCGGCGAGCTGGCCGACCAGGCCGGCCAGCATCAGCACCCCGGCGAACGCCAGCAGGGCGCGTACCGGGTCCGCCCCGTCGAAGAGCTGGCCGACGTCGGGCAGGGCCCGCGCGGTGATCACGACCGCGACGAACAGCCCGAGCCACGAGGCGGCCCGGGCCAGGAACCCGAGCCGGTACCCCTGCAACGCCGCCGCCACGCCACCGATCACGATGACCCCGTCGAGCAGGCTCATCTCCGCCGGTCCGCCCGCGTCACGCTCGCGGCCGCCCTCGTCGCCGTCCGCCGCCCGCAGATGTGCCGCCCGCCGCCGTGGGCCCGTGCCCTCACGTGCAGCCGTCCCCGAGCGTCGGCACGGTGCCCCGCTCGGCGTTCGCGACGGCCCGTTCGAGTGCCGCGGCGACCTCCGGGGTCCGCAGCGCGAACCCCACGTCGTCGGGCCGGTCCGTGGCCTCGGCGAACACGAGGCCCACCACGGCGCCGTCCTCGTCGATGACCGGGGCGCCGGAGTCGCCCGCGTCGATCTGCGCCGCCATCTGCCAGACGCGGCTCAGCGGCGTGTCGGCGTCCGCCTCGCCGGACGTGGCGTCGCCGGCCGCGTCGTTGCCGCCGTCGTGCGTTGCGTCGCCGACGGGGGCGTCGTCGCGGACCGCGTCGTCGTCGCTCGGGGCGTCCCCACGGCGGGTCGCGCCGCCGGTCCGTTCGAGGCGGGCCTCGAGGCGCTTGCTGAGCGCGACCGGGCGCACGTCGAGCGGACCGTCGCCCCGGTAGCCGAGCACGGCGCCGATGGTGCCGGTCGGTGCCTCGCCGAGCTCGAGCGCGACGTCGACGTCGACGTCGGGCATCGACAGCACCGCCAGGTCGCGGTCGGGCTCGTGGAGGAGGAGCCCGTCGTGGGCCCAGGTCGACCCGTCCTCCCGCTCGAGCGTGATCGTCGTGCCGTCGCGCACGACGTGGGCGTTGGTCACCACGGCGGTGCCGGCGCCGTCGGGCAGGCGCACCACGACACCGGTGCCCTGCTGGCGGCGTCCGCACGAGTCGATCCGGATCTTCACCGTCGCGTCGCTCGCCCGGTCCACCGTGGCCGCGGCGATGTCGTGGGCGGTGGGCGGTGGGCCGAGGTCCTCGGTCGGTCGGCCGGCATCGGGTGCCCACCGGCTGTCGCTGTCCGGCTCGACGAGGGCGTACAGGCGCTCGAAGGTGCCGGGCGCGTCCGGCAGGCCGTTGGCGACCAGCCCCATGATGGCCGACCGGCGGGCCTCGAGCGCGGGCCAGTCGGGGATCGCCCGGATGGTCGGCGCCAGCAACCACACCGCGGCGATCACGCCGACGACGCCCGCCGCCGCGCCCGAGGCGCGGTCGACCCGCTCGGCGCGCGGCTCGTGGGTCATGGGCTGGATCCGGCTGGCGGCCAGCAGCCCGGCGAGCTGGCCGGCGAAGGCGGCGGCGAGCAGGATCCCGGCGAGGACGAGCAGTGAGCGGGCCGGCGTGTCCTCCGCCAGCCAACGTTCGGAGGGCAGCAGCCGGGCGGCGAGGACCACGCCGACGAACAGGCCGAGCCACGAGGCGGTCCGGGCGACGAACCCCAGCCGGTAGCCCTGGAAGGCGGCCAGGGTCGCGCCGAGCAGGATGATGCCGTCGAAGATGCCCATCGTCGCCACCTCCGCGAGCGCTCGGGCCCCGGGTCAGCTGCCGAGGAACCGTCCGTGGGACAGGAAGCCGGTGTGGGCCACCATCCGGTGGTCGGGTCGCACCGATTGCCCGTCGATGTGCCAGCCGCGCTGGAGGACCTCGATCGTCTCGGTCCGCCCGAAGCGGTCGGTGGCCGCCAGCGCCTCGCGGAACTGGGCCGCCTGGATGATCGTCGGCGTGTACGCCAGCAGCGTGCCGCCCGGCGTCAGTGCGTCGATCGCGTGCTTGACCACGTGCCACGGCTCGGGCAGGTCGAGGATGATGCGGTCGAGGTCCGTCTCGTCGATGCCGAGGTAGCAGTCCCGCTCCTCGACCCGGTAGCGCTCGAGCACGTCGGAACCGAGGAAGGCCTCCACGTTGCGCACGGCGCGGGCCGCGAAGTCGGCCCGCAGCTCGTAGCCGACGACCTCGGCGCCGGCTCGCAGCAGCGCGGTCGACAGTGCGCCCGACCCGACGCCCGACTCGAGCACCCGGGCCCCCGGGAAGATGTCGGCCAGCATGAGGATCGGGCCGATGTCCTTCGGGTAGATGACCTGGGCGCCCCGGGGCATCTTGAGCACGAAGTCGGCCAGCGTCGGCCGCAGGACGCGGTAGGTCGCGCCCCGGCTGGAGCGCAGGGTCGTGCCCTCGGGCGCGCCGATCAGCTCGTCGTGGGCCACGATGCCCGCGTGGGAGTGGAACTCCCCGCCGGCCTCGAGCGTCACGAGGTAGCGCCGGTCCTTGGCGTCGTAGAGCAGGACCCGCTCACCCGCTGCGAGGGGGCCGCGCCGCGGCGGTGGAGCGGTCATCCACCGACCTCGGCGTCCGGCATGCGCAGCTCCACCCGCTGGGGCACGGCCCGCTCGACCAGGCGGCAGAACGCGCACACCCCCGACGGCGTCGGCGCACCGCAGCTCGTGCACGGCGCCAGGTCGGCCGCGCCGGTGTCGCCCGACGCGAACCGCTCCGCGGCGCGGTCGAGGAACCCGAAGTAGAACTCGTGCTTGGTCCCCGGGGAGCGCCGCTCGATGTCGTTGAGCGCCTCCTTGTAGCCGAGGTGGCGGTTGCCGGCCGACATGGGGCACTCCTCGATCTGGTAGTCGATGCCCGCGACCACGCAGTAGGCGGCCGTCTCCCGCTCCCCCAGCCGCACCAGCGGCTTCACCTTGCGACAGAAGCCGTCGCGGGCGGGTAGCACCGGCGCCTGGCGGGCCAGGTACTCGTTCTGCCAGCGCAGCACGTTGCCGAACAGCACCGCGGCCTCGTCGTCGAGGTTGTGGCCGGTGACGAGCACGTCGTAGCCGCCGTCGATGGCGACGCGGTCGAAGACGTGGCGCTTGGACAGGCCGCACGCGGAGCACGGCGCACGCCGTGCCGCACGGGCACCGCCGGGGATGTCGTAGCCGTACTCGGTGCGCAGGTCGACCTCGGTCAGCGTGAGCCCCCGGTCGGCGGCGAACGCCCGGGCGTAGTCGGCCGAGCGGTCGCTGTAGCCGTCGATGCCGAGGCCGACGTAGAGCCCGTCGGCCTCGTGGCCGAGCTGGATGAGCAGGTCCCACACCGCGAGCGAGTCCTTGCCGCCGGAGACGGCGACCAGCGCCCGTTCGCCGGGGTTGATCATCGAGAACCGCTCGATCGCCTTCGCGGTCTGGTCCCGGCACAGGCGCAGGAAGTGCTCGGCGCAGAAGTTGGCGTTGTGGCGCCGCACGTCGATGATCGCCGGCCCGCGGCACACCCGGCACTTCACGGCGCCGTCCTCGGCGTGGTCCCGGCCCCGGGCCGGCTCGCCCGTCGCCCGGCGGTGTCGAAGGCGCCGCCGGAGATGACGGGTCGGACCTCGATGACGTCGTCGTCGGCCAACATCGCATCCCCCGGTACCAGGGTGCCGTTCTGCACGACCAACACCGACTCGCGGTTCAGCTCGAGCCGGTTGAGGACGGCGACCACGCTCATCGGCCCGCGGAGCTCGACCTCTCGTGACGGGTTGCGCAGTTGGATCCTCATGCGGTCCATGATGGCCGCGCCACGGGGCGGGGCGGAAGCGCCCCCGTCGCTCGGTGTCGTCGTCGCAACGCGGACGGTCAGATGTCGCGTCGGCGGGTCGTCAGGTGCCGGACGACGAGGTTGCGGCCCGGCCGGATCTCGGCCCGGTAGAGCACCTCGGGCCGGCGACGGGTCATGAACCGCAGCGCCCAGGCCCCGGCCCCGACCCACAGCCAGGTCGACCCCGCGTCGGCGCGGAACGCCCGCGCCAGGGCGAACGTCTGGATCCGCTGGAGCATCAGATGCGCCGGATCTCGACGACCGTGCTCCCGGCCTTGCCGGATCGGCGGCCGAGGAAGAACGCGAGCAGCACGACGAGCACCGCGGCCGCGATGGCGGCGTACCCGGCAGCGCCCCGGGCGTCGTCGGCGGTGGAGCCGAGCTCGCCCTGCAGCTCCCGGAACTTGCCCTCGATGTCCTCACGGGTGATGGTCTCGCTCATCAGGGCTCCTGGGTTCCGGCACCCGGCATGTTCGCCTTTCGGGTGCGGTTGATGACCATACCGAGCACGCCGATCACGGCGGCGACGATGGCCAGGGTGGCGAGGTACGGCACCCACGACCAGTTGCCGGTGAGGGCGGTGCCCGTCTCGGTCTGGAGCACGCGCAGCACCGCCAGGACCAGCAGCACGGAGGCGATCGCCAGCACCAGGGAACCGGCGATGCCGTACGCCAGGTACCGACCGAGGGCCTTGACGGGGTCGACCGTCTGCTGCTTGGCGTAGTCGACCAGCATCCCGCGCAGCTCGGTCACGATCTGCGCGGGGCTCTTGGACTCGGTGGCCACAGGTCCTCCGTGGTCGGTTGCCGGTGTGGTCCGGAAGTACGGCTCCGCCATCATCGCAGGTCCGGAGGGGTGTTCGGGGGACCGCCGCCGAGATCGTTGATCCTCGCCACGAGCACGGAGCGGGCGTCGTCGAGCTGCGACGACAGCAGGGCGATCCGCCCGGCCGCGTCCGGCGTGGTCAGGAGCTCTTGGCGGTCGAGTGGCCCGAGCGGGGACATCGCCGCGAGTTGCCAGGTGCCGAGGACCGGGTCGTCGGTCACCTCGGCCGTCGCGGGCCCGCTCGACACGTTGGCCTCGGAGGCGAGCGCCATGATCCGGCGCGCCTCACCGACGAGCGACTCGAACGCGGCCCGCTCCGGTGGCGGGGCGTCGTCGGGCTCGGGCCAGTCCTCCACCCGCGCACGCGGGTAGGGGTCGTCCTCGAGCCACTCGGTGACCCGGAACCGGTCGGTGCCCACCGCGACGACCGTCCACCGCCCGTCGGGCAGCTCCTCGGCGTCGACGATGCGTGCCGCGGTGCCGACGTCGGTGCGGACGTCGCCGCCGCCGACCTCGTTGCCCCGCTCGATGAGCACGACGCCGAACGTGCGGTCGTCCCGCAGGCAGTCGACCGTGAGGGCCCGGTACCGGGGCTCGAAGACGTGCAGCGGCAGCACCATCGTCGGGAACAGGACCGAGCCGAGCGGGAACATCCGAAGCGTTCGCACGGTCCGACCGTAGGAGCTGCGGACGGCCGACGCCCGGTCGGACCCGCTCACCGGCCGCCGCGAGGGCCGATCGGGCCGTCCGGTTCGGGTCCCGGCGCCGTGCTCAGCCGCCCGCCGCGGTCGTCGAGGTCGCGCCCGGATCGACGCTCGTGTCGGTCGCACCGCCCGGGACGGTCGTGGTCGGGGCCGGCACCGTCACGTCGACCGCGACCGGGCCGAGGTCGTCCAGCGTCGGGCCCTGCGGGTAGTCGGAGGTGGCGGCGACCATCTCGTCCTCGAGCGGCTTGAGCCCGTCCGCGCCCGGCCCGTTGAGGATCATGGCGAATGCCAGCTCCTCGCCGGGCACGGTCTCGACGTAGCCGGCGAGCGACGTCACGTCGGACAGGCTGCCGGTCTTCGCCTGCACCGCACCGGCGAGGGGCGCCGCGGTCAGGCGCTCGGCCAGCGTGCCGGTCTGGCCGGCGACGGCCAGGCCCGACCCGAGCGGGCCGTCGTCGTCGGAGCGGACGAGGATGTTCAGCAGGAGCCGGCACGGGACGCGGTTGGTGGGATCGAGTCCCGAGCCGTCGACGGTCACCCGGCCCTCGCGGTCGATGCCCTCCTCGACGATGATCTGGCCGATCGCCGCGGCGCCGTCGGCCGTCGTGCCCGCACCGCGCTCACGCAGCCCCAGCTCCTTGGTGAGCAGCTCGGCCGTCGTGTTGTCGCTGGAGGTGAGCATCTGGGCGACGATGTCGGACAGCGGGGGCGAGTCGACCGCGGCGAGCTCGAGGCTGCCTGCGGGCACCGGCTCGGACTGCGCGTTGAACGACACGTCGATGCCCCGGGCCTCGAGGATGTCGGTGAACACCGCGGCGGCGTACTGCGCCGGGTCCGACGCCGGGGTCCGGGCCCCGCTGCCACCCCGCTCCTGGCCCTCGGGCGGGAACGCGGCGAACCCGTCGTTCACGCTGAGCGCGCTCAACGGGCCCGACTGGTTCTGGCCGATGAACCGGTTGGGCCAGCTCGGGACGTAGCGGACGTCGTCGTAGCGGCTCTCGTCGCCGTTGACCCGGCCGGAGATCGCGGTGATCCCGCTCGCCACCAGGCGGTCGGCGAGGACCTCGAGATCGGTGTGGATCTGGGGCTGCTCGGCGAACGAGGCGACGTAGGCGTCCGAGGCGAGGACCGGATCGCCCGACCCGACGAGCCAGATGTCGCCCTGGATCACGCCGTCGGCGACCGGGGCGTTGGACGCCAGCGTCGTGCGGTAGACGTGGTTCGGGCCGAGCCGCAGGAGCGCGGCGTACGCGGTGAGGAGCTTCTCGTTCGACGCCGGGACCAGCGGGAGGTCCTGGTTGTGGTCGTAGATGATGCGGCCCCGGTCGGTGCTCACGACGAGGCAGCTCTCGGGCGGGGCACGGTCGATGACCGCCTGGAGCGGCACGGACAGGCGCGAGTCGCGGCCCGGCGTCGCCAGCGTCTCCGGGATCCGGCGGGCCGAGAGGACCGGCGTGACCGGCGACGGCGCCGGCTCGGCGTCCTCGGGCGCCGGTTCCGGTCGGCTGTCGGCGGCCGCCGCCTGGTTGAACGCGACCAGCGCCACGATCACGCAGACGACCGGGAGCCACAGGATGCCGGCCCACCGGCGGAGGGCCCGGCCGCTCGGGCGGAACGTGCGCTGCGGAGGTGCCATCCGCCGATCAGCTCCCGGCGCCGTGGCGGCGGCGGTGGTCGACGTAGCGCCACATGTGGTCGAGCGCGGCCACGGCCCGGTGGGAGCTGGCGTAGCAGAGCCGGCCGGTGGCGCGCACCGCCGCGGGGCCGGCGTTGTCGGGGTCGGCGACCGACAGCTCGGTCGCCATCAGGATCGGCTTGCCCACCCGGTCGCTGATCTCGGCCGCGACCTCGGCGTAGCGGGCGTCCTGGCGCTCGTGGTAGGCGACGATGCGCTCGATGCCGTGGTCCGGGTAGAAGTGGCCCTCCCGCATCAGGCGGGCCTGGTTCGACTGGATGCCGAGCCCGAGGAAGATCACCGCGTCGACCTCGTCGTGCGACGCGACCAGGTCGAGGACCTCGGGCACGGTGTCGCGGGTCTCGCCGCCGGCGAGGTCGATCGGGTTGTTGCGGCTCCAGCGGGGCGGCAGCTTCTGGTCGATGGCGTCGCGCAGGTCGTCGGGCAGGGTCGCGAGCTCGAGGCCGGACCGGGTGATGGCGTCGGCCGTGAGCACGCCCCAACCGCCGGCCGTGGTCACGACCACGACCCTCGGGCCGGTGGGCAGCGGCTGGGTGGCGAAGCTGGCGGCCACGTCGAAGGCCTGCTCGACGTCCGCGACGCGGGTGATGCCGGCCTGGCGGGCGGCGCCGTCGAAGACCCGGTCGTCGGTGGCGAGGGAGCCGGTGTGGCTCGCCGCGGCGCGGGCGCCGCCGGCGGTGGCGCCACCCTTGAGCACCACGACGGGCATCCGCTCGGTGATCTTGCGCATCCGCTCCGTGAAGCCGCGTCCGTCGGGGATGCCCTCGACGTAGGCGAGCCCGACCGAGGTCTCCGGATCGTCGGCGTAGTAGTCCAGGTAGTCGACGACACCAAGCATGGCGGCGTTGCCGGCCGAAACGGCGCGGCTGACGCCGACGCCGGTCTGGCGGGCGATGTTCATGAACGACGAGACGAGGTTGCCCGACTGGCTGGCGACCCCGATGCGCCCCGGGGGCGGGTTGGGCGCCACGATCTGCGCGCACAGCTTCGCCGGGGTCGACACGACGCCCTGGCCGTTCGGCCCGGCGATGACCATGCCGAGCTCGGTCGCCAGCGCGATGAGCTCGCCCTCCTCGCGGCGGCCCTCGTCACCGGACTCGCCGTAGCCGGCGGTCGTGAGGAACGCGGCCCGGGCGCCCTTCTTGGCGCACGCCCGGAGCAGGTCGGCGTTCGCCGGCTTCGGCGTGCACACGAACACGAGGTCGATGGCGTCGTCGGGGAGGTCGTCGACCGAGGTCGCGCACGTCACGCCGAGGACCTCGGCGCCGTCGCGGTTGGTGGCGAAGACCTGGCCCTGGTAGCCGCTGGCGAGGATGTTGTGGAGGCTGACGAAGCCGAACTTGCCGGGATGGGTCGACGCGCCGGCCACGAGCACGCCCCGCGGCTCGAACAGGGCCCGGAGCTGCTCTCGGGTGGGAGCCATCAGACCGTGACCTCCTCGTCCCGGCCGACCTCGACCAGGGCGTCGACGGCGATCGGCACCCCGTCGCACACGATCAGCGGGTTGAGGTCGGCCGACACCAGCCCCGGGTTGGCGGCTGCGGCGTCGGACAGCCCGACGAGCACGTCGGCGAGGCGGTCGTGGTCGACCGCCGGCTCGCCCCGGAACGGGCCGAGGAGCGCCTGGGTCTGGAGGTCGTCGATCATCTCGAGCGCGTCGGCCCGGGTGATGGGCACGAGGCGGATGGCGACGTCGGCCACCGCCTCGGCCAGGATCCCGCCGAGGCCGAGCAGCACGCACATGCCGAACTGGGGATCGTGGTTGAGGCCGCAGATCAGCTCCCGGTTGCCCCGGACCTGCTCGGCCACGAGCAGCTCGACCGGGCCGTCCTCGGGGCGGGCGAGCGACAGCAGCTCGGCGGCGGCGGCCGACACGGCGCCCGCGTCGGCGAGGCCGAGGCGGACCAGCCCGCGCTCGGTCTTGTGGGCGATCTCGTCGCCGCACAGCTTCACGACCACGGGGTAGCCGATGCCGTCCGCGGCCGCCGCGGCGGCCTCCGGCGACGACGCCAGCTCCTCACGGGCCAGCGTGACCCCGTGGTCGGCCAGCAGCCGTTTGGAATCGGCCTCCGAGAGCGTTCGGGTCCCCATGGCCGCGGATCGTAGTCTTCCGACCCCCCTCGACCGGGAATGGGCCCCGCTCCGGGGCCTGCCGCCGTGCACGCCGACGGGCCGCCGCCGGCGGTCGGATCAGGGCTCGAGCGCGGCGCGGAAGAACGACCGGACGTGGTCGAGGCGCTCCTTGAGCGCGTCGGCCGCGAGCGGGTCGTGGTCGAGCAGGCTCTCGATGAACGGCAGGTCGCTGAAGTAGGTCAGCAGCGCCCCGTACCCGGTGAGGATGAGCTGGGACGGGTCGTGGCGCCGGAAGTGGCCCAGGTTCATCTCGCGCTCGAAGTAGTCGGCCGCGAGCTGGAACAGGGGCCGCAGCGCCTCGCCGAGGTCGATGCCGAGGCGGTTGCCGCCGTCGAGCGCCTCGCGCCGCATGATGCGCACGAAGTCGGTGTTCTCCATGAAGAACTCGAACGCGGCCGTGAGCACGTAGTCGACCTGGGTCCAGCCCTCGCGGCCCGGTGCCGAGATCGCGGACTCGAGCCGGACGTACCAGTCCTGGAGCGCCGACTCGAACACCTCGCGGTAGATCGCGTCCTTCGACTCGAAGTGGTGCAGCACGCTCGGGCGCCGGATCCCGACGGACCTGGCGATGTCGTTGAGCGAGGTCCCGTCGTAGCCGTGCTCGGCGAAGCACCGGCGGGCGGCGGACAGGATCGAGTCGCGTGTGGAGGGGCGATCGGCGTCGGACGCCACGGCCCGCACCCTACTGAAGAGCCTCGCGGACGGACACGCACCGGCCCGCCGTCGGGGCGCGGGGTGACGGCCGACGACTCCCGCCGTCACCCCGCTCGTCCGTCGTCGGCTCCCTCGTCAGGCGCCGACCGGGTCGTGGTGCTCCTCGCGCAGCACCCGCTTGAGCACCTTGCCGGTGGCGTTGCGGGGGATCGTGTCGGTGAACGCGACGGCCTTGGGGAGCTTGAACCGGGCGAGGCGCCCGTCGCACCACTGCAGCACGGACGCCTCGTCGACGTCCTCGCTGGCGCGGACCACGATGGCCATCGGCGACTCGCCCCAGCGGTCCGACGGGACGCCGATGACGGCGACGTCGGCCACGCCCGGGTGGCGCAGCAGCAGGTCCTCGATCTCCGCCGGGTACACGTTCTCGCCGCCGGAGATGATCATGTCCTTGATCCGGTCGTGGATCGTGACGAAGCCGTCCTCGTCGACGATGGCGACGTCGCCGGTGTGGAGCCACCCGTCGCGCACGGTCTCCGCGGTGGCCTCGGGCTGGTTCCAGTAGCCGACCATGATGTGGCGGCCCCGGACGATGACCTCGCCGGGCTCGCCGGGCGGCACGTCGTTGCCCTTCTTGTCGACGACCCGCACGTCGGTGTGGAAGAACGCCTTGCCGGTGGAACCGGCGTGGGCGATGGCGTCGTCGGGCGAGATGAGGCACGCCGGTCCGCCGCTCTCGGTGAGCCCGTAGACCTGGTGGACCTCGATGCCCATGCCGGCGTACTGCTCGATCAGCGAGACCGGTACCGGCGAGGCGCCCGACATGATCCACCGAAGCTGGGACAGGTCGGCGGCCCGGGCCGGGTCGAAGGTCTGGGCCATGAAGTTGAGCATGGCCGGCACCGCGAGCGACGTGGTGATCCGCTCGGTCGCGAACACGTCCCAGATGGTGCGGGGATCGAACTCGCGCATGAGCACCGCGGTGCCACCCACGTAGAACGAGGTGAGGAGCGGGTTGAGCGCACCGACGTGGAACAGCGGCAGGCAGATCAGGTAGCGGTCCCCGTAGCGCACGTCCGCGGTGGCCGTGGCCGTCATCAGGCTCCACGCCGTCGTGTCGTGGGAGTGCATCACGCCCTTGGGCAGGCCGGTCGTGCCCGAGGTGTACATGATGAACAGCAGGTCGCCGCCGCCGCCGACCGGCTCGACCGGCGCACCGTCGACCGCGGCCCGCAGGTCCTCGTAGCCGACGGCGCCGTCCGGCCGGTTGGCCTCCTCGCCGGCGTGGATCCAGTGCTCGACCTTGGTCGAGCCCCGGCGGTGCAGCTCCGCCGCGACCTCGCGGAACGTGTCGTCGAACACGAGCACCGTCGCCCCGCTGTCGCCGAGGATGTACTCGAGCTCGTCGGCCACGAGCCGCCAGTTGAGGGCGACGACGACGGCGCCGAGCTTGGCCGTGCCGTAGAACGTCTCGACGAACTCGGGGCCGTTCATGAGCAGGGTCGCGACGCGGTCGCCCGCGTGCACGCCCCGCCCGGCGAGCGCGGCCGCCGTCCGGTCGACGCTGGCGTCCAGCTCGGCGTACGTGTAGCGGCGGCCCGTGGCTGCGTCGACGAGCGCCTCCAGCCCCGGGTCCCGCGTGGCCCGCTTGGCGAGGAAGGCGCCGAGGTTGAGATCAGTGGCTGACATCGCGTCATGTTGCCACGTGATGTGCCGTCCGTCACTCCCCGTGTGTCGTCGGTGGCATCGCGGCCCGTGGCCGACCGATGGCGGGACGACGGCTACGGTCGGGCGCATGCAGGTCCTCGCCGCGCTGTTCATCGACGGCATCGAGATGCGCTCGGTCGCCGGTCCGTCGACCCGGATCGATCTGACCGGGGTCCAGTTCTCGGCGGCGGCGCCCGGCCCGCCGCCGTTCACCTGGGCCCCCCACATGGTCGTGCTCGTCCACTGCGCCCCCGACGAGGCCCCGAACGCCATCCTCGAGGTGACGTTCCACCTCCACGATGAGCAGATCGCCCGCAACGTGCAGCCGATGCAGGTCGAGCCGGCGAAGTTCGGGCGCTTCCTCGTGCGACCCGAGGTCGAGATCACCGAGCTCGGCCGCATCGAGGCGCAGGTCCGGATCGACCAGGGCCCGGTGACGACGGTCCCCTACACGCTGCTCGAGCCGGCCACCGCCTGATCGGTCGCGGCCGCCGGCCCCGGGCGGCGTGACGGGCGCCACCGACGCCACCGCCACCGCTGCGGTCACCACCGGGCGTGTGCGCGATCGGCCGTCGGCGGGGGTGGTTGACTGGAGCCATGCCGTTCGCCGCCGGACTCTCCGAGCACCCGCTGCCGAGCCACGCCATCGGCGAGGCCGTCGGCCAGGTGCTCGACGGCGGCTGCCGCAATCCCGACCTGGTCGCGATGTTCGTCTCCGGCTCCCACGCCGAGGCGTTCGCCCAGCTCGCCGAGGTCGTGCGCGAGACGCTCTCGCCCGGTGCCCTGATCGGCGCCACCGCGAGCTCGGTGCTGTGCGGCCCCCGCGAGGTCGAGGACCACCCCGCCGTGGCGGTGTGGGCCGCCGAGGGGATCGGCCCGGCACGTCCGGTGCGCCTCGAGACCGTGCGCACCTCGGCCGGCACCGTGATCACCGGGCTCGGCCGCGACGGCGGGGCCGACATCGCCGAGGTCCTCGGCGACGATCGCTGCCTGGTGGTCGTGGCCGACCCGTTCAGCTTCGACACCGTCGAGCTGTGCGACCAGCTCAGCCGGGTGGCGCCCGGCTCGACCGTGGTCGGCGGGGTGGCCTCCGCGTCCCGGTCGCCCGGTGGCAACCGGCTCCTCGTCGACGACGCGGTCGTCCACGACGGCGCGGTCGGCGTCATCGTCGACGCCGCCTCGCCCGTGCGGGCCGTCGTCTCCCAGGGCTGTCGCCCGGTGGGCGACCCCTACGTCGTCACCCGGGCCGAGCGCAACGTCATCGTCGAGCTCGCCGGACGCCCCGCGCTCGAGCGTCTCGAGGAGCTGCTCGCCCGGCTCGCGCCGGCGGAGCGGACCCAGCTCGCCTCGGGGGTGCACCTCGGGCGGGTCATCGACGAGCACAAGATCGACTTCGACCGGGGCGACTTCCTCGTCCGCAACGTGCTCGGCGCCGATCGCTCCAAGGGCGCGATCGCCGTGGCGGAGCCGATCGACGTGGGCACGTCGGTGCAGTTCCAGCTGCGCGACGCCGCGTCGGCCGACGAGGACCTGCGGCTCCTCCTCGACGGCGAGGCCGCGGGCGGCGCCCTCGTGTTCACCTGCAACGGTCGGGGTAGGCACCTGTTCGGTGCTCCCGACCACGACGCCCAGGTCGTCACCGAGACGCTGGGCACCACGGCCGCCGCCGGCATGTTCTGCGCCGGCGAGGTGGGACCGGTGGGGGGCCGGTCGTTCCTCCACAGCTTCACGGCATCCGTCGCCCTCTTCCGGGAGCGCAACAGGTCGTGAGGCGGGAGGTCGACAATCGAGCCACATCGACGGGGCGGTACGGAGCGCCCCGAACCCGCGCGGTGCGCGCCGAGCCGGACCGCGGTCCGGAACGCACCACCACCCCTGAGTAGCCTGAACTGCGACGTCGTCGTGGAGGAATCGTGACCGTCTCGACCTTCGATCAGCGCGCCATCTCGGTGATCCGTGGCCTCGCCATGGACGCCCCGCACGCTGCGGCCTCCGGCCACCAGGGCACCGCCATGGCCCTGGCCCCCCTCGCCCACGTGCTCTGGAGCCGGGTCATGTCCTATGACCCGGCCGCCCCCCACTGGCCGGACCGCGACCGCTTCGTGCTCTCGGCCGGCCACGCCTCGATCCTCCAGTACGCCATGCTCCACCTGAGCGGCTACGACCTCACCCTCGACGACCTCCGCGAGTTCCGCCAGTGGGAGAGCCGCACCCCGGGCCACCCCGAGGTCCACCACACCCCCGGCGTCGAGGTGACGACCGGCCCCCTCGGCCAGGGCTTCGCCAACTCGGTCGGGTTCGCGCTCGCCGAGCGCATGCTGCGCGACCGCCTCGGCAGCGAGCTGTGCGATCACCGCACGTGGGTCATCGCCGGTGACGGCGATCTGTCGGAGGGCGTGAGCCACGAGGCCGCGTCGCTCGCCGGCCACCTCGGGCTCGACCGGCTCACGGTCGTCTACGACGACAACCACATCTCGATCGACGGGCCCACCGAGCTCGCGCTGTCCGACGACGTCGTGGGCCGCTTCCGCGCCTACGGCTGGCACGTGCTCGAGCTCGGCGAGGCCGCCGAGGACCTGGACGCGCTCGAGGGTGCGCTGGCGACCGCGGCCGACGAGACGTCGCGGCCGACGCTGATCGTGCTGCGCAGCCACATCGCGTACCCGTCGCCGTCGCACACCGACGACCACGAGGCCCACGGCTACGCGCTGAAGGACGAGGCGATCGCCGAGGCCAAGGCGGTGCTCGGCATCCCGACGGACGAGACGTTCTGGGTCCCCGACGACGTCGCCGCCGCCTACCGCGAGGTCGGGGCGCGCGGGCGGGCCGACCGCGAGGCGTGGGAGGCCCGTCGGGCCGCGTGGAGCGGCGACCATGCCCTGCTCGACGCGATCGAGACCGGCCGAGGCCTCGCCGGCTGGGACGAGAAGCTGCCGTCGTGGTCGGCCGGCGAGAGCGTGGCCACCCGCAAGGCGAGCCAGGCGTGCGTCGACGCGCTCGCCGAGACGCTGCCCGCGCTCGTCACCGGCTCGGCCGACCTGACCGGCAACACCGGTACGAAGCTGCCGGGCGGCGGCGTCCAGTCCGCCGAGGCGCCCGGCGGACGCCAGGTCCACTTCGGCGTCCGCGAGCACGCCATGGGCGCGGCCGCGGTCGGCATGGCGCTCCACGGCGGCGTTCGGCCCGCGGTCGGCACGTTCCTCGTGTTCAGCGACTACATGCGGCCCTCGGTGCGCCTCGCCGCCATCAGCGACGCCCCCGCGGTGTTCGTGTGGACCCACGACTCGGTCGGGGTCGGTGAGGACGGCCCGACCCACCAGCCGATCGAGCACGTCGCCGCGCTCCGGGCGATCCCGCAGCTCGACGTCGTCCGTCCCGCGGACGCCAACGAGACGGTCGGCGCCTGGCGCCTCGCGGTCGAGGCGGACGGGCCGGTGGCGCTGATCCTGACCCGCCAGAACGTGCCCGTGCTCGACGGCACGGCCGACCACGTCGCCGACGTCGCCCGCGGCGGGTACGTGCTCGTCGACACCGACGGAGCGCCCGACATCGTGCTCGCCGGGACCGGCAGCGAGGTCCAGCACTGCGTGGGCGCGGCCGAGGCACTCGCCGCCGAGGGCGTCGCCGCCCGGGTCGTGTCCCTGCCGTGCTGGGAGCGCTTCGCCGCCCTCGACGAGGCCGACCGGGTCGCGGTGTTCCCGACGGGTGTGCCCGCCCTCGGCGTCGAGGCCGGCGTGGACCTCGGTTGGCACCGCTGGGTCGACGACGTCGTGGCGATCGACCGGTTCGGTGCGAGCGCACCCGGGAACGTCGTGATGGAGAAGCTCGGCTTCACCGCCGACAACGTGGTGGCGCGGGCGCGGGCGCTGCTCGCCCGATGACACGTCGCGCCCGGTACGCGCATCACGCAGAGAACGACCACACCCCCACCAGACGAGTCGAGGAGCACCTGTGGCCAACCTGATCGATCTCCACGACCGCTTCGGGCAGAGCCCGTGGCTCGACAACCTCCACCGCGAGTGGATCGCCACCGGAGAGCTCGGCCGGTGGGTCGAGCGCGGGATCCGCGGCATCACCTCGAACCCGACGATCTTCGCCAAGGCGATGGAGAAGGGCAACGCGTACGACGCCCAGCTCCGTGAGCTACTGACGGCCGGCGTCCCCGTCGAGCAGGCGTTCTGGGAGCTGGCGATCTCCGACATCACCGAGGCGCTGGCCGTGCTGCGGCCCGTGTACGACGCCAGCGGGGGCGACGACGGGTTCGTGTCGCTCGAGGTCGACCCCGGCCTCGCCCGCGACACCGACGGCACGATCGAGGCGGCCCGCACCCTCCACGCCCGCATCGACCAACCGAACCTGTACATCAAGATCCCGGCGACCGCGGAGGGTGTCCCCGCCATCCGCCAGACCATCGCCGAGGGCAACAGCGTCAACGTCACGCTGATCTTCTCGCTCGAGCGCTACGCCGAGGTCATGGAGGCGTACCTGTCGGGCCTCGAGGCCTGTGAGGGTGATCTCTCGGGTGTGTCGAGCGTCGCCTCGTTCTTCGTGAGCCGGGTCGACAGCGAGGTCGACAGCCGTCTCGACGCCGCGACCGACCCGGCGGCGGAGACCCTGAAGGGCAAGACCGCGGTCGCGCAGGCGAAGATGGCCTACCAGCTGTTCACCGAGACGTTCTCGGGCCAGCGCTGGGAGGCGTTGGCCGCTCGGGGTGCCCGGGTCCAGCGCCCGCTGTGGGCGTCGACGTCGACGAAGAACCCGGCGTACCCGGACACCCTCTACGTGGACCACCTGATCGGCCCGCGCAGCGTGAACACGATGCCGGAGACGACGATCGAGGCGTTCGACGACCACGGCACGCTCGCCCGGACGATCGACGAGCACGTCGCCAACGCGAAGGGCGTGCTGGAGTCGCTGCCCAACGTGGGTGTCGACCTGGCCGACGTCGCCGACAAGCTCGAGCGCGACGGCGTCGCGTCCTTCGCGCAGTCGTTCGACGACCTGCTGGCCGGGCTGCGCACCAAGGCCGCCGAGCTCGGCGGCTGAGCCGTGGTCGGTGTCCCACCTTTCGCCGTGGAGGTCTGCGACGACCTCGAGGGTGAGTTCGCCGAACGGGTGGTGGAGGCGTTCCACTACCGCAGCGACGATCTGTTCTCGCTGGTGCTCAGCGGCGGCGACACGGCGCGCCGCTGCTACGAGCGCCTCGCCGAGTACGCGTCGGACCAGATCGACTGGTGGAAGGTCGACGTCCTCTGGGGCGACGAGCGGATGGTCGGCCCCGACGACGATGCGTCCAACTTCCGCCTCGCCCGTGAGGCGCTGCTCGAGCGGGTCGGCGCCGCCAACCGGGTCGAGCCGATGCGGGCCGACGGCGACGCGGCCGACTACGCCCGGCTGGTCGCCGGGCTCGGTCGCCTCGATGTCGTCCACCTCGGCCTCGGCGGCGACGGCCACACCGCGTCGCTGTTCCCCGACGCCGAGGCGCTCGACGAGTCCGAGCGGCTGGTCGTGCGCACCACCGACCCCCGGGGCAACAACCCGCTCGAGCGGATGACGCTGACCTACCCGGGCATCGCCCGGGCCCGGCTGGTGCTGATGACGGTGAGCGGCGAGGCCAAGGCCGAACCGCTCGCCCGACTCGTGGCCGGCGAGGACATCCCCGCCGCCCGGGTGCGCGCCGACCGGGTGGTCGTGCTGGCCGACCGGGACGCGGCCGCCGGCCTCGACCGGGGCTGACGCCGGCTCAGCCCGGGGGCGTCGCCAGTGCGACGTCGGCCCTGGCCACGGCCGGGCCGAGGACCAGCACCCCGTCGTCGAGCGGCTCGCATCGCACGCCGCCGCGGTCGCTCAGCGCACGGTGGGCGCCGGGAGCGAGGACCCGTTCCATCCACGAGCACGGCCGGGCCGGGCTTCGCACGGCGAGGGTCACCTCGCCGTGGCCGCTGTCGAGCGCGAGGGTGGCGCCGACGAGGCCGTCGACGTCGAGGCCGCGGACGATCACGTTGCGCCGGGCGGCGAACGGATCGAGCTCGGCATCGAGCTCGCCGCCGACCTGCTCGATCGACTCGGCGGCGATGAGGGTGATGGCGGCCCGACGGTGGGAGGCGGACCCGAAGTAGCGGTCGCCGACGATCCCGAGCCCGCCCCGGACCTCGACCCGGTCGCGCCGCTCGTCGCCCTCGCCGCCGGTGACCGGCCCGTCGTCGGGCCGTCCTCCGTAGCGGTGCACCGGCGAGACGAGCAGCCCCACGATCTCGATGCGCTGGTGGTGGACCAACCCGTCCCGCTCCATGGCCCACAACCGTAGGCCCACCCCCTCCGCGAACTGGCTACCGCGTGCGCCATCTCGTGGCCGGGGTGGTGGCCAGAACGGATGGGGTTCGGGTTTGGATGGTGGGTTTGGTGACTGGACCGACTTGTGACGTGGCGGAACGGTGGCTACTACGCTCCGGCCATGTCCGACCGAGGATTCGATCGCCCGCTCGCCGAGCTGATGGCCGAGGCCGCAGCGGTGCGGGACGGCGCGCACGGCAGCCGGGTCACCTACTCGCCCAAGGTCTTCATCCCGCTGACGATGTTGTGCCGCGACCGGTGCGGCTACTGCACGTTCGCCCAGCCGCCCGCCCGGCTCGAATCGCCGTACCTCTCCCCCGACGAGGTGCTCGACATCGCCCGCCGCGGCGCCGAGGTCGGCTGTCACGAGGCGCTGTTCACCCTCGGCGAGCGCCCCGAGCTGCGCTACCCGGCGGCGCAGGCCTGGCTCGACGAGCACGGCTACGCCTCGACGGTCGACTACCTCGCGGCCATGTGCGAGCTCGTCCTCACCGAGACCGGGCTCCTCCCCCACGCCAACGCCGGCGCGCTCTCGGCCGACGAGCTCGCCCGCCTCCGCCCGGTCGCGGCGTCGCAGGGAATGATGATCGAGTCGCTCGACCGCGACCTCGCGTGCCACCACAACTCGCCGGACAAGACGCCCGAGCGGCGCCTCGCCACGCTCGAGGCGGCCGGTGAGCTGGCCATCCCGTTCACCACCGGGATCCTGGTCGGCATCGGCGAGGACCGCGCCAGTCGCATCGCCACGCTCGAGGCGATCGCGCAGAGCCACCGCCGCCACGGCCACGTGCAGGAGGTGATCGTCCAGAACTTCCTGCCCAAGGACGGCACCCGCATGCACCTGGCGCCGGCGTGCCCGGCCGACGACCACCTCGACGCCATCGCCCTGGCCCGGCTGATCCTGCCGCCCGAGGTCCACGTCCAGGCGCCGCCGAACCTGTCCGACGACTTCGGCATCCTCCTCGACGCCGGCATCGACGACTGGGGCGGCGTCTCGCCGGTCACCGCCGACCACGTCAACCCCGAGCGGCCCTGGCCCGACCTCGATCGCCTGCGCGCGGTCACCGAAGCCCGGGGTCACGTGCTCGCGCCCCGGCTCACGATCTACCCCGAGCACGTGCGGGACCGGCAGCGGTGGCTCGACGAGAAGCTGTGGTTCCCGGTGCTCGACCGGGCCGACGCCGAGTGGCTCGGCCGCGACCGAGAGGACTGGTACTCGGGCGCCGATGCCGAGCCGCCGGTGCTCGTGCCCCCGGTCGGTCGGGCCGGCGCCGGCGGCGCGGTCGGCGAGGTGCTCGCCGGGGTGCTGCTGGGCCAGGAGCCCGGCGTCGAGGAGCTGACGACGCTGTTCTCGGCGCGGGGGCCCGAGGTGGCCACCGTCGCGCAGGTGGCCGACGAGCTGCGGGCGGAGACCGTCGGCGAGGTCGTCACCTGGGTCGCCAACCGCAACATCAACTACACGAACGTGTGCACGTTCAAGTGCCGCTTCTGCGGCTTCTCCAAGGGGCCGCTGTCGCTCAACCTGCGGGGCGCGCCGTACCTGCTCACCCTCGACGACATCGCCGAGCGCGCCCGCGAGGCCCGCGAGCGGGGCGCCACCGAGGTCTGCCTCCAGGGCGGCATCCACCCCGACTTCGACGGCGACTACTACATCGACGTCACCCGGGCCGTGAAGGCGGCCGTGCCCGACATGCACGTGCACGGGTTCACCGCGTTGGAGGTCACCGAGGGGGCCAAGCGCCTCGGTGAACCGTTGGGCGACTACCTGCGCCGCCTGATGGACGCCGGCCTGCGCACCCTGCCCGGCACCGCGGCGGAGATCCTCGACGACGAGATCCGGGCCCTGCTGTGCCCCGACAAGATCGACACCGAGGAGTGGCTCGAGGCCCATCGCACCGCCCACGGCGTCGGGCTCCGGTCGAACATCACGATCATGTTCGGCGCCATCGAGGAGCCCCTCCACTGGGCCCGCCACCTGGTCCGCACCCGCGACCTGCAGAAGGAGACCGGCGGGTTCACCGAGTTCGTCGGCCTCCCGTTCGTGCACATGGCGGCGCCGATGTACCTGCAGCACAAGGCCCGGCGGGGCCCGACCTTCCGCGAGACCGTCCTCATGCACTCGGTGGCCCGGATCGCCTACCACGGCCTGATCGACAACATCCAGGGCTCGTGGGTCAAGATCGGCCTCGGTGGGCTGGCCCAGCTCCTCCAGGCGGGCGTCAACGACGTCGGCGGCACGCTGATCGACGAGAACATCAGCCGGGCCGCCGGCGCGTCCCACGGCCAGGAGATCACCGAGGTCGACCTGGCGGCGCTGGTCGAGCCGCTCGGGCGCCGCCTCGTGCAGCGGACGACGCTCTACGACCGGGTCCCGACCGCCGCGGCACCGGCCGGCGGCTGAGCTCAGCCACCCGCCGGCGACGTGCCGGTCGCCGGAGGCATCGCTGTCGGCCCGGCCGTTGCCGTCGGGTTGGCCAGGAGTGCGTCGATGAGCGTCGCGGCCGCCGGGTGGGGGTCGCGGCCCGACACCAGCTCGATGCGGTGGACCACGCGGGGCCCGGCGATCGACACCCCCACGACGCTGCCGTCGGGTGGCACCCGGCCGCCGGGGACGACCACGACCCCGTGGCCGGTCGCGACCAGTTCGAGCACGGCGGCGACATCGGCGCCGTCGCAGCTGGCCGCGGGCGCGAAGCGGTCGATGCCGGTGATCGCCCGGAGGTGGGCGAGCGGGACCGTCACCTCCGGCGCGTCGAGCCAGCGGGCGTCGGCCAGGTCGGCGAGGTGGAGCGCCCGAGCGCCCGCCAGCGGGTGACCGGCCGCCAGTGCGACGACCAGCGGCGCCTCGCGCAGGGCGATCGAGGTCAGGGTGCCGAACGTGTCGAGCGGTAGCGGGTCGTTGGGCGCCGCGGCGCCGTCGACGAGCGCGACGTCGAGGTCCCCCACGGCCACGGCCTCGGCGAGCTCGTCGCGGCGGCGCACGCGGATGCTCACCTCGGTCGCCGGATGGGCCCGACGCGCCGCGCCCAACGCGGCGCCGAGCATGCGGTCGAGCGCCAGCGAGGAGCAGCCCACGGCCAGGCGCCCCGCGTCGGGGCCCTGGAGTCGGGCGATGTCGGCGCGGGCGGCGTCGATGCGCGCCAGGAGGTGGCGGGCATGGTCGGCCAGGCGCTCCCCCGCCGGCGTCGGGCGCACGGGCCGGCGTTCGAGCACGACGGCGCCGAGGTCGCGCTCCAGCGCGGCGATCTGCTGGGAGACGGCCGACTGGGTGTAGCCGAGCTCGTCGGCCGCAGCCGAGAACGAACCGGCCCGGGCGACGGCCACGAACGTGCGGAGCAGGGTCGGGTCCACCCGGGCAGTCTCCCTCGCCGCCCGTCGATCAGCAGCACTGATCGCGCGAGCAGACATCATCGCTGGTGCTGAACCTGCGACCGGGGGATGATCACCCCATGACCACGACCGGCCCCTCCCTCACCACCGCCCGGATCGCGCTCGTCGGCGAACGCTCGCCGGCGGTCCGGGCCCACGAACGGATCCCCGGTCTCCTCGACGCGCTCGCCCGTCGCCACCGGCTCCACCTCGACGCCTACTGGATCCCGACCGACGTCGTCGGCGACGGCAGCGCCGTCGCCCGCTTCGACGGCGTCTGGCTCGTGCCGGGGAGCCCGTACCGCAGCGAGGTCGGCGCCGTCGAAGCGGCGCGGGCGGCACGGGAGCACGACATCCCGTTCCTCGGGACGTGCGGCGGGTTCCAGCACGCGCTCCTCGATCTCGCCCGGAACGTGTGCGGGCTCACCGACGCCCGCCACGCGGAGACCGACCCCGACGCGACCAACCCGTTCATCGTTCCGCTCGAGTGCTCCCTCGCCGGTCACGAGGCGACGGTGCACGTCCGGGCGGGCACGCTGGCCGAACGGATCCTCGGCACCGACCGCACGGTCGAGCGCTACCTGTGCTCGTACGGCCTGGCCGACCGCCACCTGGACCTGTTGGAGGCGGCCGGGCTCGTCGTCGGCGGCACGGACGACGACGGCGCCGTGCGCCTCGTCGAGCTCGCCGACCACCCGTTCTTCGTGGCGTCGCTGTTCCAGCCGTCGCTCGCCGGCGACGGCTCCGAGCCCCACCCGCTGATCGTGGCGTTCGCGGCCGCGGTGGTCGCGCACGCCGGCCTCGCCGCCGTGGGAGGCTGAGGCCCCGTCCCCGAGCCGCCCGGGAGGACCCGGTGGCCACCGCGCCCGCTCCGCCGCTGCCCCGACTGCCCGCCGAGCTCGCGCCGGCCGGGACCGACGTCCTCGGCGACGGCGCCGATCTCGACGGCGTCCTGTTGCGGGACGCCACGTTGGCCGATCCGGAGGTCGCCGGGGTCGAGATCACCGGTTCCCGCCTCGTCGGCGCCGTCCTCACCGGCGCGGTGCTCGAGCGCTGGCGCCTGACCGACGTGGTGCTCGAGGGCTGCGAGCTGTCGGGCGTGACGATCGAGCGGGCGAACCTGGAGCGGGTCGAGCTGCGCTCGTGCCGGCTGTCGGGCCTGGTGGCGCCGGGGCTCGTCGCCCGAAGCCTGACCGTCACCGACAGCCGGCTCGACGGGGCCGTCCTCAGCGGCGCGACGATCGAGCGGTCGCTGCTGGCGGACTGCGATCTGCGTCGCGCCGATCTCTCCCGGGCCCGGCTGAGCCGCTCGCAGTTCCTCTCGTGCGACCTGCGCGGCGTCGACCTCGACCGGGCCCGCTGCGCCGGGCTCACGCTGTTCGGCTCCCGCCTCGACGAGCTGCGTCACGCCGAGGCGCTGCGCGGCGCGACGATCGCCCCCGACCAGCTCGCCCAGCTCGCGGTGTCGCTGGTCGACGGGCTCGGCATCTCGGTCGCCGACCCCGACGACGCGGTCAGCGGCTGATCGGTCGGGCGAGGACGGTGAGCTCGGCCGCTCCGGGCCGCGGCGGCGCACCGGCGAGGTCGCCGTAGAGCGCCTCGACGGCGAACCCGGCCGCCGAGAGCTCGTCACGCAGACGCGGCTCGTCGTAGTGCTGCATCCAGTTGCGGTACTCGCGCACGCCGCCCGCGGTGACGACGGCGAAGCGGTCGAGGGTGACGAGCTCGTCCTCGTAGCGGTGCGTCGTGTGGAACCCGACGTAGGGCTCGTCGGCCCAGAAGCCGTCCATGAGGTCGGCCGCGAGCACCGTCTGCTCACCGCGCCCGGCGAATGCGGCGTCGGTCACCACGTCGAAGAGGAGCGCTCCGCCCGGTGCGAGCGAGCCGTGGATCTTCGCCAGCAACGTCCGGCGGGCCCGGGGCCCCAGCGCGCAGAGGTCGCACATGATGACGGTGACGAGGTCGAAGCGCCGTCCGGGTTCCCAGTCCCGGTGGTCGGCGGTGACGTAGTCGGCGTGGATGTAGGTGACGTCGACACCGGCGCGCTTCGCCTCGGCCCGGGCGTGGTCGAGCGACCGCGCGGACACGTCGACCCCGACGACGGACGCGCCGGTGCGAGCGAGCCGGTTGGTGTAGTGGCCGGGCCCGCAGCCGAGATCGGCCACGGCCGAACGAGGACCGAGGTCGACGCGTTCGGCGATCCAGCGGGCGGAGCGCTCGGCGAAGGGTGACGGCCGGGAGGCGAGCGGGACCTCGTCGTCGAGGTGGAAGTGCAGCATCCGGCGCGAGATGTGGGGGTCGGTCCACATCTCGATGCTGGTCGAGCCCTCGAAGGGCGCGGGTCGGGTGCAGAGGGAACGCAGGGTGTCGTACACGGAGATCTCCGGTGGTCGTGAGCGGTCGGCGACGCCGACGGGCGCGAGGGCGCGCCGAGATCGGCGGGCGGACGCCGTCGTGCGGCGTCGGTGCGGCTCAGGACGACCGGGTCATGGGCCGCAGCGTAGGACGGCCGACTCGCCGGCCACGACCGATTTCGTCGCCGGTCGCCCCCACGGCGGCGGAGCTCACATCGTGTCGTCGGGCTCGGAGAGGAGGTGGACCGCCTTCTCGACGGCCCGGCGGGCCCGGGTGATGCGCTTCTCGTCGACCGGCAGCTCGTGGCCGCCGGCGTCGATCGAGTCCCGCAGCCGGGCGATGGCCAGGTCGGCCAGCTCCTCGGCGATGCCCTCGAGCCTGCCCCGGATGTCGTCGAACTCGCCGCTCATCGGCCCGAGGGTGCCACGAGCCCGGCGGCTTCGGCCACGATCTCCACCGGATGGCGCACGTCGAGCCCGGTCGAGCCCAGCCACATGGCGCAGCCCGGGTTGGCGCTGGCCACGACCGGCGCCCCGGCTCGTCCGATGGCGGCCGCCTTGCGGTCGCGGATCGGCGTCGCCAGCTCCGGCCGCAGCACCGAGTAGACACCGCCGGCGCCACAGCACAAGCCGGCGTCGTCGAGCTCGACCACGTCGCAGTAGGGCGCCAGGACGGTGCGGACGCTGTCGTGGACGCCCTGGACGTGGCGCAGGTGGCACGGGTCCTGGACGGCGACCGACGGCCGCTCCCCCGACGGGGTGGGCAGGTCGTCGACGTGGCCGGCGAGCCACTCGTGGACGTCGCGCACCCGGGCGGCGAACGCGACGGCCTCGTCGGTGCCGAGGAGGTGGCCGTAGTCCTTCAGCGCGGCCCCGCAGCCGGCGGAGTCGACCACGATCGGGTCGTCGCCCGGCATCGCCGCCATGACCCGGGCCGCGAGGTCACGGGCCTCCGGGGCGAGACCGGCGTGGGTGTGGAGGGCCCCGCAGCAGGCCGCGCCCCGCCCCGGGAGGACCACGTTGGCGCCGGCAGCCTCGACGAGGGCGGCCGCGGCGACGTGGACGTCACGCTGCCAGGCGTCCATCACACAACCGGTGAACAACCAGACGGTGCCGGCGGGGGCCTCGCGGCCGGCCGGTGACGGGCGCAGCTCGGGGCGGCGCAGCGGGAGCCGGGGCAGG
>JAXHUH010000273.1:0-4478 GCA_034211175.1 Actinomycetota bacterium
AGCCGGAACGGAACCCATGACCGACGACACCGCCACCGCCACGAGCCCCGACGCCGAGACCCCCGACACGGAGAGCCCCGACGCCGAGAACCCGCAGGCCACCGGGCCGGACGACCTGCTGCAGTACGAGACCGTGCGCCTCTGGATCGAGTCGGTGCAGAAGACCAGCCTCCGACCCGCCGCCGACCGGGCCCGCCGCCTCGAGCTGCTCGCCGCGTTCACCGACCACATCGGCGTCGACCCCGACACGATCGTCGAGACCTCCCGGGGCGACGCCAAGGCGAAGAACGGCTACCTGAAGCAGCTCGTCGCCTGGGCCAAGGGGCTCGACGGCTCCGACCGGGCCCGCCACGACGCCGAGAACACCATCCGCGGCTTCTTCATGCGCAACGGGTTCCGGGTCGTCGCCCGCCCGTACCGCGACGTGTACCAGCGCACCGGGAGCACGGCGTGAACGCCGGGGAGCTGCTGGCCAACACGGCGCGCAGCTACCCCGAGCAGGTGGCATGGATCTGGGACGACCGCATCCGGACGTACGGCGAGACCGACGCCCGGGCCGACGCGTTCGCCCACGAGCTCGTCGGCCTCGGCCTCCGGCGTGGCGACCGGATCGCCATGCTGATGGAGAACCGGCCCGAGGTGATGGAGGCGATGTTCGGTGCGTGGAAGGCCGCCATGGTCGCCGCCCCGCTCAACGCCCGGTTCACCGCCGCGGAGATCGAGTTCCACGTGAACGACGCCGGCTCCCGGGTCCTGGTGGTCGGTGAGGAGCTGGCGGCCACGGTTGCGGCCATGCGTGATCGCCTGCCGACGGTCGAGCACGTCATCCAGGTCAACGGTGAACCGCTCGACGGCTTTGCGGCCTGGGACGAGGTGATGGCCCGAGGCGCCGCCAGCGATCGGGGCCCGTTCGAACCGGTGACCGTCGACGACGACGAGCTGGCGTGGCTGGCGTACACGTCGGGCACGACCGGCAAGCCGAAGGGGGCGATGCTCACCCACGGCGTGCTGGTGTTCGAGGTGCTCGGCATGCTCGCCGACTTCTTCCCGCTCGAGACCGGCCAGGTCGGCATCCACGCCGCGCCGCTCACCCACGGCTCGGGCCACGTCGGGCTGGTGTTCGTCACCAAGGCGTGCGCCCAGGTGATCCTGTCCCGCCACGGCTTCGACGTCGCCCGGTTCCTGGAGCTGGTCGAACGGCACCGGGTGAACGCCCTGTTCCTGGTCCCGACGATGATCAAGATGATCGTCGACCACCCCGACGTCGCCACCCGCGACCTGTCGAGCCTGCAGTGGGTGTTCTACGGCGGCTCGCCGATGTACGTCGATGACCTGCGGCGGGCGCAGAAGACGTTGGGCAACATCTTCATCCAGGGCTTCGGCCAGACCGAGTCGCCGATGACCGGCACCGTGCTGCCCGCCGCCGAGCACGACCCCGACGGTCCCCTCGCCCACCGGCTCGCCTCGTGCGGGCGGGCCCGGGCGGGCATCTCGGTCCGCATCCTCGGCGACGACGACGAGCCGCTGCCCACCGGCGAGATCGGCGAGATCTGCATCCGGGGCGGCACCGTGATGAAGGGCTACTGGCAGCGACCCGAGGAGACGGCGGAGACGCTGCGCAACGGCTGGCTCCACACCGGCGACCTCGGCCGGATGGACGACGACGGCTACGTCTACATCCTCGACCGCAGCAAGGACATGGTCATCTCCGGAGGGCTCAACGTCTACCCCCGCGAGATCGAGGAGGTGCTGCTCACGCACCCGTCGGTCTCCGAGGCGTGCGTGTTCGGCGCCCCCGACGACAAGTGGGGCGAGGCACTGGTCGCCCACCTGGTGCTCGTCGGAGGATCTGCGCTGACGGCCGACGAGGTGATCGCATTCATGGCGGAGCGGGTCGCCGGCTACAAGAAGCCGAAGCGGGTCGTGTTCGTCGACGAGCTGGCCAAGACGCCGTACGGCAAGGTCGACAAGAAGGCGATCCGCGCACCGTATTGGGAGGGCCGTGACCGACTCGTCGGCTGAGCCCCGCAAGGCCGAGCCGGCCCGAGTGACGTCACTCGACGATCACCGGGACCGCCACCCGGATGAGCCGTCGCCGGCCGAGCTGGCCCGCCGGCTCGCGCCGGTCGCAGCGCGCCTCGAAGCCGACGCCGACGACCTCGCGGCCCGCCAGGCCGACCTCGTGCAGGCCCGATTCGACTCGTACGCGGTCGGTGCCGCGCCGCGTGCGTCGATCGTCGAGTCCGCGCACCGCAACATCCGCCACCTGCTCGCCGCGCTGCGGGCGGGACGGCCGCCCTCGCCCGAGGAGCTCGACGAGCTGGGCCGCACCCGGGAGCGGGCCGTGCAGGGCATCCCGACCGACGAGATGCACGACGCGTACCGCGCCGCACTGCGGCTGCTGGGCGACGCGTTCGTCGACGCCGCCGCGGCGTGCGGGCTCGACCAGGCCACGACCCTGGCCGGCACGGGCCTGCTGTGGTCGACCGCCGACGTGCTCACCTCGGTGGTGGTCAAGGCCCGCCAGGAAGCCGAGCTCGACCTCGCCCGCAGCGACGAGGGCCAGCGGGTCGACTTCCTGCGGGCCCTGGTCTTCGACGCGTCGATGGCCGACCTCCGCAAGCGTGCCGCGGCGTTCGGGCTTCCCAGCGACCGCAGCTACTGGGCGGTGCGGGCCCACGCCGGTGAGGCGGGCAGTGGCGAGGTCAGCGGCGGCGAGGAGCTGCGGGCCCGCCTCGACGCCGCGACCCGCACCTACGGTTGCCGGCCACTGCTCGGCGTGATCGACGGCGACGTCGTCGGCGTCGTGCCGCTGCGCCCCCACCTCGACGCCGGGCGGTTCACGATCGGGATCGGCGGGCCGCTCCCCCTCGAGGCCATGCCCCGGGCGTTCGCCACGGCCAGCCGCATGCTCGACGTCGCCGTCGGGTTCGGGTTGACCGGATCGTTCGAGCTGCGCGACCTGTCGGTGCGGGTCGCGGTGGCGTCGGAGCCCGACCTCGGCGCGCTGCTCGCCGAGCGCTACCTGACGCCGCTCCAGGCAGAAGGCGACTTCGGTGAGCTGCTGATCGAGACGGTCAGCACCCACCTCGCCGGGGGCGGGCGGATCGTGGCCACCGCCCATCGCCTCGGCGTGCACCAGAACACGGTGCGCCACCGCCTGTCCCGGTTCGAGGAGCTGACCGGTGCCCACCTCGACGACCTGGACACGACGATCGAGCTGTGGTGGGCGCTCACGTGGCGCCGCCACGAGGGGGACCGATGACCATCACGGGTGAAGCGCCGCTCATCGTCGGCGCGGCGATGACCGCGTTCGGCCCACAACCCGACGAGACAGTGCGGAGCCTGGCCGAGCAGGCGAGCGCCGACGCGCTGGCCGATGCCGGTCTCCGTGCCGACGACGTGGACCTGGTGGTGTTCGCCAACGCCACCGGCGGGCTCTACGACGGCCAGGAGATGGTGCGGGGCCAGGTCGCGCTGCGCCACAGCGGCCTGCTGGGCAAGCCGGTGATCAACGTCGAGAACGCGTGCGCCAGCTCGGCCAGCGCACTCCACGTCGCGTTGATGGGCGTGGCGTCGGGGATGGCCCGGACCGTGCTCGTCGTCGGGGCGGAGAAGCTGGCCCAGCCGGCCAAGGTGCGCACGTTCGCGATGTTGGGCGGGGCGGTCGACCTGGCCGAGCACACCGACGTCCGCCGCCTCCTCGAGGCCAAGGTCCTCGGAGGGCTCATGGACCCGGCGGAGGCCGAGGCCCTGGCCACCGACCAGTCGCCGTTCATGGAGATGTACGCGGCCCGCACCCGCCGCTACCTGGCCCGCTCCGGCGCCACCGACGCCGACGTCGCCGCGGTGAGCGTGAAGAACCGGCACCACGCGTCGCTGAACCCGAAGGCCCAGTTCCGCACCCCGGTGACCGCCGAGCAGGTGCTCGGGTCCCGCATGATCGCGGAGCCGCTCCGGCTGCTGATGTGCAGCCCGATCGCGGATGGCGCCGCCGCGCTCGTCGTGACCGATGCCGGCTCCGCCACCCGGCTCGACCGCCCCGCGGTGCGGGTCGTGGCGAGCGAGGTCCGCAGCGGCGGGCCCGACAACGGCCCCTCCGCGGTGGAGCGGGCAGCGAGCGCGGCGTACGAGCGGAGCGGGATCGACGCGGCCGACCTCGACGTGATCGAGATCCACGACGCGGCCGCGTCGGCCGAGCTGTGGTGCGCCGAGGAGCTCGGCCTGTGCGACGACGGTGCGGCGTGGCACCGCGCCGGCCACACGCGCCTCGGAGGCCGCCAGCCGATGAACACGAGCGGCGGGTTGCTGGCCAAGGGCCACCCGGTCGGCGCGACCGGCTGCGCCCAGGTCGTGGCGCTGGTCGACCAGCTCCGGGGGCGGTGCGGGGCCCGCCAGGTCGAGGGGGCCCGCCTGGGGCTGGCGGAGAACGGTGGGGGGATCATCGACGGGCGGGAGGCCGCCGCGGTGATCACGAT
>JAXHUH010000274.1:0-35329 GCA_034211175.1 Actinomycetota bacterium
AGTACGACACACCCGACCGGATCCTCGGCTCACCGGCGTCGGACTTCGTCGCCGACTTCGTGGGGGCGGACCGCGGCCTCAAGCGGCTCAGCGTCACCCCGATCGAGCAGTCGGGGCTGATCTCGCCGCCCCGCCTGGCCCACGGCGCCAACGCTGGCGACGTGCGCCGCCACGTCAACGGCACCGCACCCCACATCGCGCTCGTCGAGGACGGCGGCGGCCGGGTGGTCGGCTGGATCGACCGGGAGGCGGCTGGTGACGCGCCGGATGACGGCCCGATCGAACGCTTCGTCCGACCGATCGACGTGCGGGTCGGCGCCGAGTCGACGCTGCGCGACGCACTCGCCGAGCTGATGCTGGCCGACACCGGCTGGATCGCCGTGGTCGACGGCGACGACGCGGTGCTCGGCGTCCTCACGGCCGACGCCATCCAGCGCGCCGGCCGCGAACCCCGCGCCGCCTGAACGCCCCCATCCCCGTTCTGGCGTGGTTCTCTGCTCTGCGCGGCGTCGTTCTCCCACGCCAGTTCGTGGTCGGCGTGTGGCGGACGCCGGTGGGTCAGACGGCGGCGGTCGTCACCGCGTGGGGTGCGGCGGCGTAGGCGACGAGCTCGTCGAGGAGGCGCTGGCGGTCGTCGCCGTGCTCGATGACGAGGTCGGCGGTGCCGGCGAACGGGGCGACGTGGCGGTCGTGCATCGGGACGACGACCTCGGTGAACACCCGCTCGACGTCGGCGGCGACCCGGCCCCGCTCGGCCACGTCCCGGCGGACCCGCCGCTCGCAGCGGACGTCAGCCGGTACCCGGAGGTAGATGCTGAGGTCGCAGCGCTCACCGATGCCGGCGAGTGCATAGAGCAGCATGCCCTCGACGATCACGACCGGCCGGGGCTCGATGTGCATGCTGCCCGCGACCCGGGTGTAGCTCGCGAAGTCGTAGTTCGGCAGGTCGACACCACGTCCCGCGGCAAGCTCGTCGAGGTGGTGGGCGAACAGGTCGACGTCGATCGACGACGGGTGATCGAAGTTGACGGCGCGGCGCTCGTCGTGGGTGAGGTGGCCGAGGTCGAGGTAGTAGTTGTCGACCGGGAGGATCGCCACCTGCTCGGAGCCGAGACGCTCGACGAGCTGGTGGGTGAGCGTCGTCTTGCCCGCTCCGCTGCCACCACCGATGCCCCACACGTTCACGCGCACGGGGTCTCAGCGTACCGCTTCGCAACGGCCGTGAGCGGGACCGGAGCTGTGACGATGGGCGTTCGACGTGGTTGGGCTCGGGTCACCGGTACGGCGGTCGCGTCGTTCAGGCGAGCGAGGCGACGAGCACCGCGGCGATGGCCCCGGCGACGAGCGCGGTGGCGGTCGCGAGGCGCCAGCGGCGGCGCATGTTCGGGCCGACCACGACCGCGGTGGCGGCCGCAGCCATCATCACGATGAACAGCACGTTCGTGATCGTCATGCGCGGGTTGCTCCGGTCGGCGGCCTCGTCCGGGGGCGGCTCTGGCCCGGGCGCGGCGCCGGGGCGATGAACCGTCCGGCCCACGGGGTGTGCCCGATGCCACCGCTGCCTGGGCGGTGGTCAGGCGTCGGGGTGTTCAGCGGCCGCGTCCTCGCGGGCCGCGTCCTCGAGCGCGCCGCCCCGAGCCGGGCCCCCGTGCCCGGCACCAGCCGCGGCGACCGCCTCGAGGCTCTCGCGCATGGCGGCGCCGGCCCAGCGGGCCGACGCCGCGGCGCCGAGGCCGAGCAGGGCGACGATGACCATCGTCGTGCGGTACCCGTACGCGTCACCCACGGAGAACAGAGGGATGGCGGCCGTACCGCCGAGGCCGAAGATCACGACCGAGCAACCGTACGCCTGCGCGCTCAGCGCGCCCGGCGCCAGGCGTCCGACAGCCGTGTAGTACGACGGCTGGTAGACCCCGTTGCCCGCGGCGAGGACGAACGCACCGACGCCCGACAGCAGTTGCGCCGGGCTGGCGGCCATCACGAGGCCGCCCACGGTGACGAGCAGGAACCCGGCGGCGCAGATGAGCGCCAGCTCCTCGTAGCGCTCGTTGGCGATGCGACGGCCGGCGACCGCGCCGCCGATCGCGAGCCCCGAGACCCATCCCGCGCCGAGGACGAACTGCACGACGCCCCGACCGAACGGGCCGGTGTCGTGGACCTGCTCGAAGAACAGGCTGACGAGCTGGATCGCGGGCACGATCGTCGCGCCGAGCACGAACGCGGTGACCCAGAAGCGTCGCAGCGCGGGGATGGCGGCGAGGCGGCCGAACGCCTCGCGCAACCCCGCCCGCTCGGTGGTCTCGACGGCGACGCCCGACGGCTCCGAGCGTGGCGGCTCAGGGACCCGCAGGAGCAGCAGCGCGAGCACGGCGGTCGGGGTGGCGAGGACCCAGAACGCCGCCTCCCAGCTCCACTGCACGGCGATCCACCCGGCGAGCAGCGCCGACACGCCGGCCGCCGGGTTCGCCATCCGATGGATCTGGAACACCCGGGGGTGGGTGTTCGACGGGTAGAGGTCGGTGAGGACGCTCGGGTGCACGATCTCGTTCGCGCCGCGCCCGATGCCGGAGAGGAACCGCATCGTCGCCAGCGCCCACACGGTGGTGACGATGCCGGTGGCGACCGCGGTGACGCCCCAGAGCGCAGCGGCGAGCGCGCTGAGCCGTATGCGGGAGAAGCGGTCCGCGGCGACGCCGATGGGGACCGCGAGGAACACGATGATGACCGACGAGATGGTGCCGATCGCGCCGATGCCCGCATCGCTCAAGCCGAACGTGTCACGGATCTCCGGGGTGAGCGCACTGAACGCGTAGCGGTCGAACTCGTCGACGAGGTTGAGCCCGGTGAGCACGAGCAACGGGAGCGCGGGTCGGTCGGCCAGCCAACGGGGCACCCGGACGACGGTACTCGTCGTTTCGTGATGCTCCGGCACCAGACTTGTGACGAAAGAGTGAACGGCGCAGGGGGAGTGGACGTCATGGACGGGCCGTCGAGTTCTGATGTGCACGAGCGGCGAGCGTGAGCCCGTCGCCCGACCGACCCCACCGCATCGACCGCACTGGAGCCGACATGACGAGCACCGAGACCCCGTCCCCGCCGACCGCCTCTTCCGGCGGGACCGGCTCCGGGCGGCGCTGGGCGATCCTCGTCCCGGTCGGGATCGTGGCCCTCGGTGTCGTCGCCTGGTTGGCCTTCGGCATCTTCGGGGTCCACACCCTCTTCATCGACGACGAGGTCGACGAGGGCGGCCCGGTGTTCGCGTCGGGCGCCGGCACCACCGACGATGACGCCGAGGACGGATCGGCCGAAGCCGACGCCGACGGGGCCGCCTCCGACGAGGCCTCCTCCGACGAGGCCGGGGAGGAGTCGGTTGCCGCCGACGACGAGGCGACGGCAACGACCGCGGCCGACATCTCCGACGCCGACGCCGACGCCGCGGCGCCCTCCACGACGGCCGCACCGTCGACGACCGCGGCGCCCACGACCACCGCGGCTCCGCAGATCGTGACGTTGGCCAGTGGCGGCTTCGTCGACCGCAGCCACCCGACGAGCGGCAACGCGCTCGTGTTGAACGACGGCACGGATCAACGGTTCCTGCGCTTCGAGGACTTCGCGACCGACAACGGGCCCGACCTGTTCGTCTATCTCTCCACCGCCGCACCCGACGCGCCGGAGAGTGCGTTCGACGACGACTTCGTCGATCTCGGCCGACTCACCGGCAACATCGGCGACCAGAACTACGAGATCCCGCCCGACGTCGACCTCGACCGCTACTCGACCGTCGTGATCTGGTGCCGCCGCTTCGCCGTCGCCTTCGGCACCGCCCCGCTCGCGTAGTCGTCGGTCAGGCCGGGGCGCGCCGCCCGGCCTCCGAGCCGAGCTGACCTGCCCCCAGCGCCGTCACGGTTGCGGCGATCGCCTCGACGTGGGGCGTCATCGGCAGGGCACCGAAGCGCCGCTCGAAGCGCGACGCATCGCTCACGAAGGGGCGGGACCACTGGTACCAGGTCTCGCCCACCTCGCGGGCGTCCCTCGAGAACAGGCCGCCGACGCGCAGCACCGTGCGACTGAGGGTGCCGATCGCGACCGGCTCGTCGAGCGCCGCGTTGACGAGGCGGCACAGCTCCCGCCCGGTGATCGGCTCGGGGGCCGGGAGGTGCCACACCCGCCCGTAGGCGTCGTCGGCGTCGGCCAGCGCAACGAATGCCCGGGCGAGATCGTCGACGTGGTGCAGGGTGTGCGGTGCGTCGAGATCGGCCGGCCACCGCATGGCCCGGCCCGCGGCCGCCGGATCGAGCACCAGCGCCGACAGGGTGCTGCGGGCGCCGCGGCCGTAGACGTCGGACGCCCGCCCGATGACCACCGGGACCTCGCCCCGCTCGTGTGCCTCCAGCAGACGGCGCTCCATGCGTATGCGGGTGGCGCCCTTGCGGCCCGTCGCCCGCCGGGGCGTCTCCTCGGTCATCGGGCCGGCCGTCGGGCCGTAGGCGTAGAGGTTGTCGATCTGGACGAACCGGGCGCCGTGGCGGGCCACCCCGCCGAGCACCGACTCGGTCATGGGCTCGAAGTCGCGGTCCCAGCGGTGGTACGCGGGCTGGGCCGCCTGGAACACGACATGGGCGCCGGCGCACGCCCGGTCGATCCCGTCGGCGGTCGTGATGTCGGCGCGCACGACCTCGGCGCCCGGGTGGGCGGCCGGGTCGAGCGACCGCCCCACGGCCCGCACCCGGCGACCGTCGGCCACCAGTCGGCGCACGATGGCGGCGCCGATGCCGCCCCCGCCGCCCAGCACGACGTGCAGGCGATCGGTTGCTGCCGACCGCGGCGGCCGACGTGTGCCGTGGTCGGGATGTCGATCGTGGTCCCGCATGTGTCCTCCTCGGCCGAGCGGCAGGTGCGCCGGCCAGTGATGCGAACAGTCATCGAAACGCGATGACTGTTCGCATTGTGAGCCGGCGCATCGCTCGATGCAAGGATTTCGCGAACACGCTTCGCGCAATGAACGTTGTTCGCGTATGGTGGAGGCATGGCCGGGCGACGGGAACGACTGCGTGCCGAGATGCTCGAGGCGATCCGGTCCGCCGGGGTCGCCGAGCTGCGGCGGGTCGGCGCCGCGGGGCTGTCGCTGCGGGAGGTCGCGGAGCGGGCCGGCATCAGCCCGGCGGGCATGTATCGCTACGTCCAGGGCCGGGAGGGGCTGTTGGAGCTCCTCATCGCGGACGCGTTCGAGGATCTCGCCGCCGTGGTCCGTCAGGCCACGGGTGCCGCCGCGGTCGGCGGCCCGGTTGCGCGGCTCGAGGCCCTCGCCGTCGCCTATCGGGCGTGGGCGCTGGCCGAGCCGGCCCGGTTCGCGCTCATCCTCGGCACGCCGGTGGTCGGGTTCGAGGCGAGCGAGGACGGCCCGACACGCCCGGCCGCGGAGGCGTTCGCCGCCGCGATGCTCGGGGCGTTCGAGGGTGTCGCCGCTGTGCGGCCCGAGGGTTCGTCACCCGACGGCGAGGTGACCGGACCGCACGGGTTGCCCGCCGACGTGATGGCCCGGGTCGTGCGCGGCTGGGCCACGATCCACGGCCTCGTCGTCCTCGAGCTCGACGACCAGCTGGCCTGGTCCGGCGTCGACCCCCACGCTCTCCTCCTCGCCGAGGTCCAAGACCTCGCCACCACCCTCAACCTGACCCAGAGCTGAACGAAGACCCCCGCCCACCCGGAGGGGCCGTTCCCCGACGGCCAACTCGGCTCAGTCCGACCCGAGCCAAAGTCGCCTGCTGAACGAGCTCGTCCGGAGGGCTCTGCCCGACGGCGAGCGAGGCTCAGCCGAGCTGACCGCAGCTCGTCCGGCGGGCCCTGGCCCGCCGGCGAGCGAGGCTCAGCCGATCAGCCTGCTGCACTCACCACGCCGGTGGCGCGGCCCTCGTGGGCGAGGGCGAGGAGGCGCTCGAGCACGGCGCGGCGGTCGAAGCGGCGGGCGTAGGTCCGGGCGGCGTCGCTCATGGCGAGGCGGGCGGAGCGGTCCATCGCCGCGACCTCGTCGAGGCAGGCCCGGAGGCCGTCGACGTCGCCGGGGTCGTGGAGCAGGCAGTGGCCGCCGGTCGCCTCGGGGAGGCCGCCGGTCGACGTGGTGATCACCGGTCCGGGGCCGCCGGCGAGCATCTTCTCGGCGACGGCGATGCCGAACGTCTCGGTGAACTCGGGCCGGGGCTTGGACGGCAGCGCGTAGGCGGTGCACGCGTGCATCAGTGCGAGCTTCTCGTCGTCGTCGACGTCGTCGAAGCTGCGGATGTCGGGGTCCTCGGCGGCCAGCTCGCGGATCTCGCCGAGCGCGGGGCCGGTGCCGCAGATGACGAGCGGGATCTTCCTCCGCAGCGCGCTGGCCCGGTAGGCGGCGACGAGGTCGTCGACCCCCTTGGCCGGGGCGACGCGGGACAGGAACAGCACGAAGCCGTCGCGCTCGAGGCCCCGCCGCTCCAGGACGGTGTCGACCTCGTGGGGTCGCTCGTCGATCGTCGTGAACTTGGCGGTGTCGATGGCGGGGTAGCTGATGCCGACCTCGCGCTCGACCCGGCCGGCGTAGTCGGTCCCGAGGATGCGGTCGACCTCGGTGGCGGCCTCGGCGATCAGCTCGCGGGTGTAGACGCTCACCGCGACCGGCACGTCGTGGGCCAGGAACGTGCTCAGCACCATCTGGGCGGCGCCGACGCGGCCCTCGGCGACCGCGTTGCGCACGACGTTGGTGATGTCGGAGCCGACGGCCTCGCCGATCGTCGTGACGTCGAGCCGCTCGGCCGGTGTGTCGAGTGCCCGCACCGCGTCGAGGACCATCTGGCCGTGGGGCACGAGGTAGAGCTCCATGACGATGGTCGGGCCCGGGTTGGTCCGCAGGATGTCGATGATGCGCCCGCCGATGGCGAGCGACAGCCGCCCGTCGAGCACCTTGTAGTCGCCCATCGGCGCGGGCCGGTCGACGACGATGCCCTCCGAGTAGGGGAGGATCCGGTCGATCGGCTTGAGCGGCAACGAGCTCTGGGCGAGCACGTCGAGGGGGTAGGTGACGATGTGGACCCGTTCGACGCCGAGGTCGAGCGCGGCCTCGGCGAGGTTGCGCGCCTCGGTCGCGTGACCGCAGATGATGGGGTCGGCCCGCACGACGATGACGAGCGTGCGAACGGGGTCGACGGAGCGGCCGTCACCGGTGGCGTCGGTGATCACGGGGTTCCCTTCGAGATGGCGGCGAGTGCGCGTCCGGATGCGTCGTGCGCGCTCGGCGGCAGGTGGTCGGGGGTGGTGCGGCGGCCGAAGCCGGTCGCCTCGGCGGACATCTCGACGCGGAGCGTGCCGCCGCCGGCGACGTCGCTCCATCGCAGGAACGGACCGTCGAGCGGGCGGCCGTCGAGCGTGATCGACGAGACGTGGGGGGCGTCGGTGGCGCCGGGTGCCTCGATGCGCAGCTCGGCGTCGCCGAGACGGATCTCGGCCTCGTCGAACGACGGGCTGCCGACGAGGAGCAGGTCCTCGCCGGCGACCGGGAACAGGCCGAGGGAGCTCCAGACGACCCACGACGACAGCGCGCCGCTGTGGTCGAGGCCGGCCATGCCGCCGCGGCCGGGGGCACACCGCTCGGCGAGACAGGCGCGCACGATCTCGGCGGTGCGGTCGTGGCGACCGCACCACAGGTACGCGTAGGGCGCGTCGAGGTCGGCGTGGTGGTTGAGGCCGCTGAATCGGCTGATCGAGGTGTCGGCGCGGTCGGCGAACCCGAAGAACCGGTCGAGGAGGGTGGCGAAGCGTCGGGCGCCGCCCACGGCCTCCACCCGTTCGCCGAGGCCGGGTGAGAGCCGGAACGAGTAGTTCCAGCGCTCGCCGCCGAAGTACTCGGACGGGGCCAGCAGCCCGGTGTCGGGCTCGAACGCCGCCGCCCACGATCCGGCGAGCCGGGCCGAGGCCGCGGCCAGCTCCTCGTCGCCGAGGTGCTCGGCGAGGCGGGCGGTGACGCGGTGGGCCTGGGCGAGGTCGAGCGTGTGGGACAGCGGGTGCACGGGACGGTCGACGTCGAGCTCCGCTGCTCGTCCCTGGCGCAGCGACTTCGCCATCAGCCGCAGGCAGCGCTCGGGGTCGATGCCCGGCAGGTCACGGACGAGCGCGTCGGCGATGGTGACGTGCGCCAGCGTGCTGGCCTGGCGCCCGAACCGCTCGGGGCGGTTGTCGAACAGGTAGCTGATGGGGAACTCACCCTCGCGCTCGGCGACCGCGAGCAGTGCGGTGACGAGGTCCGTCCCCCGTTCGGGGAACAGCGACAGGATCAGCGGCAGCTGGGTCCGGTACGAGCTCCACAGCGTGGCCAGGTCGAAGTAGACGGGCCCGTCGTCGCCGGCGAAGGGGTTCTCGCCGGTGCAGTCGCAGGGCTTCACGAAGCTGCGGTAGAGCGCGGAGGCCAGCAGCTCCTGCGCCCGGGCGGTCCCGCCGTCGACGCGCACCGCGTCGAGGTGGTGACGCCAGGCCCGGGTGGCGTCGTCGGCCAGTGCCTCGAACGAGCGGCCGGACGACGCGGCGAGGTTGCGCTCGGCCCGGTCGGCGCTGCGCAACGAGAACCCGATGCGCACCTCGATGGACGCCGTGTCCGCGTGCTCGGCGAGGAAGCGGACGCCGAACGAGCGGCCGAGCGCCGGGTCGCCGGGAGCGAGGCGCAGGCCCCGGCCGAACGGCGCGACCCCGTCGGCCCGCCACAGCTCGGAGCGGACCGGGCCCGACGAGCGGCACTCGACGAAGAAGTGGACCGGTGGCCCGCCCGCGGCGATGCGGCCCCGGGCGTGGTGGTCGTCGAGCAGCTCGGCGTCGGCCGCCACCACGTCCTCGCCGAGGCCTTCTACCGCGAGGCCGGCGGCCGACAGGTCGATCGCCACCGAGGCGCCGACCCCCGACGGGAACGTGTAGCGGTGGAACGCGGCGCGGGGCCCGACCGTGAGCTCGGCGGTCACGTCGGCCTCGACGAGTCGGCACCGGTAGCGGCCGGGTGACGCCTCCTCGTCGGCCAGCGTGAGCCGCCGGCCGGAGTGGGCCACGCCGCGTCGTTCGGGCGCGACCCGGAGGTGGTTGTAGTACGAGCCGATGCGGCCCGTGCCGCTCTGGTGGAAGTGGGTGAAGCCGGTCGTGGTGCCGGCGGGGAGCTCGGCGACCGGGGAGCTCCCCGTGCCGGGGGCGTAGGGCCCGTAGCCGCTCGGGTAGCCGCCGGTGAACGGCGCGACGGAGACCATGCCGAACGGGTGGCAGGGACCCGGGTGGGTGTTGCCGATCGCCGGGTTCGGTGACGCCCAGGAGGCGGTCAGCGGCGACGGTGTCGGGAGCTGCGCGACGTCGCTGCCCCGGAAGGGGTCGGCGAGGTCGATCAGCTCCGACAACGCAGGTCTCGGAGGTGTCGCACGAGGCACTCGAGTCGCCACATGGAGCCCAATCTACGCAGAGACGAGAATCCGACGAGGTGGTCGCCAACGGTGCGCCGCCTGCTTTCATCGGCTGCTCACCGTGGCGAAACGAGCCCGCAACATGGTCACCCCGAAACGGGGCAGTGGTTCACCTTCCGGCGTGCCGGCGCGACGTGCGAGCCTGCCGGGAGGTGACGTCGAGAGGGTGGCGACGTGCCGTCGGGCCGTCGTAGGGGCCGGGCGGGAACGCCCGGCCGGGGGTCAGCTGCTGTGGTGGCGCGTCGGCTGACGGGTGGCGATCAGTTGACGCCTTCTCGCCCGCAGGTCCCGCTCGGTGGCGGGCGGGCGACGCCGCTCGCCGCGGGAGCGGTCCGCATCGCCGGTGGGCCGGGAGGTGGGGTGCAACAGCTCGAGCTCGGACATCGTCGTCCTCCGCCGTCGAGGGTATGGGGGTGTGTTGCCGCACATCCTCGGATGTGACTGGGACCCAGTGTGGCGGACTCGTGTCGAAGAGCGGTGGATTCGTCCCCGATATTGGTCTGACCAGGACATCTCCCCTGGTCAAACAGTTGGCACATCACACGTCACGATGACGCGATGTTTCGGTGTCTCACCGACGTGGTCGATCCGGCCATGGCGCGGCCGCGGGGATAGGGTCGGCTCCGGCGGGCAGGACGCACATCGCCCGCCGTCAGTCGAGGGAATCAGGAGGGCGACATGGCGTTCGCGGTGGAGACGACGAGCTTCGAGGACGGTGCCCCCATCCCCGAGCTCTACGCCTTCGGGGTCAAGGCCGAGGTGGGTCACGCAGCAGCCGAGGGCGGGAACAAGAACCCGCACCTGCGGTGGAGCGGCGCCCCCGAGGGCACGCAGTCGTTCGTGGTGCTCTGCATCGACCCCGACGTGCCGACCGTGTTCGACGACGTCGGCGTCGAGGGCAAGACCCTGTCGGCCTCGATGCCGCGCCAGGACTTCGACCACTGGGTGCTCGTGGACCTTCCGCCGTCGACGACCGAGATCGCCGAGGGCGCCGCGTCCGACGGCATCACGCCGAAGGGCAAGCCGACCGGACCGAGCCCGGTCGGCGGCATCACCGGCAAGAACGACTACACGATGTTCATGGCCGGCGACCCCGACATGGGTGGGACCTACGGTGGCTACGACGGGCCGTTCCCGCCGTGGAACGACGAGCTCGTGCACCGCTACCAGTTCCGGGTGCTCGCGCTCGACGTGCCGACGCTCGGGCTCTCCGGTGACTTCGGCAGCGCCGAGGTCCTGAAGGCCGCCGAGGGCCACGTGCTCGCCTCGGCCCAGGTCGAGGGCACGTACACCCTCAATCCCGAGTTGGCCTGAACGGCCACGCCGGCGTTGCGGTCGTTCGGTGCATCCCGAAGAAGGGGGTGCGCCGGGCGGCCGGGTGCGCGACGATCGATCGAGCGGTCCAGCAGGAGACGTCCCCGGGCGACGACACCATCGATGGATGCGAGGCGGCGAGTGAGCGCGACCGGTGGTTGACGTCAGCGAGGTGCTCCGCGGCTCGATCGGCGTCGACGAGCCGCTGCTCGACCAGCTCATCGGCGCCTCGACCCGCCGCCTCTTCCGAGCCGGTGAGACGATCTTCCGCGAGGGCGACGCCGCGACCAGCGTGCACGTCCTCCGCGCCGGTCTCGTCGCCGTCCGGGTCGGTCCCGGCCACGGCGACGACATCCTGCTGGCGATCCTCGGCCCCGGCGAGCTGTTCGGCGAGCAGGCCGCGCTGCGGGCCCACGCCACCCGCGTCGCCTCAGTCGAGGCGATCCGCGACACCCGGACGCTCGAGATCCCCCGCGCCTCGTTCGAGGAGCTGCGCCGCTGCGATCCGGCGGTCGACCGCTACCTGCTCGAGACGCTCAGCGCGCGCATGAACCGTCTCGCCGAGCTCCTGGTCGACGCGCTGCGCCGGTCCCACGAGACCAGGATCGTCTCCGCGCTGACCCAGATGGCCGAGCTCGAGGGTGAGGGCCCACGGAACGGGCCGCTCGAGCTCCAGCTCACCCAGCGGGCGCTGGGCGAGCTGGCCGGTGTGCCCCTGCGGACCACCCAGGACAAGATCCGCCGGCTGGTGGCCGACGACCTGGTCCGTCCGGCCGGCCGGGGACGCCTCGTCGTCGTCGACCTCCCCGGGTTGCGCGCCCGCCTCGGTTCGATCCGGGGCTGAGCCGCCCCGCCGCCGGTCACCACCCGGCGTCCGGGTCGTACGAGGCCCCGTCGGCCAGGTCGTCGGCGGTGTCCCCGCCCGTCTCGTGGGGCTCGACCTCGTCCCCGCCGCGCACCGGTCGCGTGCCGTCGATGCGCTCGCGGGCGACCGACACCGCCCAGTACCAGAACGCGGCGGCGGCCGGGATCCCGATGAGCTGCCACCAGCCCCGGCCGGTGCTGACGGCCCACACCACGTTCACGACGAAGGCGATGCTGAGCAGCGTCGCGGCGACCGCGAGGAAGGCCCACGCGGTCGTCGACAGGCGTGACGAGCCGGCGTCGCGGTCCACCCGGCGAACATCGCGCTCCACGTGGGCGTCGCGCCACTTGGTCAGAGGTCGCGTCACCCGGACATCGTCGCCGCGCTCCCGGCGGTACCGTCAGTCCCGCTGTGCGCCGGGGCGACCGTCCTCGACGACGAAGCTCGCCGCGGTCGACATCGGCGCCTCCGGCCCGTCGAGGTTGGCGACCTCGCGCACGTCGCAGCGGAGGCGGTCTCGTGTCAGCGAGCACCGCAGGTACCCGTGGTGCTCGTCGGCGCTCGTGACCCGGACCGGCGAGCCGGCGTTCACGTAGTGCACGTGGGGCGTGACGATCGGGGCGAGCGACAGCGGCCCGACGAGTGAGGCCGGGAACCGCGACGAGATCGAGGTGGTGACCAGCTCGGTGCCGACGATCGTCTCGTCGGGCCGGTCGAAGTCGGTGCACAGGTCGGCGATCCACGTCGAGTGGATGTCGCCGGTCGCGACCACGAGGTTGGTGGCGCCGCTGCGCTCGGCCAGCTCGAGCACCCGGCGCCGGGAGAGCTGGTAGCCGTCCCACGCGTCGAGGTTGACGACCGTGCCCCGCTCGCCGAGCGCGAGGCCCGGGATCGGCACGTGGGTCATCATCACCTGCTGGGCCAGGAGGTTCCACGTCGCGTCGCTCGCCCCGAGGCGTTGCGCCAGCCACGCCTCCTGATCGGTGCCCAACATGTCGGCACCTTCCTCGGCGCCGCAGTCGATCGGCCCGATGTAGGTGTTGCACGACGGCGGCACCCGGTGCTGGCGGGTGTCGAGCGCCGCCACCTCGGCCAGTCGGCCGAAGCGGAAGCCGCGCCACAGGCGGGTCGTCGGGCCCACCCGCCAGGCGGGGAAGGCGACCGGCTGGTGCTCCATCGCGGCTCGGAAGGCGACGGCCCGCTTGGCGACCAGGTCCTCCGGCGACGTCGCCGAGGATGCGGCCGGCCGCTCGCCCGCGTAGTCGTTCTCGACCTCGTGGTCGTCGGGCACCCACACCATCGGCGCCGCGGCGTGCGCAGCCTGCAGCGCCGGGTCGAGCTTGTAGAGCGCGTAGCGGCGCCGGTACTCCTCCAGCGTGCGCAGCACCGACGTGCCGTCCCCGTCGTGTCGGCGGGCGGCGTCGGGGTCGGCCGGGTACTCGTAGATGTAGTCCCCGACGTGGAACCACACGTCGAGGTCCTCCTCGGCCAGCCCGGCGAACGCGCCCCAGTACCCGTGCTGGTAGTCGTTGCAGCTCACGACGGCGAAGCGCAGCTCGTCGACCGTCGCGCCGACCTCCGGGGCGGTGCGGGTGCGGCCGACCCGGCTGACGTCGTCGCCGACCCGGAACCGGTACCAGTGCTCGGCGCCGGGTCGCAGGCCCCGCACCTGACGGTGGACGCTCCAGCCGCGATCGGCCGACGTCGTCGCCGTCCCCGACGCCACCACGTCGGCGAAGCCCTCGTCGGTCGCGACCTGCCACTCGACCTCGGCGCTCGGCACGGTCATGCCGCCGTCGGGGGCGAGCGGATCGGGGGCGAGGCGGGTCCAGATGACGACCGACCCGGCCCGCGGGTCACCGCTGGCGACCCCGAGGGTGAACAGCGTGCCGAGCGGGCTGTCCTGGCGGAGGTGCCTCGGCGCCGCGCCCGCCACCGGGCGCAGGCTGCGGGGCCCGCCGAGCACCAGCGCGCCGGCGAGCGCCGCGCCACCCCCGAGTAGGGCCCGTCGGGTCGGGCTCCGGCGGCCGGTCGACGGGTCGGCCGGCGGCCGCTGCCTACCTGCGCTGGTCATCGTCTGGTCGCCTCCCGACGGTCGCCGGATCGCTCGCTCGGTCACGGCGCCTCGTCCGTTGGCGTCCCGCGCGTGGGCCTCTGGTCCGCCGGCACCTCAGCCGTTGCGCCTCGTCCACTGATTGGCACGGCGGCCCGCCGGGTCTCCGCCACCGTCTCGTCGATCCGCACCCCGCGGGTCCGCCGGGCACTCGGTGGAGAGGACCCGCTCCAGGATGCCGCGGCGCGCCGACGGTGGGAACCCGTCCCCGTGGCGACGGGCGCCCGGCACCGGCGACTCAACCCGCCGGTGCGCAGGTTCGCCGGGTCGGGTCGTCGAGGGTCGGGTGGCCGTGGCTGACGATCGTGGCGTCGAGCAGGCAGGCGGTCACGGCCCCGTCCGGCGCGACCTCGATGCGGGCGACCGCGGTGTCCGAGCCGGCGGCCGAGAACCGGGGCCACACGAAGTTGCCGAGACCCCAGGCGACCGGGTGGCCGTCGACCAGCTCCAGCGGTTGGAGCCGGTGCTGGTGGTGGCCGATGACGATGTCGGCGCCGGCGGCCAGCCACGCCTCGGTGTGGGCCCGGTTGCGGGCGTTGGGCGTCGTCTCCAGCTCGCAGCACCAGTGGACCGTGACGATCACGAGGTCGGCGTCGGCCGCGGCCGCCGTCACCGCGGCGGTCGTGGCATCGAGGTCGAGCCCGTCGCTGATCCCCGGCTGCGCGGCGAGGCCGTCGGCTGCGTCGGTCGCGAGCCAGTTCGTCGCCAGGTACACACCGCCGAAGCCGACCACGGCGATCCGCCAGCCGTTGCGCTCCACGAACGCCGGGGCGAACGCCGAGGTGCGGTCGGCGCCCGCGCCGACCGGGACGAGCCCGGCGGCGCGCACCTGCCCGAGGCCGTCGACGAGGGCGTCGGGGCCGTAGTCCATGGCGTGGTTGTTGGCCAGGCTCACGACCTCGACGCCCCCGTCGGTGAGCGCGCCGAGGCCGTCGGTGCCGCACCGGAAGTTGAACGGCCGGTCCTGGCGCACGCCCACGTCGCTGGGGGTGCACTCCAGGTTGACGAGCGTCAGGTCGTCGGTCGTGAACAGCCCGTCGAGGCCCGCCAGCGCGTGGTCGTAGCCGTTGGCGACGAGCGCCGGGATGTAGCCGGGATCGATGTTCAGGTCCCCGGCGGCGTGGATGACGAGCGGCCCCCGTGGCTGCGTCGTCGTGGTCGTCGGCGCAGGTGTCGTGGTGCTCGTCGTTGCCGGGGTCGATGCGGTCGTGGCCGAGGGGGCGGTCGTCGCGGTCGTGCTCGACGCGAGGACCGGGCCGCCGTCCTCGACCCGGGAGACCCCGGTCGCGCCGACGCAGGCCGCGCTCAGCGTGACGAGCAGGCACGTCGCCGCCAGTCGGATGCGGCTCGTGGCGCGGCGGACGCGGACGACGCTCGACATGTGTCGCAGACGTTACGCCGACGCGAACGTCGGCGGTCGTAGGACGGTTCCGGCCGAGCAGCCTGGCGGATGGTTCTACCATCGGCACGAGTGGACCACGACGCCCGTTCCCCCGACGCCCAGCTTCGAGCCGATGTGCGGCGCATCGGCCGGGAGCTCGGCCATTCCCTCGAACGCCAGTCCGGCGCCGGCCTCCTCGAGCTGGTCGAGGCCGTGCGGGCGCTGTCCAAGGAGCTGCGAGCCGACTCCGATCCCGAGCTCGCCCGCCAGCTCGACGACCTCCTCGCCGACCTGCCGCTGCCCCGCACGATCGAGCTGATCCGGGCGTTCACCTCGTACTTCCACCTCGCCAACGTCGTCGAGCAGTTCCACCGGGTCGACGACCTCGGCCCGACGCCCAACGGCTCGTCCGACTGGCTGGGCAAGGCGATCGAGGCGATCGTCGGCTCCGGTGAGTCGCCCGAGCTGGTCGGCGACGTGATCGGCCGCCTCGACGTGCGCCCGGTGTTCACCGCCCACCCCACGGAGGCGGCCCGACGGTCGATCCTGACCAAGCTGCGGGCCATCGCCGAGCTGCTCGAGGAGCGGCGCCGCGGCGGGGTCGACTCCGAGCGGGCCGACCGGCGCATCGCCGACGTCATCGACCTCATCTGGCAGACCGACGAGCTCCGCCTGGTCCAGCCGACCCCGCTCGACGAGGTCCGATCGATCCTGTTCTACCTCGACGAGCTGTTCACCGCCGTCGTCCCCGACCTCCTCGAGGACCTGGCGCTCCAGCTCGCCAAGGCCGGCCACGAGCTGCCCCTCGACGCCGCGCCGCTGCGCTTCGGCAGCTGGGTCGGCGGCGACCGCGACGGCAACCCCAACGTCACCCCCGACGTGACCCGCCAGATCCTCACGTTCCACGTCGACCGCGGCCTGCGCAACATCGCCGACATGCTCGACGACGTGATCGAGGACCTCTCGGTCTCGACCCGGGTCTGCTCGATCTCGCCGCTGCTCACCGCCAGCCTCGCCCGGGAGCGCCTCGCCCTGCCCGGCGTCTGGGAGGAGTGGGGACGCCTGAACGCCGAGGAGCCCTACCGGCTGAAGGCGTCCTACATCCGTCAGCGGCTGCGCAACACCCGCGCCCGGATGATCGACCAGCGGGTCGGGCTCGAGAAGGTCAGCTACTGCCATCCGGGCGAGATGCTGGCCGACCTGAAGCTCATGTACGACTCGCTCGTCGCCAACCGGGGCGAGCTCGTCGCCCGGGGCCGGCTCGCCCGGCTGATGCGCAACGTCGCCGCGTTCGGCTTCCACCTGGCCACGCTCGACATCCGGGAGCACTCGAGCCGTCACCACGCGGCGCTGGTCGAGCTGTACGGGCGCCTCGACGTCGACCTCGACGCGCTCCACGAGCCCGCCCAGCGCGAGCTGTACGCCACCGAGCTGGCCAACCGACGGCCGCTCGCCGCCCCGACCGCCGAGCTCAGGTCGACCACGACGTCGGTGCTCGGGACGTTCCGGGCGATCGCCGAGCTGCTCGACCGCTTCGGCGACGGGGTCATCGACAGCTACATCGTCTCGATGACCCACTCCGCCGCCGACCTCATCGCCGCGGTCGTCCTCGCCCGCGAGGCCGGGCTCGTCGACGTCGCGGGTGGCATCGCCCGCATCGGGTTCGTGCCGCTGTTCGAGACGATCGACGAGCTCCAGTGCGCCGGCGAGCTGCTCGACGACCTGCTGAGCACCCCGGCGTACCGCGACGTCGTCCGCCTGCGGGGCGACGTGCAGGAGGTCATGCTCGGCTACTCCGACTCCGGCAAGCACGGCGGCATCACCACCTCGCAGTGGGAGATCCACAAGGCGTGCCGGTCGCTGCGGGCGGTGGCCGACCGCCACGGCGTGCGCCTCACCCTGTTCCACGGCCGGGGCGGTACCGTCGGCCGCGGCGGCGGCCCGACCCATGCGGCCATCGTCGCCCAGCCCCACGGCGTGGTCGACGGCTCGATGAAGGTGACCGAGCAGGGCGAGGTCATCTCCGACAAGTACGGCCTGCCCGGCCTGGCCCGCCGCAACCTGGAGCTGACCCTCGCCGGTGTGCTCGAGATGTCGGTCACCCACCGGCGCTCGCGCCAGCCCGCCGACGTGCTCGACCGGTGGGACGACACGATGGTCCGCATCTCGGCGGATGCCAACCGCTGCTACCGGGACCTGGTCGAGCACCCGGGCCTCGTCGAGTACTTCCTGGTGTCGACGCCGGTCGAGAACCTCGGCCTGTTGAACATCGGGTCGCGGCCGTCGCGTCGCCCCGGCGGCACCGGTGGCCTCGAGGACCTGCGGGCGATCCCGTGGGTGTTCGGGTGGATGCAGTCCCGCCAGATCGTGCCTGGCTGGTACGGGGTGGGGACGGGCCTGGCCGCCGCCCGCGAGGCCGGCCTCGGCGACTCGATCGCCGAGATGCACGAGCACTGGCCGTTCTTCTCGGCGTTCGTCTCCAACGTCGAGATGACCCTGGCCAAGACCGACCTCGGCCTCGCCCGCCGCTACGTCGAGGCGCTCGTGCCCGAGCGGTTGTGGCCGGTGAGCGAGATCATCGAGGCCGAGCACGCGCGCACGGTCGAGCAGGTGCTGCTGACGACCGGGTCGGCCGAGCTGCTCGACGACCAGCCGGTGCTCCAGCGCACGCTCGAGGTCCGCGAGCGCTACCTCGACCCGATCAACACGGTGCAGATCGCGTTGATGAAGCGGTTCCGCGAGAGCCGCGAGCCCGACCCGCTCCTCCAGCGGGCCCTGCTGCTCACGGTCAACGGCATCGCCGCCGGCCTCCGCAACACCGGCTGACCCTCGCCCTCGGTCGCGCTCAGCCGCCCCGACAACCCGAACTGGCGGGGTTTTCTGCTCGGCGCGCCGTCGTTTCTTCCCGCCAGTTCGGTTGTCGGGGTGGACGGATCCGGACGAGGTCTCCAGATTATGGAGCGATCGTTTCCCAACGGTGCTACGGTGACCCCCGTGGCCAGGCCGAGGGAGTTCGACGAGGAGCACGTGCTGGGCCTCGCTCGGGACGCGTTCTGGTCCAACGGCGTCGCTGCGACGTCGATCGCCGACCTGAGTGAGGCGACCGGGCTGTCGGTCGGCAGCATCTACAAGGCGTTCGGCTCCAAGTCCGGCCTCTGCCATCGCTCCCTCGACCAGTACCTGGAGGCCGGCATGGCTGAGCTCGAGGCGATTCTCGACGGCGCCGACTCGCCGATCGCCGGGATCGAGGCCTACCTCGACGCCATGGCCCGCCAGGCCAGCGGCGACAGCGCGACTCGGGGGTGCTTCGGCGTCAACTGTGCGACCGAGCTCTCCGAGACCGACGACGCGGTCCGGGGGGCCCTCCGCCGCAACGACGCAAGGCTCGTCGCTCGCCTCGCCGACGCCGTCCGGGCCGCAGCCGCCGCTGGCGAGCTGTCGTCCGACCTCGCCCCGGTCGAGACCGCGCGCTTCCTCTACACGACCGTGTGCGGGCTCCAGGTCGAGGCCCGCAAGGGCATCGCCCTCGAACAGGCCAGGGCGACGGTCGCCATGGCGTTGCGCGCCCTGCGCTGAACCCTCGTGCCGCCCGCTCGGCCACACATCGCGGGCCAGTTCGGAAACGATCGCTCTACAACCAATGAGTGAGACCGAAGGAGACAACGACATGCAGCGATTCGAGAAGGCCAGGATCGTCATCACCGGTGGGACGGGAGGGATCGGACTCGCCACTGCCGAGCGCCTCGTTGCCGAGGGCGCCGATGTGCTCGTCACGGGCCGGGACCCCGAGCGCCTCGCCGGCGTCGGTGCCCGCGCCGGCATCACCGCGGTGGCCAACGACGCCGCCGACCCCGACGCCGCGGACGCCCTGCGCGACGCCGTCGAGGTGACCTTCGGCGGAACCGTCGACGGCTTGTTCCTCAACGCCGGGCTCGGTGCGTTCCAGCCGCTCGATGCCGTCGACGCCACCGAGCTCGACCGTCAGTACCGGGTGAACGTGCGGGGGCCGCTGCTCCAGCTGCGGGCGCTCTCCCCGCTCCTCGCCGACGGCGCGTCGGTGCTGCTGAACACGTCGGTCCTCAACGACCTGGGCATGCCCGGCTCCGCCGTCTACGCCGCGACCAAGGGCGCGGTGCGCTCGGCGATGAACGTCCTGGCCAACGAGCTCGGTGCCCGGGGGATTCGGGTCAACGCCATCAGCCCCGGCCCGATCGACACCGGCTTCATGGCCGCCACCGGCCTCGCTCCCGACGAGGTCGACGGCTTCGTCGCCCAGGTCGTCCCCCGGGTCCCCCTCGGGCGCATGGGCCGCCCCGAGGAGGTCGCGGCGGCGGCTGCGTTCCTGCCGTCGAACGACGCCAGCTACGTCACCGGCTCCGAGCTCGTGGTGAGCGGCGGCATCAGCTGACCTGCCCGGCACGGCGGGCCGGGTCCGTCGATCGGCGACCCGGCCCCCGCAGTGCGGGCCACCCATCAGGGGCGAGTAGCTCGGCGTGAGCTTCTGCTATGGCTCGTGATGCAGCGATGAGTCCACCGAGAAGACGAGGTGAACCGTGTACTCGAGGGCGCTCAGGTCCGCCGCTGTCACGTTCAGGCGGTGGTGACCGCGGCGAGCAGGTCGCGGTCGATGCCGAGGGCGTCGATGTTGTGCTCGACCAGATCGCCGGGTGACGACGTGGCGAGCACCACCTTCCCGCCCTCCGCGGCCACGGCCCGGAGCAGGTCGGCGGCGCCGGGAAACGCCTTGATCTCGGGGACGAGCGACTCGTAGTGGGAGCGCCACGTGTCCTTGATCTTCGACGGATCGACGTCGGTGCCGTTGTCATCCACGCCGTCGCCGAGGAGCTCGTCGATGAGCACCGACGAGGACGCCCCGATCATGCGGTGGATGCGCCATGCCGGCACATCCGCGCCGGCGTCCAGGAACGCGCGCCGCCACGACACCGTGTGCAGGTAGTTGGTGTCGACGAGCGTGCCGTCGACGTCGAACAGGACCACCGGGTCGGCCATGTGCTCTCCCTCATCGCTCGGGCCGGCACTACCCCGACCGCGGCCCGAACGAACCTGCCGGCGCCAGGTTCAGGTGAGCCGATAGGTGCCGAAGCCCCAGTAGTGGCCCTCGAGGTCGAGCGCCCCGTACTCGACCGAGTCGTACGCCATCTCCCGCAGCGGCAGCACGATCGTCGCGCCCGCGTCCTTCGCGGCGGCGTGGTGGACGGCCGGGTCGTCGAGTGCGACGTACACGCCGCCGGTCGCCCTGCCCGCCGTGCGGGGGCTGGTCATGCCGAGCTCCGCGTCCTCCGGGCTGCCGAGCAGCATCACCCGGCCCGCGCCGATCCGCATCTCGACGCCGACGACTGTGCCGTCGGGCCCCGGGTGCTCGGCCGTGGTCTCGAGGCCGAACACCTCGCCGAGCCACCGAGCGGCGGCGACCACGTCCTCGTAGTAGAGCATCGGCACCACGGCGGCGGTGTCGGTGGTCGGGGTCCCTGCGGCGCTGGTGTCGGTGGGCTTGGTGGTGTCGGAGGGGTTGGTCATGCGTCCGGCTCCCGGCTCGTCGATGCGCCACGGCGGCGCATCGCTGCCGACGCTACGGACCGCTGGTGGCCGGGTCTTGGAACGATGTCAGGCGGCGCGCACGCCGCCGGCATCGGGCAGGCGGGCGGCGAGGTAGCGGCTCGGGCTCGTGCCGGCGAAGGCGCGGAAGTCGCGGTTGAGGTGGGGCTGGTCGGCGTAGCCGGCGTGCGCCGCGACCGCGGCGAGTGGGAGGCCGTCCTCGTGGAGCAGCGCAACGGCGTGGCCGAACCGGAGGAGACGGCGCAGGTCCTGCGGGGCGAGGCCGAGGTCGCGGCGGACGGTCGTGTGGAGGCGCTGGCGGCTCCAACCCACCTCTGCGGCGATGGCGGCGACCGGCATCGTCCCGGCGGTCGAGCGCAACAGGTGCCAGGCATGGGCGACCTCGGCCACCGGCGGCACGGTTGCGTCGAACCGGGCACCGAGCGCGGCCTCGACGAGGTCCAGGCGCTCCGGCCAGCTCCCGGCGTCGGCGAGCCTCGACATCGTGGCCCGGACGCCTGCGGCGAGCACCTCGCCGGCGGCGACCGGTCGTCCGGCGAGCACCCCGAGCGGGGCGTCGAGCACCAGGCGGGCGCCGAGCGGGGTGAGGCTGACCTGCACCCCGACCTGCACGCCGCTCGACGCCGCGGTGAGCGGACCGGTCCGGGGCCCGACGACGAACGCGCTCAGCTGCTCGTCCGGCTCTCGGGCGCCGACGCCGAGGCCGACCGGCGGGCCCCAGCCCACGACGACCACGATGTCGGTCGATGCCGGTTCGACGCGGCGCAGCGGTCCGGGCATCCGCTCGTCGAAGCCCTCCAACGACCGGACGTAGGGTCGCAGCCGGGGATCGGGGCGGCGGACCACCTGCTCCCAGACGCCGAGCGCCGAACGGTGGCGCACGTGGGTGAGCACCTCCGATGCCGGCATCCCGTGACCGTACGCCGCGCCGACCGACGACATGGTCGTTTCCGGAGATGATCGATTCTTGCTGATATCATCCGTCCATGGCGAACACCCTCACCGACGCCGGGACCCGCTCGTCCGTGCGGGACGACGTCGACATCGCCACGGCCACGGCGCTGTTCCACGGGATGAGCGACCCGATCCGGCTGTCGATCCTGCTGTCCCTGCTCGACGGCGAACGCCGCGTCGGTGAGCTCGTCGAGCTGGTCGGGTCGTCGCAGTCCAACGTGTCGAACCACCTCGCCTGCCTGAAGGGTTGCGGCCTCGTCGTCGACCGGCCGGGGCCCCGTCGCCGGGTCTTCTACTCGATCGCCCACCCCGAGCTGCGCGACGTCCTCGTCGCCGCCGAGCAGCTCCTCGCCCGAGCGGGCCACGACGTGCGGCTCTGCAACCATCCGGCCATGACCGGGATCGACACGTCCGGGGACGGTCCTTCAGGAGCGCCCTCCGATGGCTGACGCATGCTGCGGGGGCGGCGCGTCCGAGCCGGTCGACGAGGGCCGCCTGCCCGAGGGATGGCGCAGCTGGGCGGCCGGGCTCGCCGCGCTGGCATGGGCCGCCGGCTTCGCCGCCCACCTCACGGGCATCGACCCGGTCGCCACCGTCGGGTTCGTGGTCGCGGTCGTCGCCGGTGGTTCGACGTTCGTGCCCTCCACGCTGCGGGGGCTGGCCGCTGGACGCATCGGCGTCGGCCTGCTCATGACCATCGCCGGGGTCGGTGCGCTGCTGCTCGGCCAGCTGGCCGAGGCGGCGTCGCTCGCGTTCCTGTTCTCGGTCTCCGAGGCGCTCGAGGACTGGGCCGTCACCCGGGCCCGGCGGGGCCTGCGCAGCGTGCTGGAACTGGTGCCCGCCACCGCCCTCGTGCGCCGGGGCCGTGACGATGGCGCCGAGCACGACGAGGTCGCCGAGGTCCCGACCGACGAGGTGTCGGTCGGCGACGTGCTCGTCCTGCGGGCCGGCGCCCGGCTGGTGACCGACGGGGTCGTGTCCGACGGGCGGTCGTCGCTCGACGTCTCCGCCGTCACCGGCGAGTCGATCCCGGTGTCGTGCGGCCCCGGCGACGAGGTGATCGCCGGCAGCATCAACGGCGGCGGCCAGCTCGACGTGGTCGCCACTGCGCCGGCGTCGGACAGCACCCTGGCCCGGATCGTGCGCGCGGTCGAGGAGGCACAGGACCGCAAGGGCCGGTCGCAACGGCTCGCCGACCGCATCGCCCGCCCGCTCGTCCCCGCGATCATGGTCCTCGCCGTGGCGGTCGCCGTGGTGGGCTCGGTCCTCGGCGACCCGTCGGTGTGGGTCGAGCGGGCGCTGGTCGTGCTCGTCGCCGCTTCGCCGTGTGCCTTCGCCATCTCGGTGCCGGTCACCGTGTTCGCCGCCATCGGTGCCGCCACTCGCAGCGGTGCGGTCGTGAAGGGTGGCGCTGCGCTCGAGGCGCTCGCCCGGGTGCGGGTGGCGGCGCTCGACAAGACCGGCACCCTCACCGCCAACCGACCGACGGTGGTCGAGGTGGCCACTGCCGGCGCGGCGGCGTCGTCGTCGGTGCTCGAGCTCGCGGCTGCGCTCGAGGCCAACAGCGACCACCCGCTGGCCGCGGCGATCACCGAGGCCGGTACCGCTGCCGGCCGGGTGACCGGCGTGGAGACCGTCGCCGGCTCGGGCATCTGCGGCACCGTCGACGAACTCGCCGTGCGGGTCGGCAGCACCCGCTTCATCGACCCCGGACCGCTCGCAGCCGACGCCCGTCGGATGGCCGACGCCGGGGCGACGGTCGTGGTCGTCGAGCGCGACGGCGGCCCGGTCGGCGTGATCGCCATCCGCGACGAGCTGCGACCCGAGGCGGCCGACGTCGTCGCCCGCTTGCGCGAGCTCGACCTTCGGGTCGCGATGCTCACCGGCGACCACCGCGCGACGGCCGCGGCGATCGGCCGGTCCGCCGGCATCGACGACGTCCGGGCGGAGCTGCTCCCCGACGGCAAGCGGACCGCCGTGGCCGAGCTGTCCGGCCGGGCGCCGGTGATGATGGTGGGCGACGGCATCAACGACGCGCCGGCGCTCGCCGATGCCGACGTCGGGGTGGCGATGGGTGCGCTCGGCTCCGACGTCGCCGTCGAGGCCGCCGACATCGCCATCATGAGCGACGACCTCACCCACCTGCCCGGCCTCGTCGCCCACGCCCGCCGCACCCGCCGGATCATGATCCAGAACCTGGCGCTGTCCGGCCTGATCATCGCCGCGCTCGTGCCGGTGGCCGGCGCCGGGCTCCTCGGCCTCGGTGCGGTCGTCGCCGTCCACGAGCTCGCGGAGATCGTCGTCATCGCCAACGGCCTCCGGGCTCGACGCACCCGTGCCCTGACGCCGACGGCCGAGCCGACCGTTGCGACGTCGGCACCCGAGCCGGCGGGCGTCTGAACCGCACCTCGCCGCGGCCGCCGAGCCGGGCAAGAACGGTCAAGAAGCCCGGTGACCGCTCTCGTAGGGTGACGCCGTGGTTGAGCGGACCTCCGAGCCCAAGCTGAACGCAGCTCGTCCGGCGAAGCCGAAGCTGAACGCAGCTCGTCCGGCGAAGCCGGCGAGCGAGGCTCAGCCGGAGATCCTGCGGGCGGTGTCCCGGCTCGGCGCCGAGCACGGCCGACCGTCCTCGGGTGAGATGGCCTCGGGCGCCCATCGGTCCCAGTGGAGCTTCCACCGGCTGTTCCGGTCGGTGACCGGCGAGGCGCCCGTCGGGTTCGCCCGTCGGGTCGCGCTCGACCGGGCCGCCGCCCGGCTCGCCGCCGGCGACGACGTGGCGATCGCCGCGCTCGCCGCCGATGCCGGGTTCGCCAGCCATGAGGGCTTCACCAGAGCGTTCGTGCGCCGCTTCGGCCTCCCGCCGTCCGCGCACCGCGCCCGCGGCCTCGCCGGTGCGACGCCGGCGGAGGCGACCGAGCACCAGCGAATCGTCGAGGCGACGGCGCCGTGTGTGGGCCTGTACCGGATCGACGAACGAACGGGGAAGACGACGATGACCGCCGACATGCCCACGGGCGACACCGCGATGGACGTCAGAGCGCTGGACGGGTTCTCGGCGCTGATCATGCGCCGCCGGGTCTCCCGCGAGACCGTGGCCCAGGCGTTGGGGGAGTGCCTGCCGAAGGTGTTCGAGCACATCCAGCGGTCCGGCCTGACGATGACCAGCCCGCCGTTCGCCCGCTACCCCGAGGTCGGGATCGGCACGTTCCTCGTGGAGTGCGGGATGGCCGTGGCCGACCCGGGCGACGGTGACGCCACCGAGGGCATCGAACGGATCGACGTCCCGCCGGGCCGGGCCGTCGTCGCGATCCACAAGGGCGGCTACGAGAGCCTCGGCGACACCTACGGCGCCATCGAGCGGTGGCTCGACGAGCAGTCGCTGAAGGCGGGCGGCCCGCCGTGGGAGACCTACCTCACCGACCCGGGCGACCACCCCGACCCCGCCGACTGGCGCACCGAGATCACCCAACCCCTCGCCGACTGACCCCCACCTCCCGTTCTGGGTTCCTGGGCTGGCCGGCGGAGCCCGACTGGGAACCCGGTTCGGGTGCCTGGGGGTTCTGGGTTCCTGGGTTGGCGGGCGGAGCCCGGGTGGGAACCCGGTTCGGGTGCCTGGGGGTTCTGGGTTCCTGGGTTGGCGGGCGGAGCCCGGGTGGGAACCCGGTTCGGGTGGGTGGGGTGGCCGTTCAGAGCCAGGGGCGGGGGATGGGGAGGCGCTCGCGGACGCGGACGAAGGCGTTCTCGGTCGTCGACAGGGCGTTCGCGTTGTCGAATCCCTTCAGCTCGGTCGGGGTCAGCGAGATCAGGGTCATGGCCGCGATCGAGTCGCCGGCCATGCGGTGGTAGGCGGCGGCCGCCACCCGGCCGAAGTAGCGCACGGCCATACCCTCGGTCGGGTCGTCGGCGGGGTCGGGGCCGAGGTCGCGCAGCTCGACGGTGCCATCGACGATCACGGCCCGGTACGGCGGCGCCTCGTCCTGGATCGTGAACGTCACCCGCGGGTCGCGCTCGAGCGCCCGGTGCTTGGCCGAACCGGTGGTCGTCGTCATGTGGATCACACCGTCGCGGAGCGTGTACCAGAGCGGGCTCTGGTTGGGCCGGCCGTCGGAGCGGACGTAGGCGAGCACCCCGATGCGGCGGGCGTCGACGAACGGCTCGATGTCGTCGGGCTCGAACGGCGGCTGGCCGCCGAGCCCGCGGAAGGGAAGGTCGCGGAGTCGGGTGGCGGGGCGCGCGGCGGCGTCGGGTCGGATCTGGGTGGTCATGGGTTCGACTCTAGGTCACTGACCTAGTTAGGTCAATGACCTAGGAGTTCTCGGTCGGTAGGATCGGCGCCATGTCCGGCGGCCGCACCACACGAGGGGCGCAGCGGCGCGAGGAGATCGTGGCCGCGGCCCGCACGGTGCTCGTCTGCGAGGGGATCGATGCGTTCGTCCTGCGTCACCTCGCGCAGCGGCTCGACATGCGCGTCGGCAACCTGCAGTACTACTTCCCGACCCGCGACGACCTGCTCGAGGCCGTGGTGCGCGCCGAGCTGGAGCGGGACCTCGACGCGGTCCGGGCGCAGGACCAACCGGACGCGGAACGCCGACTTGCGGCGGCGATCGAGGTCCTCGCCGAGCGCTGGATCGTCGACGAGTGCAGCGTCTACCAGCCGATCGGGCTCCTCGCCGCCCACGACGAGCGCTTCGCCGCCCTCACCCACGAGGTGAACGAGGCCTTCCACGCCGAGCTCGCAGCCATCGTCGCCGGCGTCTCCCCCGGCGTCGACGCCGACGAGGCGCGGGTCCGCGCCCTGCTCATCAGTGCGCTCGTCGACGGTGCGACCATGCAGCGCTACCCGGACGACGGGCCGCTGGCCCGCGGCCCGATGCTCGAGCGCCTCGCGGCACTGGCCGTGACCATCGCAAGGACCGGCGGCGGTCCGCCGCCGGTCGACGAACCGGGCTGAGCCCCGGCCCGTCGAGCTTCGGGCCGGCTGAGTCTCAGGCCGGCGTCGGGCGGGTGCCGCGCTGGAGCGAGCCGGGGCGGGCGCCGGTGAGCTTGCCGTCCTCGGCGATCGCCACGCCCCGCTTGATCGTCGCGGTGTAGCCCGTCGCTGCCTGCATGAGGCGGGTGCCGCCGGCCGGGAGGTCGGCGATCAGCTCGGGCGGCGGCAGCGACAGCGAGCCATGGTCGAACACGTTGACATCGGCCAGGTAGCCCGGTGCCACGACACCCCGGTCGAGCCAGCCCACGTGCTGCGCGGTCCGCTGCGTCTGGTGGTGGACGACCTCCTCCACCGTCAGCAGCTCGCCCCGGGTGCGGTCGCGGGTCCAGTGGGTGATCGCCGTGGTCGGGAACGAGCCGTCGGAGATCGTGTTGCAGTGGGCGCCGGCGTCGGACAGCCCGAACATGGCGTGGGGCGAGCGGATCATCTCCCGCACGTCGTCGAGGTTGCCCCGGGCGTAGTTCATCAGCGGGATGTACAGCAGCAGTGCGCCGTCGTCCTCCAGCAGGAGGTCGTAGAGGTACTCGGTGGCGTCGCGGCCCGCGGCCCGGGCCAGCCCGGCGACGCTGCGCTCGGGCGTCGGCTCGTAGTCGATCGGGTCGGTGAGGGGGTACATCCGGTCGAAGCCCCGGCAGATCAGTGCCAGGAAGTCGGTTGCCTCGACCTCGGCGTGCTCGGCCAGGATCCGCCGGCGCATCTCCGGGTCGCGCAGCGCGGCGACCCGCTCGCCCAGCGGCAGGCCCCGCAGCTGGCGATAGGACGGGCAGAAGATCAGCGGGTTGGTGCTCGCGGTCAGCCCGACGAGCACGCCGATCGGGCGCACCGCGACCTGGGCGCGGGCGTTGGCGCCGGCGGCGTTCCACTCGCCGATCGCCCCGAGCAGCTCGCGGAACCGGTCGGGGGTCTGGTCGTTCTGCTGGACCGTGAAGCTGATCGGGCGGCCGACCTCGGTGGCGAGGCGGCCGAGCAGCTCCCGTTCGCGGGCGACGAGCTCGTCGTCGGGCGACTGGTAGACGTCGGAGATCAGCTGGATGACCCCGGTGCCGGCGCGGCGCAGCGCGTCGGCGACGCCGAGGACCTCGTCGGTCGACGCGGTCAGCGTGCCGATCTGCTCGCCCAGGCTCGTGCGATGGGCCCACGTGCGCGACGTGGTGACCCCGAGCGCCCCGTTGCGGACGGCGGACTCGGCGAGGCGTGACATCTCGGCGATGTCGGCCTCCGACGCGCGGGCGAGGTGGTCGGCGCCGTCGTCGCCCATCACGTAGGTCCGCAGCGCGGCGTGGGGCACCTGGGTGCCGACGTCGACCGTCCAGCGCATCCGGTCGAGCACGTCGAGGTACTCGTCGAAGCTCTCCCAGCCCCAGGTCATGCCCTCGGTGAGGGCGGTGCCGGGGATGTCCTCCACGCCTTCGAGCAGCTTGATCAGCCAGTCGTGGCGGTCGGGGCGGGCCGGGGCGAAGCCGACGCCGCAGTTGCCCATCACGATCGAGGTGACGCCGTTGACCGACGACGGCGCGAGGTCCGGGTCCCACGTGGCCTGGCCGTCGTAGTGGGTGTGGATGTCGACCCAGCCGGGCGTGACCAGCTGGCCGTCGGCGTCGATCGTGCGGCTCGCAGGGCCGAGATCGGCCACGTCGTCGCCGACCGCCACGATCCGATCGCCGTCGATGGCGACATCGGCGCGCCGGGCGGGCGCTCCCGTGCCGTCGACGACCATGCCACCCCGGATGATCAGGTCGACCATGTCCACATCCCCCATCCGCTGTCGGTGCCGTCGATCGTGGTGCCGCGGCGACGCCTGGGGCAAACGCGTGGCCCGCCCCGCCCGGCTGCGGCGCCGACTTGCGCGGGAGCACGCGGGACCGGATGGGTCGAAAGTCCCGGCCGCTTCGCGCCGATGTACCTCGGGCAAGAGTCCGGCCGGCCCTCCTGCGGTTCGTTGTGCGTCCGTACCGTTCACAACCCGCACGCCGGGGAGGCGGGCCGACGCGCCCGCGCGATCGGAGGGGGAGAGGGCTCTCCCGCCGACCGCCGCCGGTCCGCAGTCCAGGGGAGGTCCCATGTCAGTGGATGCAACGGTCGCACCCGAGGGTGCCGGGAACGGCGGCGCGTCGCCGGGAGGTGTCGACATCGGCGCCATCCTGGTGGCGATCGTCGCCATGCTCGCGCTCGTCTTCGGCGTCGTGGCGCTGTTCATGGCCCGCGACGACGGCGACGGCACCGCGACCGTGTCGGGCTCGGCGGTCACCGAGGTCGAGCTCACGGAGTTCGCCTTCTCGCCCGACCCGATCGCCGTGCCCCAGGGCGGCATCGTCTCGGTCGCGAACGGCGGCTCGCAGGTCCACAACTTCGCCATCGAGCAGCAGCCCGAGGTGCGCACCGCCGACCTCCAGACGGGCGACCAGCAGAACCTCGACGTCTCCGCGCTGGCGGAGGGCACCTACACCGTCATCTGCACCATCGCCGGCCACCGCGAGGCCGGCATGGAGACGACGATCAACGTGGGCGCGACCAGCATCGCCGCCGAGGCCGGCCACGACCCGGCGATGATGACGGCCGAGGAGGCCGAGGAGCTCGACCGGCTCATGACCGAGACGATGCTCGCCTTCCCGGCGGAGACCGAGGGTGTGGGCAACCAGATGCTCGAGCCGGTCATCGAGGAGGACGGCACGAAGCGGTTCGAGCTGACCGCGTCGATCGTCCCGTGGGAGGTCGAGCCCGGCAAGATCGTGGACGCCTGGGCCTACAACGGCATGGTGCCCGGGCCGTGGATCAAGGTGGACGTGGGCGACAACGTGAAGGTCCACATCCAGAACGACCTGCCGATGGGCACCGACATCCACTGGCACGGCATCCGGACGCCGAACGAGATGGACGGCGTCGCGCCGCTCACCCAGGACCTGATCCGCTCGGGTGAGGACTTCATGTACGAGTTCACGGCCGAGCGCGAGGCCGTGGGCATGTACCACGCCCACCACCACGGCCAGATGCAGGTGCCGAACGGCCTGTTCGCGGTGTTCCAGATCGGCGACGTGCCGTTGCCGGCCGGCCAGACGATCAGCGGCATCACGGTGCCGGAGGACATCGAGATCGCCCAGGAGATCCCGATGGTGCTCAACGATGCCGGCGCCATCGGCCTGTCGCTCAACGGCAAGGGCTTCCCGGCGACCGCCCCGATCGTGGCCAACGAGGGTGACTGGCTGCTGGTCCACTACTTCAACGAGGGCCTGCAGTCCCACCCCATGCACCAGCACCAGTTCCCACAGCTGATCGTGGCCAAGGACGGCATCCCGCTCGACCAGCCGTACTACGCGGACACGATCAACATCGCCCCCGGCGAGCGCTACAGCGTCCTGATCAACACCGACGACGCCGGGACCTGGGTGTGGCACTGCCACATCCTCACCCACGTCGAGCGCGAGGACGGCATGTTCGGCATGGTGACGGCCATCGTCGTCCAGTGACGTCTCGTCGATGAGCCCGGCCAGCCCGAGCTGACCGCACACCCACGGCCCGCCCGGCCGATCACGAGGGGCCCGGTGCACGCACCGGGCCCCTCGTCGCGTCCCGATCGGTGTTCGCGTCGTGGCGCCGCGATCGCAGTGCGTAACCTCGGCGGTGACGGCTGCGGACCGGCCGCCGTCGAGCGCGAAGGGAACGATGATGAAGCTGGGCATCCTGTCGCGGGCGCCGAAGGCCTACAGCACCCAGCGGCTGGTGGCCGCCGCACAGGCCCGAGGGCACACGGTCCGGGTCCTCAACACCCTGCGCTTCGCCATCGACCTCTCGGGCGACGAGCCCGACCTGCAGTACCGGGGCAAGGCGCTGTCCGAGTACGACGCGGTGCTCCCCCGGATCGGGGCGTCGATCACGTTCTACGGGATGGCCGTCGTCCGCCAGTTCGAGCAGATGGACGTGTACACGCCGAACACGGCCCACGGCATCGCCAACTCCCGCGACAAGCTCCGGTCGATCCAGATCCTGTCCCGCCACGACATCGGCATCCCGGCCACGACGTTCGTGCGCGACCGGGCCGACGTGCTCGCCGCCATCGACCGGGTCGGCGGTGCGCCCGTCGTGATCAAGCTGCTGGAGGGCACCCAGGGCATCGGGGTGATCCTCGCCCCCGACCGCAAGGTGGCCGAAGCGGTCATCGAGACGCTGCAGAGCGCCAAGCAGAACGTCCTCATCCAGCGGTTCATCTCCGAGAGCAAGGGGCGCGACATCCGTGCGCTCGTCATCGGCGACCGCGTGGTCGCGGCGATGCGCCGCACCGCGGCCGGCGACGAGTTCCGCTCCAACGTCCACCGCGGCGGTTCGGCGGCGGTCGTGGAGCTCGACGACGAGTACGAGCGCACCGCCGTGCTCGCGGCCCAGGTCATGGGCCTGCGGGTCGCCGGTGTCGACATGTTGGAGTCCGATCACGGCCCGCTGGTCATGGAGGTCAACTCGTCACCCGGCCTCGAGGGGATCGAGACCGCGACCGACCTGGACATCGCCGGCGCCATCGTCGACTACATCGCCGCCCAGGTCGACTTCCCCGAGCTCGACATCCGTCAGCGCCTCACGGTGAGCACCGGCTATGGCGTCGCCGAGCTGCTGGTGCGCGAGGGCGCCGACATCGTCGGATCGACGATCGACGAGGGCCTGCGCGACCGCGACCTGCGGGTGCTGACGCTGACCCGGGGCTCGAAGGTGATCCCGAACCCGAAGGGCAACCGCGAGCTCGAGGCCGAGGACCGGCTCCTGTGCTTCGGTCGCCTCGAGTCGATGCGCGACCTCGTCCCCGAACGCCGCCGTCGCCGTGCCCGCCCCAAGCTGAAGCCGCTGCCGGAGCACCCCCTCCCCGAGGAGGACCCGCCGGCGGCAGCCAGCCCCGCCTGATCGGGGCCGGCTGCGGGCCGATGCCCCGGCTCGTCTCGCTCGGACCGGTCAGCGGGACGGCGTCCCCGCACCACCGGAGAGGCGGCGACCCGCGGGTGACAGCAGCGCACCGGCGACGCCGCCGACGGTCAGCGCGCCGCCGACGAGGTGGAGGAGCGTGATGCCCTGGCCGAGCAGGAGCCAGGCCAGCGCGCCCGCCAGGAACGGCATGGCCAGCTGCACGAGGGCGGGGACGTTGGCCGCGACCCGGTTGAGCGGCCAGACCATCACGAAGTGCCCGAGCCCTCCGGGCACGAGGGCGATCAGGGCGGCGAAGAGCAGGTCGTGGCGGCTGATCCCGCCGATGTTCTCGCCGGTGAGCACCGCGAACACCGACACGACCGTGCCGGCGGTGACGATCACGCCGAACAGGAGCGGCACCGTGTCGATGTGGCCCCGCGCCTGCTTGGACCACACGAAGTAGAGCGCGAAGAACGCCACGTTGGCGACGGCCATCGCCAGCCCGAGCGGGTCGCCCTCGGGCCCGGTCGCACCGGCCAGCGCAACGACCCCGGCGCCCGCGATGGCCAGCAGCGACCACATGCGGAACGCGGGCCCGGGCCGCTCGCCGAACATGGTGGCGGCCAGGATCCCGACGAAGACGGGCTGGAGCGCCTGCATCAGCGTCACGTCGACGACCGACGTCGCCTTGATCGCGACCATGAAGAACAGCTGGTGGAGGCCGAAGCCGAGGCCGGCCTTCGCGGCCTTGGACCAACCGAGGCGGTCGGGCCGGCGTCCGGTGCGGCGGATGTGCACGAGCGTGAGCACGCCGAGGAGCGCGGCGCCACACCACAAGCGCCAGAACGACAGGACGAGACCCGACGCGTCGGTGCCGGCGACCATCACCGGTCCGGTGCTGAACAGGCACACCCCGAAGGTGATGGGGATCAGCGGGTGGCGTTCGAACACGGCCACCGCACGGTGGTGCGCCCGGACGTGGCTCGTCGTCATCTGGGCCCCGGGTTCGCCATCGGGCCACGGTACGGCCCGCCGGAGGCCGTCCCGGCACCGGACCGGCGCAGGGTCACCGCACGGGTCACGCAGCGTCGGTCGCGGCGAGGGTGGCGTCGGCGGCGGTGCGCAGCACCCGGCCGACCGTGCGCTCCTCGCGGCTGAGGCGCTTGCCGGAGCGGGTCGAGCGCCACGTCCGCGCCAGGGAGCCGTCCTCGTGGGCGTCGATCACCGCCGGCGCGACGTAGGACGCCCGGCAGACGGCCCGGGTGTTGCCGAGCTGGTCGGCGGCCGCATCGATCGCGTTCAGCACCGGGTCCCCACCCGGGTCACGATCGCCGGCGTCGCTCTCGATGAGGACCCGGGCCGCGATCACGGTGGCGCCCCAGGTGCGGAAGTCCTTGGCGGTGAACGGACCACGGCACGCGTCGCGGATGTAGTCGTTCACCATGTCGGCCGTGACCGGGTGGGCGTGGTTGTCGTCGCACGCGTAGCTGAACAGCTGGTCGCCGCGGAGCGCGAGGCAGTCGTCGAGCGCCCCCGCCAGCGTCGGGTCGAACAGCGACAGGTCGATCTCGGTCCCGCCCTTGGCCTCGAAGTGCAGCTCGATGCGGCCGCCGTCGACGTTCAGGTGGTCGGCGAGCAGCGTCGTCGCGCCGTAGGTGACGACGCCGTCGTCGTCGGTCCCGCTGGCCGTGCCGGGATGGCCGACCCGGATGAGCGCACGGTCGATGAGCCGGGTCACGGCGGCCAGGACCCGCTCCTCGGAGCAGGCGCCGGCCCGGAGGTCGCGGGCCACCGTTGCCCGGACGGCGTCGAGGGCTGGTGCGAACCACCCGAGCCGCAGGAACTTCCGCTCGTCGGCCACCTCCCGCCAACGGTCGTGGTAGCGGTACTGGCGTCGGCCGGCGTCGTCGAACCCGGTGGCCTGGATGTGGGCGTCGGGCGCGGCGGCGATCCACACGCCGGACCACGCCGGTGGGATCACGATCTCCTCGATGCGCGCCCGGACCTCGGGTGGCACGAGCTCGCCCGACGCGTCGTGGTAGCTGAACCCGCGGCCGCGTCGCCGGCGGGTGAAGCCGTCATCGTCCTCGGGGGTCACGTGACGGAGCCCGGCGAGGTCGGCCAGGGTCCCGGGGTCGTCGTCGACGACGGCGGAGGGCAGGCGCATGGGACCACCTCCCTGCCCCGCGGCGCGGTCGTCGAAACGGTGCCCGGTGGCGCCGTCCGCCCTCCGGGGAGGACAGTTGCTCAGGCGCCCGCGGCGACGATCTCCAACGTCGGCCGCATGAGGTCGAGCAGGTAGGGCACCGAGATCGGCGTCGGCGTGTTGAGCCCGACGATGTCGGCGAGCTGGAAGCTGATGAACGCGTCCTCGGCGACGGCACCGAGCTCGCTCAGGCCGGCCACCTCGGCCGGGTCGGTCCCGTTCAGGAGCATGCACATCAGGTCGGCGTCGAGGAGCCCGATCTGCTCGAAGCTGATCTGGAGGCGTCCGACGGCCTCGGCGTCGAGCTCCAGGATCTCCGGGTCGATCTCCATGCCCAGGTCGTAGAACAGCTTGCTGCTGCCGTCCTCGGGGTCGGCGATCACGTAGATGCCGGTGCCGGGCACGTAGTTGGCCATGGTGTAGGTCGCGCCGTCGAGGCCCGGCAGCTCGTCGGCCATGGCGGCGACCTGTCCCTCGACGTCGGCGATCACGTCGGCCGCGTCCTCGGGCTCGCCGAGAACCGTGCCGAGGGTCTCGACCTGCGCCTGCCAGGGGTCGACCTCGCGTCCACCGAGCAGGCCGATGGTCGGCGCGATCTCCTCGAGGGTCTCGAACTGGCTGTCCTCGCTGGCGAGGAAGGTGACCAGGATCAGGTCGGGGTCGAGCGCGGCGATCTGCTCGAACGGGACGGTGTCCGGGGTCTCGATGACGGTCGAGCCGTCGAGGAGGCCGGACTGCCAGGGGTACGGCTCGGCCTCGCCCGCGGCGGTCGAGAGCACGTAGCCGACCGGCTGCTCGCCCATGGCGAGGACGGCGTCGGTCCACTGCACGTTGAGGGTCACGATCCGGTCGGGCCGCGCCTCGATCGTGGTCGAGCCCAACGCGTGCTCGATGGTGACCGGATACGACGCCGACACGGCTTCCTGGGACGTCGTCGACGTGGTGTCGTCGTCCGCGTCCTCCGGCGTGGTCCCGTCGTCGCGGTCTTCGGCTCCGGTGGTCGCCGAGGAGGTCGAGGTCGTCGAACCGGCGGCGTCGTCCCCGTCGTCGTCGCCGCACGCGGCGGTGAGGGAGACGAACAGGACGAGACCGAGGAGCAGCAGCAGGCGGCGCACGGCGCAGCACGCTGTCAGCCGGTATGTCTTCCTGTCAAGCCACGTTCGGCATACCTGTCATCATAGGTTTGGTTGGCACTCCGGTCGCGCGGTCTGCCCCCGGGTTCAGCGGTTCCGCAGGGCGCTGATCAGCTCGTCCTTGTCCATCTTCGAGCGGCCGTCGATGTCGAGCTCGCGGGCGCGATCGAGCAGCTCGTCCTTCGTCCACTCCTCGTAGGCGGGGGAGCTCCCGCCCCGCTCGCCGGCGGTGGAGCGGTCGGTGTTGGCGATGCGGGCCGCCTTCTCCTTGCTCGCGCCCTGCTCGCGCAGCGCTTCGTACTGCTCGTCGTCCTTGACCGACGGGCCGTGGTCCTTCGCCATGGGTCCTCCGAGCAGGCCGGGTTCTCGACAACGGGCCGCGGCCGCGGTTGCGGCCGGCCCGCAACGGGGTACGGACCCGACGCGAGAACACACCGAGCCCAGGAGGACCCATGGC
>JAXHUH010000275.1:0-2163 GCA_034211175.1 Actinomycetota bacterium
CAGCATGATGCCGGTCTTCGGCGGATCGCTGTCCTGAGAGACCAGGTTCCGACCTCGGCGCGCTGACCTCGGCGCGTCGGGGCCGGACGCCCCGCAGGTACGTCGAGCAGTGGCCGCCCCCGTTACCCCGGGGCGGCCACTGCCGCGCTCGGGCACGGACCCGGTCGACATCCGCCGTGGGCGCCGGATCGGGCCCCGGGCCCCGACCGTCGTAGGGTCGGCCGGATGGAGCTGATCCGGGTCCGGTCGGCGGGCGCGCCGGCACAGGTGCAGACGGCGCCGGGCGACGGTCCGTACGAGCTCGGTGTGCTCGGCGTGGCGATGCACCCCAAGGTCATCGACGGCGCCGCCCACACCGTCGTCCAGGTGATGCTCGACGACGACCGGCCCGGCTTCGACAGCGCCCTGCTCGACGACCCGATGACCGCCGAGGTGCGCACCCCGGCCGGTGACGTCGTGAGCCGGGAGCTGTTCGACCACGACGAGTTCCGCCGCCGCCTCGCCGCCGAGCAGGCGGACGGGGGCAACGAGCTGCGCGGCGTCGTCCTGCGCACGCAGGGCCAGCTGCCGCCGCCGTACCTGCGCCTCGCGTTCCTGCCCGTCGCGGTCGCCGACACCGAGGGCTGCGACCTGGTCGTCGCCCGCCACGGCCGTGACGAGCTGCTCGCCGCGGTCGACGCGGCCCGCGACGACGGCGGCCTCTCCGAGCACGACCACCGCAACCTGCGAACCGCCATCGACCAGCGCCACCCGGCCTGATCCGGAGCTCCGCAAGGCGTCGGCCGCGAATTCCGAACCGGGCGGGGTCGTGCGACGTCACATCCCGCAGACGACCGTGGAGCGCTCGCCCGTGGGCGACACGGGTTCCGTGGACCGGGGCGCCGTTCGGTCGGATGGGTCGACCCGGCCATCACAGGAGCCGGAGGTCGGGCCCCGAGATGAGGAGGAGACGTGTCGGACGGGACGCCGTGGGTGCTGGCGATCGATCTCGGGACGAGCTACTCGCTCGCCGCGTCGCAGCGGCTGGGCGGCGCTGCCGAGGTGCTGGAGATCGGAGGTCTCCGCCGGGTCCCGTCGATCGTCTACGCCGACGACGGTGGTCCCGTCGTCGGCCGTGTCGCACTGGAGCTGGCGTCGTCCGCGCCCGCCCGGGCGATCCGCACCCCGAAGCGGCGGCTGGGTGATCCGACGCCGGCGATCCTCGGCGGGCGTCCCCACGACGTCACCGACCTGGTCGCGGCGCTCCTCCGGCACATCCACGGTGAGGCGGTCCGCCACCACGGCTCGGCGCCCGCCCTGGTCCGGCTGACCCATCCGGCCCGATGGGGCACCGCCCGTCGCCGCGGGCTGGTGGCCGCGGCCGAGCGTGCCGGCCTCGGCCGGGTCGAGCTGGTCGCCGAGCCGGTCGCGGCCGCGGTCGCGTACGCCCGGGAGGCCCGGGTCCCGGTGGGCGCCCGGGTGCTCGTCTACGACCTCGGTGGCGGCACGTTCGACACCGCCGTGCTCCAGGCGAGCGCCGACGGCTTCGACGTCCTCGGCGAGCCGGGCGGCGACGAGACGATCGGCGGCGAGCTGTTCGACGAGCTCCTCGTCGCCGAGGTGGCCGAGCGGGCACTCGAGCCCGACGTGCGCGAGCAGCTCCTCACCTCCGACGACGACCTGTGGCGGCGCGCCGCCGTCCTCCTGCAGAGCGAGGTCTGCCGGGTCAAGGAGCTGCTCTCGGAGCACCCGTCGACCGACTGCCTCGTGAGCCTCCCGGTGGGGATGGTCAGCGAGCGGATCACCCGGGACGACCTGCGCACGATCGTCGAGCCGTACCTGGCCGAGACGATGGAGGTGGTGCGGGACACGCTGGCGATGGCGGGGGTCGATGTCGCCGACCTCGCCGCCGTCCACCTGGCCGGAGGGGCCAGCCGGATGCCGCTCGTCGCCGAGCTGGTCGCCGAGACGTTGCCCGGGGTCCCGCTCAGCCGGCGGGGGGACCCGAAGGCCGCGGTCGCCCTCGGCGCCGTGCTCCTCGGCGCACCGGCCGACCGCCCGCTCGGCGCGGACCGCGTCGCCGGGGGCGGGGGGAGCGAGGACGACGAGGAGACGGTGATCGCCGCCGCCGCAGCACCGGAAGCGGGCCCCGTCGCCCGAACGGCGGCCGCCGCCGCGGATGCC
>JAXHUH010000276.1:0-8429 GCA_034211175.1 Actinomycetota bacterium
CGAGGACGACGGCCCGCCGCTCCGGCGCGGTCAGCGAGGGCAGCGTCAGGGCCGCCACGACCCCGACGAGCGACAGCACCGCGGCGCCGAGCGAGGCGAGCTCCGCGCCTGCACCGAAGCTCCGCAGCATCTCCACAACCCAGTTGCTCATGGCGTGGACGACGAAGAACGTGCCCGCCACCGCGGCCAGCAGGCGACGGACCCGTCGGACCCGCAGGAGCGCAAGGGCCGCCGCCACCGGCCCGTCCCGGTCGCGGCCGTCCTCCTCCTCGGCGGTGTCGGCGGCGGCGAGCTCGTCGTGGTTCCGGTCGCTCCGGCGGCTGCTCGGGAGGTCGCGGCCGCGATCGCCCCGGCCGGCGTCGTCACTCGCCGGTACCGCCCTGGCGCGGCGGCGGGGGCTGGTGTCCGCCCACCACGAAGCCGCCAGCCACAGGAGACAGGCGAGCGCGGCGACGCCGGCGAAGGTCGCCATCGTCGCCCGCCAGCTGCCCGTGCGCGCCATGAGCACGCTGTTCGCGGTGACGAGGGCCAGCGTCGCGCCGACACCGGGTGCGGCGGCCACGACCCCCATCGCCGGGCCCCGGCTCCGGTCGTCGAAGTGGCTGCGCACGAGCTTGGGCGCGCCGATCGAGATCAGCGGCCCGCCGACACCGAACAACCCGACCGCCACCAGCAGGCCGCCGAGCCCGTCGGCCGCCGCCCGGCCGAAGCCGCTGAGCGCCACGAGCGCCCCGCCGACCGCGATGGCCCGCGTCGTACCGAACCGATCGAGGACGGCGCCCGCGGGGACCGCGGTGAGCAGGTACACGAACTGCCAGGCGCCGAGGACCACCCCCATCGACGAGAGGCTCAGGCCGAGGTCGCGCCGGACGGGATCGATGAGCGGGGCGAGCGACGCGTTGACGACACCGAACGACGCGTAGACACCGGCGACCGCCCCGACGAGGAGCCACCGGCCCGTCGTGACGGACCGGTCGCGATCCTCGCCGGGGCGCGGTGTCAGCGGGTCACCGCCGGCGTCCGGACGTCCGGCGCGTCCTCGGACCGCTCCCGGGCGAGCGGCAGGAACAGCATGAACGCGATCGCGGACGCCGACGCGGCGACGAGGAACGCCAGCCCGTACCCGGACCAGTCGTGGAGCACACCGACGACGAACGGCCCGAGCCCGACCCCGGTCGTCATGACGAGCTGGGACAACCCGTAGATGCGGCTGTAGTCGCGGATGCCGAAGCGGTCGGCCAGCAGGAGCGGGTGGAGCATCAGCAGGTTGCCGACCGACAGGCCGAACAGGACGGCGACGGCGAGGAACCCGACCCGGCCCCCGACCTGGGAGAACAGCACGAGGGCCACGCTCTGCACCGCCATCAGCGTGGCGGTGAGGGCGCGGGCGGAGACCCGCAGCACGAGCACCCCGCCGCCGAGGCGGCCGACCACGCTCGAGGCGGCCACGAGGGTGACGATCAGCGCCGCGGTGTCGACGTCGACCCGTTCCTTGACCAGCTTGAACTCGTGCTGGAGCGCTCCGACCTGGGCGAGCATCACCATCGCGTAGGCCGCGGTCATGACGACGAAGAACCGCGATCGGATCGCCTCGGCGTAGGGCGTTCCCCGCACCACGACGGGCTCCTCGGCGGCCGACGCGGCGCCGTCGGGCCCGGCCCCGGTCGCGCCGACCGGCTCCGGTTCGGGCTCGGGCGCCGCGCCGTCGGGCTCGAGCCCGAGGTCCGACGGCCGTGAGCGCACGACCAGCAACGCCACCGGCGCGATGCCGATCACCAGGGCGAGCGCGAACCACGGCGCCATGTCCTGGAAGGACCGGTCGTCGACCAGCTTCGCGACGATCGGGGTGATCACGATCCCGCCCATGGAGAGGCCGCTCGACCCGATCGACAGGGCGACCGAGCGACGGCGCTCGAACCACCGGGTGATCAGCGTGGTCGACGGCACGAGCCCGGATGTTGCGAAGCCCATGCCGAAGACGACATCGGCGGCGAACATCTGCCACGGCTCCGTGGCGCGACCCAGCAGCACGAGACCGACGGCGGCGAGGAACGAGCCCGGCACGATGATCCAGCGCATGTCGTGGCGGCCGATCGGGCCGCCGGCCAGGAAGCCCGTGACCCCGGCGACGACGAAGAACAGCCCGGTGGCGGCGCCCGTGAGCCCGGTCGAGAAGCCCTGCTCCTCGACCAGCGCGTCGAGGAACACCGCCTGGGCGTAGAACGCGAGGCCCGACGAGAACATCAGGATGACGAAGACGGCGGCGACGACCCACCACCCGTAGAAGACGCGCGCTCGCTCGTGCCCGGACGTGACGTCCATCGTTCCCCCTGCCCCCGACGGTGCGGGACCGGCGAACGGTCACCGCGACGCGGAACCCTAGGCGAGTTCTGTCTCGCGGAGACAGACGATCGTCAGCAGTCGTCCCCCGGGGGGGTGTTGGCCTCAGCCGACGGCCGGGCGTTCGGCGTTGGCGCGGAGCCCGACCTTCATCCGCTCCCAGTCCGACGCCCAGGTCTCGGTGAAGTCGACGGTCGCCGCCTGGGGCACGACGTGCTCGGTGTGGGTGACGAGCACGTCACCGTCCCACTGGTGGAGCTGGAACGACCCGGGTTCGGGCAGACCGCGGGGCGGGCTCTCCGGCACGAGGTCGAGCACGTGCTGGCTCCACGTGGACGGGCAGATCGACAGCGTCACCGACCCCCACGCGGCCTGGACCGCCCGGTGCTGGTGACCGCAGACGACCCGCACGACCTGGCGATGGCGGCCGAGGAGGGCGCGCAGCTCCCGGCGCCCGGCGAGGAGCCCCTGGCGGTCCATCCACCACAACCCCGAGTCGAACGGCGGGTGGTGCATCGCCACGAGCGTGGCCTGGTCGGGCCGGGCCGACAGCACCTCGTCGAGCCACGCCAGGCGATCGGGGTCGAGCTCGCCGTGGTGGTGGCCGGGCACCGTCGTGTCGAGCCCGACGACGCGCAGGGGCCAGCCGTCGTCGACCCACGACAGGTGCCCGCTGGCCGGCAGGTAGTCGTGATCGGCGAAGGCGCGGCGCATGCCGTCGCGCGTGTCGTGGTTGCCGGGCAGGACCCGGCACGGGGCGTCGAGCCGGGCCAGCAGCGAGGCGACCCGGGCCAGCTCGTCGTCGGTCCCCTCGTCCGCGAGGTCGCCGGTCACCAACACCAGGTCGGGCGCCCGGGAGCACCCGTTCACGCGCTCCACGGCGGCCGCGAGCTGCGCGGCGGCGTCGATCCCGTACTTCGCGCCGTCGGGCTCGGCCCGGACGTGGAGGTCGGTGAGCTGGGCGATGAGCATGTCGCACCCTCCGGAGCGGTCGACGTCGCCACCGTCGCGGCGTGGGGCGTACTGGGTAGAGCAGGAAGGCGCCGGGATGATTCGGGGCGTGTGTGCCTTCGCGACCGGGTGGTCGCGATCACACGGTCGCGGCTCGCCGCTCACGCCTCCAGTCGGGCGCGGAAGCGCAGGAACGTCGCGGCGAGCGCGAACCACAGCACGCCGAGCACCACCCGCCAGGCGTTGGCCCGCCCGCCGTCGAGCAGCGCGGCGAGCTCGAGCGCGAGCGCGAACGCGCCGATCGCCCCGAACATCAGCGCCACGCTCCGATGGTGGACCCGCCCCGAGCGGGCATGCGGCCGCGGCAGATCGGCGACGGGCGGCAGACGACCGAGGACCCAGCCGACGAACGCGACCGCGAGGGCGGCGGCACACAGCGCGACGACGCCGAGGACCACGCCGACGACGACCATCCCGCCGTTGATGGTCACGACGCCGATCGCCCCGTAGCCGGCCACCGCGGCCAGCAGGCCGGACGCCACCGCCGCGCACGCGGCGAGGACCCGCACGACGGTGCGGTTGAGGGTGCGGCGATCGTGATGCCCGCCCGGCAGCATCACGATCACCCTCGCAGCGCCCTGATGGCTTCGCAACGATTCCATCAGTCAGACCTCACGACGGGCCCCGGGGCCGGCTCCGGGCCCCGACGACCCGGTGGCCCCGGCTCACCCCACCGACGACAGGTCGAACGCCGCCGATGCGTCGTCGTCGCCGGCGTCGGGACCGAGCACCCGGAACGACACGGTCGTCCCCTTCGTCGCCCCCGGCCCGATCCGGAACAGGCCGCCGTGCACGGCGGCCACCCGTTCGGCGACCACGAGGCCCATGCCGACGCCCGGCGCCTCACCCCGGGGCTGGAGCTGGCGGAACAGGCCCGCCGAGAACGGCGCGAGCGTGTGCATGCCGGGCCCGGCATCGGAGACCGACACCTCGTACCAGCCCCGGCCGAGCGGGCGGGCCCCGATGGTCGCAACCGCGCCGTCCTCGCCGGCGCCGAAGAGGCCGACGTTGTCGATGAGCTCGTAGAACAGCTGGATCAGGGACGCGTCGTCGGCCACGACCGTCGGCAGCGCCTCCGGCACGACGTCGACCTCGACCCCGGTCTGGTGGACGAGCCTGGTGGCCTCCTGGACGACGTCGCCGAGGTCGACCGGCGTCATGGCGTAGGTGCGCTGGCTGAGCCGGATCGACTGCACCAGCCGCTCGATCATGAGCGCCCCGGTGCGGGCCGCGCCGATGGCCTTGGTCATGTGCCGACGGGCCCGATCGGTGAGGTCGGGCTCCTCGCTCGCCAGCTCCAGGAACCCCGAGACGTGGCGGAACGGGGCGCTCACGTCGTGGGACAGCGCGGCGTCGAGCTCGCGGCGGCCGATGTCCTGCTCGACGGTCATGTCCTCCGGCCGGACGATCTGGGGCCCCGACGCCCGGACCGCCAGCACCTTCGGCCCCGAGTCGTGCCCGGAGCCGGTCACCGTCATCTGGCACGGCACCCCGTCGGCGCGACGGGCGTAGACCACGACCTCGCGGTCGTCCGCGTCGGGGGCGAGGACCGAGGCCAGCGCCGTCGCGTCCCGGGGCGCGAAGAACGTGAACGGGTCGACCCCGATGATCTCGTGGCGCTGGCGGCGGACGATCGAGCAGAACGCCTCGTTGGCGTCGACGACGACCTCGTCGTCGACGCAGAGGAGCCCGACGGGGGCTCGGCGGACGAGGGTGCGGTTGATGTCCCGGACGCGGTCGGGATCAGCACCGGGCATGAGGACTCCGTTCTACCGACGAGCGGTCGGGGCGGTGCCCCCGGCGGCTCGGGACGGCGGGGTGCGGCGGGACCGGACGTCCCGGCCGCGCTCGGCGGTTCGGCGCGGCCGCGCTCACCATGCGGGGGCCGGCCCGCCGAGGCCGAGTGACGGGCGCGTGAAGCCGGTGCCGAGCGACGGCAGGCGGGCCGTCGAGGACCAGAACGCCTCGATGGATCGCAAGGCGGCCCGCAGCTCGTCGAGCCCGAGGGGCTTCACGACGAACGCGTTGGCACTGCGCAGGTACGCGTTGACCACGTCCTGCTCGGTGAACGACGTGGACATGATGATGACCGGGATCGTCCGCAGGGTCTGGTCGGACCGCAGGACGTCGAGGACCTGGTTCCCGTCCATGCCGGGGAGCCTGAGGTCGAGGATGATCAGGTCGACCGATCCGTCGGGCTGATCGAGGAGGTACTCGATCGCCTCCTCGCCGGTCGACTTCGTCACCAGGTGGTCGGTGAGCGCGGTGCTGGCCGCCGCGAGGAACAGCTCGACGTCGTCGTTGCTGTCCTCGATCAACAGCACATCGAGCGACCGCATTCGGATTCACCCCCCAAAGGAGAGATCGAGTCGGGGACCAACGTACACCCACCGGTCCGCTTCGGTCACCAGAGCCGAGGAGACTGAACCGAGGGCAGACTGACCAGCGACGACGCGCTCCGATACCTACGTTGCCCGACGATTTCCAACGGCCGTTTACTACGAAAGCGCGGCATGACCAACAGGCCGTGAATCGTGAAAACGCGCACTATCGTCCGCCGCCGTCCAGGCGACCTCCGAGCCGGCGCGGCGATAACCTGGAGGGACAACGAACCCGGGGGTGACACGGTGACCGGCACGGTGCAGTCGACCTACGCGAAGGGGCTCACCGAGGTCGGACCGGGTGCGTTCGCCTACCTCCAGCCCGACGGCGGCTGGGGGTGGAGCAACGCCGGATTGCTCGTCACCGACGACAGCTCCCTGCTCGTCGACACGCTGTTCGACCTCCGGCTCACGGCCGAGATGCTCGACGCCATGGGCCCGCTCACCACCACCGCACCGATCCGGACACTGGTGAACACCCACGCCAACGGCGACCACTGCTACGGCAACGAGCTCGTCGCCGACGCGGAGATCATCGCCTCGGCGGCGTCGGCGGCCGAGATGGACGAGGTCCCGCCCGCGCTCATGGCCGGCCTGCTGGCGTCGGACCTCGGCCCCGAGCTCGGCGGGTTCCTGCGCCGGTGCTTCGGGTCGTTCGAGTTCGCCGGGATCACCCCCACGCCGCCCACCGTGACCTTCGAGCGCGGCCTCGACCTGGCGGTCGGCGGCGAGAAGGTCGAGCTGATCGAGGTCGGGCCCGCGCACACCGCCGGCGACGTGATCGTCCACGTGCCGTCGTCGTCGGTCGTCTTCACCGGCGACATACTCTTCGTCGGCGGTACGCCGATCGTGTGGGCCGGGCCGTTCGCGAACTGGCTGCGGGCGTGCGACGTGATCCTCGACCTCGGCTGCGAGGCGATCGTCCCCGGCCACGGCCCGCTCGCCGACCGCGACGACGTGTGCACCGTGAAGCGCTACCTCGAGCACGTCTACAACGAGGCGTCGCTGCGCCACGCGGCGGGGATGAGCGCGCGCGACGCCACGTTCGACATCGACCTCGGCGAGTTCGCCGACCTCGGCGACGCCGAGCGGCTGGCGGTCAACGTGGACGCCGCCTACCGCGAGCTCGACCCCGCCCACGAGGGTGCCGACGTCGTCGAGCTGTTCCGCCGGATGGCGACGCTCGCCGGTCGTTCCTGACCACGTCACGCGCCCGCGGCGACCGATCGACGACCACCTCCGGGCGGGCCCGCACGACGAAGGGCTGGCACGTCGGTGTCCGCACGCCCCATGATCGGGAGCTGTGAAGACCGAGAAGCTCTCGTCAACGGACGCCTTCGTCGTCTACGACATCGACGACGCGCCGACGTCGGTCGGGATCGTGCGCAGCGCACCGAAGATCCTCCAGTCGGGCGCGACGTGGCTCGCCCGGTCCGTGACCTACACCTACGCGTTCTGGGAACGGCAGATCGGCGGCGCGTCCGCCGGCATCAACGCCGCGCCCGACGCCCGCCCGGCAGCGGTGAAGGCGTTCGTCGAGGAGCTGACCCCGGCCGTGTCCGAGCGGCGGCTGCTCGTCGATGCGGCCAAGGGCGTCGACGAGGCCGAGCTGGCACCGCTGCGCGCCGTCGACCCCCGCACCGCTGCGCTGTGGACCACCACCGACGGCGTGATGCTGGGCGACGAGCTCGAGGCCATCGGCGCGGTCACCGCAGCGGCCGCCGCGCTCGGCGGGCTCGACGGGAAGAAGGTCGCGATCGAGGGCTTCGGGCCGACGGGTCTGGCCGTCGCCCGACTGGTCGAGGCGCAGGGCGGCTCCGTCGTCGCCGTCGCCACCGCCGACGGCATGGTCGCCACCGACTCGACCGACGCCGCCGCACTCGGCGAGGCGTGGGCCGCCGACGGCCAGGGGCTCGTCGCCTCCCTCGGTGACGCCCAGCCGGGGTGGAAGCTCTACGGCACCGCCGCCGACGTGCTGTTCGTCGGGTCGAAGGCCGGGGCGATGACCCACCAGGGCGCCGAGGTCGCCAAGGCCTCGGCCGTCGTGCCGATCGGCCCGGTGCCGATCACGACCAAGGCGCTCGCCGTGCTGCGCCGCGCCGGTGTCGTCTACGTGCCCGACTTCGTGGCGCTGGCCGGCCCGCGGCTGTGCGTCGACACCGACGCCGCGACCGACGCGGACACGCTCCGGACCTCGGCCGAGACGGCCGTCGGCGACGCCTGGTCGGAGATCTCGGGCCACGCCGACGGCGAGCTGCTCGCGGCGTGCGCCAAGGCCGAGGCCTTCCTGCGCACCTGGCAGGACACGCTGCCCTTCGGTCGACCGCTCGCCTGAGCGCGCCACCTACGCTGTCGCGCGGGCGCCCCGTCGGCGCCTCGGCCTCCCCATGCGCGCACCCATCGCCTTCGCCATCTTCGTGGTCCTGTTCCTCGTGACCTTCGGGATCGGGGCGGCGTTGGTCGCGCCGCAGATCGTGGACGAGCGCGACGAGGACGGCGAGGAGGCGGTGGCCGAGCCGGACGCCGGCCAACCGACGGTCACCCTGGAGGGCCTCGACGACCCCGACCGAACCGACGGGACCGGGGACGCGGACGACGACGCCGGGGCGACGTAGCGGACGGAAGGGATGTAAGAAATTCAGCAGAGGATCGATATTGCGAGACTGTACCCACAAGCGACCGCGCCCGCTAAAGCGC
>JAXHUH010000277.1:0-8837 GCA_034211175.1 Actinomycetota bacterium
CAACAAAGACGCCATGCGCATCATCAAACGCGCCATCGCCCGCGACGTCTACCAAGCCATCAAGACCGACCTCAACACCACCCACCAACCCACTTGACGCCCATAGGAGCATCCGACCCGAACCGGTGCCCGACGATGACGACGCGGCAGGTCCGGTGATCCGGGCCTTGGGGATCCGGGTCGCGGCGATCTGTGTGGTGGTCATGGCGGCCGCCCGTCGGTGCCTGGACATGGTTGGTCGGCAGGAAGACACCCTCCGGCCGACGCGTGCGACAGGCCCGGGACCGATGCCCGCACGACGCGAGCCCGTCCGGGACACGACGACGACTGGTGTTCACTCGGGTCCGATCAGCGGCGACCCCGGGAGCTACTGTCCCGGCCGTGGACGCCCGCGGCTCGAAGCTCTCGTCCGTCGCCGCGCTGTTGGCGACCGCCGTGGCGAGCGGCGGGTTCGCCGCGCTGGTGGCCGCGGGCTTCATCTGGCTCGTCGAAGGCGCCACCGAGCTGCTGTGGGTCGACCTCCCCGACGAGATCGGCGTCGATCCGTTCGACTCGTGGTGGATCATCGCGGTCCCCGTCGCCGGCGGGTTGCTCGTCGGGCTGTGCCAGCTCTTCGTCGGCGACCACCCGAAGCCGCTCGAGCACGCCCTCGCCACCTGGCGCTCGGGCGGCCAGCTCGACCCGGCCGTCGCGCCGAAGACGTTCGTGAGCTCCCTCGCCATCCTCGTGGCGGGCGGGCCGGTCGGCTTCGAAGCGGCGCTCATCGGGCTCCTGGGCGGGACGGCCAGCTTCATCGGCGGGCGCATCCGCTCCGTCGGTCGCCTGGTCCGCCAGGCGTGGGGCGCCGAGCGGATCGACCAGCTGCCCCCGCACCTACGCCAGGCGCCGTACTGGCTCACCGCCCTGACCAGCGTCCTGGTCTACCGGTGGCTGCCGTTCGGGGCGATCGACATGGGCTTCCGCTTCGACCAGTTCGACGGCGAGTTGGGCGTGCTCGACACGTCGGCGGCGTTCGTGTTCGCCATGGTCGTCACGGTCCCGGCGGCGCTCGTGGTGGTGGTCGTCGGCCGGGCCGAGCACGCCACGCTCCACCGGCGCTCCCCGATCCTCGCCGCCATGGCCGGCGCGCTGGCCTTCGCCCTGCTCGGGCTCGGCAACGAGCTCGTCCTCTTCTCCGGCCAGGAGGGGTTCCAGCAGCTCCCCGATGCCGGCACCGCAGCACTGCTCTACATCACGGTCGCCAAGGTCGCGGCCCTCCTCGTCGCCCTGGTGGCCGGTTGGCGGGGCGGGCCCATCTTCCCGCTGTACACGTCGGTCGGCGCGCTCGCCGTCGTCGCCGCCGACCTCGTCGACGCCCGTCCCGAGCTGCTGATGGTGGCCGCGCTCGCCGCGGTGAGCACCGTGCTCGCCAAGGGCAACATCGCCGTCGCCGCGGTGCTGACCGTCTACGTCGTCCCCGTCTCGTTCGCGCTCGTGATCCTCCTCGGCTGCGCGGCCGCCGTGGTCACGCTCGCGCTGGCCCGGGCAACGCCGCTTCTCCGCGGGGCCGACGACCAGGCAACCGAGGACGAGGACGCCGGCGACGAGCAGGCCACCGGCCACGACCCGGTCGCGACCTGACCTCGGCGGCCCATGACGCCGAGTCTGGGGCGGCCCGTGCCATGCCGGCCTCAAGCGCGACCCGGCACCCGCCGACGACCGGGCGATGCGCACCGCCGCCGCCGTCCTCGAGGAGCTCCTGACGAGATCTCGGCCGGTGCCGTGGCGCGTCCAGGCAGCAGCCGCATTCGTCCTGGCCGCCGCACTGCTGGCCGTTCCCGCCGCACCCGCCGCAGCTCAGACGGCCGGCGGTGGCGACATCAGCTCGCCGACCGGTCTCGGCACGCCGGTCATGTACGGCGTCTTCGACATCACCAACGAAGGCGTGACCGCAGAGCCCGGTGGCCGATCGTCGGCTGCGCCGCCGTACTACGACAACACCCGCTGGTACACCGTCGACGGCGACGGCGACGTCTACTTCCTGTCGATGCGCCAAGACGTCATCGACGACAACTGGGACGCCGGCAACGCCACCATCGAGATCTGGGTCGCGGACGGCGCGGGCGGCTACACCCTGTTCTACCAGGGCCACAACCCGAACTTCGGCGGCGGCTGGCTCCACGTCGGCCCCGTGAACCTCGCCGCCGGGACCACGTACTACGTCGCCGTCGGATCAATCGACCCGAACGACAACGGCGGCATCGACCTGTCGCTCGACAACCAGTTCGACCCCGGTGAAGCCGTCACCGTCGCCGTTTCCTCGGACCCGGCGTCACCGACAGCGGCCGACACGCTGACGCTGACCGCCACCCTCACCGGCGACGAGGGCGGAACGCCGGCCAGCGGCACCGTCCAGTTCTTCGAAGGCGGTGACCCGATCGCAGGCGCGAGACCGTCGCCGTCACCGGCGGAACCGCGACGTTCGACATCACCGACCCCACCGAAGGCAACCACAGCTACACCGCGCTCTACAGCGGCGCCGGCAGCTTCGCCCGTTCGATGAGCACGAACGCACACACGGTCACGGTCGCGGCCCCAGCGACCGCGCCCGGAGCACCGACCGGCGTCACGGCAACCGCAGGCGACGGCGAAGCCACGATCAGCTGGGCGGCCCCCGCCGAGGACGGCGGCGCCGCAATCACCAGCTACACGGTCACCTGCGCCACCGCTGACCCCGGCGACTGCGCCGGCGTCGACGACACCGCCACCGCGGACGGCGTCACCACCAGCGCCACCGTCACCGGACTCACCAACGGCACGGACTACACCTTCACCGTCACCGCCACCAACAGCGCCGGCACCTCCGCCGCCTCCGCCGCCTCACCGACCGTCACCCCGGCCGCCGAACCCGAACCCGACCCGCCGGCCACGAAGACACCCCAGACGATCACGTTCGGGGACCTGCGAGAACGTCTCCTCGTCGGCCAGGATCCCTACCAGGTGCCCGTCACCGCCAGCTCCGCGCTCCCGGTCACCCTCACCGCTTCCGGCAGCTGCAGCGCGTCCGGTCGTCTCGTGACCGCCACCGCCGCCGGGACCTGCACGATCACCGCGAACCAGCCCGGCGACGCGACCTACGCAGCCGCGCCGCCGGAGGTCGCAACCATCACCGTCGCCGCAGCCAGCGACGCCGAGCTCACCGTCGACACCGCCCTCGGGTCAGGCGCCGACGGCGCACCCATCGTCTACCGCGCCAACGGCCTGGCACCGGGATCGACCGTCACCCTCACCCTCTACTCCGACCCGGTCGAGCTCGCCTCGGCCACCGTCCCCGCCAGCGGCTCGATCGTCATCGAAGCGACGATCCCAGCCGGCGTCGACGTCGGCGACCACGAGCTCGTCGCAACCGCCACCGCAGCCGACGGCGCACCCCTCACCAACGCGCTCGCCATCGAGATCGCCGCCAACCGGTCCCTCGTCCGGATCGGCGATGACGCACTCCCGACCCTGGCCGCCACCGGCACGAACGTCCCCGAGCTGATCCCGTTCGCGCTCGCCGCCATCCTCGCGGGCGTCGCCCTCACGCACCGAAGTCGGCGACCCCGGACGCGGTAGGTCGACCAGCGCGGCGCCACCCGACGGCCCGCCACCGTGGCCGGACCCGTCGCAGCGTCGTGACGACCCGACGCACGGCGAGCGAGGATGTGGGGCGTGGACGAGCTGGTGATCGCCCGCAACCCGGACGACGAGTCGACGCTCCCGTACCTCGTGCGCCTGCCGCTCGGGCCGGACGGCGTCGTGCTCAAGGCCCGCGAGACCTGGCCCCGCACCGCCAAGGTGTACTGCCACCCCTCCGACGACTGGCCCGCCGAGCCCGAGATCGTCGAGCGCGTCCCCGTCCGCTCGTGCGTCCGGCGGGGCGCCGCCATCGACCTCGTCCTCGACCGGGGCCGCGAGAAACGCTCGCAGTTCGTGTTCACCCGGGCACGGGGCCGCGAGGTCGTCTTCTGGCAGAGCGCCCGCACCGGCCGCCAGGCGCGCCCCAACGTGGCCGTCCCCACGCAGCGCTCCGGTGCCGGCCACCTCGAGATCCTGGTCGACGCCCGGGAGCGTTACGCCTGGGACTTCCGGGACCAGCAGGCGACCACGGCGAAGCGGCCGCTGCCCGCCGGGGACTACGCCGTCGCCGTCGACGGGGACGTCGTCGGTGCCATCGAGCGCAAGAGCCTGGCCGACCTCGTGGCCACGCTGACCTCGGGCAAGCTCCGCTACCTGCTCGCCGACCTGGCCACGATGCCGAGGGCGGCGCTCGTCGTCGAGGACCGCTACTCGGCGGTGTTCAAGCTCTCACGGGTGCGTCCCGCGACGGTGGTCGCCGGTCTCGCCGAGGCCCAGGTCCGGTTCCCGACGGTGCCCATCGTCTTCTGCGAGACCCGCGCACTCGCCCAGGAGTGGGCGTACCGGTTCCTCGGCGCTGCCCTGGCCCACCACCACGAGCACGCGGCGGGTGGCGCCCACCAGGACGAGCTGCCGCTCGGCGGGACGGTCCCCCTGCTCGAGGCCACGAGCGCCGAGATCCGGGCGTGGGCCGTCGCCCAGGGCATCGAGGTGTCGGACAAGGGACGGGTGCGGCGCGAGGTCCGCGAGGCGTTCGCGGCCGCCCACCCCGACCGCCCGCCGCCGTCCTGACGTCGCGGCGCGATTCTCGGATGCTGAACCGAACCTGACGACGGGCGACGCGGTCCGGGTGACGAGTCGCAGGTCCGGCCGCCGTGACGGCGGGGGCCGGCGGATCGCGCCGGTAGCCTCCAGGTGGTGGAGCGGGGCAGACCAACGTCAGCCGCACGGGCGCGGGCAACGGCGGCGTGGAGCGAGATCGGCGTGTTGGCCGCCGCGGCTCGGGACCGCAACGACGCCCGTCGGGCGCTCGTCGAGACGTTCGGGTTCACCGACGCCGACGCCGAGGGCGTCCTCGACCTCACCTTCGCCGACCTCACCCGGTTCGCCCGCCAGCGGGCCCGGGTCGCCGAGGCCGACGACGCGGCCGTCAACGGCGGGTCGGTCAACGGACGGGTCGGGCAGCGCTCCGACGAGGAGCTGTGGCGGTCCCGGCTGGAGCGGTTCACGCCGAACGAGTACCCGGCCGACGAGCGCGAGGCGTGGCGACGGTGGATCGCCGACGGCGCGGCCAACGGCTGGCTGACCATCGCCCGGCTCGACCGGCCGTTCGTCCCCCGGTTCCTCGGGCCGGCGGGCACGGGGCGGTCGAGCGAGACCGTCCTGTTGCACGAGGTCGACGCGGGCAAGCCGGTCCAGGTGCGCACCCGCACCCACCTGCTGGCGCCGCTGACCGACGACAACCTCGTCGAGGAGCTGAGCGTCCGGATCGATCTCGAGGACCTCCAGCTCTACGAGGAGATCGACCGCGACGGCGAGCGCTGCGACCCGACCGTGACCTTCGACGGCGAGCCGTACCGGGGACGCGAGCTCACCTACGGCGACTGGTGGGCCGTCGGCTTCTCGCTCGACCCGACCACCCACGTGATCTGCTCGGGCTGCGGCCACCGCCCCGACCTGGCGTTCGTCCGCTGCACCGACCTCGCGGTCCCCGCGCTCTGAGCACCGACCGACGGACACCGACCGGCTGACGCTGCCGTCCCCGGCCGGCGGCGCGGTCCGCCCGACCGTCGGCATCATGCCGAAGGCTTGCCACGGCCCGCGACCCGTGCATCACCCGCCGGGGATGATCGGTTCGCGGCAGCTCACCGGGGGTTGGCCACCATGTCCAGGGCGCGGTTGGGACGCACCAGACTGGGAACGCGCGACAGGACCGAAGGGGACGTGCCGTGCCGACGACCGTGAACGACAAGCTGCTGTCCTGGGCATCCGACATCGACCCGGGCGCGCTCACCCAGGCCGAGAAGACCGCCCGGCTCCCGATCGTCGAGGGCCACGTGGCGCTCATGGCCGACGCCCACGTCGGGCTCGGCGCCACGGTCGGTTCGGTCATCCCGACGAAGGGCGCGGTGATCCCGGCCGCGGTCGGTGTCGACATCGGCTGCGGCATGGTGGCCGCCGAGCTCGACGTCACCGCGGACCGGCTCCCCGACTCGCTCGACCCGCTGCTCGGGCGCATCGAGCGCGCGGTGCCCGCCGGGGTCGGCAAGGGCCACGACGGCGCAGGGCGCAACGCCCGCCGATGGCTGGCCGAGCACCGGCCCGCGACCGAGCTGGCGACCAAGCAGGAGAAGCGGGCCGCCCAGCAGTTCGGCACCCTCGGCTCCGGCAACCACTTCCTCGAGCTGTGCCTCGACGAGCGCGACCGGGTGTGGCTGGTGCTCCACTCGGGCAGCCGGGGCATCGGCAACCAGCTCGCGCAGGCCCACATCGCCACGGCCAAGCGCCTGGCCGACGACCTCCCCCACCGGCTCGAGGACCCCGACCTCGCGTACCTCCTGGAGGGCACGCCGGAGTTCGAGGCCTACGTCGGCGACATGTTGTGGGCCCAGGACTACGCACGGGCGAACCGGGACCAGATGGTCGAGCACGCCTTGGCCGAGGTGTTCACCTTCCTCGGCGCCGGCCGCGAGACCCGCCGGATCAACTGCCACCACAACTTCACCCGCCGCGAGGTGCACGACGGCCAAGAGCTGTGGATCACCCGCAAGGGGGCGATCCGCGCCGGCGTCGACGACCTCGGCGTGATCCCCGGGTCGATGGGGACGTCCAGCTACATCGTCCGCGGCCGGGGTGCGGCGACGAGCTGGACGTCGTGCGCCCACGGCGCCGGCAGACGCTTCAGCCGCACGAAGGCCCGCACGCAGTTCAGCGCCGACGACCTCACCGCGGCGATGGGCGACCGGACGTGGCTGGCATCGCGGGCGGGCAAGCTCGTCGACGAGATCCCCGCCGCCTACAAGGACATCGACCGGGTCATGGCCGACCAGGCCGACCTCGTCGAGGTCCTCCACACCCTCCGCCAGGTCCTCAACTACAAGGGCACGTGACGCAGCATCCGGCCGGCGTCACGGCGGCTGACCCGGCTGCGCCGCCTGTCGGTCAGCGACCGAGCACATCGATCACGAGCTTGCCCCGGGTGTGGCCGCCGGCGATCTCCTCGAGCGCGCCACCCACCTCGGCGAGTGAGCGGACCGACCCGATGACCGGGTCGAGGTCGCCGGCGACGACGTAGGCGGCAAGCTCCTCCAGGTCCGCGGCCGAGATCGACGTGAAGTGGGGGTGGAACGAGCCGGCCCCGAACGGACCGAGGAGCTTCCCCCACAGCATCTGGTCGAGGCCGGCCACCAACGGGCCCTTGGGGAAGCCGACCTGGACCCAGCGCCCGTCGGTCGCCATGGCCCGGCGGCGGTCGCGGAACGGGTGGCGCCCGGCGTTGTCGACGACGACGTCGTGGCGCCGCCCGAGGGTGGTGACGTCGGTGGTGCGGTAGTCGATCACCTCGTCGGCGCCGAGCGAGCGGACGAGGTCCCCGTTGGCGCCGCTGCACACCGCCGTGACCTCACCCGCCCCGAGCACCCGGGCGAGCTTGACGGCGAACGTGCCGACCCCACCCGACGCGCCGATGACGAGCACCGACTCCCCGGGCTGCAACGCCGCCTTGTCCCGCAAGGCCTGGAGCGCGGTGGCGCCGGCGATCGGCAGCGCGGCGGCTGCGGCGGCGCTGACGCCCTCCGGCCGCCGGACGAGCGCGGCGGGCGAGGCGAGCGCGAGCTCGGCGAACGCACCCCGGCACGAGCCGAACACCTCGTCGCCGGGCCGCAGGTCCTCGACCGCCGCACCGACCGCCTCGACCCGTCCGGCGACGTCGTTGCCGAGCGGCAGCGCGGGCCGGCGCAGGCCCTCACTGAGGCGCATGAGGTACGGGTTCCCGGTGGCCCGGTGCCAGTCGAGCGGGTTGACCGACGCGGCCTCCACCCGCATCAGCACCTCGTCGTCGGCGGGTACCGGCACCGGCACGTCGCGCAGCTCGAGCCCGGCGGGCGGTCCGTAGCGGTCGGCGGCGATCGCCCGCATACGCCCGGCGGGGTTCGCGCCCTCGGTGTCGGAGGCGTCGGGGTTCGGAGTCTCATGTACGCCGTACATGTACACCATATATAACCGCGCGCACTACAGTCGTCAACGGTCATGAGCGGAACGGAGCGGGTCAGGCACGGACTGACGAGGCAGGTGGTGCTCGACGCGGCGATGCGCCTCGCCGACGAGTCCGGCACCGCGGCGCTGTCGATGCGGAAGGTGGCCGACGCGCTCGGCTCCACGCCCATGGCCCTGTACAACCACGTGGCCAACAAGGCCGACCTGATCACGGGCCTGCGCGACCGCGTGCTCGACGAGATCGACCCGCCGGGCACCGACGGCGACTGGCGGGTGGAGATGCGCCGCAACGCGGTCTCGACCAACGCCGCCCTGCGCCGGCACCCGTGGATCTCCGACGTGTGGCTCCAGGCCGGGGTCACCCACACCATGCTGCGGTCCATCGACGCCCGGCTCGCCTGCCTGCGCGCCGCCGGCTTCGGCGCCGAGGCCGCGTACTCCGCCTACCACGTGCTCGACAACTACGTGACCGGCTACAGCCACCAGCAGTCCGGCTTCGACACGGCGTTCCCGACCTGGCGCGACGGCGGCCTCCGGGAGGTGGCGGGTGCGGCGCTGGCCACCGAGGGCGTCGACGAGCTCCCCCACCTCGTGGAGCACATCCGCCTCCACCTCGACGAGCCCGGCCACAGCCACGCCGGCGACTTCGAGCTCGGCCTCGACCTGCTCCTCGACGGCCTCGAACGCCTCCGCACCACCACCTGACACGCGAACTGGCGGGCGAAAACGACGGCCCACAGAGCAGA
>JAXHUH010000278.1:0-14158 GCA_034211175.1 Actinomycetota bacterium
GTCGGCATCCACGGCACCGACGCCCCCGACAGCATCGGCCGGGCCGCCTCCCACGGCTGCGTGCGGGTCCCGGCCGAGGCCACCGCGATCCTGGCCCGGCTCCCGCTCGGCACTCCCGTCTTCATCGCTTGCGGGGGTTGGTCCGGTGGGCGGGGGCACGTCGCCCCCGCCCTCGACCCGCCCCACCCCGGCGTTGCCCGCCCGGACCGCTCAGCTGCCGAAGTCCCAACCGACGCCACCGTTGCGGTAGGCGCCGAGCACGTTCTTGGCGATGAGGATGCGATGGACCTCGTCGGGGCCATCGGCGATGCGCAGCGTGCGCGAACCCGTGTACATGGCGGCGAGCGGCAGGTCGCCGGTGACGCCCGCGGCGCCCCACACCTGGATCGCCCGGTCGACGACCCGGTTGAACGCGGCCGGCACGAAGATCTTGATCGACGAGATGTCCGTGCGGGCGTCGACGCCGGCGGCCATCTTCTCGGCGCAGTCGATGGTCATCAGCCGGGCGGCCTGGATGTCCATGTAGGAGTCGGCGATCATCTGCTGGACCATCTGCTTCGACTCGAGCACCCCGCCGTGGACCTCTCGGGTCATGGTCCGCTCGACCATCAGGTCGAACGCGCGCCACATGGCGCCGATCGAGTTCATGCAGTGGTAGACCCGCCCGGCGCCGAGGCGGTCCTGGGCCGCCTGGTGGCCGGTGCCGCGGTCGCCGAGGGCGTTGTCGAGCGGCACCCGCACGTCGTCGTAGATGATCTCGCAGTGGTCGCTCTCGCGGCCCCACACGTTGATGCCCCGCACGATGTTCACGCCCGGCGTGTCGGCCGGGACGATGATCTGGGTCATCGCCGCGTTGCGGTCGGCGCCGCCCTCCACGTCCTCGGTGCGGCACATGACGATGAAGAAGTCGGCCTTCATGCCGTTGGACGTGAACCACTTGTGCCCGTTGATGACCCACTCGTCGCCGTCGCGGCGGGCGGTCGTCTTCAGCGAGCGGGGGTCGGAGCCGGCGGCGTCGGGCTCGGTCATCGAGAACCCCGACTGCATCGTCCCGTCGACCAGCGGGACCAGCCACTTCCGCTTCTGCTCCTCGGTGCCGTACTTCACCAGGATCTTCTGGTTGCCCGAGTTCGGGGCGACGACGCCGAACAGCGCCGCCGCGCCGGTCGCGTAGGAGAGCACCTCGTACATGTAGGCGAGCTCGAGGAAGTCGAGGTCGGCGCCGCCGTACTCGGCCGGCAGGTGCGGGGCCCACAGCCCGGCCTGGCGCACCTTGGTGCGGATCGTCTCCCGTGTCTTGGCGGCCAGTTCACGGTCGGAGTCGGTCAACGTCTGGCCGGCACGGACCTCGGCCCAGATGAGGTTCTCGTTGGGAACGATCTCGTCGTTGACGATCTTGGCGGTCAACGCCCGGATCTCGTTGATCCGCTCGGACAGCGTCGGGACCGGCTTCACGTTCATGCGCACCATGGGCGCACGCTCGCATCGTCCATTGGCCGCCGGCCAGGGCCGATGGTCCCGACTGAGCGCTCGTTCGACAGGATGCGCGATCCGGGGACTTGGTCAGCCGGCGCGTGACCCGGCGACCTCAATCGGCGTGATCAGGGGGTGCGACGACCTGGTGGAGCTGGCCGACGAGCCAGCCGGCGGCGTCGTTCGATCGGCCACTCCGCTCGAGCGTGGACACCTCGATCGGGACCGTGTCACCCGGCAGCGCGACGACCCGGAGGCCGAACGTGGCGGCGTGTCGCTCGGCGAGTCGCCTCGGGCAGGTGGCGATGGCGTCGCTGGCGCCGACGATCGCCAGCGCGGTCAACCACGCCGGCACGACCGCGGTGATGCGGATGCCGCGGGGGACGACCTCGTGCTCGTCGCCCTCGCTGCGTGACGCGGCGATGACGTGCCCCGCGTCGAGGAAGGTCGTGAGCTCGATCGACGCGCCGATCGTCGGGTGGGCGTCGCGGACCACCACGCAGTACTCGTCGCGGTAGAGGAGCCGCCTCGTCAGCCCGTCGGGCGTGCCGCTGCCGAACCGGCCGACCCCGAGATCGAGCTCGCCGCGGCGCAGCTCGTCGATGACGGCGCTGTGGTCGGACTGGGTCGTCACCAGCGACACCCCGGGCGCCGTCGTGCTCCACCGGCGGAGCAGCTCACCGCCGACGGTGGCCACGACGAACTCGGGCATCGCGACCGAGAAGCGGCGCTCACTGCGACGCGGCTCGAACGGCTCGGGCCCGCCGTGGAGGTCGGCGGCGAGGGCGAGGATGGCGTCGACCCGCGGCCCGAGCTCGATGGCCCGGCGGGTTGGTTCGAGCCCGTGGGGGCGGCGGACGAACAACGGGTCGTCGTGGATCCTGCGCAGCCTGGCCAGCGCGTGGCTGACCGCCGACTGGCTGAGGTGTAGCCGCTCGGCCGTGGCGGTGGCGCTCCCGGTCCGCAGGAGCTCACGGAGGACGAGCAGCAGGCGCCCGTCGAGGTGGCGGGCGTGCTCCGGATCGATGTCGGCCATGTCGACCGCAGCAGTGGCGGCATCAGCAGTGTCGTCCGCAGCAGCATCGTCATCGGGAGCGGTGGAATCGACAGCATCGATATCAGACATGCAGTGATTTCACTACCACACATATCACCTGGTCGTTACGTTCACAGCGTCCGCTTCAACGATGGAGGACGACCGATGGACATCCCCGACCCGACCACCGACCTCGACCGGGCGCTGCACGACCTCTCGGTCGCCGGCGTCGCCGTGCTCGCCGGCGCGCTCCCCGACGAGCGCGTCGCCGAGGCCCGTGAGCACCTGGACGCCGTCGCCGAGGCCGAGCGGCGCGCCGGCACCGCGATCCTCGAGGACGGATCCTCGTCGGACGGGCAGTACCGCTCGGGGGCCAACCAGCGGGTCGTGGCGCTGCTGGCCAAGGGCGAGGTCTTCCGCCGGCTCGCCGTGGACCGGGCGGTCGTCGAGATCATCCGTCGAGCGTTCGGGGGCACCTACGGGTACCCCGACGAGGTCGTCGAGACGTACGGCCTCGATCGCGTGCTGGTCTCGTCGGTCACCGCAAACATCGCACGGCGCGGCGGTCGGGAGATGGGCCTCCACGCGGACCAGGGGTTCGTGCCGGCGACCACGCCGTACCCGGTGATCGTCAACGCAGTGTGGCCCCTCGTCGACTTCACGGCCGACAACGGCGCCACGCGGGTCGCTCCCGGCTCACATCTGCAGGACCAGGTGGCCCTCACGACGCAACCCCCGGCCACGATCGCCGTCGAGGCGCCGGCCGGCAGCGTCGTGCTCGTCGACGGGCGCACCTGGCACGGGACCGGCGCGAACCGGACGAGCCGGCCACGACCCGCGATCCTCGCCACGTACTGCCGTCCGTGGGTGCGGACCTTCGCGAACCACGCGCTCGAGCTCGACCCGCAGGTCCTCGTCGACGCGCCGGACGAGCTGCTCGACCTCGTCGGCTATCGCCCGTGGCTCACGTTCGGCCACGCCGAGCACCGCCACCTCGAAGCGCTCTCCACCGCCGGCCGGTAGCGCCGACCCGTGCGAGTACGCCGAGCCGGCGCGAGGCGCGGCCGCGGCCCGTGAGTTGGACACGGCGCGTCGGACCCGACGATCCTCACGCCGCGCCCGCCGGTTCGCGACCCGCGAGCCCGCCGATGAGGGGGAACCGATGCCACGACTGCGACAGGTCCGCCGCGACGAGACCGACGACGAGCTGACGCTCCGCATGTACGACCGGCTCTTCGGCCCCGACCGCGACCCGGTCGACGAGCCCGGCACCGCCACCGGAACCCCGGGCGACTGGTGGACCGTGTTCGCCCTCGTTCCCGAGGTGCTGCGCCACTCCGTCCAGGGCTTCGGGCTCTACCGGTCGCCCGACCGCCACCTCGACCCGGTGCACCGCGAGCTCGGCCAGACCCGGGCCGGGTGGCTGCGCCAGAGCCAGTTCGTGTTCTCCCAGCACTGCAAGTCGTGCCGGACGCTCGGCATGGACGACGAGAAGATCGCGGCGATCGCCCACTGGACCATCTCCGACCGGTTCGACCCGGCGGAGCGGGCGGTGCTCGCCTGGGTCGACGGGCTGGTCGGCGGTGACGGCCGCATCCCCGACGAGGTGTTCGACGAGCTGAAGCGCCACCTCACCGACGAGCAGATCCTCGAGCTCACCTACATCACGGCGATGTACGAGATGCACGCCATCATGACCCGGGCGCTGCGCCTCGAGTTCGACGACCGTGACGACCCGATCGTCGAGGTGCCCGGCGACGAGCGCTCCCTCGCCGCCGACGTCGGCTCGATGATCTCCGACCCCAACGCCTGACACCCGAACCGGGCCCCGTGGCTGGCGTGGAGGTCCCGGGGTGGAACCCGGAACGGGGTGGTGTTCTCGATCTGGGTTCCGTGGCGGGCAGGAGGTGCCGGGGGTGGAACCCGGAACGGGGTGGTCAGTCGGTCTCGGAGGCCCGGTCGAGGCGGACGACCTGGTCGCCGGTGAGCTCGACGCTGTCGACCGACAGGAGCCCCGGGAGCTGGTCGACGGTGCGGGCGCTGGCCAGCGGGGCGACGACCTGGGGCTTCGCGGCCAGCCAGGCGAGGGCGATCGTGGCGGGTGAGGTCTCGTGGGCCTCGGCGATCTGGTCGAGCGCCTCGAGCACCCGCCGGCCGCGATCGTCGAGGTAGCGGGACGCCTTTCCGGCCCGCGGGCTGTCGACCGTCGCGTCGTCGCGGTACTTGCCGGTGAGGAATCCCGACGCCAGCGCGTAGTACGGCACGACCGCGAGGTCCTCGGCGGCGGCGAGCGCGGCCAGGTCGTTCTCGTAGTCCCGCTCCATCAGGTTGTAGTGGGGCTGGAGCGCGACGTAGCGGGGGAGGCCCTCGGCGTCGGCCGTCTTCAGCGCGGCCTCCAGCCGGTCGGCGGTGAAGTTCGACGCCCCGATGGCCCGCACCTTGCCGGCCTCGATCAGCTCGCCGAACGCGCCGAGCACCTCGGCGATGGGGACGTCGGGATCGTCGCGGTGCGCGTAGTAGAGGTCGATGTGGTCGGTCTGCAGCCGCGTCAGCGACGCGTCGACCGCCCGGCGGATCACGTCCGGCGCCAGCCCATTGGCCCGGTGGTGCTTGCCGACCTTCGTGGCGAGCACGATGTCGTCCCGGTTGCCCCGGCTCGCCATCCACTCACCGAGGATCGTCTCCGACTCGCCGCCGTCGTTGCCGTCGGCCCACTGGCTGTACATGTCGGCGGTGTCGATGAAGTCGCCGCCGGCGGCCGAGTACCCGTCGAGCACCGCGAACGACGTCTCACGGTCGGCGGTCCAGCCGAACACGTTGCCGCCGAGGGCAAGGGGGAAGACGTCGAGGTCGGTGCGTGGGATGCGGGGCAAGGGTGCTCCTCGTCGGCGACGGCCGAGCACCTCGGTCCGGGCGATCGGCCGCCGGTCGCTTCGTTGGTATGTCGCAGTGGTCTGTTCGTCGGTCGGCCCCACCGTTGTTACCGCGGATGACACCGTTCATGCGTGTCGGCCGCCACCGATCGCCACGGTGCGTTCCCCTGATCCCGACCAGCCCGTGTGGTGGGAGGGTTGGCACGGTCGGTTCCGGGGCCCGGTGCTGGGGTAGACAGCGCACATGGCCGGTGACCAGGCCGCCGACGGCCCCGACCCGCTCGCCCGGTACCGGGCGATGCGCGACTTCGACGCCACGCCCGAGCCCTCCGGCGAGGGACCGCCGCCGGATCCCGGCAACCGGTTCGTCGTCCAGCGCCACCGGGCGACCCGCCTCCACTACGACGTGCGACTGGAGCTCGACGGGGTACTCGTGAGCTGGGCCGTCCCGAAGGGCCCGACGCTCGACCCGTCGGTCCGCCGCCTCGCCGTGCACGTCGAGGACCACCCGCTCGACTACTACGACTTCGAGGGCGTGATCCCCGGCGGCGAGTATGGCGGCGGCGACGTCATCGTCTGGGACTGGGGGACGTGGGCGCCCGCCGAGGACAAGGGTGATCCACGCGACGCCCTCGCCGGCGGGGACCTCCACGTCGACCTGCACGGCGAGAAGCTCGCCGGCCGGTTCGTGTTCGTGCGGCCCCGCCCCAAACGAGGCGGCCGCCGGGGCGGCCCCAACGACTGGCTCCTGCTCCACAAGCACGACGACCACGCGATCGAGGGGTGGGACCCCGAGGAGTACCCGCGCTCGGTGAAGTCCGGCCGGACCAACGACGAGGTCGCCGCCGACCCCGACGCCATCTGGTCGTCGACCCACGGTCCCGGGGTCAGTGACGACGAGCTGGCCGCGCTCGACGACGTCGACCCGGGCGGCGTGTGGGAGGTCGCCGGCGGGGAGATCGCGCTCGACGATCCCGACGCGGAGGTCCTCCCCGCGGCCGGGGACGCCGCCACCGTCACCCGGCGGGACATCGTGCGCCACGTCGCCGTCGCCGCCCGTCGGATCCTGCCCTACCTCGGCGACGGCGCGGTCCTGGCCGACCATCTCTCCCGGGCCGACCTGCCCGAGGGGATGCGCACCGTGAACGCCCGGCGCCGGGCCGACGGCGACGCCCCGGCCGGCGAGATCGTGGTCGTCGACCGGGTTGCGACACTGCTGTGGCTCGCGGCGTGCAGCGATGACGGCATCCGCCACGTCCTCGGCGACCGGGGCGCCGGAGCCGGGCGGACTCGGGCCCGGGACCGGGCGCGCTGGGTCGTGATCGACCTCGATGCCGGCGACGACACCACGTTCGCCGACGTCGCCGCCGTGGCCCGGTTGCTCGGCACCGCCCTCGGCCACCAGGGCATCGACGGCGCACCGGTGATCGGAGCCGGGCCCGACGTCCAGGTCCGGGTCCCGCTGGGCCCGGGACCGAGCTTCGACCAGGCGTCGCAGTGGGCGCACTCGACGATCGGCGCGGTGGCCGGCGCACTCGGCGACCTCGTCGAGGGGGCCTCCGGCGGGAGCCGAACGGGTGGCGTGCGGATCGACACGTCGGCCACGGCGCCCGGGGCCTCGATCCTCGCGCCTTTCGCGGTCCGCCACGTCGCCGGTGGCCCGGTCGCCGTCCCGATCGCCTGGGACGAGCTCGACGACCCCGACCTGGGCCCCGACCGCTGGACCGTCGCCGACCTCGGCGACCGTCTCGATCTCGCCGACCCCCTGGCCGCCGCGCTGGCGGCCGACCAGCAGCTCCCGGTCCTGACCTCGTGAGCGGCCGCGGTGCCGTGCGGGTCGGCTGCTCGGGCTGGTCGTACGACGACTGGCGCGGGGTCGTGTACCCGGCCGACGCCAAGCCGTCGACGTGGTTCGGCCTCTACGCCGAGCGATTCGACACCGTCGAGATCAACAACACCTTCTACCGGCTCCCGGCCGAGAAGACGGTCGACGACTGGGCCGCCCAGGCGCCCGAGGGGTTCTGCTACGCGCTCAAGGTCGGCCAGTACGGGTCGCACCGCAAGAAGCTGAAGGACCCCGACCAGTGGCTCCCCCGCCACCTGGAACGGGTCGAGCGGCTCGGCGACCACCTCGGGCCCCAGCTGCTGCAGCTCCCACCGAACTGGCACCGCAACACCGAACGGCTCGACGAGCTGTTGGAACGGGCGCCGTCGACCCACCGTTGGGCGGTCGAGCTGCGGGACCCGACGTGGGTCCACGACGACACGTTCGAGACCCTCCGCCGTCACGGCGCCGCGCTGTGCATCCACGACCTGCTCGCCGACCATCCGTGGGAACGGACCGCGGACTGGACCTACGTGCGGTTCCACGGACCGAACGCGCTGGAGTCGAAGTACCAGGGCCGCTACACCGGTCGCCGCCTCCGCCCGATCGCCGACCGTCTCGGCGAGTGGCTCGACGACGGCACCGACGTCTACGCCTACTTCAACAACGACTACGACGGCCACGCCGTCACCGACGCCACCTACCTGCGCGACCAGCTGACCTGATCGAGGGGAGGCGGGGCCGTCGCGGTCGGTCGGTGCGGCGACCGCGGGAGGACGTTCACGCCGGGGAACCGGTCCACGTCTCGTCCGTGACCGCGCCCTCCCAAGCGGCCGCGGCCGCGGCGGCCCGCCGGAACGCCGACGTCTCCGGGCGATCGTCGCCCGACCGGGTGGCCAGCGCCACCACGATCTCGGCGCCGTCCACCGGAACGAAGCGCACGTCGGGGCGCCCGTAGTAGCGCGCCGCCTCGGCGGCATGGAACCCCAGGCAGCCGGTGGTGGCGACGGCGCTCGGGACCGACGCCGGATGGTCGACCGACGGTGCCCCACCGCCCGGGTCGAACCCCAGCCACGAACGGAGCCGAGGCGCGTCGGCGGGGATGCCGAGCCATCGGAGCCCGTCGAGGTCGTCGACGCCGAGGTGGTCGGCGTCCGCGAGGGGGCACCGGGCGGGGAGCACCACGGAGCGGGGCGACGACAGGACCGGGGTGAGGTCGAGGCCGTCGATCTCGTCGACGTGGTGGACGAGCGCGACGTCGACCCGCCCGGTGCGGACGGCGTCGTACTGGTCGGCGAACGTGAGGTCGACGAAGCCCAGGTCCAGGTCGGGGAAGCGCTCGGTCACCGATGCCGCCATGAGGTCCCACCGATCGCTTGCCCCGAACCCCAGCACCCCGACCCGGAGATGATCGGCGGCCGTTGGGTCGAGGCCCGACACCACGTCGGGGAGCTCGTCCAGGCGGGCGAGCACGGTCCTGGCCCGGGCCACGAAGACCGCACCGGCCGGCGTGATGGTCACCCGCCGACTCGTGCGTTCGAAGAGCCTCGTGCCCAGCTCCCGCTCGAGCAGCTGGATGCGTCGCCCGAACGGTTGCGCGGAGATCACGTGCCGTCGCGCAGCCCGCCCGAAGTGCAGCTCCTCGGCCAGGGTCACGGCGTAGCGCAGCGCACGGACGTCCATCTGGCGATCCCCCGATCCCGTCGCTCCTCGGTACGGACGGTAGATGTCGGGCGCCGGCCGGGCCAGCGTGCCCGCCGGTCCCGGCGACCTGCCGCGCCCGTCGCCGGGTCGACCATCCGATCGCAACCGATCTGCCTGATGATCCGGCCGCCGCCCTCGTCCTACGTTCGACCCGCCGCCATTGCGCCCCGGTCACCGGGGCGCAGCGACGGGCCGAGGGTTGCGAACGGGGGACGCGGGATGGCCGGGGAACGACTGCTGCTGCGGGGTGGGCACGTCCTGTCGATGGACCCGTCGATCGGCGAGCTGCCCGAAGGTGACGTGCTGATCGAGGGCGACACGATCGCCGCGGTCGCTCCGTCGCTCGGCGACGTGGACGCCGAGGTGGTCGACGTCGGCGGCCACATCGTCGCCCCCGGGATGATCGACACCCATCGCCACACGTGGCAGACGCAGATGCGGGCGCTGTGCGCCGACTGGACGTTGGCCGACTACGTCTTCGGGATCCGCTTCACCATCTCGCCGGCCTACGAGCCCGCCGATGTCCACCTCGGCAACCTGTTGGGCGCGGTCGACGCGCTCGAGTCGGGGGTGACGACGATCCTCGACTTCTCCCACTGCAACAACACGCCCGACCACAGCGACGCCGCGCTGACCGGCCTGGTCGACGCCGGCATCCGGGCGGTCTTCGGCTACGGGTTCTTCGAGAGCAACCCGTTCGCGCCGCCGGCCTTCGCCGACCACACCGAGCGGCTCCGCGACTTCGCCCGCGTCGCCGACACCTACTTCCCCTCGCCCGACGGCCTCGTGACGCTCGGCGTGGCCCTGACCGAGGTCGGCAACCTCCCGCTCTCGGCCACGGCCGCCGAGGTCGACGCCGCCCGGCAGCGATCGGCGATCCAGGTCGCCCACACCGGATGCGTCTGGGGACACGCGTCCGGCCTCGCGGAGATGGATGCCGCCGGCCTGGTCGGCCCCGACCAGGTCCACGTGCACTGCAACGCCATGACCGACGACGAGTGGAAGGTCATGGCCCGGGCGGACGCCAAGGTCTCGATCTCGGTCGAGACCGAGCTCAACATGGGGATGGGTCGTCCGGCGTTCGCGGCCTGTGAGCGGCACGGGATCGCGCCGACGCTCTCGTGCGACATCGTCTCGCTCAACAACGGCGGCATGCTGAGCCAGCTGCGCCAGGGCCTCGGCTTCAAGCGATGGGCCGATTCGGAGGCGACGAACCTCGCCGGGCGGCTCCCCGACCGGGTGTCGACCACGGCGCTCGAGGCGCTCGAGTGGGTGACGGTCAACGCGGCCGACGCGATGGGCCTCGACGACCGGATCGGCAGCCTCACGCCGGGCAAGCAGGCCGACGTCATCGTCGTCGGCGGTCCGGGCACGGCGATGCACCCGGTGCTCGATGCCGCCGGGACCCTCGTGTTCCAGGCCTCGACCGCGGACGTCCGGTCGGTGCTCGTCGCCGGCCGGTTCCGCAAGCGGGACGGCGTCATGGTCGGTGTCGACCTCCCCGCCCTGCTGGACCGTGCGACGACGTCGGCCGAGCAGGTCCTCGGCCGGCTCCCCGACGGTGGCGCCGCCCTGCCCGGCACCCCTCCCGGCGGTCTCGCGCTCTTCGCCGACTCGCTCGCCGCCAACCTGAAGGTCTGAGGCCTCCCCGCCGGCCCGCGGCCGGTGGTCGGCGGTCGGTGGACCTGCGCCTCGGCAGGCCCGATGGGTACGCTCCGGGTTGCTCGCGAGATCCAGACCGAGGCCCGGGGGGACCGACGTCATGGCCATCACCGAATCCGATCGCGCCACCATCACCGTCACGCCGGTGAGCCCGACGTTGGGGGCCGAGGTCACGGGTGTCGACCTCGCCGACCTCGACGACGCCACCTGGGAACAGGTCGCCGCGGCCTGGGCCGAGCACCTCGTGCTGTTCTTCCGCGACCAGGAGCTGCCGCCCGACGCCCACGAGCGCCTCGGGCGGCGCATCGGCGAGCTCCACGTGCACCCGGCCGCGCCGACGGTCGACGGTCATCCCAACGTGATGATCATCCACGCCGACGAGCGCTCCAAGGTCGTGGCGGGCAACGGGTGGCACACCGACGTGAGCTGCGACGAGCGCCCGCCCTGCGCGACGATCCTCCACCTGCCGGTGGTCCCCGAGGTGGGCGGCGACACCCTGTTCATCTCGACCGAGGCGGCGTACGAGGCGCTGTCGCAGCCGATGAAGGACTTCCTGGCGGACAAGGTCGCGGTGCACGAGTCGGCCCACGTGTACCGGGGGCGCTACGGCACCGAGGAGTCCGACTCCCGCGACGGCCGCTTCCCGTCCGCCATCCACCCGGTCGTGCGCACCCATCCCGTTACGGGGCGCAAGGCGCTCTACGTGAACCGTGCGTTCACGACCCGCATCAAGGGCCTGGCGCCCAACGAGAGCCGGGCGATCCTCGACCTGCTGTGCGACCACATCGAGCACCGGCCCGAGTTCCAGTGCCGCTTCTCGTGGACGCCGCGCGCCGTCGCGATGTGGGACAACCGCAGCACCCAGCACTACGCGGCCTGGGACTACTACCCGCAGACCCGCAGCGGCCGACGGGTGAGCGTCGTCGGCGAGCGCCCGTTCTGAGCCACTCGCGGCTGCCCGCTCGGCGTGCGCACCCCGACCGCGGTCAGCGGTCCGACTCCCGTGGTGGCGGATCAGCACCGGCGAGCACGGCCGGCGGCTCGGAGCGGTGGAAGCCGTCCCACCGGGGCGCGTCGCTGTGGTCGGGGAGGCGGACGAACCCGCCGATGTTGTTGTGGAGGCCGCCGTCGACCCGCAGGCTGGCGCCGGTGATGTAGGCCGCCATCGGCGACAGGAGGAAGACGACGGCGGCCGAGAGCTCGGCCTCCGTGCCGTGCCGCTTGAGCGGGACCCGGCGAGCGACCCGCCGTAGCGTCTCGTGCTGCTCCGGCGGGTAGGTGTCGAGGCCCGAGGTGGCGATGTAGCCGGGGGTCACGTGGTTGACCCGCACGCCGGCGTGGGCCCACTCGACCGACGCGGTGGCCGTGAAGTTGGCCTGCCCGGCCCGGGCGGCGCCGTTGTGGCCCATGCCCGGCATGGCGGGGTCGTGGTCGGCGCCGACGTTGACGATCGCCCCGCCGTGGGCCTCCATGGACTGGCGGTAGACCTCGCGGGACACGAGGAACGTGCCCGTCATGTTGTTGGCGACGACCGCGTTCCAGCCGTTGAGGCTGAGGTCGCGCAGCGGGGCCGGGAACTGCCCGCCCGCGTTGTTCACCAGGCCGTCGATCGGTCCGAGCTCGTCCACGATGCCGCCGACCGCGGCGATCACGCCGGCCTCGTCGCGGATGTCGCAGGTCCGCGTCCGGGTCCGCCCGCCGTCGGCCTCGATCTCGGCGCGGACCCGGTCCAGCTTCGCGTCGGTTCGACCGACGAGGACGACCAGGCCCCCGAGGGAGGCGAGCTCGTGCGCGATGCACCGCCCGAGGCCGCTGCCGCCTCCGGTCACCACGATCGTCTTCTCGGCGAAGAGCCCGGGTCGGAAGCCGGAGTCGTAGCCGCTCACGCGGGGGCGGGTCCCGGAGATGCGGGTCAGGGTGCCGGGGACGAACTCGGTGACCGCGACGTCGACGAAGCCGGCACGCTCGAAGTAGCCGACGCAGTCCGCGTTGGAGTGGGCGACGCCGGTGCTGTGGGACAGCGCCTCGTTGAGGGCCCACAGGGCCGGGCCGATCGGGCCCGACCGGTCGTCGACCAGCGTCTCGCCGATCAGGTGCATCTGGCCGCCGGGGACCAGCACGTCGTGGGTGCGCCGGACGACGTCGGCGATGATCTCCCGGGAGTACTGGGGCAGGTTCGAGGCCATGACGGCCACGTCGGCGCCGGTCGGGAGCGGGTCGGAGGTGAAGTCGCCGCCTACAGCGGTCACGCGGTCGGCGACGCCGGCCCGTTCGATGAACTCGCGGGCGACGGTGGCCACCGGCGGGAGGTCGAACACGACGGCCTCGAGCCCGGGGTGCTGCTGGGCGGCGACGATGCTGTACGCGCCCGACCCGCCGCCGAGGTCGAGGAGGCGGCGGGCTCCCGAGAGGTCCACCTGGCGGCAGAACCGGCGTCCGGCGCCGACGCCGATGCTGTAGGTCGCGGTGTGGTACTTGCGAGCGCCATCGACGGAGAGGTCCTCGTACATGCCGAGCACCGACTCCTCCGGCGAGCGGAGGTGGTCGGTGAGGCGGCCCCACTCGGCCCACGCCGGTCTGGTGAAGTGGATCCACGGCCCCGCGTAGTCGCGGCCGGACTCGACGAGGAACCGCTCGGCGTCGGGCGCGTTGACGAGGCCGTCGGCGCCGACGTCGATCAGGTCCATCGCCCGGAGCACGGTCACGAGGCGGTCGGCGTTCGTGACGGAGATGCCGACGCGCTCGGCGACCGCGGCGACATCCGCGGCACCTTCGGACACCGCGGTGAAGATCCCGAGGTCGACCGCGGACATCAGCGCCGCCGACTCCTGGAACGCCAGCGCGTACTGCTGCAACCGTGAGCTGTCGACCCGCTCAGCCATGCCGCTGCGCCATCATCTGCTTCCCCCTGTTGCCCCCGCCCGGACCGTAGCGGTTCGGTGACCTCGGGCCCTGGTCAGCGGACCGCCCGGGTACGACGATCGATGCGTGATCGGCGTGTGGCGTGCCCGCCGTTCCGTCGCCCGGATCGCCCGACCACGCGGGAGCGTCCGGGGAGCACGGTGCTCATCGGCCTGGTGTTGGTTGTCCTCGTGGACGAGGCGCTCTACCGCACCGGACGGGTCGATGGCCTGCCGTCGGGTCGCAGCTTCGCCGACGGCGACCAGACGTACGACCGCTCGTTCTGGGCGCTGCCGCACTGGGCCGAGCACGGCGGCTACTTCCAGGTCCCGTTCATGCCCGGGGCCGGCGGCAACACCGTCCTCGCCCCGAACGGCGCGTCGACCTTCGTCCTGACCGACCACGGCGAGGACACCTACAGCCTGGCCAGCCCGGGTGTCGCGGAGGCGATCCGCCCGTTCCCCGAGCTCGGTCTCGACGGTGTCGAGCTGATCCCCCGGGTGGCCGGTCGTCGTCGTGGTGGCGGCGTTCGTGGCCGGCCTCGGGCTGCTGCTCACCGGTGCGTGGTCCTGGCGCCGGCGCCGTCGCGCCCGGACACCGGCGCGCGTGGGGAGCGCGTGGAGCGGACAGTCGACGACTTGCGGCACTGGTGGCGGCGATCGGGCCGTCTCCCACGCTCGCCGG
>JAXHUH010000279.1:0-21107 GCA_034211175.1 Actinomycetota bacterium
GGCCGGGCTCGCCGGGCGCGGTGGCCTGACCATCGGCGTCGGTGGTCTCGTCGGTTTCCGGCGCCTCGTCGCCGACGTCCGAAGCCACCGGGTGCTCCTGGTGGTCACCGCCATGGCCGTCGCCACGGTCGTGATCGCCACCGCGGTGGCGTCCTCGATCGCACGCGGCGCCGAGGTCGCGAGCTGGCGCTCGGTCGGTGCGCCCTACCGGATCGAGACCACCGACCGGGGCGTCCTCGACGCGGCCGACGTCGAGCTCGCACCGGCCCCGGTCGCCGCGGGCGGCGTGTCCCGGGTGAGCCTGTCGGCGGCCAGCCGGCCGGTGAACGTGCAGCTCCACGCGGTCGACACCGGCGCCCTCGCCGAGGTCCGGTCCGGCTCGCCGGCGCACGCGGGGGAGGACCGAGGGCTCGCCGACCTCGTCGTCCTCGACACCTCGGTGGTCCCGGCGACCACGGCCCCGGTCCTCGACGGCGAGGCGGTCGAGATCGGCGACGAGCTGCGCCTGAACGTGCTCGGTGAGGTGGTGCCGCTCGTGGTCACCTCGATCGGCACGGAGTGGGAGGACGACGAGCGGGACTGGGTCGTCGTCGACCGAAACGTGCTCGAGGCCGCGTCCGGCGCGCCCGCGGCGCTCGACTGGGTCCTCGTCGGCGCCGAGGCCCCCCAGGCTGCGCTCGACGGACTGGCGGAGCGGTTCGGCGTCGAGGTCGCGGACCGCGCCGCGGTCGAGGCCGCGCTCGCCGAGGACCCGCTCGTGCAGGTGACCCGCCGGTCGTACCTCGCGGTCTCGCTCACCGTCACGGCCGGTGCTGCGCTCGCGCTCGGCGCCAGCATGGTCCTCGCCGGTCGCAGCCGGCGCCGCCAGCTCGCGCTCCTGGACCTGCTGGGCGCACGACCCGGCGAGCTCCGCCGCGCCGCGCTCGGCGAGATCCTGCCACCGGTGCTGCTCGGGGTCGTCACCGGCGTGGTCGCCGGTCTGTTCGAGCTGTCGCTGTTCGCCGACGAGATCGACATCACCCCCTTCGCCGGGGGTGTGGCGGTGCGCGTCGAGCCCGATGTCGCCGCCTTCGCCGTCGTCGCCGCCGCCCTGATCGCCGCCTCGATCGCCGTTGCCCTCGCCGTCGCCCGCTCGGCCGGCGACGTCGGGCTCGGCCGCCTGCTCCGCGAGGAGGGAGCCCCCCGATGAGCCCACCCGCCCCACCGCCGCCACCCCCACCGCCGCCACCCCCGATGTCGCCGCACCCGATGTCGCCGCGGCGCGGCGAGCCGCCGATGATCGACTGCGACGGCCTGGTGCGCATCTACAAGACCGACGAGCTCGAGGTGATCGCCCTCCAGAGCCTCGACCTGCGGGTCTGGCCTGCCGAGCTGGTCACGATCGTCGGGTCGTCGGGTTCGGGCAAGTCGACCCTGCTCAACATCCTCGGCGGCATGGACGAGCCCACGGCCGGCCGGGCCCGGGTCGGTGACACCGACCTGATGGCGATGTCCCACCGGGACCGCATCGAGTACCGACGCCACCAGGTCGGGTTCGTGTGGCAGCAGACCGCCCGCAACCTCGTGCCGTACCTGTCGGCGGCCCAGAACGTGGAGCTGCCCCTCGCGCTGGCCGGAACCGGTCGGCGCCGTCGCCGCTCCCGGGCCCTCGAGCTGCTCGACCTCGTCGGCCTCGCGCCCCGGGCCCGCCACCGGCCCGCGGAGATGTCGGGCGGTGAGCAGCAGCGGGTGGCGATCGCCGTCGCCCTCGCCAACGAGCCCGACGTCCTGCTGGCCGACGAACCGACCGGTGAGCTCGACTCCGCCACCGCGACCGAGGTGATCGACCTGCTCCGCCACGCCAACGCCGAGCTCGGCGTCACCGGCGTGATCGTCACCCACGACCCGCTGGTCTCGTCGCAGGTCGATCGGACGCTCACGATCCGCGACGGCCGGGTGAGCGCCGAGACGCTGCGCAACCGTGACGGCGGGGAGGGGACCGAGTTCGTCGTCCTCGACCGGGAGGGCCGGCTGCAGCTGCCGGAGCAGCTCGTGTCCGACCTCGGCCTCGCCGACCGCGTCCGGGTCGAGCAGGCCGATCACCACGTCGAGGTGTGGCCGGAGGTGCGCCGTGAGCATTGACCGCCGAGGACCTGGTCCCGAGCCCGGCCGCGGGCCCGCCGGCACCGCCGCCCTGGCCGAGCTGCGCGGCGTGCGCCGCACCTATGGCACCGGCCCGTCGGCCGTCATCGCGCTCGACGACGTCGACCTCGCGGTCCGCGCTGGCGAGCTGGTCGCCGTGCACGGCCGGTCGGGCTCGGGCAAGACGACGCTGCTCAACGTGATCGGAGGGCTCGACCGGGCCGACGAGGGGACGGTCGAGGTATGCGGTCGCGATCTCACCGCCGCGAGCGACACCGAGCGGACCGAGCTGCGCCGCTCGGACGTGGCCTTCGTGTTCCAGTCGTTCGGCCTGCTGCCGATGCTCAGCGCGGCCGAGAACGTCGAGGTCCCGTTGCGCCTCAACGGCTGCGAGGTCGAGGAGCGGCGCCAACGTGTCACCGAGCTGCTCGACCTCGTCGGTCTCGGCCGCCGGGGCCGTCACCGCCCCGCCGAGCTGTCGGGCGGTGAGCAGCAGCGGGTGGCGATCGCCCGCGCCCTCGCCGCGTCGCCGCGCCTGCTGATCGCCGACGAGCCCACCGGCCAGCTCGACTCCCGCACCGGACGGGTGATCATGGACCTGCTCGCCGGTGTCGTTCGTGGACGGGGCCTCGCCGCCGTGGTGGCCACTCACGACGCCTCGGTCATCGGTGCCGCCGACGCCCGAATCCAGCTCTCCGACGGACGGGTGCTCGCCGCGGGCTGAGCGGGTACGCCGTCCGGGAACAAACACGCGGACGCCTCGGTTGTAAAGACCGAATGTCCGTACTTAACGTTCCGTAGGATCGTCCGGACGCAGAGCCGTGAACGTGGTTCGACACGCGCTCCAGGAGGGCACACGTGCAGGTCGTCACCATCGAGACCCCATCGCTCGGGGACCGCAGCTACCTCGTCCACGACGGCGCCTCGGCGCTCGTCGTCGACCCCCAACGCGACATCGACCGGGTGCTCGACGCCGCCCGAGAGGCCGGTGTCGACATCACCCACATCGCCGAGACCCACGTGCACAACGACTACGTGAGCGGCGGGCTCGTGCTCGCCCGGGTCACCGGAGCCACGCTCGTGCACGCCGGTGCGGAGCCGTTGCGCTTCGAGCACCGGGCCGTGGCCGACGGGGACCGCTTCGCCGTCGGTGACCTCACCGTCGAGGTCGTCCACACGCCCGGGCACACGCCCCACCACCTCAGCTACGTGGTCCGTGACCCCGGTGGCGACGAAGCGGGCGCGCCGGCCGTTTTCACCGGCGGCTCACTGCTCTACGGCACGGTCGGGCGCACCGACCTCATCTCCGCCGACATGGTCGACGAGCTGACCCGGGCCCAGTACCGCTCGGCGCATCGTCTCGCCGAGCTCCTCGGCGACGACGCCCGCGTCTACCCGACCCACGGGTTCGGCAGCTTCTGCTCGTCGATCCAGAGCGAGGGCGACTCCGACGGCACGCTCGGTGCCGAGCGACTGGTCAACTCGGCGCTCACCGTCGACGACGAGGACGACTTCGTCGAGCGCCTCGTCGCCCGCCTGTCCGCCCATCCCCGCTACTACGCCCACATGGGCCCGCTGAACCTCGCCGGCCCGGGACCGGTCGACCTGTCGCCGCCGGTGCCGGTCGATGCCACCGAGCTCGCCCGGCGCATCCACCGCGGCGAGTGGGTCGTCGACCTGCGCGAGCGCCGTCTGTTCGCCGCCGACCACGTGGCCGGGACGATCGGCATCGAGCTGGCCGACAACTTCTCCACCTACGTCGGCTGGCTCATCCCTTGGGGGATGCCGGTCACGCTGCTCGGCGAGACGCCCGAGCAGGTCGCCGAGGCCCAGCGCCAGCTCGTGCGCATCGGCATCGACCGCCCCTCCGGCGCCGCGACCGGTGGCCCGGCCGACTGGGTCGGCGACGGCGAGCGCCGCCGCTACCCGGTCGTGACGTTCGCCGAGGTCGCCGAACAGCCCGACGCGACGATCCTCGACGTCCGCCGCGACGACGAGCGGGCCGACGACCTCATCGAGGGGTCGCTCCACCTGCCGATCCACGACCTGCTCCGCCGCTTCGACGAGCTCCCCGACACCACCACCCTGTGGGTCCACTGCGCCAGCGGGTTCCGCGCCTCGATCGCCGCCGCGCTGCTCGACCGCGCCGGCCACGACGTCGTCCTGATCGACGACGACTACGACAACGCGGCCGCCGCCGGTCTGCGGATCGTCGCCGGCACCGGTTCCTCCCCCGAAACCCACGAAGCACCACGAAGGAGTGGCACCATGTCCATCCTCCTCGGCGACGAGGCCCCCGACTTCACCGCCGACACCACCGACGGCACGATCACCTTCCACGACTGGAAGGGCGACTCGTGGGCCGTCCTGTTCAGCCACCCGGCCGACTACACGCCGGTGTGCACGACCGAGCTCGGCCGCGCCGCCGGCCTGAAGGACGAGTTCGACGCCCGGGGAACGAAGGTGCTTGCCCTGTCGGTCGACCCGATCGAGGACCACCACGGCTGGGCCCCCGACATCGGCGAGGTCACCGGCAACACCCTGAACTTCCCGATCATCGCCGACCCCGACCGCAAGGTCGCCGACCTCTACGGAATGATCCACCCGGGTGAGGGTGACGACAACACGGTCCGCTCGGTGTTCGTGATCGACCCGGCCAACCGGGTGCGGCTCACGCTCACGTACCCGAAGTCGGTCGGGCGGAACTTCGACGAGCTGCTCCGGGTGATCGACGCCCTGCAGGCGACCGACGCCAACCCGATCGCCACGCCGGCCGACTGGCGCCCCGGCGAGCGGGTCATCGTCGGCCTCGGCACCTCGACCGAGGACGCCCGCCGCCAGCTCGCCAACGTCGAGGAGCGCAAGCCCTACCTCCGCTACGCCGACGATCCGACCGCCTGAGCCCGTCCCGCCGGGCGACCGAACGTACCCGGGTGACTCCCGCCCCGCCGACCGATGCTCCCCGGCCGGCGGGGCGGGTGCACACCGCCCCGCTTCCCGGCCGGCGTGGGAACCGCGCGGCGGTCGGCGTCGTCCAAGTGCCATGACCCGCGTGATCGCACTGATGGCACTGGTCGCCGTGCTCGTGGCGTGTGGCGGTACGAGCGGTGACGACGGGGCCGGCGCGGATGACCCCGGCGGCGGGGCGGCCGGTGCCGAGTTGGCGGCGTCGCCCGACGTCGAGCGCTCCGAACCCGACCCCGACGCACCGGTCGATCAGCTGGTCGCCGGGTTCAACGACGCCGGGTTCGAGCTGTGGCGCAGCCAGCCGGAGGGCGACGACCTCGTGTTCAGCCCGCTGAGCATCGGCCACGCGCTCCTGATGGCCCGGGCCGCGGCCGACGAGCCGACCGGCGCCGCCATCGACGACGCCTTCGGGCTGCCCGACGGGCGCACGGCCCACGAGGCGTGGAACGCGCTCGACCAGGCCATCGCCGCCTCCGCCGGCGCGTCCGACGACGTGGTCGTCGCCATCGCCGATCGGATCTGGCCCCGCCTCGACGTCGAGCCCGACCAGGACTGGGTCGACCTCCTCGTCGCCGAGCACGGCGTCACGACCGAGCCACTCGACTTCGCCGGCGCACCGGGGGAGAGCCGCGACGTGATCAACGACTGGGTGGCCGATCGGACCGAGCAACTGATCCCGGAGCTCCTCCCCGAGGGCTTCATTCAGCCCAACACCGTGCTGGTCCTCACCGACGCCGTGTACTTCGAGGCCCGCTGGCAGGCGCCGTTCGGCAAGTACGGCACGGTGACCGACACCTTCACCCGCCTCGACGGCTCGACCACCGAGGTCGAGCTGATGCGCGAGCTCGAGCTCGCCGACGCCCGCGGCACCGGGGACGGCTGGGCCGCGGCCGAGATCCCCTACACCGGCGGCGGCGACCATTCGATGCTGGTCATCGTCCCCGACGAGGGCCGCTTCGCCGAGCTGCGCGACGGCCTCGACCAGGCCGTGGTCGACGAGATCGACGCCACGATGACGACCGGGCCCTACGAGCTGCTCGTCCCGAGGTGGGAAGACTCGACCACGATCGACCTGCTCGGCTGGTTGGACGGGCTCGGCGCCGCCCCCGGTTCCTACCCGCTGATCGACCCGGCGGCCGAGCTCGCCGGCGCGGTCCACGCCGCCGACATCGCGGTCGACGAGGAGGGCACCGTGGCCGCCGCGGCGACCGGGCTCGGCTTCAACGAGTCGGGTGCTGCGGAACCGGAGCTGACCGTGAAGGCCGACCGCCCGTTCCTCTACCTCATCCGCCACCGCCCCACCGGCGCGGTCCTCTTCGCCGGTCAGGTCACCGACCCCACCTCCTGAGCCGACCCACACGTTTCCGGGTCCCGGGCTGGCGAGCCATGCTCGTCGGGGGACCGAGAACGGGTTGCCAGGCGTCCACCGGGCGGTCGATCGTCTGCGACGTTGCGCTGGGCCGACGACGCCGAACACGCAACTGCGCACCCTCAAAGTTGGTTGGGCGCTGTCGTCGGCGCGGGCCCTAGCCTCTCCCCGCGGGCGTTCACCCGGGGTTGACCGACCCCGGTGATGCTCGTCGCCCCGAGGCGCGCAGGACGGCGGCCTCGACGCTGCTCGGAGGTCGTGTCCCGTGTCCTGGATGCCGGTGAGGGGATGAGCGAGCGGGACACCGCTCGCGCCGGGCGCAAGCCCGACGAGATCGACGGCACCGACGAGAGCGACGGGACCGACAACGGTTCAGCCGATGAGCGGCACCAGATCATCGCTGCGGGCGCGATCGTGCTCGCGCGGTCGGCCGAGGCCAGGGTGGTCGACATCGTCCGAGCCGCCGGAGTGTCGAACAACGCCTTCTACCGCCACTTCACGTCGAAGGACGAGCTGGTGGTGGCGGTCGTGCGGTCCTCGGTCGGCACGATGGTCGACGACCTCCGCACCCTGATGGCCGGGGTCGAGGACCCCGGCGAGTCGATCAGGATCTGGGTCCACCGGGTGCTTCGCGCCGCCCGACGACCGGACCCGGACGGCCCGGCGACCGGGATCGTCCGCCACGGACGCCGACTCGAGTGGCATCACGTGCGCGAGTGCCGTGACGTGCTCGCCGAGCCGCTCCTCGCCCCGCTGCGCGCGCTCGGGCGGCGACTCCCGGAGCACGACGCGGCGCTGATCGTCGCGGGGGTGATCGGCGTGCTCATCGACCAGCTGCACGTCGAGACGGGGCTCTCCGACGCCGAGGTCGACGACATGGCGACGTTCTACCTGCGGGCGCTCGGCACCCCGTGACGGCGGGAGCCGGGCCCCGAGGCCCGGCTCCACCTACCCCACAGCGGGGGCGCCACGTCTGCGGTCAACGCGTGGTCGGCGCCCCGGTGAGCGGACTCCCGGGGCGCCGACCGATGCGGGAACGGTGGCTCAGCTGCGAGAGCGGCGCCCGAGGAGCCCGCCGCCGACCGCGAGCAGTCCGCCGATGGCGATCAGCGCGAACCCGCCCGTCGCGGTGGTCGACGTCGTCTGCTCCGGGCCGGTGGCCGGCAGGGTGACGGTCTGGCCGGCGACGGCCGTGCAGACGCCGTCGACGACCTGCTGGTCGGGCGGGCACACGAGGTCGGTGGCGCTGGTCCCCGGCGGGGTGGTGGTCGTCGTCTGCTGGCCCGGCGGCGGGGGCGGCGCGGTGGTGGTCGTCGTCGAGGTCGGCGGCTGCGGGATGCCGCACGGCGTGATGCCGCCGTTCCACGCCGAGATCAGGGTGTTGAACACGCCGTTGAGCGAGCCGTAGAAGGAACCGTCGGGGCCGACGACGGCGAGCGGCGGGCCCATGCTGGCGTCGACCTGGAAGCAGTCGTAGGCCGGGTCGCCGACCTCGGGGGCGAGGAACAGCGTCAGCTCGAACGGGGCGGTGCACGAGATCATGCCGGGCTCGGGCCCGCAGTACGCCGTCCGGAACCCGTACTGGTTCTGGTTCGGGTCGAACTGCACGCTGCCGGAGTTCTTGATCGACAGGGAGATGCCGACGTCCTCGCACCCCTCGGCGAAGCCGTCCCAGCGCATCGTCACCGCCTGGGCGGGCGGCTCCAGGTTGAGCTGGCGCAGGTCGGGGACCTCGGGGCCGCCGTCGACCGAGAACCGCACGTTGGTCAGGGCGTCGGGGCCCTCGGTGCGACACGACTCGGGAAGGAAGCCGAGCGGCCAGTTCTCGAAGTCGGACACGGGCTCGGGTGACGGGTCGTTGCTCGTCTGGGCCGCGGACGGCGCGATGGCGCCGAACGTGACGACACCGAGCACCGCCAGCGCCGTGATGATGTGGGCCAGGCGTGAGCGCAAGGGACGGACCTCCCTGGTCGGTGATTGCATCGGTGTGCTCCTCGGTCGCGTGGGACGCTACGCCTCTCGGGACACCGCGTGGGTGACCGTGCCCCGAACGTGGTCGACGCGGCAAACGGCGGGCTCACCGACACGTGCACGTCACCGTTCGACCTCCGGCTCGCGCCGCCTGGCGGGGGGCGCGAGCAAGCGGCCGCGGCTGCGGCGACGGGCTCGAACCGCACCGGTCGGCCCGGACCGATCATCGGTCATGTGGACGTCCCGCGGCTCACCCGATGGGGGTGATGTCGATCGGGGAGAGGTGTCCCGGCCGGCCCGGCGCCGTGGCGCGGCCGCCACGACGGGGGCCTCGACCGCCGCGCGGCACCCACACTGTCGGAGCGGTTGTCTGAGCTCAGATGTGAGAGCACGCGCTGTTCCCGCACATGAGCGTGTTCGACAACGTGGCGTTCGGACTCCGGTCCCGCAAGTCCCGATCGGGAGGACGACCAGACGTGGAGCACGCGCAGAACAACGGCGACGAGCCCGCCGACGGCGAATGGCCGGCGGCATCTCCCTCCAACGCCGCCTCGAACGTCGCTGACCCCGGCCCCCGTCCCGCCCGCCCACGATCCCGGTTCTGGACCCACCCGGGTGCCACGGGTGGCATCGTGCGCGGTCCAGTTCGGATGGTTGTGGTTCTGGACCCACCCGGGTGCCGCCGGTGGCATCGTGCGCGGTCCAGTTCGGGTGGTTGTGGTTCTGGACCCACCTGGGTGCCACGGGTGGCATCGTGCGCGGTCCAGTTCGGGTGGTGGTGGTGGGTGTCGGCCCGGTGTGCCCGGGTGATCGTCAGCCGGTGACGGCGCGGAGACCGTCGCGGCACGGGCGGCGTCGGGCGGCGAGCCGCGGGCCGATCCGGGGTGCCGCCGGGGCGGTCGACACCGGCCGCGCACGCGGGCTCGGCCGAAGGGCTAGGGGGTACCCCAGGAGTAGGTCTGCTTGACGAGTTGGAGGTAGGTGAAGATCTCGGTGGAGACGACCTCGGGGATGGCGCGGATGCGGCCGTTGACCAGCTCGACGAGGTCGGCGACGTCGGCACAGACCACCTCCAGGAGCAGGTCGTAGCGGCCGGCCACCAGGACCAGGTAGTCGATCTCGTCCCACTCGGAGAGGGTCTTCGCCACGGCCCGGGTGTCGCCGCGCACCGACACGGCAACCATCGCCTGGAGTGCGAAGCCGAGGCGGGCCGGGTCGGTGACCGCGACGATCTCCATCACGCCGTGGTCGATGAGGCGCTGGACCCGCTGGCGCACCGCGGCGCGCGACAGCCCGACCTCGGGGCCGAGGCTCGAGTAGCTCATCCGGCCGTCGACCTGCAGCGCCCGGATGATGGCCTTGTCGGTGTCGTCGAGGTCGACCACCGCGCCGTCGTCGTGGCGCGGGCCGGGCGGCGCCTCGATCGCCAGCTCGTCGTCCGCTGCCTGGTCGCCGTCGTCGCCCGGGTCGCCGTCGTCGGGGTCGTCGGTCTGGCCCGGCGGCATCAGCCGCCTCCCCGGACCATCGGGGCGTCCCGGGCAACGGGTGCGATCACGCAGTGAGCTCCTTGTGGGCCTCGACGAGGGCCTGGCGGATGGCGCCGGTGATGAGGTCGAACTCCTCGGGCCCGGCGACCAGCGACGGGGACAGCTGGATGACCGGGTCGCCCCGGTCGTCGGCCCGACAGATCAGGCCCAGTTCCAGCAGCCGTGGCGACACGAAGCCGCGCAGCAGCCACTCGCACTGCTCGTCGGTGAAGCTCGTGCCCTCGTTGGTCAGCTCGATGCCATAGAAGTACCCCATCCCGCGCACCTCGGCGACGATGGGCAGGTCGCAGAGGGTGTCGAGGCGTGACCGGAACTCGCCCTCGAGCGACGCCACCCGGCCCGGGAGGTCCTCGCGCTCCATCAGGTCGAGGTTGGCCAGCGCCACCGCGCAGCTCACCGGGTGGCCGCCGAAGGTGATGCCGTGGAGGAAGCTCTCGGTGCCGTCGAGGAACGGCTCGGCCAGACGGTCACTGACCAGGACCCCGCCGAGTGGTGCGTACCCCGAGGTGACCCCCTTGGCGAAGGTGATCATGTCGGGCTGGTAGCCGAGACGCTGCGCACCGAACCACGAGCCGAGGCGGCCGAAGGCGCAGATCACCTCGTCGGAGACGAGCAGCACGCCGTGGCGGTCGCAGATCTCGCGGGCCCGCTGCCAGTAGCCGGGGGCGGGCACGAAGCAGCCGCCGGCGTTCTGGACCGGCTCCAGGAACACCGCGGCGACGGTCTCGGGGCCGGCGGCGACGATGGCCCGCTCGATCTCGCCGGCGCAGGCGAGGGTGCACGCCGACTCGGCGGCGCAGAGCCCGCAGTGGAGGCGGTTCGTGTTGGGCACGTGCAGGCTCAGGCCCTCGCGCAGCATCGGCGCGAACGGTTCCTTGATGGCGTCGAGGCCGGTCACCGAGAGCGCCCCGAGCGTGGTGCCGTGGTAGGCGGTGTTGCGGGCGATCACCTTGACCCGCTCGGTGTCGCCCTTCAGCAGGTGGTACTGGCGGGCGAGCTTCCACGCGGTCTCGACCGCCTCGCCGCCGCCGGTGGTGAAGAACACCCGGTTGAGGTCGCCGGGCGCGAGCGCGGCGAGACGCTCCGAGAGCTCGATCGCCTTCGGGTGCGCGTACGTCCACAGCGGGAAGTAGGCGAGTTGCTCGGCCTGGGCCCGGGCCGCCTCGGCGAGCTCGACGCGCCCGTGGCCGGCCTGGACGACGAACAGGCCGGCGAGGCCGTCGACGTAGCGCGTGCCGGTGGTGTCCCACACGTACGCGCCCTCGCCCCGCTCGATGACCTGGGGCGCCTCGCCCTCGCGGGAGAGCCGGGAGAAGTGGAGCCACAGGTTCGCCGCGGAGCGGTCCGTGGCAGCGCCGAGTTCGGTCATGGAGGCCTCCGGTGTCATGAGCGATTCATTCGCGCGCCATGTGCGGACATGTGCGAACAGAACGCTCTCAGTCTGACAGAATCACGAGCGTAACGTTCGTGGGAGCCCGAGCCCCTGCGCTGGTTGGGGGTCCAGTCGGTGTACGGCCTCTACCGGGCGGCCGATGCCACGGAGCGACGCACCGGGCGCACCTCACCGCTCGGGCGGTTGGCCGGGGCCATCTCCGGCCACGGAAGACGCGCGCTCTGGTGCGCGGCTGATCACCCGGTGGGGGTGAGCCGCTCCGCCGGTCGTTCCGTCATGGTGAGCGCCATGACCCGGACCGTGTTCATGCGTGCCCTGTTCGGCTGGCTGATCGTCGCGCTGCTCGCCTACGTGGTGTTGCTCGCGGCGGGCGTCTCGGGCGGGGTCGCGCTCGCCGCCGCGGTGCTCGTCGGGTTCTTCCTCGGCGGCGGCCTCGGCCTGCTGAGCGCCGGCGGCCGCCTGGCCGGATCACGCAGACCCTGACCGCGAAGACCGGTCAGCCTCGACCTGTCCGCGCCGACCCTGTCCGCGCCGACCCTGTCCGCGCCGACCCCGCCCGTCGGCTCTGACCGGGCCGAACCGCCCGCCGGCCTGCCGGGCCCGGCTCAGGCGATCGGCGCCACGGTCCCGGCCGTGATCTCCTCGAGGAGGGCCACGGCCGGGTTCGTCGTGTCCGACGGCCGGGCCAGGGCCGTGGTCAGCAGCGGCGTCGGCGGCTCGAGCCGCACGTAGGTCACGCCGGATCGGGCCGAGCTCTCCATCACCGAGTCGGCGACGAACGCGATCCCGAGGCCGGTGGCGACGAGGCCGAGCACGGTCTGGAGGCTCAGCGCCTCCTGAGCGATCGTCGGGACGAAGCCGTGGTCGGCGCAGAAGCGCATCAGCAGGTCGAACGTGTCGGGCTCCGCGGCACGCGGGAAGATCACGAACGGCTCGTCGGCCACCTCGGCGAGTGCGATCGCGTCGGCGCCGGAAAGGTGATGGCCGCTGGCAACCGCCAGGCCGATGCCTTCGCGATGGACGGGCCGGACCGCGAACCCGGCGACATCGGCCGCCGGGGCCTTCACGAACCCGGCGTCCATGCGCTCGGCCCGCATCTCGTCGAACTGCAGCTCGGACTTCATCTCGACGAGCGACAGCTCGATGCCCGGCGCCCGGGACCGCAGCGCCCGCACGATCGGCGGGACGACGCTGAACAGGGCCGAGCCCACGTACCCGAGCCGGAGCGTGCCGGTCCGGCCGGCCGCGGCCAGCGACGCCTCGACGACCATGCGGTCCGCGTCCGCCAGCAGCTGACGGGCGTTGTCGAGGAACGCCGTGCCGGCCGGGGTCAGCTCGACGCTGCGTTGCGTGCGGGTGAGGAGCTCGAAGCCGAGCTCGGCCTCGAGTCGCTTGATCTGCTGGCTCAGCGCCGGCTGCGACAGGTGGATGCGCCGGGCGGCACGCCCGAAGTGCAGCTCCTCGGCCACCGCGACGAACGACTCGATCTGGCGCAGCTCCACGGCCGCCGAGCCTAGTGATTCGTCCGACCGATCAATCGCGGCCTCACAATCGATTGGACCGAAGAGGGCGTCGGCCTCAGAGTCCGGTGCATGACACAGGACGCCACCACCATCGCCGTGCTCGGGCTCGGGGCCATGGGATCGGGCATGGCCCGGAACCTGGCCGACGCCGGCCGGCGGGTCACCGTCTGGAACCGGACCCCGGCCCGGGCCGACGACCTCGCCGCGGCCCACGCCGGCATCGAGGCCGCGCCGACGCCCCGGATGGCGGCGGCGGGCGCCGACGTCGTCGTCTCGGTCGTGACCGACGACGACGCCGCCCGGGTCGTGTGGCTCGATCCGACCGACGGTGCGGCCGCCGGGCTCCGCGCCGGCGCGGTCGCCGTGGAGTCCTCGACGGTGACGCCCGGCTGGGTGGCCGAGCTCGGCGCCGCCATCGCGGCGGTGGGCGCCGATCTCGTCGAGTGTCCGGTGCTCGGCTCGCGACCCCAGCTCGCCCGTGGTGCGCTCGTCCACCTCCTCGGCGGCGACGACGGCCCCGTGGCGACCGCGAGGGCGGCGCTGGCCCCGAACGCGTCCGCCGCACGCCACCTCGGCCGCCTCGGGTCGGCGGCACCGGTGAAGCTCGCGGTCAACGCCCTCCTCGCCGCCCAGGTGGCGATCGGCGCCGAGATCGTCGCGGTGCTCGACGGCCACGGATTCGATCACGCCGCCGCCCGCGACCTGCTCCGGGACCTGCCGGTGACGTCCGCGGCGCTCGGCGGTGTCCTCGATCGGTTCGCGTCCGGCGACCACGCGCCGAACTTCCCGGTCGACCTCGTGGCGAAGGACCTGCGCTACTTCGTCGGGCTCGTCCCGGATCCGGCGGCGGTCCCGGTCGCCGCCGCCGTCGGCTCGGCATTCGCCGCGGCCTCGGTCGAGGGCCTGGGCGGCGACGACCTCTCGTCGATCATCCGGCTCCGGGGCCCGGCCGGCGTCGCCGGGACCTGAGCACGGAAGCAACTCGGCTCCGGCACCGACAGTTCAGTTGATTGTCAGCCAACAAGTCTTGGCGTAGGTTCCACGGCGCGGTGCGGCAGGCGCGTGCCGCACCAGCTCAGAAGGCACACCTGGGGGGAACCGGATGCCTCGACCACCGACGGACCCGCGCCCGCCGATCCCGACCGCCTACCGGAGCGACGACCGGGTGGCGATCCAGGAGATGGCCCGCGACTTCGCCATGAACCGGGTGCTGCCGGTCGCGAACGAGCTCGACCCCGAGCACGGGCTGATCCCCGAGTCGCTCCGCAAGGAGATGGGCGAGCTCGGCTTCTTCGGGATCCTCATCGGCACCGAGTACGACGGCCTCGGCCTCGGGGCGTTCGAGTACGCCCTCATCACCGAGGAGCTGGCCCGGGCGTGGATGAGCGTGGCCAGCATCATCGCCCGCTCCAGCCTGGCCCGCAGCGTCAACCGGGCCCGGCGCGCCGAGATCCTGCCCCGGGCGGCACGGGGCGAGTGGCTCGGTGCGTTCGCCATGTCGGAGCCCGACGCCGGCTCCGACGTCGCGTCGATCCGCACCCGGGCCGAGCGCACCGACGGCGGCTGGCTCATCAACGGCCAGAAGATGTGGTGCACCTTCGCCGACCAGGCCAACGCCCTCATCGTCGTGGCCCGCACGACGCCGTACGACCCGGCGCGGCGCCACTCGGGGATCCGTCAGTTCGTCGTCGAGAAGGAGCCGGGCACCCTGCCCGAGGGCTGCACCGGCAACCCGATCCGCAAGATCGGCTACCACGGCTGGAACACGTTCGAGCTGTCGTTCAGCGACTGCTTCGTCCCCGAGGACGGCCTCGTCGGCAACGAGGCCGAGGGCGCGGCCGAGCCCGAAGCGCAGCCCGAGAAGGCGAGCGACGGGTTCGCCCGGACGGTGTCGGGCATGACCATCCCCCGCATCCACACCGCGGCCCGCTCGATCGGTCTCGCCCGGGGCGCGTTGGAGGACTCGATCCGCTACGTCGGCGAGCGCCACCAGTTCGACCGGCCGATCGCCGACTTCCAGGCCATCCGGTTCAAGATCGCCACGATGGCCTCGGAGATCGAGGCGTGCCGGGCGCTGATGTACCAGGTCGCCGACGACGCCGACCACGGCGCCAACGTCGACGACCGCGCCGCCATGTTGAAGTACCTGGCCGCCGAGATGTCCGAGCGGGTGACGTCCGAGGGTCTGCAGATCCACGGCGGCGCCGGCTACACGACCGACTTCGCGATCGAGCGCTACTGGCGCGACGCCCGCCTCACCAAGATCTTCGAGGGCACCTCGGAGATCATGCAGCGGATCGTGTCCGACAGCCTCCTCGGCCGATCGGGCCTGCGATGAGCGGCCGCGACAACGGCTCCGGCTTCGACCCGGCGGCGTTTCCGCTGGTGACCAAGGGCAACCAGTTCGAGGACTTCACGGTCGGGCGTGTCTTCACCCACCACTGGGGCCGAACCATCACCGAGGCCGACAACGTCGCCTTCTCGACGGCGACGTGCAACTGGAACCCCATGCACCTCAACGTGGTCTTCGCCCGTGCCCACGGCCACGACGATGTCGTCGTCAACCCCATGCTCGTCCTGTGCACGGTGGTGGGGCTCTCGGTGGAGGACCTCTCCGAGGCCGGTGGCCCGTTCCTCGGCATCGAGGACTGCACCTTCCACCTGCCGGTCCACCCCGGCGACACGATCACGGCCCGCTCGACGGTGGTCTCGGCCCGCGAGTCGTCGTCCAACCCCCGCAACGGGATCGTGACCTGGCACACCGAGGCCCACAACCAGCGCGACGAGCTGGTCGTCGACTACCGACGCTCCAACCTGGTCCGGCGCCGCGCACCGGCCACGCCGGCGGCCGAGCCGGTCGCCGCGGAAGGCTCGGCGCGATGACGCTCAGCGAGCTCACCGGCAACGACAACTGGTTCGAGGACTTCCCCGTCGGGCGGCGCATGCGCCACGCCCGGTCCGCCACCGTCGACGAGGTCGAGAACAGCTTCCTCACCAAGACGGTGATGAACACCGCCCAATCCCACTGGAACGCCGAGGTCATGGCCGGCTCACCGCTCGGCGAGGGCAAGCTCGTGTTCGGGCTGATCACCGGGTCGATGACCGTCGGGTTGACCAGCCAGGACACCGCCGAGAACGCATTGGCCGAGCTCGGCCTCGACGCCGTGCGGTTCGCCAAACCCGTCCACCACGGCGACACGATCACCGCGTACTCCGAGGTGCTGGAGGCGACCGACAGCACGGAGCATCCCGACGCGGGCGTCGTCCGCTTCGCCCACTGGGGCTGCAACTAGCACGGCGACGTCGTCTGCCAGCTCGAGCGCACGGTGCTGGTGAAGCGCCGCAGCCACTGGGCCGACCGGTGAGGGCCGCCCGATGACCGGCGTCCACACCGACCGCGACCACCGGACGGGCTCGCAGCCGCCCGACGTCGACGCCGACGCCGACGAACCGGCCGAGCACACGCAGGGCCACCTCGACGCCGCGGCGATGCGGCCCGCGCGCGACGGCCCCCTGCGCGACGTGCGGGTGATCGACCTCACCCAGGCGCTCGCCGGGCCGTACTGCACGATGATCCTGGCCGACCTCGGCGCCGACGTGATCAAGGCCGAGGCACCCAAGGGCGACCTGCCGCGGTTCCTGCCACCGTTCACCGAGACCGACGGCGAGCGGGCGTTCGGCGGCTACTTCGCGAGCATCAACCGCAACAAGCGCGGCATCACCCTGGACCTGAAGGACCCGACCGACCGAGATCGCTGCCTGCGGCTGATCGACGGCGCCGACGTCGTCGTCGAGAACTTCAAGGCCGGGGTCATGGAACGTCTCGGCCTCGGCTACGAGGCACTGGCCGAGCGGAACCCGGCACTGGTCTACGGCGCCATCCGCGGGTTCGGCGACCCCCGCACCGGGACCAGTCCCCACGCGCAGTGGCCGGCGTTCGACATCGTCGCCCAGGCCATGGGCGGCTTGATCAGCTGCACCGGCACCGCGGACGGCGAGCGCGTGGCCAGCGGCCCGAGCGTCGGCGACCTGTACCCGGCGACGATGTGCGCGGTCGGCATCCTCGCCGCGCTCCACCACGCCCGGATGACCGGCGAGGGACAGTTCGTCGACGTGGCGATGATGGACGCGGTCATGGCCCTGTGCGAGTCGGTGACGTGGCGCTACTCCTACGAGGGCGAGGTCCAGGCGCCCCGGGGCAGCGCCCATCCGTCGATCTCGCCGTTCGAGGTGTTCCCGACCGCGGACGGCCAGTGCGCCATCGCTGCGCCGACGCCGGCCCAGTGGGCCCACCTGTGCCGCACCGTCGGCCGCGAGGACCTGATCGAGGACGAGCGCACCCGCACCTCGCCGCGGCGCTCGGCGAACCGGGAGCTGGTCCACGAGGTGCTCAGCTCGTGGACGTCGGCCCGCACCACCGACGACGTCGTCGCCGCGCTGGCCGGCCACGTGCCGGTCGGCCCGGTGAACGATGCCCCGGCGTTGTTCCGCAGTGAGCACGTGCGGTCGCGGGAGATGCTCGTCGCCGTCGACCATCCGGGCTCGGAGCGCCCGGTGGTCACGGCGAACACGCCGATCCGCTTCACCCGCACCGGCACGGGCGTGTACCGGCGGGCCCCGAAGCTGGGCGAGCACACGGACGAGGTCCTGGCCGAGCTGGAGCAGCGCGAATGATCGACGACGCACCGGACGGGGCCACGCCCTCCGCCGGTCGCGCGTCGGACCTCGAGCAGTCCGACCGTCAGCGACCCGACCGGCAGCAACCCGACCGCTTACCGCCCAACCGCCAACAGCTCAGGAACGAGCGCTCGACCCGGGCGCTGCTCGACGCGGCCGCCGAGCTGATCGTCGAGGGTGGGTTCGAGTCCCTGACGCTGGCCGCGATCGGTGAGCGCGCGGGGTACAGCCGCGGCCTCGTGACCGCGCGGTTCGGTTCGAAGGAGGCGCTGGTCGGCGCGCTGATCGACCGGATCGTCCGCCGTTGGAACCACCGCAACGTCATGCCCCGCACCGAGGGCGCGAGCGGTCGCGACGGTGTGCTCATCCTGGTCGACGCCATCGGCGAGCAGGCGGCCCGGGACCCGTCCTCGCTGCGGGTCCTCTACGCGCTGATGTTCGAGGCGCTCGGCCCCGACGAGGCGCTCCGGGCCCGATTCGCCAAGTTCCACGACGGGATGCGCTCCGACGTCGCGGGGCTCGTCGAGCGGGGCCATCGCGACGGCTCGCTCGACCCGTCGGTCGACGCCGCCCTGACCGCCCAGTTCGTGGTCGGCGGGCTGCGGGGCATCGCCTACCAGTGGCTGCTCGACCCGGACCGCGTCGACCCGGTCCCGGCGCTGGCCCACCTGCACCGAACGCTCGCGACCGTCCTGGTCGCACCCGAGGGGGACGAATGATGACGATCACGACCACACCGGCGACGGGAACGGCGAACGGCTCGGCTCCCGGCATCGGCGGGCGACCGAACCGGCTCCGCCGCTCCGAGCTGTCGACCCCGGCGACGTCGGAGAAGATGATCACCAAGGCCGCGGCCACTGACGCCGACCTCGTGTTCCTCGACCTCGAGGACGCCGTCGCCCCCTCGGAGAAGGAGGGGGCGCGGGCCAACATCGTGGCCGCGCTGCGCGACCTCGACTGGGGCTCGAAGGTCCGGGCGTACCGCATCAACGGCGTCCACACCCCGTGGTGCCACGGCGACCTGATCGAGGTCGTCTCCGGGGCCGGCGCGAACCTCGACGTGATCATCGTCCCGAAGGTGAAGCGGCCTCGCGACGTGTGGTTCGTCGACGACCTCCTCACCCAGCTCGAGACCGGGCTCGGGCTCGAGGTCGGCCGCATCGGTCTGGAGCTGCTCATCGAGGAGGCCGAGGCGCTGGCCGACGTCGAGGCGATCGCCGCGTGCTCACCCCGTCTGGAGGCCCTGATCCTCGGGGTCGGCGACCTCGCCGCCAGCCAGGGGATCCGCACCGGCCACATCGGCGAGGGCGACGCCGGAGAGCTCGCCTACCCGGGCGACATGTGGCACTACCACCGCAACCGGATGATCCTCGCCGCCCGGGCCAACGGGCTCGACGCCATCGACGGCCCGTTCGCCAACTTCCGCAACCCCGATGCCTACCGGCGCGAGGCGACGTGGGCGTCGACCCTCGGCGCGGTGGGGAAGTGGTGCATCCACCCCAGCCAGATCGAGATCGCCAACGAGGTGTACGCGCCGACGGCGAAGGAGATCGAGCGGGCCCGCCGGGTCGTCGAGGCCGTTCGGGAGGCCGAGGCCGCCGGCGCCGGCAGCGCCAACCTCAACGGCGTGATGATCGACGCCGCGACGACCCGCCTGTTCGAGGTGACGCTCGAGCGGGCCGCCATCGCCGGGTTGTTGGACTGAGGCGGGTGGACGACCGTGACGGCCGGGGGAGCGACCGTGACCATCACCGATGAGCTGTGGGAGCGGTGGGGCCGGTTGACCATCGACGACGTACCCGACGAGGTCGCCGTGCTGGCCCGCCAGTGCGTGCTCGACTGGTTCGGTTGTGCGCTCGCCGGGCGGGCCGAACCACTCGCCGGGATCCTGCGGGCCGAGCTCGGCACCATCGCCGGCCGCTCGACGGTGCTCGGCCAATCGGCACGCTGTGCGGCGGGCCAGGCCGCGATGATCAACGGCGCCATCGGCCACGCCCTCGACTACGACGACACCCACACCACGATGGGCGGCCACCCGACCGTCCCGTTGCTCCCCGCGGCGCTCGCCCTGGCCGAGGACCTGGACGCCACCGGAGCCGAGCTGCTGGCGGCGTTCGTCGCCGGCTTCGAGGTCGAGTGCTGCCTCGGTGTCGCCCTCGGCGGTCGGCCCTACGCCAACGGCTGGCACACGACGTCGGTCATCGGGGTGTTCGGGGCGGCCGCCGCGTGCGCACGGCTGCTCGGGCTCGACTGCGAGCAGTTCGGCCACGCGCTCGGCATCGCCGCGTCGCAGGCGTCGGGCCTCAAGGCGAACTTCGGCACGATGACCAAGCCGCTCCACGCCGGCCAGGCCGCCGAGCGGGGTGTGCTCGCCGCCCGGCTCGCGCAGCGGGGGTTCACCGCGGACCCGGACGCGTTCGAGTCCAACCAGGGCCTGGTCCAGGCGACCGGATCACCAGGTGTGCAGCGGGACCGGCTCGACGGCGTCGCCGACGAGTGGCTGATCCGGCGGACGCTGTTCAAGTACCACGCCGCCTGCTACCTGACCCACGCCGCCATCGAGTCGGCCGCGGCACTTCGCCCGCGGCTCGATGCCGGTGACGTCGAGCGGGTCAAGCTGGTCGTGAAGCCGTCGATCCTCGACGTCTGCGGCATACCCGAGCCGACGACCGGGCTGGAGGCCAAGTTCAGCCTCCGGGCGACCACGGCGATGGCGCTGCTCGGCGACGACACCTCCGACCCGGAGGCGTTCTCGGATGCGCGCGCCCGCTCGGAGGAGGTGCAGGAGCTGCTCGCCCGGGTCGAGGTCACGACCGACGACGCACTCCGCCAGACCGAGTCGATCGTCCGGGTGCACGCGAGCGGCGCGTCACACGAGGCCCGCCACGACAGCGGGATCCCCGCCACCGACCTCGACGCCCAGGGCCGACGACTCCGGGCCAAGTTCGACGCCCTCGCCGTCCCGGTGCTCGGCTCCGGCGCGAAGGCCCTGGCCGACCGCATCGACACCCTCGACCAGCTCCCCCACGCCACGGACCTCGCCCACTTCTGAGCGGTCGACGGTCGGGTCAGGAGTGGGGCGGAGCCTTCTCGTCCTCCTGGCGCAGGGGACGCTGAGCACGACCGCGCGTGCGACGTTCACGCCGACGGCGAGGCGTCGGCGGTCCCCCCGGTCCCGTGCGGGTCGGCAACACCGCATCGACGACCCGATCGACCCTGTGCACGCCGGCACGGTACCGACGGTGCCCGGCCCGCTCGGGGTTGGTTCCGGCGGTCGGGGCCAGTCGACGCGACGCGTCACGGCCGGCGCCCGACATGTTGTGATCCGCATCGGTGGCTCGCAGCAGCGCGCCCGATGCGATGAGCACGACCAAGCACACGACGCCGATGGCGGCGCCGGCGTCGAGGACGTCGTCGATGTCGTCGAGGCGGCCGAGCCACACGCGGGCGACGCCGTTGGCGAGTCGGCCGCCGAGGCTGCCCAGTGAGAGGAACGTCGCCCGGACCGACCGCGCCAGGCGGGGCGCGGTCGCCGTGGC
>JAXHUH010000280.1:0-10836 GCA_034211175.1 Actinomycetota bacterium
GACCCGGTGCCGGTCCCCGGGAGCCGAGCCGCGACGACCCCCGGCCGGGCCCGCCCACCCCTGGGGGGCGGGCCCGCTCGCGTCATGGCCCGGAGGGCCGCCGTCCCCGGGTCGGCCGACGGGGTGGGTAGGCCGACCGTCCGATGGTCCGCCCGGTACGTCGTTCGTACCGTTCCCCAGGTCCGGCGACCACGAGCAGTGACCGAGGAGCGGGGATGTCATTGGCGAGCGACGACGTGGCCGAGCTGACGGCGACCGACCGGCCCGTCGTCGCCGAGCGGGGCGCCACGACCACGGTGGTGATGACCGGCGGGGGAGCGACCTCGTGTGCGCCGTGGCTCCGCGCCCATCGTCGCCGCCATCGCCGCACCCGTCTGGTGCTGGCCGGGCTCGACCTCGCCGCCATCGTCGTCTCGCTCGTGCTCTCGCTCGGCCTGGCCGAGCTGGTCGGGCCGTGGGCGGAGGGCGGCATCCGCCGGGCCGTGATCGTCGGCGGGCTGTGCCTGCCGGTGTGGATGGCGGCCCTCGTCCAGTCCCGCCTCTACCAGGCCCGCTTCATCGCCACCCGCGCCGGCGAGTACCGCCGCATCGTGCGGGCCGCCGGTGCCGGCGCCATCGGCATGGTCATCGCCAACGCGGCGCTCGGCGGCGCGAACCTCCGCCGGGCATGGATCCTCGCCGCTGCCGTCACCACGGTGATGGCGCTCGTCGCGGAGCGGGAGGTCGTGCGTCGACGCTTCGGTCGACTGCGGGCCACCCGCCGCGCCGCGCGACGGGTCGTGATCGTCGGCGCCAACGCCGAGGCCGCCGCGTTGCGGGGCGCGATGGACGCCGACCCGGCGCTCGGTGCGGAGTTCGCCGGCTACCTCTCGGTCGGCGGGGCCTCGTCGCCATCGACGGCAGCCGACACGCTCGGCCCGGTCGACGACGCCCTCGCCATCCTCGAGCGGGTCGAGGCGTCCCACGTGCTCGTCGCCGGCTCGGCCGCCGACCTCGAGACGACGAAGCGGCTGGCCCGGCGGCTGCTGGCCGCCGGCTACCACCTCGAGGTGTCGCCGACCCTGCCCGACATCGACCCCGAGCGGCTCACGCTCCGCTCGTTCGGCCGATTCCCGCTCATGTACCTGGAGGCCCAGCACCAGGAGGGCTGGCGGGCGGTCGCGAAGCGGGCGTTCGACCTGGCCGCCGCATCGGTCGGCCTCGTCGTCGCGGCGCCGGCGATGGCGGCGGTCGCCCTCGCCGTCCGGCTCGACTCGCCGGGCCCGGTGCTCTACCGCCAGCGACGCGTCGGCCGCCGTGGCGAGCCGTTCGACGTGTTGAAGTTCCGCTCGATGGTGCCCGACGCCCACCAGCGTCGCTCCGAGTTGGTGGCACGCAACGAGGCCGACGGCCCGCTGTTCAAGATCGCCGACGACCCCCGCATCACCCGGGTCGGCCGGTTCATCCGCAAGACGTCACTCGACGAGCTTCCGCAGTTGTGGAACGTCGTCCGGGGCGACATGTCGCTCGTCGGCCCCCGCCCGGCGTTGCCCGAGGAGGTCGCCCAGTGGGCGCCCGAGCTGCACGACCGGCTGCGGGTCCAGCCCGGCATCACCGGCATGTGGCAGGTGAGCGGCCGCAGCTCGTGCTCGTTCGAGGACTACACCCGCCTCGACCTCTACTACGTCGACAACTGGTCGCTCGCCCGGGACCTGGAGATCCTGCTCCGCACGGTCCCGGCGGTCCTCGCCAGCCGCGGCGCCTCCTGACCCTCCGCGCCCGTGGCCCGTGGTTCCCGTTCTGGTCCCCACAGGATGCCACCGGTGGCATCCTGCGGGGACCAGTTCGGGTGAACGCCGTTCCGGCCGGGCTCAGTCCTTGCCGTAGACCAGGGCGCCGCCCTTGCTCCAGGACAGGTCGTCCTCGGCGACGTGGAGCTTCACCTGCTTCCAGGTGACCTCGACGCTGTCGTCGACCTCGTCGACCATCACCTCGAACAGGCCGCGGTCGGTCTCCTCGATCGGCCGCGACAGCAGCTGGAGGAACGCCTCGGCCGCCTCGTGGGTCTCGAGCATGCGGGGCTGCCAGCGCCCGAAGACCTTGGGGTTCTCGGCGTACTCGTCGGTCATCCCGGTGCGGACGAACGGGTAGAGGACGCTGAGCGCGGACACCATGCCGGCGTTCTTGCCGAGGTTGACCGCCAGCACCTCGGGGAGCTGGAGCACGGCCCAGTTGCTGATCGCGTAGCCGGGGACGGACACACCCGGGTCGATCGCCTGGCGCGACGAGATGTACACGAGGCGCAGCGGGCGCTTGTGGTAGACGGCCTCGCCGGCCCACAGGTGGGTCATGGCCAGGAAGCCGTCGATCTTCGTGTCGAGGACGAGCCGGGACTCCTCGAGGTTGTCGATGAAGTGCTGGCGCACCCGGGCCCGGCGCATGGCGAGCGGCTCGTCCTCGACCTCACGCAGCGCCCGGCCGAACTGGTAGCCGCCCTCGGTGAGCCCGGAGTTGCAGATGACGACGTCGGGCGGGCCGCCCATCTGCTCGATGATGTAGCTGCGCGAGGCCCAGAGATCACCCATGTTGGTGACGTCGGCCTGGACGGGGAAGGCGTCGACGCCCTCGGCCCGGATGGCGTCGACCAGGTCGAAGCCGTCGTGGTAGCTGCGGTTGAAGTGCACGCCGACCGAGGTGGCGCCGTTCATCGCCGCGGACAGCGCGAACGACTGTCCGAGGCCGCCGTCCTTGCCGGCGCCCGTGATCAGGACCCGCTTGCCCTTCACCCCCTCCGCGAGCTCGTCACGGAATCGGAATCGTTCCTTGTCGACGCTGAAGGCCATGGCGCGAGATCCTCCTGACGCGGTGTAACAAGCGACTGGCGTCATGATCGGACGTCGGTCACATCGGATGCGAATCCGCTCCACCGGTACCGGATGCCGCTCGGGCAAGGTTTCCGGCCGCGAACGGACTAGCACTGTGGGAATGGCGAAGCGACGAGCCCTCGCGGTGCTGGCGGCCGTGGTCGTGGTCTCGGCGTTGGGTTGCAGCGACTCCGCCGACGGGAGCGGCTCCGACGACACCGCGCCGGCCGTCGCCCCGAGCGTCGTCGATCGCACCTCGGCGGAGTCCGAGGAGGACGGGCTCACCAACGAGGTGACCGGGACCATCGAGATGGACGACGCCGGGTGCGTGTACCTGACCAGTGGCGGGCACCGGTACCCGGCCGTCTGGCCGTCGGGGACGTCCACGCGCGGCGACGGCACGATCATCGTGGAGGGCACCGAGGTGTCGGTCGGCGAGGGGATCGTCGCCCTGGGCGGGTTCTTCAGCCCCGCCGAGCTCGACGATCTGGAGACGCCCGAGGTGACGCTGCCCGACGAGTGCCTGTCCGGCGAGGAGATCGTCGTGTTCAGCAGCTCGGGCGACTTCACGACCACGTCCGGCAGCTGACGGTCTGCGGGGACGGTCTCTCGGCGACGCCGGCGCCGGCCGGACCGTCCGATGGGTTCCCGGGAACGCAGCGCCCCGCTCGTGCGTCACCGTCGTGTGGGGAACTCCACCGGAACCGACGACCAGGTCCGGGTGCCACCGACGTGGGACCCCGGCCTCGTGGGCCTCTACCGCGAGCGCTACCTCGCCTACGTGCGGCTGGCCTACCTGCTCACCGGCCGCCGGATGGTGGCAGAGGAGCTGACCCAGGAGGCGTTCGTGGCGACCCACCGCGCCTGGGCCCGGGTCGAGTCCCCCGGCGCCTACGTGCGCGCCGCGGTGGTCAACCGCTGCCGGTCGTGGATGCGACGCCAGCGGGTCGAACGCGTGCACGAGCCCCCGCCGCCCGAACCGGCCGAGCTGGAGGCCGACGAGCTGTGGGACGCGCTCGGCCGCCTCGACCACCGCCGACGCACCGCCATCGTCCTGCGGTTCTACGAGGACCTGCCCGACGACGAGATCGCCGAGGTCCTCGGTTGTCGCCCCGCCACCGTCCGCACGCTCGTCCACCGGGCGTTGAAGGACCTCCGGAAGGAGATCAGCCGATGAGCCCCACCCCCGGCGACACCGCCTTCGACGACACCGCCGACCTCGAGGCCGAGCTGCGGGCCATGCTGGCGCGCCGGGCCGAGGACGTGCAGGCGTCCCAGCTGGACCCGGACGCGCTGTTCGTCGGCGACAAGGTCGTCCAGCTCGTGCCGCTCGACGTCCCCGGCCCGCCGGGCACGGCCCGCAGGATCGGGCGGTTCTCGGTCGCCGCCGCCGTCCTCGTGGCGGTGGTCGCCGGCTGGGCCCTCCTCGGTGGTCTCGACCGCGCCGATCTCGACGGCCGTGACGTCGCCTCGGAGCCCCCGGTCATCGGCAACGGCGGCGTGCCGATCCCGGGTGAGGCCGTGGCCGAACCGAACCCGGACCTGGCGGCCCCCGACGTCGCACCCCAGGCGCCGGTCTGGCCACCGCCCGAGCTCATCTCGGAGCTCGGGGAGATGACGATGGACGACCGGCCGGCGGCGCCGTCGGAGGTCGATGACCTCGACGACCTGGCCACCTGGCTCCCGGCGGGCTTCGATGCGGCGACGGCGGCCCCGATCGATCGCGTCGATGCGGCCGAGCCGATCCAGGCGGCCTTCCAGTACCTGATCGCCTCCTCGGGATTCGAGGGCGAGGTCGTCGAGCAGTTGGGGGTCGACGGCGTCACGGTCCTGCGCTGGAGGACCGAGGCGGACGAGGTTGGTGAGGGCTGGGTCCTGCTCCGCGCTGACGACACCGGGTCGGCCATCGTGGCGTCGTTGAACACAGCCACTGAGCTTTCGTCGATGACGATCGGCCCCTCGGAGATCACCGGGTACTCGCTGATCTGGTCGCTCCGCGACGGGCGGATGAACCTGGAGGAGCTCGGCGGCCGCGCTTCGTCCGAGTGGTCGTGGTCGGGAGGCCGGCCCAGCACCGTCCCCGACCGGCCACATGCGAACTTCATCCCGCAGGAGGGCATCGGGCCCGCACGTCTGCGGATCGAGCTCCGCGGCGACCCTGCGGTGCCGCCGGTGGAGCTCATCCTCGATCCCGTGGGGGAGGGTCCCGGTTGAGCTGAGTGCCGCTCAGCGGTGGCGGGCTCGGAGGACCTGGCGGGCCTCGAGGGCGACGTGGAGCGACAGGCACACCTCGACCGAGCCGAGGTCGCCGTCGATCACCGCCTCGATCGCCCGCAGGCGGCGGTGGAAAGCCGCCCGGCTGAGGTGGTAGGTCGCCGCAGCGGCCGAGGTGTTGCGGCCCGCGGCCAGGTACGCCTCGAGCGTCCCCAGCAGGTCGGTTCCGCGCTCGGTGTCGTGGGCCAGCAGCGCCCCCAGCTCCTGTTCGACGAACTGCTGGAGCCGGGAGTCATCGGCGAGGTGGTGGAGCAGCCCACGGAAGCGGATGTGCGAGCGCTCGTGCAGCGCCCGGCGCTCGCCGAGGGCCCGGGCCGCGTCGGCGACCTGGTCGGCCTCGACGAGGGTGATGCCGAGCTGGGTGACGTCGAGCGTCGGGCTGGCGGCGCCGATCACGACCTCGCCGAGCGCGGCGCGACCGACCTCGTCGTGGATCTCGCCGGCGAGGCGCTCGGTCACGGCGCGGTGATCGGCCCGTTGGGTGATCGAGACCAGCGCGGCGACCACGTCGGGCCCCAGGTTGCCGACGAGGGCCGGCAGGCGGCACACCTCGGCGGCCCGCGCCACCGACTCGGCCAGCAGGCGGCTCGGTGCCGGTTCGGGCGCGCCGCCGGGTCCTTCCGGGCCGCCGGAGCCGAGCGGCCGGATGGCGAGGCCGAGGAACCGTCGGCGCTCGACGGGCAGGCCGGCGGCCCGGAGCCGGGCCCGCAGCTCGGCCGGCGGTGACGGCGCCCGGCGGGCGAGGTCGGCGAGCAACGTGCCCTGGGCCTGGAGCTCGACGGTGAGCTGGTCCCGCTCGACCAGGCGGTTGATGGCCAACGCGGTCGCCGCCCACTCCGCGACCATCGCCTGCTGGGGCGTCGGGTCGTCGCCGGCGATCACCACCAACCGGCCCCACACCTCGCCGCGGGCGCCGACCGCGGTGACCAGCCAACCCTCCGGCCCGGCGACGGCGATCCGCCCGTCGGCCCACACGCGGCGCGAGCGGGCCTCCCAGTCGCCCAGCACCCCGTCGTGGCCGTCGGTCGCGGCGGCCAGCACCCGGTGGTGGGGGCTCTCGAGCACGACCGGCGCACCCGCCAGTGCCGCGGCGCGGGTGACGACCTCGGACGCGGTCGCCCCCTCGGTGCTGAGCTGGACGAACTCGTGGTGGACCCGGTCGGCGAAGGTCAGCCGCTGGACCTGCTCGTCGACGATCATGGCGTGGACCGCTTCGGTGATCGACACGAACCGGACCTCGCGGCGCAGCGCCACCAGCGGCAGGCCGCGACGGTCGGCCGCCACGACCAGGGACACCGGGAGCTCGTCGTAGCGACGGCCCAGCTCGACCACGAGCCCGCTGGCCCCGGCGTCGTCGAGCTCGTGCACGTAGGCGCCCAGGTCGGTCGGGTCCTCGGGGAGCGCGACGCCGGTCATGAGGATCAGCTCGCGGCCGACGAGCAGCTTGCCGATGTCGGTGACCTCGCTGACGTGGAGCCAGCGCACCGGTCGGCCCAGCCCGCGGGCCCCGGCGACGACCCGGGGGCTGCCGGCGCGGACCTCCGGCAGCGCCAGCACGTCCTCGACCGTCGGCAGCACGGGTCTCCTCCAACCTGTCGTCGATCTGGTGGGCCCGTGGGCGGCGAGACGGCGTTCGCCGCGCGGTGTGTCGCGTCAGGGCCTGACGAGCGCGACACCTTGACGCTACCGGACGGCGGCGAAGCGTTCGTAGCGTCGTGGCCACCCGGAGCGCGCCCGCCGAGCGCTCCCCGCCACGTGGAGGACGAGCCATGCACGCGACCTCGGTCGGCATCCCTGCCGAGACGAAGGACGGCGAGCGGAGGGTGGTGCTCGAACCCCATGCGGTCCATGCCCTCGTGACCGGGGGCAGCAGCGTCGTCGTCGAACGGGGCGCGGGTGTCGGTGCCGGCTTCGACGACCGCGCCTACGAGGCTGCCGGCGCGCAGATCGCGGACACCGCGGCGCAGGTGTGGGCGTCCGATGTCGTGGTCAAGGTCAAGGAGCCCCAGCCGTCGGAGTGGGGCTTCTTCCGGCCCGATCTCACGTTGTTCTGCTACCTGCACCTGGCCGCCGAGCCGAACCTCACGGCCGAGCTGGTGCGCAGCGGCGTGCGGGCCTACGCGTTCGAGACGCTGACCGATCCCGATGGTGGCCTGCCGCTGCTCGCCCCGATGAGCGAGGTCGCCGGTCGCGCGGCGGCCATCATCGGCGCCGCCCGCCTCGCCGAGGGCTCGGGCACACTCGCCGGCGGCGCCGCCGGCGTGCCGCCCGCCCGGGTCGCGGTGATCGGGCTCGGTGTCGCCGGGGCCATGGCCGCCCGTGGCGCCCGGGGGCTCGATGCCGAGGTGACCGGCATCGACATCGACCTCGGTCGCCTGCGCGACCACCACCGGTCCGGCACCGTCACCTCGACCCTGGCCAGCAGCCCCGGCGCGGTGGCCGAGGCGGTTGCCGAGGCCGACCTCGTGATCGGCGCCGCGCTCGTTCCCGGGGCGAAGGCCCCGACGATCGTGACCGCGGAGGCCGTCGCCGCCATGCGCCCGGGTTCGGTCGTCGTGGACCTGGCCATCGACCAGGGCGGCTGCATCGAGACCGCCCGCCCGACGTCGCTGTCGGAGCCGACCTACGTCGTGAGTGGCGTCGTCCACTACTGCGTGACCAACGTGCCCGGCCAGTACCCCCGCACCTCCAGCCGGGCGCTGTCCGCCGCGGTGGCGCCCCGCCTCGCCGACCTGGTCTGCGACGCCGACGCCCCGTCATTGCAGGGCGCGCTGAACGTCGCCGACGGGGCCATCGTCCACCCCGCGGTCGCTGCCGCCGTCGGCCCGATCGGTACGGTCGCGGCATGAGCGCCCACGACGAGCTCCTGCGCCGCCACCGCGCCGTCCTGCCGGGCTGGGTGGCCCTCTACTACGACGAGCCGATCTCCCTGGTCGACGGCGAGGGACGCCACGTCGTCGACGCCGACGGACGGCGCTACCTCGACTTCTTCGGCGGCATCCTCACCACGAGCGTCGGCTACAACCTGCCGGAGATCGTCGAGCCCGTCCGGGCCCAGGCCGGCCGGATGGTCCACACCTCGACGCTGTACCTGATCGAGCAGCAGATCGAGCTGGCCGAGCGCATCGCCGCCCGGTCGAACATTCCCGACGCCAAGGTGTTCCTGACCAGCTCGGGGACCGAGGCCAACGAGGCCGCGCTGCTGTTCACCACCAACCTGCGTCGCTCCAACCAGGTGCTGGCGATGCGCAACAGCTTCCACGGACGCTCGTTCGGGGCGATGGCCATCACCGGCAACGCCGGGTGGTCGGCGTCTGGGCTGAGCCCGGTCCAGGTCAGCTACCTCCGGGGCGCCTACCGGTACCGCTCCCCGCTGCGTGACCTGGCCGACGACGCCTACATCGCCGCCCACGTCGACGACCTGCGCGAGCTGCTCGCCACCACGACCTCCGGTGACGTCGCCTGCCTGATCGCCGAGCCGATCCAGGGTGTCGGCGGGTTCGCGCTGCCGCCGGACGGCTTCTACGGCGCGATCGCCGAGGTCCTGGCCGAGCACGGCATCCTCTTCGTCTCCGACGAGGTCCAGACCGGGTGGGGTCGCACCGGCGCCCACGAGTGGGGCATCGGCGCCCACGGCGTCGTGCCCGACGCCATGACCTTCGCCAAGGGCCTGGCCAACGGCCTGCCGATCGGCGGCATCGTCGGGCGCGCCGAGCTGATCGACGCCGTACCGGCCAACTCGATCAGCACGTTCGGCGGCAACCCGCTGGCCGCCACCGCGGCGCTCGCCACCCTCGACTACCTCGACACCCACGACGTGCGGGCCAACGTCGCCCGCGAGGGGGAGCGGCTCATGACCGCGCTGGGCGAGGCGACGTCACTGCCGTTCGTCGGCGACCTCCGGGGAAGGGGGCTGATGGTGGGTGTCGAGCTCGTGCACCCGGGGACCGGCGAACCCGACGCCGCGGCGGCCGCCGCGGTGCTCGACGCCTGCCGGGCCGAGGGCCTCCTCGTCGGCAAGGGCGGCCTCGCCGGCAACGTCCTGCGCATCGCCCCGCCGATGACCGTCACGGCCGCCGAGATCGACCACGGCGCCGGCATCCTGCTCGACGCGCTGAGCGCGGTCGGCCGCCCTCACGACCTGGCGGGCGTCTGATGCGCCGGGTCGACAACTGGATCGGCGGCGCCGCCGTCGCCGGTGCCGGCGGTCGCGCCGAGATCGTGACCGACCCGGCCGATGGTGAGGAGATCGCCCGGGTCGACTTCGCGTCGCCCGCCCAGGTCAACGAGGCGCTCACCGGCGCCCGCGCCGCGTTCGAGCAGTGGCGCGACACCTCGCTCGCCGCCCGCACCAAGGTGCTGTTCGCGTTCCGTCAGCTGCTCGACGCCCGCCGCGACGAGGTGGCTGCCGTGGTCACCGCCGAGCACGGCAAGACGCGCGACGACGCGCTCGGCGAGGTGCAGCGAGCGCTCGAGGTCGTCGAGTTCGCGTGCGGGGCGCCCCATCTGCTCAAGGGCGCGCACTCCGACAACGTCTCGACCGGCGTCGATGCCTACTCGATCCACGAGCCGGTCGGGGTCGTCGTCGGCATCACCCCGTTCAACTTCCCGGCCATGGTGCCGGCGTGGATGTTCCCCGTCGCGCTGGCGTGCGGCAACGCCTTCGTGCTCAAGCCGAGCGAGAAGGACCCGTCGGCGTCCCTGTTCATGGCGCAGATGTGGGCCGATGCCGGCCTGCCCGAGGGGTTGTTCACCGTCCTCCACGGTGACCGTGAGCTGGTCGAGGCGCTGCTCGTCCACCCCGAGGTCGACGCGGTCAGCTTCGTCGGCTCGACGCCGGTCGCCCGGCGCATCTACGACACCGCGACGGGTGCCGGCAAGCGGGTCCAGGCGCTCGGTGGGGCCAAGAACCACATGGTCGTCCTCCCCGACGCCGACCTCGACGTCGCGGCCGACGCTGCGGTGTCGGCCGCGTACGGCTCCGCGGGGGAGCGGTGCATGGCGATTTCGGTCGTGGTCGCGGTCGAGCCGTCCGCCGACGGCCTCGTGGAGCGCATCACCGAGCGCATCGGTGACCTGCGGGTCGGTGCCGGCGCCGAGCCCGGCGTCGAGATGGGCCCGCTCGTCACCGCCGAGCACCTCGACCGGGTGCGCGGCTACGTCGGCGTCGGCGAGTCCGAAGGCGCCCGGGTCGCGGTCGACGGGCGGGACCTCGTCGTCGACGGCCACGAGAAGGGCTACTTCCTCGGCCCGACGTTGCTCGACTGCGTCGATCCGGCGATGACGGTGTACCGGGACGAGATCTTCGGGCCGGTGCTGTCGGTCGTGCGGGTCGACAGCTTCGACGAGGCCGTGGCCGTCGTGAACGCCAACCCCTACGGCAACGGCACCGCGGTGTTCACCAACGACGGTCTCGCCGCCCGTCGCTATCAGCGCGAGGTGCAGGTCGGGATGATCGGGGTGAACGTTCCGATCCCGGCGCCGATGGCCTACTACAGTTTCGGGGGCTGGAAGCAATCACTGTTCGGGGACGCCCACGTGCACGGGACAGACGGTGTTCGGTTCTACACCCGCACGAAAGCGATCACCGCCCGGTGGCCCGAGCCCTCACCGGAGCGGGCCATCGAGCTCGGCTTCCCGACGGCGACCTGAGCGGCAACCGCCGAGCCGCTCCCCGTCACCTTCGGGGCCGGACGACGACCGACGACGTCGGTCGTCG
>JAXHUH010000281.1:0-5966 GCA_034211175.1 Actinomycetota bacterium
GGTTCGTACGGGATCTGTGTGGTGTCGGGTGAGCCGATCCCGCAGGAGCGGTTGGAGGCGATCCCGTGGGCGGCGGAGCGGGTGGAGTACAAGACGGGCTCGTTCCGCCGCTGAACCCGCGGCCCCGGGTCGCGCCGCTGCTGCGTCAGCGGCGGATGGACTCGATGAGCCGTTCGAGCGCCGTGCGGCGTGATCCGCCGGCGACGGGTGCCGCCCGTAGGTCGACGTCCGCCCCCGCACCGGGGCCCGCCGGTCCGCCGTGCCCGGCACCGCCCGGCACGCCCGCCGGTTCCGCTCCCGGGTCGTCGTGCCCGGTCGTCTCCCCCTCGGGCTCGTGACCCACGGGCTCCCCGGACTGGCCGGGCTGCTCGACGGCGGCGAGGAGTGGTCGACACCGGCGCCGGGTCGAGGACCCCCGCCGGGTGGTGGGCGTGGTCGACGAGCTCATAGGTGCCGTGGCTCCGAGCGATGGCCGCCCGGACGTGCTCGACCGTGGTGGCCCGTAGGAACCGACGGATCGCGTCGGGGTCGACCGCCGCCGTCCCGTCGCGCAGCACGCTGCCGAGGAACCGCCCCCGGGCCGTGTGCACGCCGAGTGTCCCGCTCTGCTCGGGCGTGATCAGCCCCGCACGTGCGAGTTGCACCTCGACGGACGGGTCGCCCGCCCGGCCCGCGTGGTAGAGCGCGCCCTTGCTGAAGTGGATGCGGATCTCGCTCGCGGGCTCCGCCTCGTCGACGAGACGGAGCATCCCGCTGAACGACTCGTCGCCCGCGGTCGTGAGCAGGACGTGCACGGTGGCCGTGTCGAGGAGCCCGGTCCGCCTCACGATCCGCACGATCCCCTTCGACTCCCGGGACGCGCCCGCCGACCCGCCGCGTCGGGGGCCAACGTACCGGCCGGGATCGGTGATGGTGCGGACGTCATCCGCGGCGGCGCATCGAGGCCCCTCGGCGGCCGGGCGGTCAGGACCGGATCGAGCGGATGAGCCGTTCGAGCGCACGGCGCCGGACGCTGCTGCGCGCCGCGGTGGTGTCCCCCCGCTCGGCGGGCTCCGCCGGCGCGGGCCCGTGCGGTGGCCCGGCGCCGCTGGTCGCCGGGGCCGGACGAGGGGTCTCCTCGTCGCTCTCGATCGCGGCCCGCCGGGAGGGCAGCGGCACCGCACCGGCCGGCTCCCGTGCGCCGGTCGGCGCCGCCTCGTCGTCGGACGGCGTCGGCTCCGCCGGTGAGACCGGCGTCTCCTCGGGTGTGGGCGCCGGCGGGGCGTCGTCGGTGCGCGGGCCGTTCCCTGCGCCGGATATCGGCTCCGTCGGCCGCGTCGAGCGGGGCAGCGGGGCCGGGGCCACCCCGGAGCCGAAGCGACGCAGGGGCACCGGTCGGACGTCGGTGGTCGAGGACGTCTGGCGCGGCGCGGCGCGGCGCGGCGGTGCATCGGGGCGGGCACGATCCTCGGGGAGCTCGATCCATCGACGCACCGACGACGGCTCGCGCTGGGGGAGGCCGCTGGCCGGGTCCTCCGCTGGCTGGTCCGCGGCCCGGAGCACGGTGGCCACCGGCGACGCGTCGATGACACCGGCCGCGTGGTGCTCGTGCGCCAGGAAGAGGAACTTGCCGTGTCGGAGCTCGAGCATGCGACGCACCTGCTCCACGGTGCGCCCCCGGACGAACGACCGGATTCGCTGGTGGTCGACGCCGGGCCGGTCGCCCACGAGCGCGCGACCGAGGTACCGGCCCCGTGCCGTGTTCACGCCGAGCGTGTCGCGCTGCTCGGCGGTGATGACCCCGGCGTCGGCGAGGAGCTCCTCGATCGGGGCCTCGCCGCGGGTCGCGGCGTAGTAGATCTCCCCGTGGGTGAGGTAGATCTCCATCTCGCCACCCTCGTGGGTGACGCGCAAGGTCCCGCTGAGCCGTTCGGCCCCGGCGTCGTTGAGGAGCACCCGCACGCCGACGTTGTCGAGGAACCCGGCGCGCTTCATGTCGGGTCCCCGGCCGGCGGCCGGCTGACGAGACCCCAGGCGTGCGCGGTGTCGGCGAGCCCCTGCGCCTCGAGCGCGCGCACGAGGACCTCACGGTCGTAGCGGTCGATGATCCGCTGCGCCGCGGCGCCGATGGTCAACGCATCGGACCTCGTGTCGTCGTCCTGCTCACACAGACCTACGTACCACGGCCCCGACGGGTCCTCCGCCACCGTGCTCAGGGAGATCCTCAAGGCGGGGCACGACGTCGTCGCGCCGATCCCCCGGAGGCGGGTCGCGGCGTCCGCCAGCGTGGCGAGCGCGCGGGACGGATCGGGATCGTTCGTCGCCTCGCCGAGTGCGTCGGCCAGGGATCGCTGCCGCCGGACCACCTCGAAGAGGACCCCGGACCGCCCGTCGTCGGCAACGCTGACCGCGCGGTCCGACAGCACGGTCCGCACCGGTTCGAGGAGGCGGACGAGCTCGTCGAATCGTCGCCGGACCAGCTCGAACGAGGACGCGCTCGTCCGTCGCACCAGCCAGCCGCCGGTCCGGACGATCTCGGCGCCCGTGGTCAGCAACGCCCGGCCGAGCTCCTCGTCGGCGTTGGCCGCGGCGAGCACGTCGGCGGACGGGTCCGGGCTCCACGTGGCCGTCGCGCCCAGTGCGGGTGCGAGCGGCCGTGCCGTCGGGGTGTGCACCCCGTCCCGGAGCGGCTCGGGCTCGGCGTCGCGCCCGCCGCCTCGGCCCCGGGGCGGTTGCGATTCGGGGGCGGACGCGTCCGCCATGAGCGAGGTGAGGTCCAGGCGCTCGGGGCGTTCCGGCCCGGCGGCGCCGCGCAGCGCACGGACGCTCGCCCGAACCGCGAACACGAAGGCCTGGCGCACACCGGCGCCCGTGTGCGCCGAGGTCTCGACGATCGCGGCGTCACCGCTGTCGATCGTTGCGCGGAGTTGCTCCTCGGTCGCGGCGCCGTCGAGGTCCGCCTTGTTCGCGGCGATGACGACCTCCGGCGTTCGTCGTCCGCGTCCGAGCGCGTCGCGGAGCCCGTCGAACCAGGTCGCGGCGTCGACGAGATCGGCGGTCGCGTCGACGACCGCGACGACGGCGTCCGCCGTGCGCACGACGGCCTCCCAGCGCTCGTCGCCGGTGTGCCCGGGAACGGCGACGACCTGGCATCGGAGCCGCCGACCCTCGAAGGCGCCGCCCGTGTGCTCGAGCCACTCGAGGGTCGATGGTGCACCCGAGGCGTCCCCGGGTGCCGCGCCGGACTGCTCCGTCGTCGTCGAGGTGATCGGCTCCCCGAGGGTCGATGCCAACGATCGGATCATGGTCGACGTGCCGGCGTCCGCCGGCCCGAGGTAGACGACCGTGACGACGAGCGGCTCGCCGCCGCTGCCCGGAGCCGTCATGGGTTGATCAGGCGCGACACCGGCGCATCACGCCTCGAAGTCGCGGAGGTGCCGGGTGAGGACCGAGCGCACGATGGCGTGGTTGGTCGCCTGGCGGTCGGCGGCGAGGTAGATGAAGGTCGACGGCGACAGGAGCCGGATGCAGTGGATCTGGTCGTCGATGGTCACGAGGATCTCGTCGAGCCCGCCGTCGAGGCCGATGGCCCCGAGGATCTTGAGCTTCTGCTTGACGAGCTCGCTGTTGAAGGCGCTCGCCGTCGTGACGTCGAAGCTCGGGTCCTTCACCTTGACGCCGAGCGTCATGCCCGAGTCGAGATCGACGAGCGAGGCGGCGATGAAGCCGGACATCTCGTGCTCGATGCGCTCGATCGACTCGATGATCTGGTTCTCCGACAGCATGGCCATGCGGGTCCTCCCCTGTTCGTACGTTGGGCGGTGCGCTCAGCGCACCTGGCCGAGCTCCGGCTCGGTGATGGTCCGGAGGCGTTCGGTGACCTCGCGTGCGTCGAGATGGACGCGGGCGAGGTTGACCCCGGACGCGGTCATCACGCACAGCAGCGCGTGGTGACCGACCGCGTAGTAGGCGACGTAGCCGTCGCGGCTCCTCACGGTCGCCTCCTCGACCGGGCTCGGGCCGAGCAGGTCGGCGACCTGGTGGCCGATGCCCAGCGCGGAGGCGAGGATGGCGGCGATCGATGTCGGCTCGCCGCGCTGCAGCGAGAAGGCGATCGGGTGGCCGTCCGCGCTCGCGACCATCACGCCGGTGATGTTGGGAACGGCCTCGATGAGACGGACCAGCTCCTGCCGCACGGCGGCGCGGCACGGCTCTGAGAGATGCATCGTGTACCTCACATCCACGCCTGTTCCCCCTTGCGTGGTCTGCGCGAGTGTCGTCGGGTGATCGGGACTGCTCAGTGGTCGCCGATGGCGGCGGCTTCGTCCGGGCCCACCTCGTCGAGGGCGAGGTCGTCGACCGGCCCGTCGTCGAGGCACTCGAGGACCCGGATCAGCACCTCGGTGAGAAGGTTGCGGACGGAGTCCGGCTCGACGAGCTGGCACGGGACGACCGGGGTCGTCGGATCGACACCGAGGGTTGCCCGGAGCTCGTCGACGTGGGTCCCCCCGTCGTGCGCCCGGTTGGCGGCCACGACGAACGGTGCGTCGCCGAGGCCCGAGAAGTGGCGTGCCATCGCGGCCGCGTCGGACCACGTCGTGCGATCGGACGCGTCGACCACGAGCAGCTTGGCGTCGGCGCCCCGGGCCAGCACGTCCCACATGAAGCGGAACCGCGACTGGCCCGGCGTGCCGAAGAGGAGCAGCTCGATCGGCGGGTCCCCGCCCACCGTGAACTTGCCGAAGTCCATCGACACGGTCGTGGAGCCCTTCACGGCCACCTCGGACGCGTCCGTCGTCGACACCTCGGTCAACACGACCGGGATCTCCGAGATCTCCGAGATGAGTGCGGTCTTCCCTGCCGAGAACGGTCCGGTGACCACGATCTTGAAGACCTGGGTCGCGTAGCCGTCCGACGTGGCCGTGTCCGCCATCGATGCGCCGTTGGTCGACGAGGGCCCGGTCAGAGGATGAGGTTCTGCTCGACGCCCTGCAGCGAGCGGCGGGCCATCGCCAGGTTCGCCTGCGCCTTGTGGAGCGCGAGGTAGAGGAAGAGGCCCTTGCCCTTGTTGGAACGGATCAGTCGGATCAGGTGGTACTGCGAGCCGAGCGTGATGAGGATGTCCTCGATCTCGTCGTTGAGGCCGAGCTGGCGCATCGTGTTCATCTTCGCCCGGACGACCTCGGTGTTGCCGGCCGCGGCGACCTCGAGGTTGAGCTCGGAGCTGCCGCCCTCGGTGCCGAGGGTCATGCCGCTGTCGTAATCGACGAGCGCGACGCCGACCGCGCCGCTGATCGTCATGGCTTCCTTGAGGGAAGTCGCCAGGTCCGCCATGGGTCCACCTCCGCCGGTGTTCTCCTGAACGCAGGCCAACATCGCCGGGCCCGCGGTCGACAACCATACCTGCCCGCACCCGGTGCCGAACACGTGACCAACGGATTCTTGTGGAAGACGCGAGTACCTGATATCGGGTTCTTTGTTACGTGCTGTCACCCGCACGGACGGTGGTGTCGTGCTGGTGATTCATGGACCAGGATCGCGATCCGTGACCGATCACGCGGCAAATCGCGCGCTCCGTCATGTCGTGAAACGACGAGAACGTCGAGCGCGCGCCGTCGGTGGTCCGGTGTCGTCTTTGTCGCACCCGCGTGTCGCGCCCGGTCGGTGCGGCCGTCGTCGTCCCGGCGCGCCGCACATGCCCCGGCCCGGCCCGGACCTCGTCGTGAAATCGGCGGGGTGGGCACGTCGCGGACCGGGTCGGTGCCGTCCCGCGACTCGACGCGCCGGAAGGTCGTGTGCCGGGATAGCCTTACCGGCTCCAGTGCCGGGACGCCGACGAGGCGCACCCGGTGCGGGCCGGATTGCCGGATCGAGGGGTCTGTGGCCATGGCAGCGAAGAAGTCGTCGGATGTGGGGGCGGCGGTGAGTCCGTTCCCGGCGGAGTTCGTGGAGGCGCAGCGTCAGCTGTTGCTGGAGGAGCGGGCGCG
>JAXHUH010000282.1:0-12361 GCA_034211175.1 Actinomycetota bacterium
CGCCGCGCTCCACCTGTGGGGCGCGGCGACGGCCGACGTCATGGCGTCCGAGCGGTTCAACGCCCCGACGTTCCCGTGGGTGCCGGTGCCCGACGCGACCACCCACCGGCTCCTCCTCTGGATCGGGGTCGTCGCCGCGGTGGCCATGTCCGCCGGGTTGGTGACCAGGCTCAGCTCCGCCGTGACCGTGGCGGTCGTCGGCGGTGACCTGCTCGTCGACCTCCCGTCGTTCGGCCACAACCGGGCGTTCCTCACGTGGTGCCTGCTCGCGCTCGCGCTGTCACCCCTCGGCGGTGAGCTGTCCCTCGACGCGCGGCGCCGCGGCGGGCCGCGGCGCACGAGCGGCACGCTGTGGCCGATGTGGCTGGCCCGCATCGTGTGCTCGACCGTCTACCTCAGCTCCGGTGGCAGCAAGTGGTTCGACGAGGGCTGGCGCAGCGGGGCGGTGACGTGGGACCGCGTCGTGCGCACCCAGCGCCACCTCGAGGGCCTGCCGTTCGACGACATGCTCATCGACGTCCTCACCGCCCGGTCGTTCCACACCGTGATCGCACCGGTCATCCTCGCAACCGAGGTCGTCATCGGGCTCGGCCTGTGGCATCGCCGGACCCGTCTCGCCGCGGTGTGGCTCGCCGTCGCCTTCCACGTGTCGATCGAGATCTCGGCCAACGTGCAGACCTTCAGCCTCTCGGCGATCGCCGCGCTCAGCTTCTGGGTGACGCCCGCGCGCCGACGGTTCGCGCTCACCGGCGGTGGGCCCGCGCTGCGGGCCGTCGTCGCGCGCCTCGACTGGTACGCCCGCTTCGCCCACGCCGGAGCCGACGGGCCGCTGCGGGTCACCGCCGCCGACGGCCGGACCTGCGACGGGGCCGCCGCCGGTTGGCGGGTGGCGTCGAGGTTGCCGCTCACCGCGTGGCCGGCCGGGATCGTCGGCGGCGCGCTCGCCGGATGGCGGTCCCGCGACCGGCGACGCGAGCCCGGCTGACCCGATCGGGGGAACCGCTCCCGGCGACGATCGCCGTTCGTCGCCGGTGGACCCTCCGGATGAGGGGTCGTCATCACGGACGGACTGCCTACCCTCGACTGAGGGTGGCGTGACGCCGTCGACGAACCGGGGAAGGGCACCATGGTGGGAGCGGGCAGGGACGACGAGGCAGCGACGCCGGTCGCAGGGCCGTCGGAGGGGACCGGTGCGGGTCACCGCGGCGCCCTCGATGTGGTCCCCCGGTGGATGACGCTGCGCCGCCTGCTCGGCGCACTCGTGGTGATGGTGGTGCTGACCGCCGGTGCCCCCGTCGCCGCCCGGGCGGCCGCACCGAACCAGGTCGCCGGTCAGCCGGCCGGGGTGAGCGACTCGATCGTTCGCCTCTACGTCGCCGCGCTCGGCCGCCAACCCGACGGGCCGGGTCTCGTCCACTGGACCAACCACTACGTCGCCGGGATGCCGCTGCGGACGATCGCCGGGCACTTCGCGGCGTCGCCCGAGTTCGCGGCCCGCTACGGCAACGTCGACGATGCCGGCTACATCACGCTCCTCTACCGGAACGCGCTCGGTCGGGAGCCGGACGCGGCCGGCCACGCCAACTGGATGCGCCAGCTCCGCTACGGCGGCATGGACCGGGGCGACCTGCTCGTCGGGTTCAGCGAGTCCGCCGAGCTGATCGCCCGCACCGGGACCGCGCCGCCGACGAAGCCGATACCGGCGCTGCCCGCCGGCTCGGGCAACGGGCGGCGCATCGTCTACTCCAACTCCCAGCAGCGGGTGTGGCTGGTCGAGGCGAACGGCACCGTGTCCCACAGCCATCCGGTCTCCGGCCGCGCCGGTGTGCCCCGGCCCGGCACCTACCAGGTGTTCTCGAAGTCGCCGCTCGCCTGGGCCGCGGGCAACGGCGGGGTGACGATGCGCAACATGGTGCGCTTCGCCCGGGGCAGCAGGCTGGCCATCGGCTTCCACGCCATCCCCCGCTACCCGAGCGGTCGACCGCTGCAGAGCACGACCCAGCTCGGCACGTTCCGCAGCGCCGGCTGCGTGCGCCAAGCCGACGCCGACGCGGCCCACCTCTACGCGTGGTCCGGTGTCGGCACCACCGTCGTCGTCACCCCCTGAGGCGTCGGCCGCCGACGCCGACGCGGCCCACCTCTACGCGTGGTCCGGTGTGGGCACCACCGTCGTCGTCACCCCCTGAGGCGTCGGCCGAGGTACGCGTCACCCCCGAGACCCGATCTGCCTACGCGCATCGGACCACCACGTGGCGAACTCGCGCACCCGATCGGGATGGGGGCCCGGGGTGACGGGGGGCCACTCCCGGCGACGACGGGTGCGAACGACCAGGCGAACCCCCAGACTGGTCGTGCCGCCGGATCAGCCCGGCGGCACCATCGGGAGCGGGGCCGGCAGGTGTGGACGTGCGGGTCCGTCGGCGCGCAGGTGTGGAGAAGCGCGAAGGGGTGGTCCCCTGCCGGTGGAGGCGCGGCGTCCTCCTCGGACGGACATCGGAGCGGGCGGCGGATGGTTCCGGCACGTGTTGCGCCTGACCTGCTGAAACGCGGCGACGTGACACATGGGGCTAGCCCTGATCGTTCATGGGCACCCCGAAGACCACCGGCGACCTGCACAGATGCAGAACCCGTCGATGCGGGCCAGCAACGTCCTGACCAGGCCAGACGCAGCGATATGAACAATTGGGGCTAGCGTGAACTCGATGACGGGCAGCTCGTACAACTTGCGGGAGACGGTCCTGCCCGGACCCTCGCAGAGCACCGGGTACCGGACGGTCCTGATCCTCGGTCCGACCGGTTCCGGCAAGACGACACTCGTCCGCCAGCTCATCGGCACCGATCCGCTCACCGAGCAGTTCCCGTCGACGTCGACGTCGAAGACGACGATCTGCGAGACCGAGCTGTTGCTCGCCCCGGGCGACTTCTACGCCGTGGTCACGTTCATGAGCCGGGCCGAGGCGATCTCGGCCATCGCCGAGAGCGTCACCGCGGCGGCGATGGCGATCCACGACGAGCGGCCCGAGGCCGAGACCCGTCGCCGGCTCCTCGAGCACGTCGACCAGCGCTTCCGCCTCTACTACGTGATCGGTCGGGGCAAGATCGACCCCGACGAGGCGCCCGACGACACCCGCCGCCGCCCCCGCCCGCCCAGCTCGGCCACCCAGATCGAGGCCGAGGGCGCGACCGAGGAGCTGCTCGTCGAGGTGCTCGACGAGCTGCGTCGCATGGTCGAGGACGAGCAGGCCGCGTTCACCCCGCCCGACGAGGCGATCGAGGGTGACCCGGCGCTCGCGTTGCGTGAGCACCTGGCCGACCGGTTCGTGCGCAGCCCCGTGCTCGAGAAGGTCGTCTACCGGCTCCTCACCGAGGTCGAGAAGCGCTTCGACATGCTCGAGAAGGGCGAGCTCGTCCGCGGGCGCGACGGCTGGCCGCTCTACTGGGCGATCTGCGAGCAGGACCGCACCGCGTTCCTCACCGAGGTCAGCCAGTTCACGTCGAACGCGGCGTCGCGGTTCGGCACGCTGCTCACGCCCCTGGTCGACGGCCTCCGGGTCCGGGGGCCGTTCTCGCCGACCTGGGCGCCCGAGATCCCCTACCTGATGCTGGTCGACGGCGAGGGCCTCGGGCACACGCCCGACACGGCCACGAGCCTTCCGTCCAACGTCATCCGCATGTTCGACCAGACCGACACGGTCCTGCTGGTCGACGACGCCCAGCGGCCCATGCAGGCGGCGTCGGCCGCCGTGCTCCGGGAGCTGGCCGCCACCGGCCACGCCCGCAAGCTGGCCGTCTGCTTCACCCACTTCGACATGGTCGACGGGCCGAACCTCGACACGTTCACCGCCAGGCGCGATCACGTGCTCGGCTCGCTCGAGCAGATCGTGCGCCGGGTCGGCAGCGAGCTCGGCCACGCCTCGGAGGAGGCGCTGCGTCGCCGGCTCGAGGGCCACTGCTTCCTCGTCGGCGGCATCGACGCGGCGCTCGACCCCCAGCTCGCGCCGCGCACCGTTCCCGAGCTGGTGCGCATGCTCGACGGCCTCCGGGCCGAGGGTGAGCCCTTGGGCCTCGGCTCGGTGCGCCCGACGTATCGGCGCGACGCCGTGCTGCGGGCCGCCCGCGACGGCGTCAACCAGTTCCACCAGGCTTGGGCCGGCCGTCTCGGTCTCGAGGTCACCGCCGGTCGGGCCGCCCACTGGAGCCGGCTGAGCGCGCTGTGCGTGCGCTACGCGGGCCGGATCAGCGACGAGTACGAGTCGCTCCGCCCGGTCGGCGACCTCGTCGGCCACCTCGCCGACAAGCTGCGCACCGTCATCAGCGAGCCCGACACCTGGGACGGCCAGCCGCCGGAACCGGCGGAGCAGCAGCAGATCTTCGACCTCCTCGCCCGCAGCACGACCCGCCGGGTGCGCATGCTGGTCACGAGGCGGTTCTTCGAGGAGGCGACCGAGGACTGGATCGCCGCCCGCGACATCGACGGCTCCGGCTCCACCCGGCGCCGGGCCGAGATGGTGGCCGAGATCCTCTGGCGCCAGGCGCCGCCCGAGGGCGGCGGCCCGGTCGGCAACCACCCCGACTTCGTCGCCGCGCTCGCCGCGGAGTTCGCGGCTTCCGCCGAGCTGTTCGGCGCCCACCTCACCGACGACCCGTCGACCCCCCGCCCCACCATCGGCCGCCCCTGAGGCGGGCGATCGGGGCCGTGGTCGCGCCGCGGTACCCGGGGCGCCGGGACCGCTCCGGCTGGACGGGCGGGGCGGGCACGGGTATCTGTGCGCTGTGACCCAACCGTTCCTCTCCGAGCTGTCGATCGAGACGCTCGACGCCAACCTGTTCCGCGGGACCGCACGCGAGGGCGCCCCGGGGCGCATCTTCGGCGGACAGGTCGCGGCCCAGGCGCTCGTTGCCGCCGGGCGCACCGTGGGCGACGACAAGCTCGCCCACTCCTGCCACGGCTTCTTCCTGCGGGCCGGTGACCCGGCCCGGCCGGTGATCTACGACGTCGACCGCATCCGCGACGGCGGCAGCTTCACCACCCGGAGGGTGCGGGCCCTGCAGGCCGGTCAGGCGATCTTCAACCTGTCGGCGTCGTTCCACGTGAGCGAGCCCGGGCCCGACTACCAGACGCCCCGATCACACGAGGTCGTGCCCGGCCCGGACACGGTCGACGGTGGCGGCTGGCGCGACGGCATCGTCGACGTGCGCGAGGTGTCGGCGCTCGTCGACCCGGCCGACCGGGGCGGCACGGTGCGGCGGCTGGTGTGGTTCCGGGTGCCGGGGCCGATGCCGGCGGTCGACGTCGACCCGCTCGCCCACGCCGCGGCCATCACCTACGTGTCGGACCACGGGCCCATCGGGGCGCTGCGGCTCGCGCTGCTCCCCGACGCCGTCGAGGGCGAGGAGTGGGGCCTCATCGTCGCCAGCCTCGACCACTGCGTCTGGTTCCACCGGCCGGCCCGGGCCGACGAGTGGCTGCTCCTCGACGTCGAGGCGCGGGTCGCGGGCCGGGGCCGGGGCCTGTCGACGGGCACGATCGCCACGACCGACGGCGAGGTCGTGGCGTCGATCGCCCAGGAGGCGCTGCTGCGGGTGCCGCGCGAGCGCTGAGCCCGCCACGGCACCCGGGCACCGGGTCGTTCAGAGGCGGCCGACGTCGAGGTTCTCGAAGTGGACGTGGGCCATCGTCTCGTCGAACGTCTCGACGAAGAAGCCCACGTCGCCGGTGATGTGGTAGCCGCGGGTGTCGTAGGTGACGAGCCAGGCGCCGTTGATGAACAGGTCGAGCTGGTCGCCCCGCATCTCCAGCCGCAGGACGTCGGGGTCGCGGGCGTCGAACGGCGACAGGTTCGGTGCGTCGCCCTCGAGCATGGTCAGCAGCGGCCGCGAGTCCTCGTGGAGGAGCTCCCACTTGCCGGCCCGGGGGTCGATCACGAAGGCGAAGAAGTTCTCCGGCCGCGGCGGCCCGTCACCGACCAGCGGCGGCCGGTCGGCGCCGTGGGCCCGCACGACGAGCCCGTAGCGGAAGCGGCCGGTGTCGGTGTCGGTGCTGTCGACGTAGACCGCGGTCTCGACGGTGGCGTTGGAGTGCTCGTAGCCGCCGAGGGCCATCACCTGGGTTCCGGGACCGCTCGCCTCGAGGTGGTACCACTCCGGCGCGTGGTAGCCGACGCGGAACGCCTCGCCGGTCTCGTCGATCCAACCGGTGCGGCCGTCGGTGAAGTCGTCGCTGACGAACTCGGTGCTGCCGGCCTGGTCACCGATCGCGGTCTCCTCCTGCTCCTCCGGCGGCAGCTCGTGCTCGGTGAACTGCAGGGGGGCCTCGTCGGGGTCGACCTCGTCGGCCGCGCAGCGGAAGCCGGTCTCGGCGATGGCGGACGGGTTGGCGGCGTCGATCGCCTGGCGCATCGCGGCGCCGTTGCGGACCCGGCCGTACTCACCGCCGCGGCGGACCCGCTCGTTGGCGGCGACCTCGGTGTAGGGCTCGCCGACCCACTCCCACACGCCGCCGACCGTGTCGCGGGCGCCGAGGGGGCTGACGTTGGCCTCGACGCTGCCGGCCGGCGGCAGGGTCGGGGTGTCGAGGTCGACGACCGACGGGTCGTCGCCCCACGGGTAGAGGAGCCCCTCGGGGCCGCGGGCCGCGGCCTCCCACTCGGCCTCGGTCGGCAGGCGCTTGGACAGCGCCGCGCAGTACGCCTGGGCCCAGGCCCACGGCACGCCGGTGACCGCGACCGCTTCGAGCTCGGCGGGAACACGACCGCCGGCCCACTCCTCGGGCGGCGGCGCGGCCATCTCGTCGACGAACAGCTGCCACTGGCCGCCGGTGACCTCGAGCTCGTCGATCCAGTAGCCCTCGAGCTCGGCCTCGGTCGCCGGGGCGGCCTCGAGCTCGTCGGCCGGCAGGTCGGCGATGCCGAGCGGGTAGGTGCCGGCGGGGACCTCGACCATGCCGTCGGCGGACGCCGGGATCGGCTCGGGCGGTGCGGCGACCTCGCCGGTGCCCGAGCCGCCGTCGTCGGGATCGGGGTCGGCGCCGCCGGCCGTGGTCGCCGACGACGCGTTGTCGGCCTCGGCGCCGGTCACCGTCTCGACGGACTCCGGCGGTTCCTCGTCGTCGTCGCCGGTGGCGATCTGCCAGCCGAAGAACAGGCCCCCGCCGAGGACGATCAGGAGGGCGGCGGCCACGAGGAGGATGCGTCGGCGGTCGTCGCCCGGGCCGTCCTCGTCGAGCGCGGACGTCGTCGGCGGCACGGCCGCGCCGGCACCGGAGCCGTTGCCGTTGCCGTTGCCGTTGGCGGCGGCGCCGTTGGCGGTGACGGGCTCGGCGGAGGCCGGTGCGGTCGCTGCGGACGCCGACGGTGCCTCGTTCGGCACGGCCGCCTCGGGAGCGGCACCACCGGACACGGTGGCGTCGGCCGCCGCGGCACCCGCGGCGCCTGCCGCGGCCGCGGCGGCGACCCCGCCGGCGGTGGTCGGTGCGGCGACCTGGAGCGGCAGGTTCCGCGGGGCCAGGGCCGCGCCGTGGGCGACCGCGTACTTCGGGTCCGCGGCCAACAGGTCGGACGAACCGGCGGCCGCGCCGACCAGCTCGCGCACGATCGGGATGCGGGACGAACCGCCGACCAGCAGGACGGCGGAGAGGTCCTCCGCGGTGACCGAGGCGCTGCGCAGCGCCCGCTCGAACGCGCCCATCGACTCGTCGAGCGCCGGGCGGATCATCTGCTCGAAGCGGTCGCGGGTGACGGTCACGGTCGTCGCGGTGGTCGGCAGCGCCACGGCGATGTCGACCTCGCGCTCGAAGGAGAGCGCCTCCTTGGCGGCCGTGCACTCCCGGCGCATGGCGGCGATCGCCGTCGCACCGGCCTCGGTCTCGTCCCGCTCGAGCGCGAACCACGGCTCGCCGACGCGGGTGCGTACGTGGTGGAGGAGCGCGGCGTCGAAGTCGACGCCGCCGAGGTGCTCGACGCCCTCCGGGGCGCCGAGGAGGCTGAAACCGTCCCGCTCGCGTCGCAGCACCGCGGCGTCGAACGTGCCGCCGCCGAGGTCGTAGACGGCGACGACCGATCCCTCGGCCATCTGGTGGTCCCGGGCGTAGAACACCGCGGCCGCGTGGGGCTCGGCGATCGTGTCGACGTGGTCGAGCCCGGCGAGCTCGATGGCGGCGTGCAGCCGGTCGAGCTTGAACTGGCGCCAGTTGGCCGGATGGCCGATGACGATGCGATCGGGGGCCACGTTCTCCCGCAGGCGGACGCGTCGCACGACCCAGGAGAGGAACGCGCCGACGATCTCCTCGGGGCGGAACACCTCGTTGCCGAGCAGGATCGGGTCGGGGTCGCCGATGCGGCGCTTGACCTCCCGCACCACGCGGCGGGTGTCGGTGGTGAGGCGGGTGGCGGCGATCTCGCCGAAGATGAACTGGTCGCGGTCGTCGATCGCCACGATCGTCGGGACCGCGGCCGCCCGGTCGCCGAGGGGGACGACGCGGGACTCGCCGTTCTCGTTGATGGCCGCCGCGGTGTAGGTGGTGCCGAGGTCGATGCCGAGGACGATCTCGCTCACGGCGTCCACTCCTCGACCCAGAAGTCGTCGTAGTGCACGTGCACCCTCGTGATGTCGTCGTCGACGGCGGTGATGAACCCGACGCCGGACCCGGCGAGGCCGGGGACCTGCCGCTGGGTCACGGTGGTCGTCCCGATGACGAACTCGAAGTTGTCACCCGCCATGCGGATCTCCAGCGTGGCGGTCGTCGGGATGGCCTGGCGGTTCTCGGCGATCGTCTCGGGCGGGCCCGCCGAGCTGTGACGCACGATGCGCCACCGTTGGTTGCGTGGGTCGACGGTGAAGGCGATGAAGTTGCCGGCGCCGTCGTTGCGGACGGTGAGGCCGTACTCGAAGGTGCCCTCGGGCCCGGTGAACTGGCGCTCGACGAACACGACCGTGCCGACGGTGACCGATTGCTCGGGGCCGTACAGCGACGGTGCCGGTGCGGTGATCACCTCGCCCGGCTGGGTCGTGTCGAGGTGGAAGTACTCGTTGGGGTGGTAGCCGAAGAACCCGCCCTCGGTGCGGCCCTGGAACCAGCCCGTCGTCGTGTCCTGGAAGGTCTCCTGGAGGAGGAAGCCCTCGGGCGGCGCGGTCGTCGGCGGGGTCATCGGCACGTCGGGCAGCGCGACCTCGTCGAAGGTGCCGGCGGCGACGTCGGCGCTGGTCTCGTCGGCCGCGCAGCGGAAGCCGGCGACGCCGACGGCGGTGCCGCTGTCGGCCTGGACCGAGAGGCGGCTGACGTTGTTGCGGATGTAGCCGTTCTGACCGCCGCGCAGGACGCGCATGGCGTCGTCGGTGCGGGGATCGTACGGGTCGGCGACCCACTCCCAGGCGTTGCCGGTGAGGTCGTACACGCCGAAGGCGCTCACGTTCTCCGCGACGCTGCCCACCGGGTAGGTGCCGGAGCCGGGCAGCTCGACGGCGTTGCGGTCGTCGCCCCACGGCCACAGGGAGCCGTCGGGGCCGCGGGCCGCGACCTCCCACTCGGCCTCGGTGGGGAGCCGCTTGCCGAGGGCCTCGCAGTACGACGCGGCCCACTCGAAGTTCACGCCGAGCACGGGGAGGTCGTCCTCACCGTCGGGCGACTGGCCGCCCGGCCACGAGCTGGCCGGCTCGGCGCCCGAGCGGACGACGAAGGCCTCCCAGTCGGCGTTGGTGACCTCGTGCTCGTCGATCCAGTAGGCGTAGAGGTCGGTCGTCGTGGTCAGCGACTCCGCCGTCGGGTCGGGGTCGTCGACGCCGAGCGTGTAGGTGCCGTCGGGGATCTCGACCATGCCGTCGGGGGACGCGGCCAGTGCGACGTCGCCCGTCCCGGTGCCGGCGTCATCGGCGTCGGCCCCCGCATCGGTGTCGACCGCGGTGGTGTCGGACGCGTCGCCGGGTGCGGCGAGCGGCTCGCCGTCGTCGTCGCCGCCGCCCGAGGTCACGATGATCACGCCGGCGATCAGCGCGACGACGACGAGCACACCGACCCCGATCAACGGGGCGACGTTGCGGCGGCGCTCCTCACCTCCGGCCGGGGTGATCGGCACGTCGCCCGTCGGTGGCGGTGTCGACGGAGGCGCGCCGGACGGGGGTGGTGCGCCGTTGCCGGTCGGCGCCGGGCCGGTGGACGGGTCGGTCGTACGGGGCCCCGACGGTGCGCCCCCGCTGGTCGCGGCGGCCGCCGCACCGGCACCCGCGGCCGCGCCGGCCGCGGCGGCCGATGCGGGCCCACCGGGGCTGCCGGCCGGGGCGGGCGGCGGAGGAGCGGTCGAGGCGGGCGGTGGCGGCGTCGCGGCGGGCGGCACCGTCACGACTCGATCGGGCCGTGCCGGCTCCGTGCCCGCCGGCGCGCCCGCGCCACCCGAGTGGAGGTGGGCGGCGATCGCGGCGCCCCGGGCGACCGCGTACATCGGGTCGGTGTCGGACGAGACCCGCACGCCGAGCTCGTCGCGCAGGGTCTGGCCGATGATCGGGACCCGCGACGACCCACCGACCAGGAGGACGGTGGTCAGGTCGTCGGCGCTGACGCCGGCCTTGCGCATCGACTCGGCCAGCGCGTCGAGGCTCTCGCCCAGCCGGTGACGGATGAGGCCCTCGAAGTCGGCGCGGGTGATCTGGACCGACGTCGACAGGCCGGGCAGCATCACCGGGACGGTGGCGGAGCGCTCCTCGCTGAGCAGCTCCTTGGCCTCGACGCACGCCCGGCGCAGCTGCACGAGCGGCGAGAGGAGGGCCGGGTCCTCCTCGGCCTCGGCCGGCCAGGCGTCGCCCAGGGCTCGGCGCACGTGGTGGAACACGGCGGCGTCGAAGTCGACCCCGCCGAGGTGCTCGATGCCCACCGTCTCGCCGAGCAGGTCGAAGCCCTCGCCCGACTTCTGGAGCACGGCGGCATCGAAGGTGCCCCCGCCGAGGTCGTAGATGCCGATGATCGAGCCCTCCGGCACCCGCGTCTGGCTCGCGTAGGCCAGCGCGGCGGCGTGGGGCTCGGTCACCGTCGTGGCGCCCTCGAGGCCGGCGATGCGCAACGCCTGGCCGAAGAGCTCCTTCTTGTAGGGCCCCCAGTTCGCGGGGATGGTCGCCACGATCGATCGGGGCTCGGCGCCCTCGCGCTCGGTGACGCGCCCGTGGACCCACGACAGGAGCTTGGCGGTGAGCGACTCCGACGAGTACGGGGTGCCCCGCACGATGACCGGGGTCGGGTCGCCGAGTCGGCGTTTGAAGTCCCGGGCCGCGCTGGTCGGGTCGAGCATCGCCCTGCGCTCCGCGGCGTCGCCGACGATGACGCGGCCCTCGGCGTCGACGTGGACCACCGACGGGATGTTGTCCGCGACGGGGCCGAGGCCGACGACCTCGATCGCTCCCGATGCACGCGCGACGGCGGCTGCCGTGTAGCTGGTGCCGACGTCGATGCCCAGGTCGTACGTCACGCGCCGATCATTCCTTCCCCGTGTGCTGCTCGCCGGTGACGAGTCCCGAACTGACGATTTGATACACCGCGTGCAGCGGACGGACTCTACTGAAGCGCGCTCATGGCGTCAGATCGGCCGATCTGCGCCTCGATGTGCGCCGGCCGGCGCCGTTCCCGGTGCGGCGTTCTCGAAAAACGCATAACTGTGTTCCAGCACGGCGTGTCGCGATCTCGCTCGGCTCGCCGCCGTTTATTCGTTCGCTTCGACCGCGCCGCCGACCTACCGTCGTGCCCACGAGGCGCGGCACCGTCCGACGGTGACCACGCCCCGGGCCCCGGACGGGGCCCGCCACCGACGAGCCGGGAAGGAGGTCCCCCGATGGAGCACCTGTACGACGCCAACGACGTCGCCGCCATCGTGGTGACCGGACACCTCCCGTGTGCCGTCGGCGGCTTCGCGCCGCGAGCCGGCTGAGCCGGCACGGCCACCGCCCTCCGGCGCCCGTCCGGCGGGCAGGGTGCGAACCACCCGCCGTCCCCGTTCCGTGACCCGCTCCGCGCCCGACCACCCGCGACCCGTCGCGCCGTGTGGTCCGGCACCGGGGCGGGGGCCGGGGCCCGGGCGCACCCGATCCTCCGCGCCGTCTCCGGCGCGCGCCGCGGCGAACGACGTCCCGCATCGACCGATCCACGAGACCAGGAGCACGACATGCTGTTGCACACCGACAACGACCTGCTCGTCGTCCACCAGGCGCAGGCCGAGGTCCGCGAGCGGGCCGCACGCGCACGCCTCGCACGTGAGCTGCGACCACGGCCACCACGGCGATCACGGTGGTGGCCACCCAGGCGCCGGCGGGCGTTCACGCCCGTTCCGTCGCTGCAGCCCGCCGGCTGACGAGCCGGGCCCGGGTCCCTCGCCGGCCCCGGGCC
>JAXHUH010000283.1:0-6271 GCA_034211175.1 Actinomycetota bacterium
GCCGCGCCCACCACGACGACCACGGCCGCACCGACGACGACCACGACCGAGGCGCCGCCCGAGGGCCCGGCCGTGATGATCACCGCCCCGGCGGACGGCAGCACGGTCAGCGGCGAGGTCACCGTCCAGCTCGCGGTGCAGGACTTCACGCTCGAGCCCGCCGGGCTCGCCCAGGACGGCTACGGCCACCTCCACCTGATGATCGACACCGACTGCGTCGACGTCGGCTCGACGGTTCCCCGCGACGACCAGCACATCCACCTCGGCGACGGCTCGTCGAGCCGGACCCTGGACCTGGCCCCGGGCGAGCACACGATCTGCGCCCAGGCCGGCGACGGCATCCACCGTGCCCTCGACCTGACCGACACGGTGACCTTCACCGTCGACCCCTGATCCCGCGGCACCCGGCGCGGCCCCGCCGCACCGAGCCGACGACGGTCCCCGCACCTCACCCGATGAGGTCGGGGACCGTTGCGCGTCCGGGCGTCGATCACGCCCGCGCCCTGCAATTCCGACAGCTGGAAACGTTGCAGCAACCACGCCGACAGCACGAACGACACGGCAACCACCGCCGAACCCGCCGACGACAACGACCTCGGCGGACGCGGCGACGTGTTCGGCTCCCTCGCCGACGCCATCGACCGCGCCGCCGCCGGCATCGCCGACGCCACCCGCGACGTCTTCGACCGCCCGGCACCGCGCTGAGCGACGAGACGCACCACCACACGGCTTCGTGACAACTCCGTTGCGAACATGACGGATTCGCCTAGTATTCGTCATGAAATCGTCGACACCCGCAGCCGACCACCACGGCACGACACGCCGAGCGAGCGTGTCCCGGTGTCGGGCGGGCACTCCGGTGGCCCGCCAGCCGCCAACCTCTCCCACGACCACGAGGCGAGATCGATGGCTCCTCCTCCGTACCGCCGACGCCAGGCCGGCAGGTTCGTCGCCGCCACCACCGTCGCCGCCCTGGCGGCGGTGGGGTGCTCGTCCTCGCCCGACGACGCCAGCGATCCGACATCGACCGTCCCGAGCACCACCAGCTCGACGGCGCCGGGCGATCCGGGCGAGAGCACGACCACCACGGCCGGCGACACGACGACCACCGCGCCCACGACGACGGCGGCACCGGACCCCGGCGACGTCGACCTGGCGCTCGAGCAGGTGGCGACGGTCGACGGGCCCATCGCCATGGCGCCGCGGCCCGGCACCGACGAGCTGCTCGTGGCCGAGCGCGGCGGCGCGGTCCGCCGGCTCACCCCTGACGGCTCCGGCGGCTACGACGTCGATCCGGCACCCGTCGTCGAGGTCGCGGTCACGACCGAGGGCGAGGGCGGCCTGCTCGGGATCGAGCTCTCCGCCGACGGCGAGGTCCTCTACCTCAGCTTCACCGACCCCGACGGGAACACGGTGATCGGCGAGGTCGACGCCGACGGCGGCGACGTCGCGACGATCCTCACCGTCGAGCAGCCGTACTCGAACCACAACGGCGGCGACATCCACCTCGGCCCCGACGGGTACCTCTACGTCGCGCTCGGCGACGGCGGCAGCGCCGGGGACCCGCTCGGCAGCGGTCAGGACCCCTCGACCCTGCTCGGTGCCCTCCTGCGGATCGATCCCGCCGGCGGGGGTGGCGACGCGTACGCCGTGCCCGACGACAACCCGTTCGCCGACGGGTCGGCCGGGGCTCCCGAGGTGTGGGCCTACGGTCTGCGCAACCCGTGGCGCTTCTCGTTCGACGCCGACACGGGCGACCTGTGGATCGGCGACGTCGGCCAGGGCGCGGTCGAGGAGATCGACCGGCTCACCGCCGCCGACGGCGGCGGTGCCGGCGCCAACCTGGGTTGGTCGGAGATGGAGGGCAGCGTGCCCTACGAGGGCGGCACCGAGCCCGCCGACCACGTCGGCCCCGTGTACGAGTACGGCCACGACCGGGGCTGCTCGGTGACGGGCGGCTACGTCTACCGGGGTGACGCCATCCCGGCACTCGAGGGGACCTACGTCTACGGCGACTTCTGCGAAGCGACGATCCACGGGCTGACCGTGGGCGACGGCGAGCCGGTCGACGTCGACCTCGGGCTCGCCCTGGAGCCGGGCTCGCTCGTCTCGTTCGGCGAGGACGCCGACGGCGAGCTCTACGCACTGTCGATCACCGACGGCGGGATCAACCGGATCGTCGCCGCCGCCTGATCCACGGCCGCACCCTGCTCAGCGACTCACATACGGTGTTCCACCACCTAAGGTGGAGGTCACCGGCGACCGTTGATCCCATCGGAGAAGCCGGTAGCTCCTCGGAGGACGGGCCGTGGTTGACGATGCGGACGACCACCCCCGCAGCGGAACGTGGTCAGGCTTGCCGGACGCGACACCTCGTCCCGGCGGCGGCGTACCGGTCGACGACCCCCCGTGGACGCTCCCCCGCCACCGCGGCCCGAGCTCGGTGGTGGCGGTGTTCAAGACCCGCCCGGACGGCACCTGCGCGTCGGTGGACACCGCCTGGCTGGAGCTGACCGGCCTCGAGCCCCACCAGGCGCTCGGGTCCCACCTCTGGTTGGCGGTCCATCCTGGCGACCGCGTGGCCGTCGCCCGGGCCTGGCACCGCGCCGTCGCGGTCGCCCGCCCCGTGCACGTCCGCTTCCGCGTCGCGACCCCCGGCGGCCGGACCCGTTGGGTCGAGATCCGCGCCAGCCCGCGCCTCGGGAGGTCCGTGCGCGAGCCGACCTACACGACGGTCGCCGTCGAGGTCCCCGGCGCGACAGGCGGCGACGGCATCAGCGAGGTACCGACGCTCACCGACGGCGTCTCCGAGATCGCCGAGGGCGTGATCGAGGTCGATCCGAACGGACGGGTGCTGAGCGCCGACGAGACGGCGGCCGAGATCTTCGGCCGCGCGGTCGGCGACATCGTCGGCGCCCCGATCGATGGCCTCGTCCACCGTGACGAGCACGACCCGGCGCAGCGCATCCTCGGCGGGGGCGGCGGCGCCACCCAGGAACGACGCCGCGTCAGCCACGAGATGCGCCTGCCCGACGACGTCGACGGGCCCCGCTGGGTGCAGCTGTCGGCGACCCCTGGACCGCCCGGCGCCGGTTCACCCGGCGTGGCCGTCACCGTCACCGACATCACGCTGCGGCGCAACGCCGAGCGACGGCTCGCCGAGCTGGCGCTCCACGACACGCTGACGGGCCTGCCCAACCGGGCGCTGATCAAGGACCGCCTCCACGCCGCGACCGAGCGCGCCGCCCGCTCCGGGGGCCTGGTGGCCGTGCTGTTCATCGACCTCGACCGGTTCAAGCTCGTGAACGACATCCACGGCCACGCCACCGGTGATGCCGTGCTCGTGGAGGTCGCCCGCCGGATCCAGGCGCTGACCCGCCACGGCGACACGACCGGGCGGCTGGCGGGCGACGAGTTCGTGGTGGTGTGCGAGCACCTCACGAGCGGCGCCGACGCCGAGTGGCTCGCCGGGCGGGTGCGTGCGGCGCTGGATCGGCCGTTCGAGATCGACGGGACCCAGCACCGCGTGTCGGCCAGCATCGGGATCGCCCTGTCGAGCGGCCGGGTGGCCGAGCCCGACGAGCTGCTGTGGGCCGCCGACGCGGCCATGTACGAGGCCAAGGCGGCCGGTCCCGGGCGCTCCGCGGTCCGCCGGGACCGCTCGGGCGCGGCGGAGCTCGACGTGCGCTCGGAGCGCGACGAGCTCTCGTCGGCGATCGAGCGCGGCGAGCTCGACATCCGGTTCGAGCCGGTCGTCGATGTAGGTCCCGACCCCGACCAGAACGCGGTGGCACCGCCGGTGACCTATGCCACGACGGGGTGGTGGCACCGGGGCGACGGCGCGGTGCTCGGTCACCGTGAGCTCACCGAGCTGGCCGAGCAGCACGGTCTCGGCCTGAGCCTGGCCGGTCACCTCCTGCGCGAGGCGTGCCTGCTCGCCGTGGCGCTCGACGCTGCGGACGGTCACGTCGCCGTCTCGGTCCCGGTCAGCGCGCGCCAGCTCCTCCAGCCCCGTCTGTCGCTGGAGGTACAGGCCGCACTGGTCGAGCACGCGGTCTCGCCCGGGTCGCTCACGCTCGATGTCGCCGCGACCGTCCTCCTGCAGGCGAGCGACCTGGCCGATCGCCAGCTCGGTGAGCTGCGCGCCCTCGGGGTGCGTCTGACCCTCGACGACTTCGGCAACCAGCTCGCGGCGCTGTGGCACCTGGACCGCGATCGGTTCGACACCGTGAACCTCGGCCGGTCGCTGATCGCCCGCAGCCCCGATGACGGGCGCGCCCGGGCGATCACCCGCGCCATCACGGCGACGGCCCACGAGCTCGGCCTGGCGACCGTCGCCCTCGCGGTCGACACCCGAGGAACGGCTCGACGCGGTGCGCGACATCGGCTGCCGGCGGGCCCGGGGCGCCCTGTTCGCCGCGGCCCGGCGGGAGGACATCGTCGGTACCGGGGTACGTCCTGCGCCGACGTCCGGAGATCCCGCACCCGACGCGCGCGATCACGACGGTCCTGCGGGCGACGGCGCGGCGGAGCGCCGAGCGGGCGAGCAGGGCTGAGCCACCGGGCGGCCACGACACCGCACGCGCTCGGAGCGACTCCATCGGCGGAACCCGGGCCCGGCCGCCGCCACGTCCCCGGCGGCGACGGGCGCGACCGCACCGGTTCGTGCTCAGATGGACGGGTGCGCAGCGACGGACGCGGGGACGGCACGCCGGGCCCGAACGGTCACGATGGCGGGGCGGGCGAGCCGACCCCCGCCGACGGGCGCGAACCCGGCCCGGCGGACGTCACCACCCCGTCGGACGACGGGGGCCACCGGGCCGGTTGGCGTCGCCCGCCGTGGCTGGGCGCGGCCGCACTCGTCCTCGTGCTCGTCCTGGTGGCCCTGGTGGCGCTCCTGGCCGTGGCCGGCGGGGTCTTCGACGACGAGGCGGAGAGCCTCCGTCCGACGGCGGAAGGCCACCGGGACCCCTGACCCGCCGACGGGCTCACGAGGCGCCCAGCACCAGCGCACCCATCCCGTCGAGCTCGTCGAGACGCCGGGCGCCATCGCCCGGCGTCAGGTCCACGGGGCGGGTGGCGTCGGCCAGGACCTCGGTCCGGAACCCGAGCCGCACGGCGTCCGCCGCGGTCTCGTAGACGCAGACGTCCTGGGCGATGCCGCAGACGACGACCCGGGTGATGGACCGGTCGCGCAGGTAGGCGGCGAGCCCGGTCGAGCGCTCCTCACCCGAGCGCGGGTCGCGCACGGTGAACGCCGAGTACCCGTCCTCGCCGCCGGTGCCCTTGCGCAGCACCAGGTCGGCGTCCACCGAGAGCGCCGGGTGGAGCAGCGCGCCCCACGTCGAGCGCACGCAGTGGACCGGCCAGGTCCCGCCGTCGTCGACGAAGTGGGGGGTGCTCGGCGGGTGCCAGTCCTGGGTCATCACGACGGTTGCCCCGCCGTCGCGGGCGGCGGCGACGAAGCCGTTGATCGGCTCGACCACCTCCTCGGCCCCGGTCACGTACAGCCCGCCGTCCGGGTCCACGAAGTCGTTCTGGACGTCGACCACCAGCAACGCCGTCTCGGCGTCGAAGGACACGTGCTCGGCCATCTCCCCGTACCTCCCGTTCGTCTCGGCCCCCGTCCACGGTTACCCGCCCGGGCGACGGTGTCGAGCCGGGCCCCACGACGTGCCCACGACGGCCGACCGAGGGGCGCGGACGTGAGCGGTAACACCCATAGTGACGCGCCATCGCCGAGATGAACGGGGAGCGCGTCGGGCAATTCCCCAGTTCTGCTCAACCCAACGGTGTCATCGGCCGACCACCAACTGTGTCGGTGGGGCGCCGGGTCCGGCCCCGAACGGACCGGTGTCACCACGTGACGCCACCGGTCGGTGGGGCCCGCTCGCCCGACCGGCGGATGCCCGGATCTGGCCCGGGTCCGGTCCCCCATCCGGAAGGAGATGCCCATGCCGATGACCGAGCGCCCCGCACCCCCGATCCTCGAGATCCTCGGCGACCTGCGCGCCGAGGTCGCCGGATCGGTCAGCCTCTCGCAGGTCCGCGCCGTCGACATGATGCTCGATCTGTACAACGTCGCGGACAAGCCGGTGGTGCGGACGGTCATCGGTGAGCACATCGACCGGTGGTCCGCCCGCGGCGTGATCACCGAGGCCGAGCTGAGCGACGGTCTCCAGTCGGTCCACGACGCCGAGGTCGTCGAGTCGTCCCTCGGGGCGCTCACCCTCTGACCGGCCGACGTGCGGCCCGCGGGGGGGGGCCCCCG
>JAXHUH010000284.1:0-27097 GCA_034211175.1 Actinomycetota bacterium
GATGGCCAGCCCGCTCGCCCTGCTCGGCGCGGTCCCGCTCGCACCGGCCCCGGCGCTGCTGCGCGATCGGGTGATGGCGTCGGTCGAGGCCGGTGCCGCACCCCCGCCCGGCGCCGGTGGGGGCGCCGGGACCGGTGGGCCGGTTGCGGCGACGGGTTCCCGGCGGCGGCGCAACGTCCTGGTCGGCGCTGCCGCGGCGACCGTCGCCGCGGTCGTGGCGCTCGTCGCCGTGCTCGCCGGCGCGCTGGCCTCCGGCGGTGACGGCGGAACGGACGTGCTCGCCGCCGAGGTCGATGCCTCCCCGACCACGGGCGAGGTGACCACGACGGTGGGGTCGGCCGCCGCTCCGGCTCCGTCGACCACCGGCTCGACGACCACCGAGCCCGCCGCCCCGACGACCGTCACGACGGTCGTGCCGACCGTGACCGTGCCGCCGTCGGTCACGGTCCCGCCGGTCGAGACGACGGTGGCGCCGCCCCCGCCGCCACCCGCACCTGGTCAGCTCGAGTGGTCGACCGACGTGATCGACGTCGGCGACGCCGGAACGAGCGGTGGCCTGGTCCTCTCCAACACCGGCGGCTCGCCGGTCACGTGGCAGGCCGCCGGCGGGCCGTCCGCGGCGGTGCAGCCGGCGGGCGGGACGTTGGCGCCCGGCAGCTCCGTGGCCGCCACCGTGGTGGTCGACCGGTCGTCCCTCGCCGAGGGACCGTTCGCCCTGCCGCTGGCGGTGTCGAGCGACGGCGGGTCGACCACGGTCGACGTGATCGGTTCGGTGGCCGAGCCGCCCGAGCTGATCCGGGTCACCCGCTCCGTCGGTGACGTGGCGGTGGCCGCACCCCGCTGTCTCGGCACCACGACCTCACGCGTCGTGGTCTCGGCCGAGGACGACTCCGGGATCGGCGGCGGCACCCTCTCGTGGTCCCACTCGAACGGTGCGTCGGGCACCACGGCGTTCACGGTCGAGGGCGGCGGCCTCGTCGCCCGACTCGGGCCGTTCGGTGCCGAGGGCGCGGTGACCTGGTCGGTGGCGGTCCGCGACACGTTCGGCAACGTCACCACACAAGCGGGCTCGCCGGCGCTGCCGGTCGTGTGCGAGACCGGCGGGCTGACCATCGGCGGCGGGTTCACGACCGGCTGAGCCCGGCAACGAACCGGCACCGCCGGACGCTGGCGTGCACGCTGGGTTCAGGTGCGGAAACATCCGCACGTGGCCGACGTGGCCAGCGGATGGGGGTTCGAGATGGTCAGGCTCGACCAGGTCAACATCGTGGTCGAAGACATGGAGGCCATGTCGGCCTTCTACGAACGGCTCGGCGTCCCGATCCAGCGAGGGCTTCCCCAGTGGGCACCCCACCATCGGAACACCGGCTCGGCGGAAGGCATCGACATCGACCTGGACAGCGACGAGTTCGCAGCGGTCTGGAACGAGGGCTGGCCTGGCGGCGGCGGCATCGTCCTCGGGTTCCGGGTTGGGTCCCGGGAGGAGGTCGACCGCCTCTACGAGGACCTCACGGCAGCCGGATACACCGGGCAGCAGCCTCCCTACGACGCCTTCTGGGGGTCCCGGTACGCCATCGTCGCCGATCCCGACGGCAACGCCGTCGGGCTGATGAGTCCTGCTGACGACGAGCGACGGACCCCGCCGCCAACTCCTCCCTCCTGACGCGGTCCGCCGACGTCGTGCGGAAGCAGCCGCGCTGCCGGCGTTGTTGGAGCTGCCCGGAAGGAGGGGCGCAGAGCCCGAACCGCTGAGGCCGTTCGCGGCCCGCGGGTCGAGGAGCCCAGGGGGAGGCGCCGGGTCAGGGGCGGGGCGGGCGGCGACGGCTGTGCCGTTCGGCGACGCGGGCTCAGTAGCCGGCTTCGGCGATGCGGGCCCGGACCTGCTCCTCCTCGGCGGCACGGACGAGGAGCGCTGAGCTGCCGAGGGCGAGAACCCCGCCGGTCTCGGGATGTTCGTTGCGCAGGAGCTGGACGGTGAAGCCGTCGGACTCCAACGACCGGACGAGGATCTCGGCCTCGAAGATCGACGCGCCGAGGTCGATGCGAACGATGTCAGACATCGCCTCACCGTAGTAGCGGTGCATCCCGCGGTGAACCTGATTCGCCGCGGAGGGGGCCGAAGCGGCGGTGGTCAGGGCCGGGGCTGGTGGACCGGGCAGGCGTTGATGCGGCGGCCGCCGAGCTCGTACGACTCCAGCTCGCTGCCGCAGCGGCGGCAGTGCTCCCGCTTGTAGACCCAGACCGACTCGTCGCGGCGCAGCCGGGAGAGCGGCTTGCCGATGAACGCCGGGTCGATGGTCACGATGCGGTTGCGGCGGACCCCGGCCTTGAGCTGGGCGACCATCTCGTCCCACAACGCGTCGACCTCGGTGCGATCGAGCTCGTTGGCCGGCACGAGCGGGTGGATGCCGCAGATGAACAGGAGCTCGGCCCGGTAGACGTTGCCGATCCCGGCGACGACCTTCTGGTCGAGCAGTGCCTGGCCGATCGGGACCTTCCGTCGGGCGAGGTTGGCGGCGAAGCGGTCGGGATCGGCGTTGCGGCGCAGCGGATCGGGCCCGAGCTCGTCGACGACCTTGTCCCGGTCGCCCGGCGTGACCAGCCGACACGTCGTCGGGCCGGACAGGTCCCACGTGTGGTCGGGGCCCTCGAGCCGGAGCCGGACCGCGCCGACCGGCGCGGGCGGGGGCGTGGGCCGCCGGCGCCACTTGCCGATCAGCCCGAGGTGGACGTGGAGCAGCTCGCCGTTGTCCCACCAGCTGAACAGGTGCTTGCCCCACGCCTCGGTCCGGGTGAGCACGGCACCGTCGAACCGGGCTGCGCTCTCGGCGAAGCGCCCCTGAGGCGACGATGCCGCGATCTCGTGGTGGCGCAGGTCCTTCGCCAGGTCCTTGGCGAGCCGGTGAATGGTGTGTCCCTCGGGCACGGCGCCCGACCGTACCCGCCCCCGATCCCCAACCCGGAGCCGACCACCGCCCTAGCCGGCGCCTCCGGTCAGCTCCAGGTGGCGGTCATCTCGACGTGGCGCGGGACTCCAACAGCGATCGTGTGTGATCGCTCAGGCGCGGAGCCGACTCGACGATGGCGCGCAGGTGCGCTCGTTCGTGTTCGTCGGGACCGTCGGCTGGCTCGTCCCGCAGCGCCCGCCGTTCTGAAGGTTCGATGATGTGCCGCTCCACCAGCTCACGGTACCCCACGCTTTGTACCTGGTCGAACATCAGTTCGCTTCCCGCGACGGAGGTGGTCCCGCGCTCACTCGTGGGCCACGGTCGAGATGCTGATGGGGCGGAAGCGGAGGGTGAGGCCGCTGGCGACGGTGGTTGCGGCCCCGGCGACGAGGGGGACGGCGATGACGAGCAGGGCGACGATGCGCCAGGGCACGACGAGCGGGAGGTCGCCGTCGTTCGCAGCGGCGAACACCGAGACGGGGAGGAGCCCGACGGGAATCGCGAGCGCGGTGCCGAGCGCGGTGAGCAACAGCGCGCGGGCGCCGCTCGTCCGGCGCATCGTCGACGGCGGCGCCCCGACGACGAGGAGCACGTCCCGCTCGTCGCGGGTCTCCGCCGCGGACAACGCCAGCGTCGCGGCGACGACGAAGAGGCTCAGCACCAGCGCGACCGCGGCGAGCGCGCCGTCGACGATCCGCTGGTCCAGCTCCGACGGCGGGTTGTACACGGTGGCCTGGACGATGATCTCGTCCGCGCCGGACCCGGTCCGGTGGGCGTCGGTGATCTCCTGCACCGCGGCGCGCTGAGTAGCCGTCAGCGGCTCGGGCGTGCGGAGCGCGACAACCTCCGGCCCGGCCACGAGGCCCAGGACGTCGGCCCGCTCCGGCGTGAGCAGGACCGGCGGGAGGTTGCCGAGTGGCAGGCCCGTCCGGTCGACGACGTCCACGTCGATCGGCGGGATCGAGGAGGCACCATCACCGGGCCCGAAGGTGAGGGAACCCGAGCCCCCGGCTGACTCAGCGAGGACGACGGCCCCGTGCTCGTCGAGCGAGACGCGTGCCGCGGCCGGGAGGTCGTAGCGGTCGAGGACGAGCTCGTCCGCCACCAGTGCAACCGCCGGACCTCCCCATCGGCCCACGTACGCCAGCCCGACGTAGCCGGCACCGGCGGTCGTCCAGTCGGATGGGACGAAGTCGGTCACGCCCCAGCCGCCCCCGGCGGGGATCTCCGTGGGTATCGCGGTTCGCAGGTGGATGATCTCGCTGTCGTCGAGCTCGTCTTGCAGCTCGGCGACGAGACCGTCAGGCAACGGCTGCATCGAGGTGTGCGCACTCCACGGATCGCCGACCATCAGGGCCTCTGCGTCGTGGGCCGTGAGGACGATCTCGTCGGGACGCATCCACGGCGGGTCGGCGGTCTCGCGGGCGTTGAACGACTGCACGAGCCCGGACGCCCCGACGGCGAGCGCACCGGTCGCGCACACCGCGGCGACGACCGCTGCGGCGCGGGTGCGCTGGCGGACGAGGGAGCGGGCGGCGATCCGTCCTGCGCCGCGAGCGCGCTTCGCCAGCGGCTCGAGCACACCCGCGACGTAGGTGGGCGCGACGGCGCACGATCCGAGGAGGATGGCAACGCTGCCGACGACGGCGGTCAGGATCCACACGGCATTCGAGTCGCCGTTGGCGCCGAGTGTCGCCAGGCCGAGGAGCGCGAGGCCGCCGGCCGTCGCGGCGAGCCCGGCGATCGGCAACCACCGGGGCACCGGGCGCAGCGGTCGGCGGCCGGCGAGCGCGGCGAGCACCGGGATGTGGGCGTTGGCCCGGGCCGGGACGAGGGCGGCGATGGTCGCCGCCCCGACCCCGAGGAGCACGATCGGGCCGAGGTCGACGAGGCGGAGCGCGTAGGGATCGACGTCGTGCTGGAAGAAGCTGTCCATCCCGTCGCGAACCGCGGCGAGCACGGCGGCGGCGAGGCCGACCCCGAGGGCGGTGCCGGCGAAGCCCGTCCACGTGCCCTGCAGGAACAGGACCCGGCGAAGCACGCGGGGCGCAGCGCCGTTCGCCGAGAGTTGGCCCAGCATCGTGAGCTGGCGCCGGGCGCTCGCCGCGAAGGCCGCAGCGATCACGATCCCGGTCATGGTGAGGCCGACCGCACCGACGACCCAGGTCCAACCGATGGCCGGCGGGGCATCCAAGCTCGTCGCGGTCGTCGGCACGCCGTTCACGCCGGGTGCGAACACCGTGGTCACGACGCCGTCCAGATCGGCGATGGCGGGAACCTCCGCGATCTCGGCTGTGCTCAGGCCCTCGGGCAGGTCCACGAGGACCATCCGCTCGGCGCCCGCCGCGCCGGATCGCCACGGGAACGGCGTGCCCGGCGCGACCACCACGCCATGGACGCCCCAGGTGTCGCGGCGCTCGCCGACGCCGACCACCGTCCAGGTGGCGGGGGCGGGATCGACGAGATCGAGCACGTCACCGACCGCAACGTCGAGGTCGGCCGCCACTCGTCGGGTGAGGAACACCTCGCCGGCGCTGGCTGGCTCGCGGCCGTCGAGCACCTGGTAGATGGTCGCGCCGAGCGGGTCGGCCATCGCCAGCTCGGCGATCCGGCTGGCCGTCCGGAGCCCGTCCTCGGTGCGCAGCAGGCGCAAATCGTTCGAGCGGTAGCCGATCGCTCGACTGCCCGGGGGCAGACCCGCCTCGATCTCACCGATCGGCGGCGGCTCGGTCGCTTCCTCGGTGTCGAGTGGGAGCGCGACATCGCCGCCACCGAAGCTCCGCTGCCAGTCCTCCAAGGCGCTGCGGCTGTCGGTCCGCACGAGCACCGCGCCGATCGTCATCGCCGCCACCGGCAAGGCCACGAGCAGCGCGACGAGCAGGGTGCGCCACGGCCGGCGCACGACCTCCCGGCGGGCGAGGCGGGCGGCGAGCCGCAGCGATCCAGAGGACGTTCTCATGGCGCTCACTCGTGGGCCATCGTCGAGATGGTTACGGGGCGAAGCCGCAGGGCGAGCCCGCTCGCGCCGGTGGCGATGGTGGCCGCAGCCAGGGGCACGGCGACGAGAAGGAGGCCGATGACGCGCCACGGCACCACGAGGGGAAGGTCCTCGATCGTTGCGGCGATGACGGTCGCGGGGAGGAGGCCGACAGGTACGGCGAGCAGTGTGCCCAGCGCCGTGAGCAACAGCGCCTTGTAGCCCGACGCCCGCCGCATCGCCCGCGGCGCTGCGCCGACGACGAGCAGCACGTCACGCTCGTCACGGGTCTCGGCGGCCGCGAGCGCCAGGTTCGCCGCGACGACGAACAGGCTGAGCGTCAGCGCCCCAGCGGTCAGCAGGCTCTCGACGACGAACGGATCCGGGCTGTCCGCTGGATCGTGCATTACCGGCGACGTGAACACCGTGTCGTCGGTGGCCTCGTGAACCTCACCGAACCCGAAGCGTGCGAGCACGTCGCTGCGTTGCTCGGCGGTGAGGGGTTCGGTCGCCCGCACGATGACGCTGGTCGACGCGTCGACCAGTCCGAGCTCTGCCGCCCGGTCCTCGCTCACGAGGACCCCGGCGACGCCGAGCGGCGCAGCCGGTGGCCGGGGGATGACCGTTGCCTCCAGCGGCCCGACCATGACCTCGACCCCATCCGGGTCGTACCGCCGGAACTCGACGGTGGCCTCGCCGGCGGGCCCGTCGCTGAGGAGCACGACGCCTTCGGTGCCGAGCGCGTCGAGCACGGCGGAGCCCGGATCGAACGCCTGGTGAAGGGTCGCGTCGACCACCGTCAACTGCGAGGCGACGAGCTGGGCGCTCTCCTGATCGGAGCTTGCGAGCCCGCCGGCCGACATGCCGGTTCGCCACCAGTCGCCACGCAAGCCGCCGGGCGCCGAGACGTGGCGGACCGTCAGCACCTCCGACTCGCCGCCGATCGCGGTCTGGACCGCAGTGATCGCATCGTCCGGGACCCGGACCTGACCTCCGTCGACGCTGCTCGAGTGGAGGAGGACATCCGTCGGGGCAAGCAACGGCCCCACCGGAACCTCGCCCGCGAGGTCGGCCAGCACCAGGGCCGAGGCGGCGACGGCGAGCGCCCCTGCCGCGCCGACGGCGGACACCACGGCGCTCGTGCGGGTGCGTTGGCGGGCCAGGCTGCGTGCGGCGAGGCGTCGGGAGCCGCCCGTGTGGTCGGCGATCGGTCCCAGCACGCTCACGTAGCCGGGCGCGACGGCACACGCACCGAACAGGACGGCCACACCCCCGGCGATCCCGGTGGCGATCCAGACCTGACTGCCGCCGGCGGTGCCCTGCGCTCCCAGCGCGGCGATGCCGAGCAGCGCCAGCCCGGCGGCGAGTACGGCGATGCGGGTGGGCGTCAGCCAGCGGGGTACCGGCCGCAACGGCCGGCGCCCGGCCAACGCAGTGAGGACCGGCAACCGATCGTTCGACCATGCCGGCACCGCCGCGGCCAGCGTCGACGCGACCACCCCGATCACGGCGATGGGGGCGAGGTCGCCGGGCCGGACCGTGTACGGAGCCACGTCGCGCCCGAAGAACGCGTCGACGTGGGGTATGAGGATGAACAGGGCGATCGCACCGAGCCCGAATCCGGCGAGCACCCCGACCGCGCCGGTCCAGGTGCCCTGGAGGAGCAGGACCCGACGAAGTGTCGACGGCATGGCGCCGTTGGCCGAGAGCTGGCCGAGCACGACGAGTTGGCGGCGGGCTCCGGCGGCGAACGCAGCCGCGATCACGATGCCGAGGACCGTGAGCGCGACCGCCCCGCCGACCCAGCCCACGGCGACGTGTGGAGGCCCGGTCGGGTGGCCGACATCGGCGGGCTCACCGTTGACCGGCTCCGGGCCTGGAGGTACGACGCCGGGAGCCCACTCCACGCCGTACGGAAGCCGTGACAGCTCGGCCGCCTCGGCGCGGGTCAGGTCGTCGGGGAGCGCGACGCGCACCCGGACCGGCGTCTCCACCTCGTCGCCGAGGTCGCGCCAGGCAAACTCGGTCCCAGGCCCCAGCACGATCATTGACTGGCCCCACCATGCGGCGCGCTCGCCGGTGCCGACGACGGTCCAGGACGCAGGCACCGGCAGGTCGATGTCGAGGCGGTCGCCCACCCCGACGTCGAGGTCGTCCGCCACCCGGCGGGTCACGAACACCTCGTCGGGCCCGGTCGGTGCCCGGCCGTCGAGCACCTGGGCGATCGGTGCCGCCATCGGTTCGGCGATCGCGACGTCGGTGACCGTCGCCCTGGCGATACGACCGTCCCCGGCACGCAGCACCCGGTCCCAGCTCTCGTGATGGACCTGCGCCTCGCTGCCCTCGGGAAGGGCCTGCCGGACGACGTCGGCTTCGGTGTCGTCGGCGACCTGGACGACCGCGTCGGCATGGCCCTGCTCGGTCCGCCAGACGTCCGCCCAGGTTCGCTCGCCGGTGCGCAACGTCACGACGCCGGCGGTCATCGCCGCTACCGGCACGGCGACCAACGACGCGACGAGCAGGGTGCGCCAGGGGCGGCGGACGACCTCGCGGCGGGCGAGGCGGGCGGCGAGGCGCAGCGACGGGAATCGGCTGCGGCCGCCGTCTGGCGAGGAGGTCATCGGGCGGGCTCGAGCCCGTCGAGCTCGGCGGTCGGGGCCAGCGGGTCGATCGAGCCGACGATGCGGCCGTCGCGCATCGACACCACCCGGTCGGCGACCGCGGCGTAGCGGGGCTCGTGGGTGACGAGCACGACAGCGGTGCCGCGCTCGGCCGGCAGTGACGCCAGCAGCTCCATCACGGCCTCGCCGGTGGCGGTGTCGAGCGCTCCGGTCGGCTCGTCGGCCAGCAGGACCCGACGCTCGCCGACGATGGCCCGGGCGATGGCGATCCGCTGGCGCTGGCCGCCGGAGAAGTCGTCGGGGTAGCGGTCGAGGTGGTGGTCGAGACCGACGGCGGCGAGCGCCTCACGGGCCCGCTCCCGGGCCCTGCGGACCGGCACGCCGTCCAGCTCCAGCGGCAGCATCACGTTCTCGAGCGCGGTCAGCGACACGACCAGGTTGAGCTGCTGGAACACGTAGCCGACGGTGCGGCGGCGCAGCTCGGCCCGCTCCGGGGCGGACATCGTCGCCAGGTCCCGGCTGTCCACCGATACGTGGCCGGCGCTCGGGTCCTCCAGCGCGCCGATCAGGTGGAGCAGGGTCGACTTCCCGCATCCGGACGGGCCCCGCACGGCGACCAGCTCGCCCGCGTCGACGGTGAGCGACACGTCGGTCAGCGCCCGCACCTCGGTCGGGCCCGACCCGTAGCTCTTCACCACGTCGATCAGCTCGATCAGGCTCACGTGTCGGCTCCCTCGTCGTTCGTCACGTCGTTGCCCGCCTCGGCGCGACCGTGCACCGCGAGCACTCGTTCCTCGCACACGTCCAGCCAGCGCAGGTCGGCCTCGGCCCGCTGCACCAGCACCTCGACCACCAGCTCGGCGGCGAGCGGGTCGGTGCCGTCGGCCCGGCGGGCCCGGGCCTGGCGACGGCGACGGGCCAGGAGCGCCAACAACGCGTCGCGCTGGCGGCCGATCACCTCCAGGGCGTGGTCCCGCTCGCCCGCGACGGCCAGCATCACCTTGAGCACCAGCTCGTCGCGGGGCGGTGGCTCGTCACCGGGCACGGCCCACCACCAGGCACCGAGCTCGTCGCGACCGTCGTCGGTGAGACGCCATGCCCGCTGGCCCTCCTCGATCGCCTCGGCCTCCTCGACGAGGCCGTCACGTTCCAGCCGCTCGAGCGTCGAGTACACCTGCCCCACGTTGAGCGGCCACACCCCGCCGGTGGCGTGCTCGAACGCGCTCTTCAGCCCGTAGCCGTGGCGCGGGCCCTCGTCGAGCAGGACGAGCAACCCCTCCCGAACACCCACTGCCGACCTCCCGACTGCGGCCGCCGAGCAAACCGCATACTGCGTATGCGTCTGCAGTATGCATACCTGGTATGTGAATGTCCACCACGATCTCTGTCCCGCTCCCGAGACCGTCCCGCTCCCGAGACCGTCCCACCCCCGAGACCGTCCCAGCCCCGAGACCGTGGCCGCCGCACGCACGCACTCGTGCCCGGACGCGGCGACGGGCCGCAGCCCGGGGGGAGGCTGCGGCCCGTCGCTTCCGCCCATCGCGAACGATGGGGGACGGGGGTGGTCCGAGGCGGGGGAGAGGAAGACGGACCGCCCCCGTTGTCTGGGTGGGGGTTGGCTGGTTGGCTGAGCGGTGGCTCAGGCTGCGGCGGGCACCTCGGAGCCGTCCGGGCCATCCGGGACGTCGGGGCCCTCGGAACCGGCACCGACCGGCTCGTCCTCGAGGGCCACGGCGAGGACCTCGCCGATGTCCGACGCCAGGTGGATCGTCATCACGGCTCGCACCCCGTCGGGGATGTCGTCGAGATCGGGCTCGTTGCGGGCCGGCAGGATCACGTCGGTGAGCCCCGCCCGGTGGGCGGCGAGCACCTTCTGCTTCACCCCACCGATCGGCAGGACCTTGCCCTGCAGCGTCACCTCGCCGGTCATGCCGACGGTGTGGCGCACCGGGCGGCCGGTCAGCAGGCTGACCATCGCCGTCGTCATCGTCACACCCGCCGAGGGGCCGTCCTTGGGGATGGCGCCGGCGGGCACGTGGACGTGGACCCGGCGCCCGTCGACGTTGGCGTCACCCAGGCCGAGCGTGTCCTTGTGGGACCGCACGTACGACCGGGCGATCTCGGCCGACTCCCGCATGACGTCACCGAGCTGACCGGTCAGGGTCAGGCCCGGCTCGCCGTCCATGAGCGCGGCTTCGACGAACAGGACGTCGCCGCCCGCGCCGGTGACCGCGAGGCCGGTGGCGACACCGGGGACCGACGTCCGCTCCGCCACCTCGGGCGTGTGGCGGGGCTTGCCGAGGAAGTCCTTCAGGGTCTCGAGGTCCACCGTGACCGTGCCGGTCTGGCCGTCGGCCAGCCGGGTCGCCACCTTGCGCAGCGCCTTGGCGAGCTGGCGCTCCAGGCTCCGCACGCCCGCCTCACGGGTGTAGCGGCTCACGATCTCGGCGACGGCCTCGTCGGTGAAGGTCACCTCGTCGGGCTCGATGCCGGTGCTGCGCAGCAGGCGGGGGAGCAGGTGCTCGCGCCCGATGACGACCTTCTCGGCCTCGGTGTAGCCGTCGACGGTGATGACCTCGAGGCGGTCCAGCAGCGGGCCGGGGATCGTCTCGAACGTGTTCGCCGTCGCCAGGAACACCACGTCGGACAGGTCGAGCTCGACCTCGAGGTAGTGGTCGCGGAACGTGTGGTTCTGCGCCGGGTCCAGCACCTCGAGCAGGGCCGACGACGGGTCGCCCCGCCAGTCGGAGCCGACCTTGTCGATCTCGTCGAGCAGCAGCACCGGGTTCATCGCCCCGGCCTCGGTGATGGCGCGCACGACCCGGCCGGCCCGGGAGCCGACGTAGGTGCGCCGGTGGCCCCGGATCTCCGACTCGTCGTGCACGCCGCCGAGCGCGACCCGACCGAACGGACGCTCCAACGCCCGGGCGATCGACTCGCCGAGCGACGTCTTGCCGACGCCGGGCGGGCCGACGAGGGCGAGGATGGTGGGTCCGGCCCGCCGGTCGGCGGGGTCGACCTCGCGCTCGGCCCGCAGCTTGCGCACGGCCAGGTACTCGACGATGCGCTCCTTCACCTCGTCGAGACCGGCGTGGTCCTCGTCGAGGATGGCGCGGGCCGCGACCAGGTCGTGGTGCTCGGGGGCGCGCTCCGACCAGGGGATCTCCAGCACGGTGTCGAGCCAGTTGATGATCCAGCTGTGCTCGGGGCTCTGAGCGCTGGTGCGCTCCAGCTTGGTGAGCTCGCGCTCGACCGCCTCGACGACGTTCTCCGGCGCACCGGACTCGGCAAGGCGCGCCCGGTACTGCTCGACCAGGTCCTCGTCGTCACCGTCGCCCAGCTCGCTGCGGATCGCCGCCATCTGGCGGCGCAGCAGCGCCTCGCGCTGCTCCTTCTCGAGGTCCTCACCGACCGAGCGGCGCACGTCATCGCGTACGGCCAGCTCGGCCAGCGCCTCCTTCGCCCGATCGAGGACGAAGGTCAGCCGCTCGGCGACGTCGAGCGTCTCGAGGACCCGGATCTTGTCGTCCAGGTCGAGGTCGGGGGAGTAGAAGGACAGGTCGGCCAGGGCGCCGGGGTCGTCGATCGAGCCGATCGCCTCGACCATCTGGCGGGCGCCGCGCCGCTCGAGGATCTCCTCGACGACGGCCCGGTACTCGTTGGCCAGTCGTACGATCTCGGGGGAGTCGGTGTGGGTGTCGTCGACGGGCGTCGCCTCCACCCACAGGGCGTTGCCGTCGCCGCTGCGACCCGCGCCCAGGCGGGCGCGGCCGAGGCCGCGGACGACGACGGCGCGGGTCCCGTTGGGGAGCTCGCCGTCCTGTTCGAGCTTGGCGATCGTGCCGATCTTGCGGAACTGGCCGTCACGCTTGGGCACGAGGAGGACCTGACCGCCGGCGCCGCCGGCCACGTCCGCCGCGGCAACGCCCTCGACTTCGTCGAGGGCGATCGTCACGACCATCGTCGGTCCGACCACACCAGCGGTGAGGGGCAGGACCGGGAGGGTGAGGATCTGGGTCTCGGACATCACGTCGTGCAACCGCAATTACACGATTACGTATTCCCGGAGGGGGTCGGGCTCTGTCGCCCGACGGGAAGGGCGTCGTCGCCTCCGGCGGCGGACTGCTGGTCCCGGGCATGCAGGCCTCGCTCCGCTCGACGCATGCCCGGGTTCGCCCGAGTGTTCGCGGCACGCCGGATCCGACCGGGCGGCCGCGAGCGAACAAGCGGGCGAACGGTCGCTCGGTTCGGTTGTGCGACGCGCCGTGCGGAGGGCGTGTCGTTCGACACCCGTGGGCGGGGCGGGGGGAGTACACTCCTGGTCGCTCGCGGACGTGGCGGAACTGGCAGACGCGCCAGGTTTAGGTCCTGGTGCCGCAAGGCATGGGGGTTCGAGTCCCCCCGTCCGCACGTCTGCGCCGGTCACCCAGCTACCCTCGTCCCGGTGACGCGGCTGCGGTTGCAGCCGGGCGCCGGCCGCCGAGGGCTCGCACGCCGTGCGAGCACGTCGTCCGACGCCGCCGTCCGATACATCTCGACAGACCTCACGACCTGACGTCGCCGACATCAGACCCCGTCTGACGACACCGACATCTGACGACACCGACAAGGAGCGTCATGGACCACCCCGTCCCCGCCCGAGCGGCCTCGCTCGACTTCCAGAGCCAGCTCAACGACGCGTTCCTCTACGGTCAACTCCTCAAGGACCGCATCGTGTTCCTGGGGAGCCAGGTGGACGACGAGGTCGCCAACCGGATCATCGCCGAGCTGATCTACCTCGAGGGCCTGGACCCGAACAAGGACATCTGGCTCTACATCAACAGCCCCGGTGGCTCGGTCACCGCGGGTATGGCGATCTACGACACGATGCAGTTCATCGAGCCGGACGTCGGCACGATCTGCATGGGCCTCGGCGCCTCGATGGGCCAGTTCCTGCTGTGCGCCGGTGCGCCGGGCAAGCGCTTCGCGCTCCCGCACGCCCGGATCATGATGCACCAGCCCCTCGGTGGCGTGCAGGGCCAGGCGGCCGACATCGCCATCCAGGCCGAGCAGATGCGCTACACGAAGCGCCTGATGGCCGAGCGCATCGCGTTCCACACCGGCCAGGACGTCGCCCAGATCGAGGCCGACTCCGACCGCGACCGCTGGTTCACCGCCGCGGAGGCGAAGGACTACGGCATCATCGACGACGTCGTCGAGCACCGCCGCGGCCGCAACCCGGTCCCCGCCTGATCACCTCCTGAAACCCGGCCCCACCGGCCGGGCTGAGAAGACGAGACAACGACAGGGGCCGGTGGCCCGGAGGAGCGTTGGAGCCCCCGGCCCACCGGCCCTCGTCGTGTCCGGGCGGCGATCATCGTGCTGCGACCGGCATTGGCCAGCTCGAGCGGCCAACCCGGTCGGCGATCATCGTGCGGGTGTCTCGAACCGGCCAGCTCGAGCGGCCGGGTGTCCGGCGTGGTGGCCGGTTCCGGGCGGCCGGGTGTCCGGATCTTGCGGGACCCCGGTCGACGTGGCCGACCACGGTCCCTGCAACATCCGGACACCGGACGCACGCCGTCCATCCGTCGAGCGAAGCGAGACCTGGATGGACGGAACCAGAAGACCGTCGCCGAAGGCGCCAGCGCCCTTCCGACACGGGCCCGCCAGGGCCCGTGCGTCAATCCATGAACACGTGGACGACGTAGTAGCGGCCGTCGCTTCCCTGGGCGACGCCGATGCCGACCTCGCTGAAGTTGGGGCTCAGGAGCGACGCCCGGTGGGGCGGAGAGTCGAGGAAGCCCGACGCCACGCGCGCGACGTTCGGTCCGACGCCGACGTTCTCGGCGAGGAGCCGCCAGCCGGGGGGAGCCCCGTCGCTGAGCACGGAGTGGCTGAGCTGGCGGCTGTCGGCCATGGCGCGGGCCCAGGCCTGGGCCTTGGCGTTGAGCTGCTCGTTGTTGGCGAGCGTCTCGAGGCCGTGGCGCTGGCGTTCCTCGTTGAGCAACCGGAAGGACTCGACTTCCTCGGTGCTGAGGCACGATGAGGCCACGAGCATCGTGGCCAGGAGCAGCGGTATCGCCAGGAGTCGGCGGTACCGGGGTCGGGGGGCGGAGTCCGGCCTGGACCGTGGTGCAGGCGGCGATGATGGAGTTGGTGCAGGCGTCGTCATCCGGGTTCGGCGGTACGCGGACAGGCGGCGGCGACACAAAGCGGTCATATGACGACGCGCTGTGCCGATGGGTAGTTTCTACCCGACCGAGATGTCGATCCTGCGTCGCTGACCAGGTATTTCATGACGGTTTCGTCGGCGGATGGTCACCTGTTCGCTGCACACGCGCGGCGACCTGGACGAATCCCGATCAGCGGCGCAACCACTTCGTCACACGGTTCGTGCACGTTCCGTGAGGATCACGCCCCCACGACCCAGCTCCGTCCGGGTTCAACCCGAGGGTTCGAGCTCGATGCCGCACGAGGCCTCGGCGTAGTCGACGACCCGGTCGCTGGCCATGGCGTACGCGGCGCGCCGGGTCTCCACCTCGGCCCGGGCCTCCGCCGCCGCGGCGCCCTCACCGCCGAGGTCGCCCTCGGCCTCGATCGCGTCGTGGAGCACGGCCACGGTCTCGACCATCGTGTGCACGTCGTCGGCCACGTCGCCCGGTGCGACCTCCTCGACGTTCGCGAGCCGCCGCACGACCCCGGCGAGCACGTCGGCGTCGGGGCCGGCGCTGTCGATCTGCTCCTTGCTGGTGATGACCGGGACCTCGCGCAGGCGCTCGCAGAACGCCACGAGGTCACCGTCGTCGTCGCCCGAGCACGAGGCCACCAGCAGTGCCAGCGTGACGACCGCGGCCGTCGGCACGGCACGCAGCACGCGTCGTTGCCGGGCCGATGCCGCACCCGTCGTGCCCCGCCCCCCGGGACCGCCGCCCCGCCGCATGGTGATCAGGTCGCGGACTCCGTCGAGCGCAGCGCCTCGTGGGCCCGGGTGCGGAGCTCGTCGATGGCGTGGCCGATGCCCTCGGGGTCCTTGAACAGCGCGCTGCCCGCCACCAGCGACCGCGCCCCGGCCACCACCGCGCCGCCGACCGTGGACGTGCTGACCCCGCCGTCGATCTCGATGGCGATCGGCCGGCCCGAGTCGCGGATCATCGCCGCGACCTCGGCGATCTTGGGCTCCATCGTCGCCAGGTAGCTCTGGCCGCCGAAGCCGGGGTTGACCGTCATCACGAGCACGAGGTCGACGAGGTCGAGGACGTGGGCGACGGCGGACGCCGGGGTCGCGGGGTTGAGCGCCACCGCGGCCCGACCGCCGGCATCGGCGACGGCACCGAGCGCGGAGTGGAGGTGACGGCACGCCTCCGCGTGGACGATGACGAGCTCGCAGCCGGCGTCGACGTACTGGCCGACGGTCGGCTCGGGCTCCTCGATCATCAGGTGGGCCTCGAACGGCAGGTTCGTGGCGCCCCGGTTGGCCTCGATGACCGATGCGCCGAACGTCAGGTTGGGGACGAAGTGGTTGTCCATGACGTCCCACTGGATCCGGTCGGCGCCGCCGTCGGTGAGCGCGCGGCAGTCCTCACCGAGGCGGGAGAAGTCCGCGGGGAGGACGGAGGGGACGATGGCGATGTCGGAGGGTGAGAGCGAGCCCATGTGCTGACCGGTCGGCGACGGTGTCGCGCCGAACATACCCGCCCGGGTCGGGCCCGACGCGCCACCGGCACGACCGGGTGCGGGGAGGCGCCGGACGACCACGCCCGGTCACGCAGCCTCCTCGGCCGCGGGATCACCCGGCCCGGCGGCACGGCGCCCGCGGCGGGCGGGTCGTCACTACGATCAACCACTCGTGTCCCGCCTCGAGCTGAGCATCGACCGCCTCGCCAACGGCGGGGACGGAGTGGCGCGCGACCCCGACGGTCGCGTCGTCTTCGTGCCCGGCGGTCTGCCCGGCGACCTGGTCGACGTCGTCATCGAGCGCGAGGCGAAGCGCTTCGCCCGCGCCCGGCTCGTCGGGGTGCCCCGCGCCGGGCCCGGCCGGATCGAACCACCGTGCCCGGAGGTCGCCGCCGGCTGCGGGGGCTGCGATCTCCAGCACGCGGCTCCCGACGCGCTGCGCACGTGGAAGCGCACGATCGTGGCCGACGCGCTCGCCCGCATCGGCGGCCTCCGCGACGTCACGGCCGACGACGTCGATCCCGGCCCCGATCTGGCGACCAGCGGGTTCCGGACGACGCTGCGCCTCGGTGTCCGCGACGGTCGAGCCGGCTACCGGCGTCGCAGGAGCCACGACGTCCTCACCGTCGGCGGGTGCCTGATCGCCCACCCGGGCCTCGAGGAGCTGATCAGGGACGGCCGTTACGGGTCGAGCACCGAGGTGGTGCTGCGGGTCAGCGCATCGACCGGGCGGCGGATGGTGGTGGCGACGCCGACCGCCGAGGGGGTCACCGTGCCCGACGACGTGCTCGTCGTCGGCGACGACGAGCTCGACGCCGGCCGCGCCGCGCACCTCACCGACCGGGCCGGTGGCCGCGACTGGCGGATCTCGGCGCGCTCGTTCTTCCAGACCCGCGCCGATGGCGCCGACGCGCTCGTCGCGACGGTGCGGGGTCACCTGCGCCACCTCCTGCGCGACTCGGTCGACGGGGCCACCGTCGTCGACGCCTACTGCGGGGTCGGGCTGCTGTCCGCCGCCGCGGCCGGCGCCCGCATCATCGGCGTCGAACGGTCGCCCGACGCGGCCGCCGACGCAGCTCACAACCTCGGGGTGGCGTTGCGCACCGCGGGCGACGCCTCCCCCCGGGCGGGTGCGGACACCACTACGGTCCTGCAGATGCCGTTCGAGGAGTGGGAGCCCGAACCCGCCGATGCGGTGATCGCCGATCCGTCGCGGGCGGGGCTCGGGGCCGCGGGCGTCGACCGCGTCGTCGGCACCGGTGCCCGTGCGGTCACGCTGGTGAGCTGCGACGCCGGGTCACTCGGCCGCGACGCCCGCCTGCTGACCGATGCGGGGTACGCCCTGGTGGGCACCACGCTCGTCGATCTCTTCCCTCACACGGCGCACACCGAGGTGGTGACCTCGTTCGCGGATCGCAACATCCGCGGGCGGGGTCTGCACCGAACCACGAGGTGACCGATGCCGTCCGCCCTCGAGCACACCCATGACTCCCAACTCCTCGTCCTCGTCGCCAGTGGCCGGCAGGACGCGCTCGCCGAGGTGTTCCGGCGCTACTCGGGCGCGGTCCACGGCCTCGCCCGGCGCCTCGTCACCGACGCCACCCTCGCCGAGGAGGTCACCCAGGAGGTGTTCCTCCGCATCTGGAAGGCGCCCGAGCGCTTCGACCCGTCGCGGGGCTCGTTGCGCTCGTACCTCCTCGCTCAGTGCCACGGTCGGTCGATCGATCTCGTACGGTCCGAGTCGGCGCGCCGGCGACGGGAGGAGCGGGAGGGTGCCCGTCAACCACCCGAGCCACCGTCGACGGTCGAGCAGGAGGTCCTGGGCGAGGCGCAGGCGTCCGACGTGCGCGCCGCGCTCGACGGGCTACCCGACGGCGAGCGCCGCCCGATCGAGCTCGCCTACTTCGGTGGCCACACCTACCGGGAGGTCGCCGAGATGCTCGGCGAGCCCGAGGGCACGATCAAGAGCAGGATCCGCAAGGGCCTCAGCCGCATGCGGGCGGACCTGCACACCGTGCACGGAGGAGGGTCGTGAGCAACCGACACCCTCGTGAGGAGCTGATGGAGCTGTTGGGTGCCTACGCGCTCGACGCCGTCGACGATGACGAGCGGGCTGCGATCGACGAGCTGCTCGACACGGACGCCGACGCCCGCGCGGAGCTGGCCCGGTTCCGGGAGGCGACCGATCGGCTCGCCGGCCCCGACGTCGCGCCCCCGCCCGGCCTGTGGGAAGGCCTCGCCGCCCGCCTCGGCGAGGACGGCCCGACCGCGCTCGGAAGGGAGTCACCCCCGGTCGTGGTCGATGACGAGCACGACCGGGACGACGACACCGGACCGGTGGATGGCCCGGGAACAGGCGCACAGGACGATCGCTCGAACGTGACGCAGTTCCCGGCAGCATCCCCCTTCCCCGGACGGCCAGGTCGCAAACCGTTCCCGACGCTCGCCGCGGCCGCCGCGGTGGTCGTGATCGCGCTCGTCGGCGCCGCTGTCGTGCTGCTGCGCGACGATGCCGCGCCGGCGACGATCGACCAGCTCGCACAGAGTGCGCTCGCCGACGGGGACCACGAGGTCGTCGACCTCGTCGTCGACGACCGGCTGATCGCCCAGATCGCGTTCGACGCGTCCGGCGCCGGCTACTTCGTCGGTGGCGAGCTCGAGCCGTTGGCGGCCGACCGCACATACCAGCTGTGGGGTGTCGAGGGTGAGCAGGTCATCTCCCTCGGCGTGCTCGGCAGTGAGCCGTCGGCGTTCGCGTTCCACTCCGATGGCGCGGTCGACGCGTTCGTCCTCACCGACGAGCGCGCGGGCGGCGTCGGCCAGAGCGAAGGGGAGCTCGTGGCGCAGGTCAGCCTGGCCTGATTCGCCGAATTGGTGAAGCGCCATACCCGAATGGCCGCTCTACCCTGAAGCCGACATGCGCGCCTCGAACCCCACGGTGCGGCGGCCGTCGAGGCTCCGGGTTGTGCTGGGTCTGATCGCCGCGCTGTCCTTCTCCGCCGGTTTCGCCACCTCGCGCCTCGGCGACAACCGTCGCCCGGACATCGCGCAGCCGCCCGAGGTGTCGGTCACGCCGCTGCCCCAGGCGCCGAGCTCGGGCCCGCCGATCGAACGGTCGACGACCACCGTCGCAGCGACGGTGCAGGCCACGGTGCCGACATCGTCGACCACCGAGGCCGCACCCGAGCCCGCCTTCCCGAACGCGTCGTCGACCGGCGTCGATCCGGACGCGTCGCTGATCCTCGTCGAGAGCCGCGACCGACCGCTCATCGTCACCGAGGACCTCGACGGCATCAGCTACACCGGCAACATCGAGATCGGCGCCGACGGCGTGACCATCTCGAACTCGCGCATCGTCGCGACGACGCTCAACGCCGCCGTCTGGAACCGCAACGGGCACAGCAACGTCACCATCCGCGACAGCACGATCATCTGCTTCCGCGAGGGCGAGCCGGGCGCCGCCGGGGTCGCGGGCATCCAGAACGTGTTCGGCAACGACATCTCCGGCTGCGCCGACGGGATCAAGGCCGGCGGCGGTGCGCACATCCGCGGCAACTACATCCACGACCTCGGCTTCGGCGAGGCGACCCACAACGACGGCATCCAGATCCAGGCCGGCGACGACATCCGCATCGTCAACAACACGATCATCACCTACACCGACGACCCGGCCGTCCGTCAGGCCAACGCCGGCGTGTTCGCCCAGGCCGAGTCGGGGCCGATCCGGCGGCTGACCATCGCCAACAACTACGTCGACGGGTTCGGGTTCAGCCTGCGCATCCGGGGCGAGCGGCTGAGCGACAGCAAGATCGTGGACAACGTGATCGGGCCCGGCCACTTCTTCGGTGCGCTGCTCGTCGACGGCGGGGCCGAGAACCCCGCGAACAACAACCTCGTCGGCAACAACTACCGCCCCGACGGCTCGCTCATCTGAGCGCGGCGGGCGTTCCGGCGGGCCGCCCGTCACCCGACCGACGCTTGGGCGCCACGGCTCCCTAGCCTGGCCCTCGCCATGAGTAGCGATGTTCGGTCTCCGGTGGCCTGGTGGCGGGACCCGAGGGTCATCGCCGGCGCGGTGGTCGCCGTCGTCGTCCTGGTCGTCGTCATCGGCTTCGTGCTGAGCCGCGGCGGCGACGAGGAGGCGGCCCCGACGACCACGTCGACGACGCCGCCGACGACCGCGGCCCCCACGACCACCACCATCCTCGACACGTTCGAGCTGCCCGCCGAGCTCGTCAGCCGGTTCCCCGACGGCTCCTCGGCCGGGGTGGCGCCCGACGCGCAGCTCGACGAGATCGAACCGACCGACGGCGACGTCCTGAAGGTCACCGAGGACCTCGACGGCGTCATGTTCCGGGGCGAGGAGGTCGAGGTCGCGGCCGACGGCGTGACGATCTCCAACTCCTACATCGTCGTGACCTCCCTCAACTCGGCGGTGTGGAACCGCGAGGGCTTCGCCGACACGACGATCGAGAACAGCACGATCGTGTGCGAGCCGCCCGATGGGCAGGACCCGGGCGCAGCCGGCGTCACCGGTGTGGCGACCATCGTCGGCAACGACATCTCCGGCTGCGCCGACGGGATCAAGGCCGGAGACGGCGCCGTCATCGAGGGCAACTACATCCACGACCTCGGCTTCGGGCCCGACACCCACAACGACGGCATCCAGATCCAGGCCGGCGAGAACATCACGATCACCGGGAACACGATCGTGACGTTCACCGACGACCCGGAGACGAAGCAGGCGAACGCCGGGGTGTTCGCCCAGTCCGAGTCCGGCCCGATCGACAACCTGGTCGTGTCGGACAACTACGTCGACGGGTTCGGGTTCAGCCTGCGGTTCAACGGCGACGACGTCCGCAACTCGAAGATGACGGGCAACATCATCGGTCCCGGCGCCTACTGGGGTGCGCTCCTCGTGGCCGACGGCGCCGAGCAGGCCGCCAACAACAACGTCTGGCGCGCCGAGAACGAGACGACCGACGGCGAGGTCATCGAGGGCTGAACGTCCAGCTCGCCGCCGGTGGGATCGCCTCATCGATGACGTGCAGCGTGGACCGAACATGGGTAGGGCCCCGGCTCGTGCGTACTCGACAGGACGTGACCACCGACCTCGGGCACCTGCCGTCGCAGCAGGGCGATGCCGTGCGACGCGCCGTCAGGGCCGGCCGCGCCGTCGGCCGACCCGATGGTGACGTCGATCGCCACCTCGCCGTGCTGGCCGCCGAGTACGCCGCCACGACCCATCGCCGGGTGGTCGTGCTCGGCATGCGGGTGCTCGGCCCGCTGTGCCTCGCGCTGGTGGTGGCGTCGTCGTGGACGTTGACCCGCGACGGCGACGACCTCGACTTCGGTGCCTCACTCGGCATCGGCGTCGCCACGTTCACCCTCTTCGGCGCCGTCCTGTGGGCCGTCGTGCTCCGACCGTTGGTGGCGGCCCGGCGGGCCAACCTGCGCGCCGCCGGCCGGTCCGGGACCGCCCCCGTCGGCCGCGACGGTGCGCACTGGACGTTGGCGTGGATCGCCGCGTGGTGCGTCGCCTCGGTGGTCGGTGCCGGCTTCAGCGCGCTCGGGGTGACCGTGGCCGGTTCCGTGGCCTTCGCCGCATGGGTGACGACGCTCTGGATCACCAAGCGCGCCATCGACACCGTGGTGATCGGCGACGAGCTGACGCCGTCCGGGACCGCACCCGGCGGGGCGTGAGCCCGACACCGGTCTGCGGCCGGCTCAGGCGGTGCGCCGGCGGGTGATCTCGTAGGCGACGAGCGTGGCGGCGCACGCCACGTTGAGTGACTCGACGCCGGCCGCCAGGGGGATCGAACGGTAGGCGCCGACCCGCTCGCGGGCCTCGGGGGACAGGCCGGAGGCCTCGTTGCCGACGACGAACGCGACCCGTTCCGGCAGCGGCGCCGCGAACAGGTCGACGGCGTCGGGGTGGGTGTCGAGCCCGACGATCTCGAAGCGCTCGTCGGCCAGGGCGTCGAGCGCCTCCGCCGTGGTCGCGGACCGCACGATCGGCGAGCGGAACGCCACCCCGGCCGATGCCTTGATGACGAGCGGCCCGAGCTCGGCGGTGCCCGCTTCCGGCACGACGACGCCCTCGATGCCGGCCGCGGTCGCGGAGCGCAGCACCATGCCCACGTTCGCCGGGGTCGTCACCCCGTCGAGCACGAGCACCGCCGTCCGATGGGCCCGCCCGCCGCGCCGACGTTCGCAGAACTCGCCCAACCCGGCCAGGTTGGGGGCGATCACGTCGGCGACGACGCCCTGGTGACGGCTCGTGCGGGCCACGGCGTTGAGCCGGCTCTCGCGGGTGCGCTCGATCGTCACGCCCCGCCGCTTCGCCTCGGTGAGCACCGGTTCGAGCGCCGGCCCGCGGGCGTCGTCGGCGACGAGCACCTTGGCGATGCGCAGCTCAGGGTCACGCAGCGCCTCGAGGACGGGCTTGCGGCCGTGGACGGCCAGGTAGCGGTTGCGGGGGTTCACGAGCGCAGCTCGTTGCGCAGCACCTTGCCGGCCGGGTTGCGGGGCAGATCGTCGATGAAGACCACGTCCCGGGGCACCTTGAACCGCCCGAGGTTGGCCCGGGCGTGGTCCCGCACGGTGTCCTCGTCGAGGTCGGCGCCCTCGACGCGCACGACGACCGCCCGGAGGCGCTCGCCGTACTCCTCGTCGGGGACCCCGACGACCACGACCTCGGCGACACCGTCGAGCCCCTCGAGCAGCAGCTCGACCTCCCGGGGGTAGAGGTTCTCGCCGCCGCTGACGATCATGTCGTCCTCGCGGCCGTCGATGAACAGCCGGCCGTCGTCGTCGAGGTGGCCGACGTCGCCGGTCGACATCAGCCCGTCGATCACCGCCCGGGTCGTGCCGCCCGTGTAGCCCTCGAACGCGAAGCCGCTGCCCACGAAGACCCGGCCCGACACCCCCGCCGGCACCGGCTCGTCGTCGGGGCCGAGCACCCGGATCCTCGTGCCGTGCGGGGCGCGCCCGACGGTGCCCGGCGCGGCCCGCAGGTCGGACGGGGTGGCGATCGCCGCCTGCGCGACCTCGGTCGAGCCGTACAGGTTGTGGAGGTTCTCGCCGAACGTGTCGAGCCACGCCTCGGCCAGCGTCGGGGGCAGGGCCGAGCCGCTGCAGACGACCATGCGCAACGCCGACAGGTCGAGCGAGTCGCGCACCGCCGGGTCGACGGCCAGCAGCCGCCGGAGCATCACCGGCACCGCGGCGAGCACGGTCGCCCGTTCGGCGGCGAGGGTCCGCAGCGTCGCCTCGGCGTCGAAGCGGCGGTGGACCACCAGCGTCGAGCCCATGAGCGGCGCCATCTGGCACTGGGACATCCCGAGCGCGTGGAACAGCGGCGGGGCGACGACGATCACGTCGCCCGCCCGGTAGGGCAGCAGCTCCAACAACCCGGCGACCGCCAACGGATCGGCCGGCGGGCGGCCCCGCCGCGCGCCCTTGGGTACGCCGGTGGTGCCCGACGTGAGCAGCACCAGCGCTCCGTCGCGAGCCGGCCGGGGCAGCTCGCCGTGGGAGACGGCGCACAGGTCGGGGACCGACAGCACGTCGGTGCCGTCGTCGGGGCCGGTCGGGCGGTCCGCCACGATCCGCGTCACGCTCGCCGCGACCGAACCGGTTGCGTCGACGAGGTCGGCGTCGTGGGCGAGGAGGTCGATCTCCTCCCGCTCGACGATCTCGGCGAGCGGTCCGGCGGCCAGCTCCGTGTTGAGCAGGACGACGTCGGCCCCGAGCTTCGATGCGGCCAGGAGCGTCACGACGAGGCCGCGGTGGTTGCGGCACAGGATCCCGACCCGTGCGGTCTCGTCGACGCCCCGATCGCGCAGCGCACCGGCGACGTTGGTCGAGACCTCGTCGAGCTCGGCGAAGGTGAGCCGGCCGTCGTCGTCGACGAACGCGTCGCGCCCGGGGTGGCGTCGGGCGGCGGCCGACACCGCCGCGGCGGCACTGGCCCGCCAACGCACGAACGCCTCGGCGCCGGCCAGCGCGGCCCGCGGGTCGAGGAGCCCGGCACGGCGCAACGTGTCCAGGGTCGTCACGCCGCGCCCGACCGCGGTGAGCGGCAACGTGAGGCGTCGGGCGATGGCGTTCGGCTCCACGGGCCCAGTCTTCCAGGTCCCTTCACCGCGGGGCCGCTCCGAGTGCGACGCACCGTCGTCCGTGGTCCCGGGCGAATCGCCGGAAATGCCGGCGGGACGTCCGGTTCGCGTCGGGACCCGCAATGATGGATCGGCGGGCATCACGTGGCGGAGAAGGAGTCGTGATGTTCGCTCTGGCGTCGCAGCCGAGCCCCGAGCCGGCGGTGCCCGATCCCTCCGGCGGCGCGGCGACCGGCGGAGGCTCGCCGGTCTCCTCGGAGGTCGATCCCGAGCAGGTGGAGAGCGTCGTCCCCAGCGGGTTGACCTGGGACGACTGGCTGCAGGCCGGCCTGATCGTCGTCGGCGCGATCGCCGCGGCGATGATCCTTCGCCGCCTCGTCGAGCGGGCTGCCGAGAAGAGCGGCCTCGAACCGGGCGTGGGGCGGGTCGCCGGTCGCGCGGTGGCCACGATCGCCGGCGCCGCCGGCATCATCTACGGGCTCAACGCGGTCGGCGTGCGGATCGGGCCGCTCCTCGGCCTGTTCGGTGTCGGCGGTGTCGCCCTCGCGTTCGCGCTCCAGGACATCCTCGAGAACCTCATCGCCGGCGTGATGCTCCAGGCCCGGCGGCCGTTCGCCATCGGCGACCAGGTCCAGACGAACGAGCTGGAGGGCGTCGTGATCGACGTCGACTTCCGCTCCGTCGTGCTCAAGACGTTCGACGGCGTGCGGGTCATCCTCCCGAGCTCCCAGGTCCTGAAGAACCCGATCGAGAACCGCACGTCGTTCCGGGTCCGGCGCACGACGCTGGCGGTCGGTGTCGGCTACGACGAGGACCTCGAGCACGCCACGGGCCTCGTCATGGAGGCGGTCGCCTCGGTCGAGGGTGTCCTCGAGTCGCCCGAGCCCGAGGTGTACATCGAGGCGTTCGGGGAGTCGAGCATCGACCTCGCCGTGCGGTTCTGGCACCTGCCCGACGAGGCGACGATGTGGCGGGTGCGTCACGCCGCGGCCATCGCGGTGAAGTCGGCCCTCGACACGGCCGGCGTGGAGATGCCGTTCCCGCACCGCACGCTGCAGCTCGCGTGGGCGGACGATCGCGACCGCCCGGGCCCCGAGCGACCCCGTCGGCGGCGCCCGGTTCCCACCGGTCCCGGGCGTCAGAACGGCGATTCGGGCGGGCGGTCCGCGCGCATCGCGTGAAACCTCGTCGAATGCGGGGTACCGTCGGTAAAAGTCACGTGAGGAGGGGCACGTGGAACAGCGCAGGGGGAGACCGCGCAGTGAGGAGGCCCGTAGGGCCATCTTGCGTGCCGTCGTCGATGAGTTGGGGGAGGGGGGACCGGCGGCATTGCCGGTCGACAGAGTCGCCTCGCGAGCGGGGGTGAGCAAGGCGACGATCTACCGTTGGTGGCGCTCGAAGCACGAGGTCGTGCTGGAGGCGCTGGTCGACGCGCTCGACACCGAGCTCGATCTGACCGAGACGGGGAGGTTGCGCGAGGACCTACGGCGCCAGCTCTGCCAGCTGGTGACGACCATGACCGGCGATCTCGGGACCGTGATCCGGACCGTCATCGCCGCCGGTCAGGGTGATCACCGGCTCAACGAGTGCTTCCGGCGTCAGGTCCTGGCCAAGACCCGCGGCCGCATCGAGGCCACCCTCGCGAGGGGTGTGGTCGAAGGTGAGCTGCGCGGTGACGCCGATCTCGACGTCGTCGTCGACACGCTCGTGTCGCCGTTGTGGATGCGCCTCGTGCTCGGTCACGGCACCATCGACCACGCACTGGTCGACAAGCTGATCGACACGGTGCTCGACGGCGTCGGCGTGGGCGAACGGGAGCCGGCGACGACCGGCTGAGGCCGGGGTCCTCGACCCGACCCACCAGCTGCGCCCGACTCCGGGGGGAGGAGCGGGTCGGCGCCGAGCGGTGCGCCGCTCAGCGTCGGCGCGTCTCGAGCGTGGCGACGAGGGCCGGGTCGAGGACCTTGCGCGCCTCCCGCCAGGTCACACCGCTCATCTGCTCGACGTGGGCGTCGCAGTAGGTCGCGACGTCCGCCGGTGTGTCGCGCCCGATCTCGCGCAGCACCCAGCCGATGGCCTTGCGGATGAAGAACTCGCGCTCGCCCAGCATCGGCGCGGTGATCGTCTCGAACCGGTCGAACCCCACGACACCGGCGCGGATCGGCCGCGACAGGCACAGCACCGAGCTGCGCCGGACCCAGAAGTCGTCGTCGGCCCGCCAGCGGTCGGTCCAGGTCGCTTCGGCGCCGGGCGCCGCGGTGAGGATGCGGCCGGCGATGCCGTGGGCGAGCGGGTCGACCAGCGCCCACGTGTGGGCGTCGCGGACCCAGCGCTCGACGAGGCCGAGGTCGTCGGGCCCGAGCACCGTGGCGGTCTCCTCGGCGCCGTCGGTCTGGTCAGCGCGTCGGTGCCGACGACGACGCGGCGGGGAGCTGACGGCCTCCAACAGGTCGACCGCGGCACCCCGCCGCTCGTAGCAGTTGCCGGTCCACAGCGCCTCGGCGACGGCCCGCACGAGGTCGAGGTCCCGCGGCGGCCCATCGGCGCGCAGCCACGTGGTGGCGACCTTGCGGCGTGCGGGTACCCGTACGCCGAGGTGGTCGTAGCTGCTCTTCAGGTACGCCTTCTCGCCGACAGCCCGCTCGGGGTCGGCGAGGACGCGCAGCTCATCGACGATCTCACCGACCGCCGAGTCGACCTGGTCCGGGTCCGCGGGTGCCACCGCGACATCTTCGCAGCGGCACCCGAACCGCACCCGAACCGGCCGGCGCGGCCGAC
>JAXHUH010000285.1:0-7570 GCA_034211175.1 Actinomycetota bacterium
GGCCGCCCGGAGGGCGGCCACGACTGTTGCACCCCCAACGGCCGCGCCGGAGCGCAGCGGAGGCGCCAGGGAGACGATCCCGTTGGAACGGGAAAAGGGGGACCTATGGTCCCCCTGAACATGGCACCCCCAACGGGATTTGAACCCGTGCCGCCACCTTGAGAGGGTGGTGTCCTAGGCCGCTAGACGATGGGGGCTTGCGCGCCACGCAAGTGGTGCGGCGAAGCGCTCGAACACTGTAGCGCCCCCGGCCGGGCGATGCCAGACGGAACCTGGTGGCGTTCGCCACCGTCGCCGGACGCGACGGCGCCCAGGTCAGAGGACCTGGGCGCTCAGAAGCTCGGGGGGGAGGACTCGAACCCCCAACAAGTGGACCAGAACCACCCGTGTTGCCAATTACACCACCCCCGAAGGGCGACTTCCGACTGTAGTCGGCCCGACGACCGGGCTCAACGCACCATCGGTCACGTCTCCCCCGGTCGCGGCCCGGGTGTCGCGCTCCTCCGCCTCAGCGGTCCTCGGGCTGCAGGTAGTTCCGGTCGACGCGAACGTCGACCCCGGCTCCGACGGCGTCGACGACGTCCCGGGCCTCCTGCTCGTTGGCGTCGGCCGTGAGCCCGTCGTAGGCGTCGGCACCCCCGATGGCCCGCAGGACGTCGAGCGTGTCGTCGTCGGGCACGTGGACGACGACCTCGTTGGCGGCGAGGTGGGTGTCGGCGCCACCGACCACGCCGGCGGCGGCCAGGTCCTCGCGCAGCTCCCTCGCCACCGCCCACAGGTCGAGGAGTCGGTCATCGACCAGTGTCACCCCGGGCGCGCCGGCGACGGGCATCCCGGCGGCGATCTCGTCGAGCAACGTCTGGAGCTGTTGGGCGGCCGCGGCCGAGGACACGAGGTACTCGCGGCTGCCGCCGTGCTCGTAGTCGACGATGACGCCGGCCCAGTCGTCACCTACTGCGTCGGCGATGTCCCAGTCGTGTTCGGCCCAGCGGATGTCCAGCTCGGCGAGCCGCAACGCCTCCGACCGGTCGAGGTCCCAGTCGCCGGCGATCCGGGCGGCGAGCCCGGCCCGGTGCGCGTCCTCGGGCGACGGCCGGACCGCGGGCAGGGTCGTCTCGCCGACCCACTGGCCGCCGGTCACGTCGACCGTGCCGCAATCGGCGGACGGCTGGGGCAGGTCGTCACCCAGCCACGGCGCCACGACGAACGTGGTCGGGCCCGCGTGGAACAGTCCCCGTTCGTAGCGTTCGCGGCCGGCCACCGGCCACCACTCGCCGTCGATGTAGACGTTGAAGAAGCGCGCCCCGGCGAGCTGCGTCCACCGGATCGTCGCCGTGCCCGTCTGGTCGTCGATGTCGACCGTGCACGCGAAGTCGATCATCGAGGCGTCGACACCGGACGTGGTCGGGGTGGTCGTCTCCGACGGGGGCGCGCCGTCGAACGGCGGGAAGTCGTAGGCGTCGTCGTACCGCGGCACCGGGAGCTCACCGTCGGGGCCGGGCTGAGGGACGGCCTCCTCGACGAGCTCGACGCTCTCGTCCCGTGCGCTGTCGCTGGCGCCGAGCGCGTCGCCCGGCGCAACCGGCAGGGACCGGTCGGCACCGAAGCCGACCAGCGTCAGCGGGGCGACGGCAGCCGCGAGCCACCACCGCCGCCGGAACACGAAGCGGTCGAGCGAAGGCCGTGAACGCTGCGCCATGGTCCTCGGACGAACGGGCGATCCTGGCGGTTCCGCGAGAATCGTTCACGCAAGGACGGCGGGCTCGCCGCAGCCCGGCGAACACGAACCGCCCGCGGCCGAACCTCGCGGCACCCGCTGGCGTCATCGGCGACGATGGGCGCCGTGGCCCGAGCCCTCGTGATCGACCTCGACGGTGTGGTCCGCCGGTGGGAGCCGCTGACCTCGGTCGAGGCCGAGCTCGGCCTCCCGGCAGGCGCCATCCTCTCGGTGGCGTTCGAGCCCGACCGGCTCACGCCGGCCATCACCGGCCGCACGTCAGACGAGGAGTGGCGCGGCGGCGTCGCGGCCGAGCTGACCGCACGGTTCGGCGTCGACGGGGGCGCGGCGGTCACCGCGTGGGCGGCGCCGTGCGGCGTCGTCGACGCGACCGTGCTCGAACTCGTGCGGCGGGCCAGGGCGAGTGTGCCCGTGGCCCTGTGCTCGAACGCGACCACCCGCCTGGGGTCGGACCTGGACCGGCTCGGGATCGACGACTCGTTCGACGCCGTGTTCAACAGCGCCGAGCTCGGGGTGGCGAAGCCGGAGCCGGCGCTGTTCGCCGCCGTCCTCGATTCGCTCGGTGTCGCACCCGGCGACTGCCTGTTCGTCGACGACTCGGCGCGCAACGTCGAGGCCGCGACGACGGCGGGCCTGATCGCCCACCATCACCGCGACCCCGACGGTCTCGCAGCCTTCCTCCGGGCGCACCTGCCGGAGGTGTGACCGCCCCGGTCAGGCCAGGGCGACGTCGACGGGGATGTTGCCCTTGGTGGCGGCCGAGTACGGGCAGATGGCGTGGGCGGCCTCGAGCAGCTCCTGGGCCTTGGCGTCGTCCAGCGAGGGCAGCTCGACCTCGAGCGACACGGTGAGGCCGAAGCCGCCGTCCTCGGTCGGGCCGATGCCGACCTCGGCGGCGACCGCCGACTCGGGGATCTCGACCTTGTGCTGGCTCGCCACGAGCTTCAGGGCGCTGTGGAAGCAGGCGGCATAGCCCAGCGCGAAGAGCTGCTCGGGGTTCGCGCCCTCGCCCGAGCCGCCCATCTCCTTCGGGATGGCGAGATCGATCTTCAGGCTCCCGTCGGCCAGCGTCGTCATGCCGTTGCGACCGTCACCGGTCGAGAGGGCGGAGGTGGTGTAGATGGCGTCCATGGGATCGATCAAAGCAGCCGATCCCATCGATGTCAATTGAACCTGAGCCAATTACCTAGAACTCGATTCATCTGCGGTCGATTGCATCGGCTCGATCCGCTCAGCGGTACGATGGCGCCGATGTCTCGAGGTCCCGCTCCCCACACGTCGGAGGGACTCCGGCTCGACAACCAGCTCTGCTTCGCCCTCCATGCGGCGTCCCGGGCCATGACCGCGCGCTACCGGCCGCTGCTGGAGCCGCTGGGCCTCACCTACCCGCAGTACCTGGTGCTGCTGGTGCTGTGGGAGCACCGCGCCGCGACGATCGGCGAGATCGCCACGACGCTCGGGTCCGACTACGGGTCGCTGTCGCCGCTGGTGAAGCGGCTCGAGACCGCCGGGCTGGTGTCCCGCCGGCGGCGGCCCGACGACGAGCGGGTCGTGGAGGTCACGCTGACCGACGAGGGCGCCGAGCTGGCGACCAGGGCAGAGTCGGTCCCGATCGACGTGCTGTGCGGGCTGGGCACCGACCTCGACGACCTCGCACGCCTCAAGCGCGACCTGGAGACCCTACGCGAGAACATCGAGTCGTCGACCTGACCGCTCGCCGGTGAACGGCCGGCGTCGCGGACCCGACCCGACGTCGCCGCCCAGGTGTGCCGGTTCAGAGCCGGCGGAAGCCGATCATCCGGCCGACGGCGACCGCGGCGGTCTCCCGGGCGAGCCGGTCGAACGAGGAGCTCGCATTGGTCGGCGAGACGACCGCGTCGATGCCGAGCGATCGGGCCGTGAGGCGGGACCGCAGCGCGTGGTACGGGTCGGAGACGAGCACGGCGGTCTCCAGGTCCTGTTCGCGCAGGATCCGGGCCACCTCGAGCATGTTCTCCCAGGTGTTCGTGCTGCGGTCGGCGATCAGCACGTTCTCGTAGCCGCGGGCCCGCAGGTAGTCGTAGCCGGCCTTGGCCTCAGTGGTGCGGTCGCCCTCCTGCTTGCCGCCAGCGACGATCACGACGTCCGCGATGCCGTCGTCGACGAGGTCGGCGGCATGGTCCAGGCGCCCCCGGAGCGCAGGTGACGGCCGGCCGTCGTACTGGGCCGCACCGAGCACGACGATGGCGTCCGACGGACGGGCGGCGTCCTGGTTGGCGGCCCACCACACCTGGACGAACGTGACGACCAGGTAGAGGATGGCGGCGAGCAGCACCGACAGGACGGCGAACAGCGTCCACCGCCGGCGCCGCGACCGGGCCTGCGCCCGCGGCGTCCTCGGCCGCGACGACGCCCCCCGGCGCGTCGCGGTCGCGGTCACAACCGCTGCCGGGCGGCCTCGATCCGACGCAGCGTCTCCTCCCGGCCGAGGAGCTCGAGCGACTCGAACAGCGGCGGGCCAACCGAGCGGCCCAGGCAGGCGACCCGCACGGGTGCCTGCGCGAACTTCGTCTTCAGCTCACGCTTCGTGCCGATGTCGGTGATGACACCGCCGAGCGTCTCGGCGTCCCAGGTGCAGTCGGCGAACGCGGCGTGCGCGTCGTCGAGGATGTCGCCGGCGTCGGGGCCCTTCACCATCGCCTTCTCCCACGACGACTCGTCGTGGGGTGCGTCGGCGAGGAACAGCCAGTCGACCCAGTTCGGGACCTCGGCGAGGGTCCGGACCCGCTCCTGCACGAGTGGGGCGATCGTCGCGAACCGCGCCGCGTCGAAGTGCTCGGCCGGCCACGGCGCCTCGGCCAACCACGGCTCGCACCGGGCGATGAACTCGTCGGTGGGGAGCATGCGGATCCAGTCCGCGTTGAAGTGGGTCAGCTTCTTGAGGTCGAAGGCGGCCGACGCCTTCGTCACGTCCTCGAGGCGGAACCGCTCGACGATCTCGCTCATCGGGCGGACCTCGACACCGTCGGGCGGCCCCCAGCCGAGGGTGCCCAGGTAGTTGGCAACGGCCTCGGCCACGAAGCCCTTGGCCCGGTAGTCCTCGACCGCGACCTCGTGGCGCCGCTTCGACAGCTTCTTGCGCTGATGGTCGACCAGCAGCGGCAGGTGGGCATACGTCAGGTCGCCGGGCGCGCCGAGCGCCCGCATCAGCAGCAGCACCTTGGGCACCGTGTTGATCAGGTCCTCACCGCGGATCGCCGTGGTGATGCCCATGTCGATGTCGTCGACCGCGTTGGCCAGCAGGAACGTGACCGAGCCGTCGCTGCGGCGGATGACGAAGTCCTCGAGGTTCGAGTTCTCGAACTCGATCGGGCCGCGCACGACGTCGTCCCACCCGGTCACGCCCTCGTCGGGCACCCGGAAGCGGACGGCGCCCTCGTCGTGGTAGGCGACATCGGCGGCGAGGAGCTGCTCGACGGCCTCGGCGTGGCGGTCACGCCGCTCGGACTGGCGGTACGGGCCCTCGTCCCAGTCGATGCCGAGCCACTCGAGCGTGCGGAGGATGTCGTCGATCAGCTCCTGGCGGGAGCGCTCGGCGTCGGTGTCCTCGATCCGCAGCACGAACGCGCCCCCGACGGCGCGGGCATGGATCCAGTTGAACAGCGCGGTGCGGGCGCTGCCGACGTGGAGGAAGCCGGTGGGGGACGGAGCGAATCGGACACGTGTCGACACTGTCCCGACGTTACCCCGCCGACGGCCGCGCCTCCGGGACGTGACCGCTGACCTGGTGCCTCACGAACGGGCTTCCCGCCCGATCACCGATCGTCGCGCCCCGGCCGTGCCGGGGGAGGCGTCCGCTCGGCTCAGTGCGCGTCGGCCGAGGGCAGCCGCAGGAGCGAGCGCCAGTCCTTCGCGTGCTCGTCGGCGATGGTCTTGTGGGGCTTGCGCAGCACGTCGTCGGGGACGGCGTCGACGATCTCGCGTCGCTCGAGGTAGTGATGATCGCTCGACACCTCCTCGAACAGCCGCTTGCGCACGGCGACCAGCTCGTCGGCCGGCGACTCGTCGAGGTAGCCCCAGATCGTGAACGCCGCGGTCAGGTCGTGGACGACCGGTGCCCGACCGATGAGGGACGCCCGCTTCATGGCGACGGCGACGCAGCCGGCGACGGCGTCGTCGAGCTGCTCACCGGGGGCGAGCAGGACCTTGTCCTTGAAGTTGGACACGAGGCGCAGGGCGTAGCCCTGGTCGGGGCCCTGGCGGCCGAAGCGGTCGCCGCGCGGCTGACCGGCGTCGACCGTCTCGGCGGGACGCACCGCTCGCCACGCGCCCTCACGACGGGGCGGGGACTCGTAGATCCGACGCTTGCCGGGCTCCATGGGGACGTGTTCGGGCGCAGCCACGATCGGCAGTGTAGATCTCCGACCCGGCCCGCGGCCCCACGGTGGCAACCGTTCCCCAGCCCGCGTCGGGACGTCACCGCCGTCCCAGCTCTGACCTGACGCCACCCCAGGTCGCGCGCTCCCCGGGCCGCACGGGGGGTTTCAACGTCGAACCGCTCGGCGAAGGTAGCCGTACGGTGAACTCGGTGAACACGACGTGAACGGATGGCGGCGGATGAACACTTGGACGGCTGCGGTGCGCCGCGGACCGGGAACCGGCAAGCGGGTCGCGGCGTGGGGCGTGGTGCTCGTCCTCGGCGGGCTCGGCGTGCTGTTCCTCGACGCTGCCGGCGTCGATCCGATGCTGCTCACCCGTGACCCGACGGCCTCGTCGGGGGCGAACCCGGCGACCGGTTCGGTGTCGATCCTCGGGTCGATGGCGTGGGCCGCCGGTGCGGCGTCGTGCCTGACCGCCGCGGCGGCGATCCGCCATCTCGGCCCGCGCCGGCGGGTGCGGTTCCTCGCCGGCCTCGGGCTCTTCTGCCTCGGGCTCGGCATCGACGACACGCTGCTCGTGCACGAGTACTACCTCGCCGAGCTGCTCGGGGTCCCCGAGCTGGTGACCTACGCGGCGATCGCGGCCACCGCCATCGCGTTCACGGTGGTCAACGCCGAGGCGCTGAAGGCGAGCCGGCACCTGCTCCTGCTCGCGCTGGCCGTGGTCGGCCTCGGCGGGTCCGTCGCCCTCGACATCATCGTGCCGCTCGGCAGCACGTTGGAGCCGCTCGAGGACGTCGCCAAGATCTGGGGCCTCGCCGCGTTCGTGTCCTTCGCCGCTGCCGAGGCGCTCGACGCGCTGCGGCCGCTCGTCGCCATCGCCCGACGGCGGATGGAACGACCGCAGCCACCGGCGATGGGCCAGACCGGGCCGTCCGCACCGCCGGTCTGAGCGACCCGGCGCGCGGAGCGACCCGGCCACTCCAGCGGCCCGGCGCGAGCGCCCCGTCCGGCCTCGGCCATGCCGCTCAACCGCCGGGAGGGCACTCCCGCACCGCCGACTCGTCCTCGCCATCGCACCCGGCGGCGCCGCCGAGCTCACGTACGAACTGGAGCGGTCCGCCCGGACCGCACTCCGGTGGCGGCAGGCGGGCGACGAACCCCGCCTTCTCGGCCACCCGCCGGGACGCGATGTTGGCCGGGGCGACGCGGATGACCGCCCGCTCGGCCCCGGGGACCCTCGTCAGGTAGCGGCACATCAGCACCACCGCCCGAACGGCGACGCCGCGGCCCCGGGCCCACGGGTACGTCTGGTAGGAGACGTTGACCTCTCCCGCCGGGAGGCGCAGCGCGGCGGCATCGAGGTTGGCCTCGACCATGCCGAGCAACGACCCCGTGTCGGTGCAGCGCACGCCGAACGAGCGGATCGGGCCGGCGGTGCGCCACGACCGCCGGTTGCGCTCGATCCACGCGA
>JAXHUH010000286.1:0-21733 GCA_034211175.1 Actinomycetota bacterium
CGGGGCGGGACGACACATGAGCGGCGCGCCGGAAGGCACCACCGCGGCGGACGGGTCGGCGGGCGCGACCCGGACCGCGGACGCGGACGACGCGGGCCGCACGGGTGCGGGGCGGACGGGTGCGGGACGGACGGGTGCGGTGCGGGTGTACGGAGTCGGGAAGAGGACGGGCAGGACCGTGGGGCACACAGGCGAGGCGGCTCGGCGCATCGGGACCGGTGCCCGGTGAGCGCGCTGTTCCGGAAGGGGTACCGTCCCGGTGACGTCGCCCGGTGGGCGGCGGAGAGCGGCCAGCTGGACCACGGCACGTCACGCCACGTGCTGCCCGAGCTGCTCCAGCGACGCGAGGAGGCCGAGCGCCAGCGCATCATCAACGCCGGCGCCGCCGGGATGCTGCGACGCACGGAGAAGGTCGAGCGGCTCAGCCGGCTGCTCGACCGACGCAAGGCGAAGCGCCAGGAGCAGATCGACCGGCTCGCCCCACGGACCGACCGGGCCAACACGTGGCGGCGCGCCGGCATCCTCGAGCGGATCCCGCTGGTCGAGTTCAGCCGCACCACGAAGATCACGATCATCGGCCTGCTGGCCATGCTCGACTTCTATGTGTTCGCCCGGTCGGTGGCGGTCAACCAGGATGTGCCCGAGCGGCTCACCGAGCCCCAGTTCCTCATCGGTGGCGGCTACGGCCTGCTGGTGTTCGTCGTCGGGTTCTTCCTCGCCCGCAGCCTCAAGCAGTGGAACTACGCGTCCGCCCAGCGGCGCCTGCGGCGCGAGATCGACCAGGGCGCGGTGGAGGTGCCCGACGAGGACCTGCGGCTCCTGGTGCCGTCCCGGGTCGACCCGTCGGTCCTGTTCGTGTTCCTCCTGATGTTCGGCGCCTTCTGCGTCGCCGGCGTGTTCGTCCGAATGGGCGGCGCGGCGGTCGACGAGGGGCTCGGCCTCGCCATGCTCCAGGCGCTCGTGCCGGTGCTGGTGGTGCTCGCCGAGTTCTTCCTCTTCGATCCCACCGACTACCGCCTGCCCAAGCCGAACTCGATCGACCGCTGGCTCGAGCAGCAGCGGGACCGGGACGAGCAGCGGCGCATCACCATCGAGGAGGCGACGCTGCGAATGCTCGACAACGTCGAGGCGATGTACGGCATCGAGCGCAGCCTCCTCGACGTCCAACCGAACGACAGGTCGTGACCCGTGCACTCGTTCCGAGACCGACGCCAGATACGGCGCATGATCGGCCGGTCCGTGACCGACATCCATCGTGGCGATCGCATGCTCGTTCGCGCCGTGCGAGGCGGGTTCTTCGAGCGTCGTGGTGCCGGTGATCTCAGCGTCCCCCTGATGCGGCGCGCCGACTTCGCAGAGCACTTCGACTGGGGCATCCACGACCGACGGTTCTCCGCACGGCGCACCCGGCACCTCGCCCGCTTCTTCGTGCGCGACAACCTCAACGCGCCGGAGCGGGAGCACGAGCTGGCCGCCTCGCTGCGCGCCGCGCTCACCCGTCAGCAGGCCGACCACTCGCCCGGGGTCTGAGCTCCGGCCCGGCGGGCCCGGATCGGTGCGCCCGGGCAACGTGGGCAACGCGCACGGATCACGGACGAACGAAAAACGGTGATTGAGGGGCGCCGACTCCGGATAGGACGCCGGTCACATGGGCGCCGGACCGTCCCGGCGCCCGGATCTCCGTCCCGGGGTCCTGCAACGGCGCTGGTCCCGGACGGAGGCTCCAACCGTGCGCGCCGCAGGCGCCCGAGACGCGGCCTCAGCCGGGCTCGGGCTGCGTGATGGCGCCGGGCTGGGCCGGGGCGCCCGCGTAGGTCGACCGCCACGCGGCATCGCTGCGCGCCGGCAGTCGAGCCTCACGCGCCACCCGGTCCGAGCACGCCTGAGCCCGCGCGACGAGCTCGCGCTCCTCCTCGGCGTCCAGCCACACCGGACGGCGGCCCTCCATGACGATGCGGCCATCGACGATCACGGTGTCGACCTCGTCACCGGTCGCCTGGTAGACGATGGCCGACGCCAGGCTCTGGCGGGGGAAGAGGTGGGAGCCCCGCAGGTCCATGATCGCCAGGTCGGCCTTCTTGGCGACCTCGACGGAGCCGATGTGCTCGGCCATGCCGATGGCCTCGGCGCCGCCGATGGTGGCCATCTCCAGTGCCCGCTCCGCCGTCAGCGCGGCCGGGTCGCGGTAGCGGCCCTTCTGGGCCAGCGCCGCGAACTTCAGGTCGCCGACCATGTTCACCGTGCCGTTGCAGTTGGCGTCGTCGGTGCCGATGCCGACCTTCACGCCGGCGGCGAGCAGCTCGGCGACGGGGGCGATCCCGTTGCCGAGGAACAGGTTGGACACCGGGTTGGTCGCGACCCGGGTGCCGGTCTCGGCGAGGACGCGGACGTCACCCGTGCCGGTCTGCACGCAGTGGGCGGCGAGCACGTCCGGCCCGAGGAAGCCGATGTGGCCCAGGTACTCGACGCTCGACAGCCCGCACTGGCGCTCGTCGTGGGGTGACTCGGCCAGGTGGAGCGTCGTCATCGTCCCGCGGCGGCGGGCGAGGTCGCGGGCGCCGATCAGCGCGTCGCGGGAGCACAGCACGGCGACCCCGGGTGAGGGCCACATCGAGAGCCGGCCGTCGAGCGTGCCGTGGTACCGGCCGATCACCTCGTCGAGTCGGCCGAGGATCGCGCCGAGATCGGCCACCGCGCCGAGATCGACGTCCTCGGTCGGCGGGCGGGAGCTGATGCCGGCGAGGAGCTCGGCCAGGTGCGCCGGCATCTGGTCGTAGAACATCTGGGCCAGGACCGTGCGCAGCCCGGAGCGACCGTAGGCCCGGGTCATCAGCTCGGCGGTGGGGAGCCACTCGTCGAAGGGCACCTCGACGCTGTCGACGACCGTGGTGATGCCCGACCGGAGCGCCTCGAGCGTGTACATGCCCACGGCGGTCTCGATCTCGGCGTCGCCGTAGACCTTGCAGCCGGGGAGCACGACGTTGGCCAGCCAGTCGTAGAGGCGCCGGTCGTCGCACAACCCGCCCCGCAGGAGCAGGTCGAGCGAGTGCGTGTGGGCGTTGACGAACCCGGGGAGCACGGCGTGGCCGGTGGCGTCGATCACCCGGGCGCTGCCGGCATCGGGCCGTTCGGCCATGGGACCGACGCCGGTGATGCGGTCGTCGGCGATGGCGACGTAGCCCGGGCTGATCACCCGGCGCGCCGGGTCCATCGTGATGACCGCTGCGTTCTCGATGAGCAGGGACGGCCGGGCCGTCATCGTCGTTCCTTCTTCTCGCGAACGCCGGCCACGAGGCCGGTTACGGCGCCGTGAACTGGCACGACCGGCCTTCGATCGTCGAACAAACATCATATACGATGCACCCATGAGGACGCAGGAGGTGCCAGACCGCGGCCCGGGCGAGGACGGCGCAGTGCCGACGTTGGTCGTGCGCGGCGGGCGGATCACCGGGCACGGCCCGTCGGCCGGGCGCGTCGCCGACGTGGTCGTCGCCGGTGACCGCATCGTCGAGTGGGCTGGGCCGCTGCCCGCCGGCGTCGAGGTGCTCGACGCCACCGGGGCCTACGTGAGCGCGGGGTGGATCGACAGCCACACCCACGTCTTCGGCGACATCGGCGTGGCCGACCCCGACACGGCCGGCGTGCTCGCCGGGGTGACTGCGGTGATCGACGCCGGATCGTCGGGGTCGATGACGGTCGACGAGCTGTTCGACATCGCCGAGGGGTGCCTCACCGACGTCCACGCCATCGTCTACCTCGACCGCCGGGGCATCGCCGACACCGGCACCATCCCGACCTCCCGGGCCGAGATCCCCGCGGTGCCGATCGGCGAGCTGGCGCAGGCCATCGAGCGCCACGGCGAGCGGATCGTGGCCGTGAAGACCGGCATCTACGCCGACCTCGGCCGGGCGTGGACCGAGGTCGCCCTCGCCTCGGCCGCGCTGCTCGAGCGCCCGGCCTACTTCCACATCGGCAACTTCCCCACGCACCAGGGCAGCGACGTCGGCCTGATGCGCCACTTCTTCGATGCCCTGCGGCCCGGCGACGTCGTCACCCACTGCTACACACCGCAGGCCGGCGGCGTGCTCGACGAGCACGGCCGGCTGCTGGCGGAGGTCACCGCAGCGACCGGGCGCGGCGTCGTGTTCGACCTCGGGCACTCTGGCGGTGGCTTCGACGTCGAGGTCGCGCGCCGGGCCCTCGATGCCGGGCTACGACCGACGACCGTGTCGTCCGACGTGTCGCTCGTGAACGTGCGGCGCCGGGTCCGCAACCTGGCCCACGTGATGAGCAAGGTGTGGGCGCTCGGCTTCGACCTCGACGAGGTCGTCGCCATGGTCACCGAGGCGCCGGCCCGCCACTTCGGGCTCGGAGGCGGGACCCTGGCCGCCGGCGCCCCCGCCGACCTCGCCGTGTTCGAGGCGTCCGACGGCCCGGTGACGTTCACCGACACGTCGGGCAACGAGTTCGAGGGCCCGGGCGAGCTGCGGGTCCGGGCCACCGTCAAGGCCGGCCGGGTCATCGCGGCCGACCACGACGCGGTGCTCTCACCGCGCAACCTCCGGTTCCGGCTGCTCGAACCGCCCGGCGCGCCCTCCGCCGACGACCACGACGCCGCCGAGGTGCTCGACGCCCTCGCCGCCGCCCTGCCCCTGCTGCCGGTCGACGGCGAGGTCGTCCAGGCGGTGCTGGCCCACCACGCCGGGCGCCGCTCGCTCGGCGCCCACGCCGCGGCCCGTGCCGTCCGCCGGGCGTTCGCCGATCGCAACACCGGCAACCAGGCGGGATGGCTCGTGGCCGAGGAGTGTGCCAGGGCCGGCCAGCAGGCCGTGGCCGACCGCCTGGCCGCCGCGGCTGCCGCCCTGCGTGCCGGCGCGAACGGCACACCGGCGCCGGCCGCCCAGCCCACACCATCCGCGAACGGCGGCCGTGCCGTCGCCGAGCCCACCGAGATCGGGAGCGCAGCGCGATGAACCAGATCCGGCCCGACGAGGTCCGCATGGTCCTCGACCACCTCCCCGCGTCGACCGCCGAGGTCACCGACGCGAGGTGCCTGCCCCGGGAGTGCTACGTGTCGGACTCGTTCTTCGAGTTCGAGCGCGCCGCCGTGTTCGAGCGGTCGTGGCTCGGCCTCGGGCGGGTCGAGCAGATCCCCGAGCCCGGCGACTACTTCACCCTCACCGTGTGCGACGAACCCCTCCTCGTCGTGCGCGACAAGGCGGGTGAGGTCCGGGTGCTGTCGAACGTCTGCCCCCACCGCCACCACCTCATCGCCGAGGGCGACGGCCACACCGACCGCAACTTCCGCTGCCCGCTGCACGCGTGGTCGTTCGACCACACCGGCGAGCTCGTCCACGCCACGGGCATGAACCACACCGACTTCGACCGCTCGCAGTTCTGCCTGCCGAGCCTGTCGGTGGAGATCTGGAACGGCTTCATCTTCGCCCACCACCAGCCCGACCCTCCCCCGTTGGCACCGACGCTGGCCAAGGTCGACGCGGAGGCCGAGCCCTACGGCCTGGCCGACCTGGTCACGTCGCCGCCGATCGACTCGGGCCCGTTCCCGTGGAACTGGAAGACGATGTTCGAGAACGGCATCGAGCCGTTCCACACCCACTTCCTCCACAAGGGCCAGCACGACTTCGCGCCGTTCGCCGAGTTCGTCCCGTGGGACGACGACGACGGCGCAGTCCTCCACCCGACCCGGTTCAAGCAGATGGACCAGTCGTTCAACCCGCTGTGGAAGGGCCTCCTCGAGCCGCTGCCGGGCCTCGACGAGCGCCGGCGCACCCAGGTCATGTTCATCGCGGCGATGCCGACCCTCTACTTCGGCCTCATGCCCGACCACGTGTTCTGGATGCTGATCCTGCCCGAGGGACCGGGCCGGGTCCGGCTGCGCAACGGCATCCTCCACCACCCCTCGGCACGGGAGCTGCCGAACTTCGAGGCCCGGATGCAGTGGATCATCGACGGCCTGCTGATGCTGTTCGACGAGGACGCCACGGCCAACACGTCGGTCCAGGTCGGTCGCCGCTCCCGTTACGCCCGCCCCGGCCCGTACGCGGCCGAGGAGGTCACGCTGCCCCAGGTGAACCGGTGGCTGGCCCGCCGCTACGAGGCCGGGTACCGGGCGATGGCCACCGATCCCGCCCGCTCGTCCACGACCGAACCGCCCGGCACCGCGGTGGCCGCACCCGGCAACGGGTCGGCCGCCGCCTCTCCGACCGCCGGATCCCCGACCGCGCCCCGATCCCACGAGGAGCTCGCATCATGACCGCCGACGACCGGATCGCCGCGCTGGAGCGGCGCCTCGCCGAGCTGGAGAAGCTGGCCGACGAGCGCGACATCTGTGCGCTGATGCACCGCTACATCGAGGCCTGCGACCACGTCCGCCGTGCGCCGTACACCGCATCGTGTTCACCGAGGACGCGATCTGGGAAGGCGCGAACCGCTACGCGGAGTTCGGCATCACCAAGGGCCGCGACGCCATCCGGGACATGTTCTCCGGCACGCCCGACCAGCTCCCCCTGACCGTCCACTGGCTCACCAACGCCGTGGTCACGGTCGCCGACGACCGCGAGACCGCCACCGGCAAGTGGGAGGTGATCCAGGCGGCGACGTTCGGCCAGAGCGACACCCAGGTCTGGGTGTCCGCCCGCTACGACAACGAGTTCCGGCGGGGCCCCGACGGCTGGCTCATCGCCCACCTCCGCTACGCCGACGTGTTCGTCACCCCGGTCGAGGACGGCTGGAACGTGACCCGCTACGTCTCCCCGTTCACCGGCGAGCGCCTGCCCGCCTGAGGCCCCGCCATCCGGGCGGCCCACGCCACCCGGATGGTCGCGCCCGATCCCCGCTGCGCACCCGTCCCCCCACCCGTCGTGCCGCCCGGGCGCCCGGCCGCCCCTCGGCGCCGGCGGACGACCACCGAGACACCAGGAGCAACGAACCACCATGGAGATCCACCTGCACGCCGATCCGTCCTGCCCGTTCACCTGGGTGGTGGCGAGCTGGCTCCGGCAGGCGACCGCGGCGACCGGCGACGAGCTCGTCGTTCGTCCGCTGAGCCTGGGCGTGGTCAACGAGGGCAACGACGACGTGCCCGAGGTCTACGCACGGGCCCACCGCTCGGCGCGCCGCGCGCTGCGGGTGATGGAGGCGGTCCGGACGAGCGCCGGCGACGATGTGGCGACCCGGCTGTTCTTCGAGCTCGCCGGCCGCTTCCACCGCGACGGTGACGACACCTTCGCCGGGATCGCCGACGCGCTGGCGGCCGTGGGCGCACCGGCCGAGGCGCTCGCCGCCGCGGACGACCCGGCGGCCGACGCGCCGCTGGTCGAGGGCGTCGAGCTGGCCGGGCGCCTCATCGACGACTCGCCCGGCAGCCCGATCGTGTCGTTCCCCGAGCAGGGCCGGGCGTTCTGGGGACCGATCCTGCAGTCGGTGCCCGACCGCGACACCTCGGTCGAGCTGCTCGGCGCGGTCGCCACACTCGCCCGGATCCCGGCGTTCGGCCAGGTCAAGGGCCCGATCGGCGACCTCGAGGTCGCATGATGACCCGGCGGCCGCGCCGCGGCGAGCCGCGGAGCGCCCGATGAGGACGTCGGGACGTACGGTGCTGATCACCGGCGGCGCCGGCGGCATCGGCCGGGCGACGGCCCGACGGTTCCTCGGCCGGACCCGTTTCACGTTCCGCTCGTCGAACCGTTCGTCGCCGCGAGCAGCGAAGATGGTGATCCGGGGCTCGTTCGACTGATGAGCGGTGATAGGGAACGTGTTCTGACTGGGGGCCAGGTGCCGGAAACGCGCGTATCGTATAACAAGTACGGTGTTGCGTCCGCGGGCGTGGAACGGGGAGAGGGAGTCGAGTGACGGAGACATCGATGAAGATCATCGAGCCACTCGGCGCAGATGACATCCCGACGGCGCACCGGGCGGTGCGCCAGCGCATTCGCCGCGCCATCGTGAGCGGTGAGCTGCCCGGCGGGTCCCGGCTCGTGCAGTCCGAGCTGGCCCGGTCGCTGGCGGTCAGCGTGACGCCGGTGCGTGAGGCCCTTCGCGACCTGGTCGGCGAGGGGATCGTCGACTTCGACGCGTTCCGCGGTGCGACCGTTCACCAGACGTCGTTGTCGGAGCTCGACGAGGTCTACCAGCTGCGCCGTCTCCTCACGCCGCTCGCCGTCCGTTCCGCGGTCGAGAAGATCACCGAGGACGAGCTGCGTCGGGCCGAGACGATCGAGCAGATGATGGAGAGCAGCGAGGGCGCGGAGTGGATCGAGCTCAACGGCCGCTTCCACTCGGTGCTCGACGGTGCGGCACAGATGCCTCGGCTGCAGGAGATCCTCAGCCGACTGGCCGACATCTCGGCGCTGTACGTCGGCGTCGCCATCGGGGGCAACGCCACCCGTCGCCTGCGGGGAGACCGTGACCACGAGGAGATGATCGCGGCGTACCGGGCACGCGACGTCGAGCGCTCGGTCGAGGTGGCGCTGGCCCACCTCGAGGACACGCTCGAGGTCGCCCGGGCGTCGATGGAGCGCGGCGAGATCTGAGCGGTCGAACGTCGGCGGCCGACGCCACGGCCTGCCGACCCGCCACACACGAACGAGGCCGGCACCCGAAGGTGCCGGCCTCGTCGCGTCCGGTCGAACCGATCGCCCCGTTGCGACCCACGAACCCCACCGAACCGGCCTACCGATCTCGCGCTCACGGCGCAGATCGGTAGGCCGGAACAGGTTGGGCGGGCCGGTACCGGGCCGGGTCGAGCGGGCCGGGGGCACCCGCTCGACGCCGGTGGATCAGCCCGCGAGGTTGCGGGCGTGGGCCAGGTAGCGCTTGGTCAGCCAGCGGTTGAACTGGGGCAACGTCGCCTCCTGGTGGGAGTAGCGGCCCCGCTTCACGAAGCGGGAGCGCTGGCCCTCCTGCATCAGCGCGTTGGTCACCATGTCCTGCTGGTTGATCAGGTCGTTCGCGCCGGTCTGGGCCTCGTACGCCCAATCGAAGCGGGGGTGCTTGAAGCTCGACTCGGGGAACAGCCAGTTGATGCGCAGGGTGATCTCGTTCGCCGACTGCGGGAGGATCAGGAACACGAAGACCTGGTCGGGCATCAGCGCGAAGAACACGGTCGGCAGCACCGACGCGAACATCACCCGGGAGCGGCGCACGTCGTCGAGGTGCTCGAGGATCGGGAACATCGCCTGGTTCGTCGGGTTGAAGCCGGCGTCGGGGTGACGGAAGTAGGTCGGATGCATGATCTGGCCGTCGTCGTCGTCCCACTCGACGAACTCGGCCAACGACGCCGGCGCCACCTCGTGGTAGCCCTTGTGCACGTACGACGTGTGGTACGGCTCCAGCGCGTTCTCGTGCATCCCCTTCCAGTTCCACGGCTGGTCGGGGTAGTAGAGGCGCTCGGTGGCGACCATGTCCTCGGTGCCGAACGCCTTCATCTCGGCGTCGAGCTTCGCCAGCGCCGGCGCGAGCGGCGCGGCGTCCGGGTCCATGTTGGCGAAGATGAACCCGTTCCACATCTCGACCTTGAGCGACGGCAGCGCCGTCTCCGCCTTCAGCTCGCTGAAGTCACAGGAGCGCTGCATCTCCGGGGCGGCGATGAGGGCGCCGTCGTGGCCGTAGTTCCACCAGTGGTACGGGCAGCGGAACGACTTCGCGTTGCCGGACGGCGCCTGCGAGGTGACCGGGTAGCCGCGGTGCTGGCAGATCGAGGAGAGCACGTTGATCGTGCCCTCCTGGGTCCGCACCACGATCAGCGGCTCGGGCCCGATGTTGATCGTGTAGTAGTCGCCCGGGTTCGGCACCTCGCTCTGGTGCCCCAGGCACAGCCACTCACGGAAGAACACGCTCTCCAGCTCGAAGCGGAAGAACTCCTCCGAGGTGTAGACGTCGGACGGCATCGTCCGGGCCTTCTGGAGGTCCGGGAGCTCGTCGTCGAGCTGGTCGAGGATGTGGCGGACGTTCTCGGTCAGGACGGTCGGTGGCATTCGGACCTCGTGGGGGCTCGGGCGGTGGCTCAGGGGGCTGCGGTTCGAGGAGGACGGGGCGTCGGGGACGGTTCGCGGGATCGGTGCAGGGCGCGGATCAGAGGAGGACGACCTCCTCGTCCGAGCCGACCGCGACGACCCGACCGTCGAGCGACAGGCCGGCGTAGGGCGCGCGGTCGGCGGTCTGGCGGGGCGCCCACAGGCCGACGGGCTCGGTGGCCGTAGGGTCGACGATGGCGAACGGCTCCCCGAGCTCGACCCCGAAGTGGGCGGCGGGCGCGGTCGTGGCCTTGGCCAGGACGTCGGCCAGCGGCCAGTCGTTCTGGCGGGCCGCGGTGAGCAGCGCCGGGAGGAAGTGCTGCTGGACCTGGAGGCCCGGACCGGTCGGGGCGGTCATCGGCGGGGCGTTGTGGTCGGTCACGATCAGGTCGATCTCGTCCATCACCAGCGGGAGGAACGCGTCGCGGGTGGCGGCATCGGCCACGGGCGGGAGCACGTACAGCTGCGAGCGGACCTCGTCGGACACCGGCAGCAGGAAGTGGGGGCTCGTCTGGAGCGTGGCGCCGTCCAGCTGGCGCATCGTGTGCACGAGCTCTTCGGTCATGGCGTGGCGGAAGTGGACCGGGCCCCGTGCCTTGGCGACGACGGCCTCGACGTCGGCGAAGTCCTTGCAGTAGATGATCGGCAGGAGCCCGGCGTCGAAGACCGTGTCGAGGTTCTCCCAGAAGCCCTCGCCGTACGAGTAGAGCTTGCAGACCGGCGGCAGCAGGCTCGCGACCTCGTCGCGGTGCTCCGCCAGCCACTCGCCGAACCCGGTGCTGTCCTGGTCGGAGTGCACCGAGAGGATCGGCGTGATCTTCGGGAGCGGCCGGGCCGTGATGTCGGCCACCAGGTCCGGCAGGTCCAGGTCCCGGATCTCCTGCCACTGCAGCGCCACGTTGACGCGGGCCACGCCGCCGCTCAGTGCGACGTAGGCGTCGCTCTCGCGCAGGCCGAGCGGGACGAGCGGCAGGTGGGCATCGGCGTCGTAGAGCGCCGGGAGCAGCACCAGCCCGGATGCGTCGACGTCCCGCCCGCCCCCACCGGGGAGGGACTGGGCCCGCTCGACGAGGCGGCCGGCCTCGGTGCGAAGGCTCACCCGCTCGCCCGTGAGGGGCTGGAGCAGGTCGTGGAACGTGGTCTGCAGCGACATGTGACCTCCGTGCCCCGGCCGGTCGGCGGGGGCGGCGTGCTGGGCGACTTGGCAGATCATACATGATGTACGACCATTGGGATCGGGCCGATGGTCGGCCCCTCCGGGTCTCTCCCCGGAACCCACCTCAGATCCCCAGGCACCCCGGAGGCGTCATGACGAAGGTTGGGAGCGTCCTGTCGACGCTCGACGCGGAGGCCGCGGTGCGGCGCGTGATGGTCGCCTACATGGCGGCGTGCGACGCCCACGACGCCGATGCGGTCGCCGAGCTGTTCCACCCCGACGCCGTCTTCGTCTCGCTCTCCTCGGACACCCCGCCGACCCATGGCCGCGAAGCCGTCCGGGCCGACTACGCGGTGGCGTGCGCGCGCCTGTCGTTCTGCGCCCACTACCTCACCGACGAGCGCATCGAGATCGACGGCGACACCGCCCGGGCGCAGTGGGCGTACCTCGAGCCGGCGACGGTCCGGCACACGACGCAGATGTGGACGGCGGGCCGCTACGACCACGTGCTCACCCGGCGCGACGGGGTGTGGAAGTTCGCGCAGTTCCGCATCGGGGCCGTCCTCGGTGCGCCGTACGAGGGTGGATGGGTCCCGGAGCATCGCGTCGAGGTCGACTGAGCACCGGGACGATCGACCCGGACGCGCGTGCTGTTCGCCGACGCGACACACGCCGGAAACATTCGATCATATATGTTCGATCATGTCGGGCCCTCGAGGTCGGCCGCGCGGCACGAGCCGCTCACGGCCCCCGAGCCCGGTGGACGACCGCCGTCACCACTCGGCGGCCCGGCCCCTCGGCCGCCACCGGGATCCGGCGCCGCCGGGCGCTCGTCACGACGTGACCGGCACGGCTTCGGCCGCAGGCACCCCTCCGATCGAAGGCAACGAGGAGATCAACCATGACCATCGATGCTGCGCCCCTCGGGGCAGCTCCCCGCTCCCGCAGCCGGCGGACCAGGCTGGCCGCGGTGGCCACGCTCACCGCGCTGGTGATCACGGCCGCCGCCTGCGGTGGCGACGATGACGACGAGGCCGTCTCCGCCGACGACGACACGTCGAGCGAGACGACGACCGCAGACGACACCGCCACCGACGACGCCGCAGGCGAGGACACCGAGGCCGACGCCGGCGAGGTCACCGAGATCGACCTGCAGCTGTCCTGGCTGCCCGACACCGAGTTCGCCCCGCTGTTCCTGGCCGACGCCAACGGCTACCTCGACGAGGCCGGCGTCGACGTCGAGTTCATCTCGGGTGGCCCGGACATCGGCGCCGTGGAGGCGATCGTCGGCAGCGGCGCCGCCGACGTCGGCATCGCCACCGACATCTTCTCGGTGATCAGCGCGGCCGCCGAGGGCAGCCCGTTCGTGGTGCTCGGGACGCTGTACCAGTCGAACCTGCACGGCTTCATCTCGCCCCAGGACGCCCCGATCGAGACGGCGGCCGACCTGGCCGGCGCCCGCCTCGGCGGCTCCCAGGGTGTGCAGCCGAAGTTCGAGGCGATCCTCGAGCTCAACGGCGAGGACCCCTCCGACTACACGTTCGTGCCCGCCGGCTTCGGTCCCGACCTTCTGATCAACGGCGACGTCGACGCCCAGTCGGTGTTCATCACCGACGAGGTGCTCGCCTACCGCGACGCCACCGGCGAGGACCCGGTCATCGTCCAGTGGGACGAGCTCGGGCTGCCCAGCTACACGCTGGTGCTGTTCACCACCCAGGACTACCTCGACGAGAACCGTGACGCCCTCATGGGCATGCTCGAGGCCATCCAGCGGGGCCAGGCCGACAACGCCGCCGATCCCGAGGCCGGCCCGACGGTCGTCGCCGAGGTCTACGGCGCCGACGCCGGCATGGAGCTCGAGGCGGAGATCGCCAAGAACGCCGAGTACCTCCAGTACGCGGAGAGCGACTTCACCGACGAGCACGGCTACCTCTGGGTCGATCCCGAGTTCCTCGAGACCGAGATCTACGCCGGCATGGAGGCGTCGGGTCAGGCCGTCGCCCCGGTCGAAGACGTCCTCGACATGAGCCTGCTCGAGGAGATCGGCGGGTGAGCGCGCCGGCCGCAGGCTCCGTCGCCGACCTGTGCCGCCAGGCGCACGAGTCGGTGGGTGACATCGGGTCGGCGCGGAGCCTGCCGGCCGGTGTGTACACGTCGCCGGAGTTCTACGAGTTCGAGAAAAACTCGGTCTTCCGGTCCAGCTGGCTCTACCTCTGCCACGAGTCGCAGGTCCCCGAACCCGGTGACCACCTCGCGGTCACGGTCGCCGACGAGCCGCTGCTCGTCGCCCGCGACCACGACGGACGGATCAACGTCCTCTCCGCGGTCTGCCAGCACCGCGGCTACGTGATCACCGACTGCGACGGCTCGTCGAAGCGGTTCCGCTGCCCGTACCACGCGTGGACCTACGAGCTCGACGGTCGCCTCGTGGCGGCCCCGAGCATGGGGCCGGCCCACGACCTCGACGAGCTGCGGCGCACCATCGCCCTGCCGAAGCTGCGGGTCGAGATCTGGCACGGGCTCGTGTTCGCCACGCTCGACGCCGATGCCGCACCGCTCGCCCCGACGGTCGCCGACGCCGACGCGGCGATCGCGCCGTACCGGCTCGGGGACATGGTCGTGGCCGAGACGGTCACGATCCGCGACCTGCCGTTCAACTGGAAGAACATGCAGGAGAACGCGCTGGAGGAGTACCACACCTCCTACATCCACAAGGGCTTCCACGAGAACGTCCCCGCCGACCGGGTGGTCCACGGGGCGTTCCCTCCCGGCGCCGGCGCCGTCTACCGCCACGCCGGGATGATCATCGGCGGCGGTGAGCCCGTCCCGGGGCGCCCCACCCTCCCGGTGGTCGAGGGCCTGACCGAGCAGGAGCGCCACCACTTCGTGTTCCTGGCCGTGCCGCCGCTGCTGTTCGCGGCGATCCGGCCCGACGGGGCGAAGGTCTTCCGGATCGTGCCCCAGTCGGCCGGGCTCACCACGCTCACCATCCAGTTCCTGTTCCCCCGACCGACCCTCGAGCTCGACGACTTCGACGACCTCCTGCGACAGCAGGTGGCGATGATCGACACGATCGACCAGCCCGACCTCGACTCGAACGCGAGGGTCTACGCCGGGCTGCGCTCGTCGTTCGCCCCCCGGGGCCAGCTCTCGCCCCAGGAGTCGAGCCTCCCCCAGTTCAACCGGTGGCTGCTCGATCGCTACGAGGGCGCCGGGCGTCCTGCGGCCGGGGTGTCGGCATGAGCCCGGTCCAGCCGCTGGCCCGCCCCGACGAGGCGCCGGGCCTCGAGATCGCCGACACGCTCGCCACCCACGAGGCCCGCGCCGCGGCCCGCCGTCTCGTCGCCGCACTGTTCGACGCGTGGGACACCGACGACGCCGACGCGCTCGCCGCGCTCGTCACCGACGAGTGCCGGTGGCGCATCGACGAACTCGGCGAGGTCATCGGCCGCGACGCGGTCGCCGAGCGCTTCCGGGCGTGGCGGCGGGGCGAGCCGTTCAGCGTCCACTGGGCCACCAACGAGCAGGTCGAGCTGGTCGACGGGCGCGTCGTCGGGAGCTGGTTGTGGCTCGCCGCGTCGTCGGTCGCCACGACCCCGGCCCCGACGCCCGCATCGACCACCGACACCTGGGGCGGCGGCGACGTGGTCCTCGAGATCGCGCTCGTCGAGGGCGGCTGGCGGATCGCGTCGTTCGACCTGACCACCTGGTTCCGGGGCCCGCTCGGTGAGGGCTGGCGCGACGGCGACCCGCTCGCGGTGCCGCTCGACACCACCGAGGCCGAGCCCACCGCGTCGACGCGACGGCTCGTTCCGGCCGGCCCGGCTCTGCCGGTGGGCGCACCGGCCGACGCGTCCGAGGACGATCGGCTGGAGGCCCTGGCCGCCGAGTCGGACGTGCGTCGCGCCGTCGCCGACCTGCTGGCCGCGACCCGCGACGCCGACAGCTGCCCCGCCGCGCCGGCGGCGTTCACCCCCGACGCGCAGTGGGACTCCGTCGCCCTCGACGGCAGCACCACGACCGTGCGCGGTGCCGCCGCGATCGGCGCCGCACTGGGCGACGAACGCCGACGGGTCACCGGGCCGGTACGGCCCCAGGCGGCGCTCGCCGTCGCCCTCGACGGCACGATCGCCCACGCCCGTTGGCGCGACCTGTGGGCGGCCGAGGTGAACGGCGCCGCCCGGTGGCGGGGCCACGACCACGCCGCCGAGCTCCACCAGACCGAAGACGGGTGGCGGGTGCGGCGGTTGCGTCGCACGACGCTGCTCGACGCCCCCTACGACGGAGGTTGGCAGTGACAGTTGACGGAGCGGACGGGCCCCCCTCGCCCGACGGCGCCGAGTCGCCGCGCCTGGCGCGCCTCGACATCGACGGTCGCATGGTGACCGCGGTGGTCGTCGGCGACACGGTGTCGGAGGTGGTGCTGAGCTGGACCGAGGCCGTCGCCGCGTTCGCCGACGGCCGCAGCGTCGAGGTCGCGGCCGCGGTGACCGGCAGCTCGGTCCCCCTCGCACAGGCGACGCTCGGCGCGCCGCTCGCGCCGGGCGGCGACGTGCTGTGCGTCGGCCTCAACTACCGGGCCCACCAGGCCGAGGCCACGTCGCTGGTCGACAAGGTCCGCCCGGTCCCGATCATCTTCGCCAAGTCGCAGCGGGCCATCGCCGCACCGGCCGAGCCGCTGGTCCTGCCGGAGTCGGTGTCCGAGGAGTTCGACTGGGAGGTCGAGCTCGGCGTGGTCATCGGACGCGAGGCGGTGGCCATCGACCCCGACGAGGCGTTCGACGTCATCGCCGGGTACTGCGTGATGAACGACATCACCGCCCGCGACCTCCAGCACCGCCATCAGCAGTGGCACCTGGGCAAGAACGTCCCGGCCTCGACACCGATGGGGCCGTGGGTGGTGGCGCGCGACTCGCTCGACGTCCCGCCCGACCTCCAGGTCACGCTGCGGGTCAACGGCGTGGTCAAGCAGCGGTCGCGGACCTCGAAGCTGATCCACGACATCCCGGCGCTGGTGTCGCTGCTCAGTCACACCACGACCCTCCGCCCGGGCGACGTGATCGCCACCGGGACCCCCGAGGGCGTCGGCTACGCCCGCCAGCCGGCGGAGTTCCTGGCCGACGGCGACATCGTCGAGGCCGAGATCGAGGGCGTCGGCGCACTGACCAACGTCATCGTGACCTCGACCCCGGCGGCGAACCCCCGACCGGCACAGGACCGACGCCACGACGACACCTCGGCGGTCGCCCCCTCGTGACGACGATGCCCGGCCTGGTCGGCGTCGAGCACCTGGCGTTCACGGTGCCCGACCTCGACCGGGCCGAGGCGTTCTTCACCGGCGTGCTCGGCGCCTGCGTCGTGCGGCGGGCGTCCTACGGCGACCCCGCGGGCGACGAGGCCCTCGGCCGAAGGCTCGGCACCGATGCCTCGACGACGTCACGGCTCGTGAAGGTCGACCTCGCCGGTGTGCCCGTCGAGCTGTGGGCGTTCGCGGGGCCCGACGTGTCCACCACCGTCGCCCGCAACTGCGACGCCGGCGGCCATCACCTCGGCCTGGTCGTCGAGGACGTCGATGCCGCGGCGAGCGCGCTCGCCGCCGTCGACGGCGTGACGGTGCTCGACGGACCCAACGACATGACCGACGAGCACGGACGCCACCGGCGGTGGGTCTACGCGCTCACACCGTGAGGCCTCCAGCTCGAGCTGGCCACCACCGCCGAACGCGGCCCGGCAGCCGAGCCGGTGCGGATCGTCAGTTCGCGCAGCCGTAACGAACGGCCCGGAGACAGCGACGACGGATGATATATCGTGCGAGATCAACGATGTGTGATGCGACGACCGCAGCCGCGCCCGAACGGCACGGCGAGCGCGACGCCGCAGGCACCGGGCGGCGGGACGATGCCCCGGCGGCGGCTGCAACGGCAGCGCCCCGCCCCACACCGAACGACCACCCGGCCGACGGACCGGACGACTGCCCAGAGGTGGACCGCGTGACCACGATCGAGTCTCCCGTCTACGACGCGGCGACGGCACGACCCGGAGCCGGGCCGGCGGCGGCGCAGACGGCCTGGCGGGCGCTGCGACGGGTCGTCGGCGCCGTCGTCCACGTCCTGTGGCCGGTCGCCGCCGTGTACCTGCTGTGGGCCGCGTGGGTCGAGGGCGCCGACCTCCCCCCGGCGGTCGCACCCCACCCCGACGACGTGCTCCGCTACATCGCCGACAACCCCGGCAGCTACTTCGCCGACGCCGCCGCCACGATCTGGATCGTGGTCTGCGGACTGACGCTCGGCGCCGTGGCCGGCGTGGTGCTGGCCTCCGCGTCGTGGTTCTCCCCCCTGCTCCGCTCGGCCATCAGCGGGCCGGCCCTCATCACCCAGTGCCTGCCCGTCGTCACCATGGTGCCGGTCATCGCACGCGTCTTCGGCTACAACCAGCGCACCGTCGTCCTGATCGCCGCGCTGATCGCCTTCTTCCCGGTGCTGGTGTTCGTCAGCGCCGGGATGGCGGCCACACCGCCCGGCTCGGCCGACGTGTTCCGGGTCTTCGGCGCCCGCCGCTGGCAGCGGTTCCGGTACCTGGCCGTCCCGTCCGCCATCCCCCGACTGCTGGTCGCCATGCGCATCTCGGTCGTGGCCGCCGTCGTCGGGGCGATGTTGGCCCAGTGGATCATGGGCACCAGCGGCCTGGGCTACCGCCTCGCCGTCGCCCAGGCGTCGTTCCGCTCCTCCGAGGCGTGGGGGGCCTCGGTCGTGGCCATCGCCGTCGGGGTGCTCCTCTTCGGGATCGCCTCGTCACTGTCCCGCCTCGCCCAACGCCGATTCGACTGAGCAGGAGATCATGAGCCTCCCCAACGTCACCACCATCGAGTCGGGCCCCTCCCCCGCGCACGGGGCGACGGCGCAGTCGTCGGGCCGCGGCGTCCCCATCCACCTCGACGCCGTGAACAAGCGGTTCTCGCTCGGTCGCCGCAAGTCGGTCACCGCGGTGGAGGACCTCTCCCTCGACGTGCGCCCCGGCGAGTTCGTCGGGCTGATCGGCCCGTCGGGCTGCGGCAAGTCGACCGTGCTGCGCATGATCGCGTCGCTCGAGGACCCCTCCGACGGCACGGTCACCATCGACGGCCGTCCCCCGGCGGAGCTCGCCGCGTCCCATCGCCTCGGCGTCGCGTTCCAGGACAACGCGCTGCTGCCGTGGGCATCGGTGCGGGCCAACCTGTCGCTGCCGTTCCGCCTGGCCGGGCGGCGCCCCGACCGCGAGCGGATCGACGCCCTCCTCGAGCTCGTCGGCCTCGGGGCGTTCGGCGACGCCCGCCCCAAGCAGCTCTCCGGCGGCATGCGCCAGCGGGTGTCGATCGCCCGCTCGATCATCCTCGAGCCGGACGTGCTCCTGCTCGACGAGCCGTTCGGCGCGCTCGACGCGGTCACCCGCCGGCGGCTCAACATGGAGCTCCAGCGCATCTGGATGGAGGACCCGGTCACCACGGTGCTGGTCACCCACGACGTCGACGAGGCGCTGCTCCTCGCCGACCGGGTCGTGGTGCTCTCGCCGCGACCGGGCCGCGTCTCGATGATCAAGGAGGTCCCCTTCGACCGGCCGCGCACCGCGGAGGTGACCCGCACCCCGGAGTTCCACGAGCTGGTCGACGAGCTCACCTCCGAGCTCGACCTCCTCAGCGAGGACGAGGACGGGGGGCGATGAGCGCGGACGAGATGGTCTCCCCGACACGCCGCGTCGCGGCGGCGCTCGGCGGTGCCGCCGGCCTGCTCGCCGTGTGGCAGCTGATCGGGGCGGGCGAGGTGTTCGGCACGTCGATCGCCCCGCCGAGCGACGTGATCGAGGTGTTCGGCGAGTCCCAGCAGCGGTCGCGGGTCGTCGACGCGGCCCTCAGCACCGGCAGCTCGGCGCTGTGGGGCTTCGCCTGGGCGGTGCTGCTCGCCGCCCTCGTCGGCGCGGTCGCCGTCCTGGTCCCCCACCTGCGACGGGGTGCGGACCAGCTCGCCACCATGCAGAGCGCGGCGCCGTTCGTCGCCCTCGCCCCGATCTTCCTCGCCAACTTCGACCGCACCACCGTGCCGATCGCCATGGCCGCGAGCACCGCGTTCTTCACCTTCTACGTGGCGTTCACGTCCGGGCTCGAGGCCGCCTCGCCGGCGCTGTACGACGTGCTCACCGTGTTCGGCGGCTCCCGGCGGGCCCGGTTCGTGCGGGTCCAGCTGCCCGCCGCGCTGCCGGTGGTCGCCGCCGGGTTCAAGGTCGGCATGCCCCTCGCCATCGTCGGCGCCGTGATCGGCGAGTGGTTCGGTGCCTCCAACGGGGTCGGGCCGCTGCTGCTCACCGCGCTGCGCAACTACCAGATGCCCCTGATGTGGGCGGTCGCCTCCGCCACCGTCGCCCTCGCCCTCGTGCTCTTCGGGGTGATGGCGGCGTTCGAGCGGGCCATGACCGAGCGCTTCGGAGGCTGAGGTGGCCCCCTCGGCGGTGGACGCCCCGACGGCGTGGCCCGAGGTGCGCTTCGCGCCCCGCCGCCTCGCCCACGTGAACATGTACGTGGCCGACCTCGACGCGTCGTTCGCGTTCTACCACGACGTGTGCGGCCTGGAGCTGGTGTTCGACGAGTCGGCCATCATGGCCCGGTTCCTGTCGAACGGGAACAGCCACCACGACGTGGCGCTCATGGGGGTCAACGACCGTGAGCTGCGCGGCCGCGACGGCGAGGTCCAGAAGACGTCGGGGCGGGGCAGCCGGCCCGGCCTGAACCACCTGGCGTTCGAGATGGCCACCGAGGCCGAGCTCGTCGCCGGCATCGGGCGCATGCGGGCGGCCGAGCTGTCGGTCGCCCGTCTCTGGGACCACCAGATCTCCCGCAGCGCGTACGTGTCGACTCCGTGGCAGGTCGACCTGGAGCTCTACGCCGACTCCCACCGCGACTGGCGCGGCCTGTACGCCAGCCTCGAGGGGGAGCTGCTGACCGAGGTGTGGGACCCGGACGCGGAACCGCCGAGCGACGAGCACCGCTACGTCGACACCTTCGACCCCCTGCCACCGGCGGGCGCGGCCGTCCGCCCGGTGCGCACGTGCAGCGCCACGATCGTCGTCGACGACCTCCCCGCCGCGATCGCCTACTACGAGCGGATCGTGGGCCTCACCGTGCTCGCGGCCGACCCGGGCGTCGACGGCTGGGCCGTGCTCGGCGGCACGTTGGGCCTGCCCGACCTCACCGTGCTCGCCGCGGTGGGCGACCAGCCCGTCGGCTTCCACCACCTCAGCCTCGAGGTGGCCGACGGCGACGAGCTGGAGGCGTCGATCGCACGCGTCGAGGACGCGGGCGTCGGGATCGAGCGCCGGGTCGAGCACCCGTTGAAGCGCAGCATCGTGCTGCGGGACCCGGACGGCGTCCCCGTCGAGATCGTGCACCACCGGCCACGGCCCGCCGACCCGTCGAGCTGGTTCGACGGGTTCGTGCCGCCGGCGCGCGACTACGTGCTCTGACCACCGGCCGCCGCCGGGTACGGCACGACCGGGCCCGGCACACTGACCAGTGATCGTATATGATATAGCCAGGCCGTCGATTTCGGCCCGAACAGCTCTCGAGGAGTCACGTCGAATGCTCAGCATCGCCCCGGTCGAAGGACTCGGATCTCCGGTCGGCCTCTACTCGCACGCCGTGCCGCTGCCGGTGGGCGCCAACCTCCTGGCGGTGAGCGGCCAGCTGAGCGTCGACGCCGAGGGCACGTCCGTCGCCGCCGGCGACTTCGACGGCCAGATGCGCCAGGTCTTCGACAACCTCGCCACCGTCCTCGGCGCCGCCGGCACCGGGCTCGGGGCGGTCCTGAAGATGACGACGTACCTCGTCGACGACGCCAACATCGACGACTTCTACCGGGTCCGCGAGGAGCTGTTCGCCGGCCTGTTCCCGGACGGCAACTACCCGGGCAACACCCTGCTCGTGGTCAAGCGCCTGGTGCGCCCCGAGTTCCTGATCGAGATCGAAGCGCTGGCCGCGCTGCCGGCGTCCTGAGGAGAGCGAACATGAGCGAGCTCGACGAGGTCCGCTACCCGAGTGGCTGCGCCGTGGTGAGCGGCGGGCTGATCGCCGGCAACGACACGGTGTCCGGCGGCGCGTCCGGCGGGCTGTCCCGCGGCAGCGCAATCGCCGGCGGCGGCATGTGGATGGGGGTGAGCGAGCTGCCCGCCGGGTACCGCTCCAACCCCCACCACCACGAGGGCCAGACGACCATGGTCTGCGTGATCAGCGGCTCGATGGACTTCATCGTCACCGTGCCCAACGGCGACGAGGAGCGGTTCAACGTCGGACCCGGCCAGATCGCCCTCGTCCCCGGTGGCCTCGTCCACCGCGAGGAGAACAACGGCGACCAGGGGTGCCTGTCGGTCGTGGTCCGCAACAGCGAGCACCCGACGGTCGTCAACCTCACCGAGTCGGCCTGATCGCCGGGCCCGTTCTCCCCGGGCCCGACCTCCCACCAACCTCCCCACGATCCGACCGACCGGCTCCGGCGCCCCGGGCTCCCTCCGCCCGGGGCGC
>JAXHUH010000287.1:0-17360 GCA_034211175.1 Actinomycetota bacterium
CGGCCGCCGCCCCGGTCCCGCAGGACCGGGGCGGCGCCGCCGTGCCGGTGCGGTGGCGTCGGACGCGAACGGCTCGCTGGCCGCCCGGGTCGGCGCCGGTTAGCGTCGGACCATGGACCGGGTCGTGATCAAGGTGCGGGAGAACGGTCCGCTGCTCGTGCGGGGCGACATCGAGCTCGTCGATCACGAGGGCCGGCGCTTCGAGGTCGGCGACGACATCGTGCTGTGCCGCTGCGGTGCCTCGGAGCGGCGGCCGTTCTGCGACGGCAGCCACCGTCGCGTCGGCTTCGCCAGCACCTGTCGGGCCGGGGAGGAGTCGTGATCGGCTCCCGGACCCGGGCGCTCGAGCAGCGCGAGCTGGACGCCTACGACGTGCTCGACCCGGCGCTGGCCGCACGGGTGCGGATCGTGCGGGTCCCGCTGCTGCCGCCCCGGGCCGCGGGCATGACGCTCGGCCGCTACGTGCTCGTCCTCGACGACGACGACCACCTCGGTGAGCGGACGCTGCTGGCCCACGAGCTGGTCCACGTGCGCCAGTGGCACGACCTCGGCCGTGTCGGGTTCCTCCGCGCGTACCTCGGCGACTACGCCCGTCACCTGCGCCGGCTGCGCCGTCACCACGACGCCTACCGGGCGATCTCCCTGGAGGTCGAGGCGCGTGACGAAGCACGCCGCTGGAGCGACCGACGCCGGTCCCGTCACGAGACGGGCGCCCCGCCGACGCCGTCCGTCGCGGAGTCGTCACGTCCGACCGCCGCTTCGTCACACGATGGCGCGAATCCGCCGGACGACGTCGTCTGACCGTCACGTGACGGCGGGAATCCGTGACGATCGTCATCGAAACCCCCAGGTCAGTCACCAATCCGCCATGAAGTGACGGTTTCCGTAACGGAATCGACACGACGGACACCGATCCGACATAGACTTCTCTGCACGGGCGTAACGAGGCGGAAACCCAGGCGGGAAGACTCGGATGTTCCACAAGCCGCTCATTGGCTTCATGATCGGTAGCGCGGCGGAGATCGCACGGACGGGAAACCTCCCCTCCATCGGTGTGGCTCTCCTGATCGCTCTCATCAGCGAGATCATCTTCGAGCTCGGCTTCGACGGGATCTGCATGATCGTGGCCGTCGAGCGGCGGGTCCGGCGCTACGGCCTCCTCCCGGACCGGGCGCAGCTGCACACCCGCAAGCGCGCCGACCTCAGCCTGGTCCCGGCCATGACCTCGGTTCGCAAGCTGGAGGCGGTCGACCCGACCGGCTTCCGCAAGCCCTGCTGGGCCTCGGCCACGGTCGGCCTGCGGGCCCCCGAGCTCGTCTGAGCCACCGCCGAACGCCACCCGGACACCGCGACAGCCGGCGTCGGTGGCAGCTGCGGAGAACGGTCGTCCCCGCCTCGGACGATCCACTCCCCCAGCTGCGACCCACGCCGGCTGTTGTCGTTCTCGGCCCATGACCGCAGGTCGGGACGCACCCGGGCCGTCGTCGCCCCCGCCACGACGGGCGCTCGGTCGGTCCGTCCGCCGTCCCCGCCACGGCGCACCGCACCGCCGCGACCCGCCGAGGTGACGGCTCGGGAGATGACGGCACCGCACCACTCGGCCCGAAGATGACGACCCCGAAGATGACGACCCCGAAGATGACGACGCCGCAACATGACGAGCGCCGCAACATTCGACGGATCGCAACATGACGGTGACCGTCATGTACCGCGGCCGTGTCGGCGGATCGCCGACGCCGCCGAACCCGCTCCGGGGCCACGGCCGCCGGGCGACCTCCCCCGGGCTGCTCCGCCGGCTCAGGGCGTGGCGGGGGACTCGATCAGACCGGCGGCGGCGAGCGGCTCGGGGGGCGTGCCCCGGGCGTGGTCCTCGGCGAGTTGGGCGGCGCCCAGCTCGGCCTCCTCCTCGAGCCGCTCCGCACGCTCGCGGGCGGCCTCGATGGCGTCGGCCCGTTCCTGGCGCCGCTGCTCCGCCGGGATCGGGCGGGGCGTCGCCTCCCGACCGAAGACGTACACCGGCTGGCCGTCGGGCACGACGGTCGGCAGGTACTCGGCGATGTGCATCGGGATCCGGACACAGCCGTGGGAGGCCGGCACCGGAGGCACGTCGGTGTAGCCGTGGATCGCGAACCCGAGGTGGAAGTACAGCGGGTTGTACAGGTAGCCGAGGGGTGCGTCGCGCCAGCCCTCGACCCGCCGCTCGACGACGAACCGCCCGGTCGGGGTGATGGCGTACTCGCACTTGTCGACGCCGCAGAACTGCACCCCGTTGCCCGACGACACGTGCGTGGTCAGCACCCGCCGGCCGGCGCGGAACACGTGGAGGAGCTGGCGGTCGAGGTCGACCTCGAGACGATCGGGCTCGTTGCCCGTCGACACGACGGGGATGTCGGCACCCCGGGCCAGCAGCGTGCGCACGTCGGGGCCGACGAGCCCGTCGACGTCCACGCCCCAGGTCTTCTGCAGCGCCCAGACGGCCTGCTCGGTCGCCAGGCCGAACATCCCGTCGACCGGGCCCGGGTCGAAGCCGAGGTCGAGGAGCCGGGCCTGGAGCCGGCGGACCTCCGTGCCACGGTCACCACGGCGCAACACCGGCGGCGGTGGCGGCACAGTCGTGGTGGTCGTCTCGACCACGGTCGTCGTCGGTGCCGGCGCGGTCGTGGTGGTGGTCGTCGTCGGCGGCGCGGTCGTCGTGGTCGTGGTCGTGATGTCGACGACCTCCGCGGCGACGACCGCCCGCTCGGCTACCTCGGCCGCGACGACCGCCCGCTCGGGCTCGAGCGGCTTCGGCGGTGACAGCGAGTCGCCGTCGGGGCGCAGCGGCTGGACGACCGGGCCGAGCGCCCGGAGATCGGTCACCTCACCGAGCGGCGGGATCTCGGCGGCCGCGGACGCACACGCACCGGCGACGAGCGCCACGGTGATGACCATCCTCGATGCCCTTTTCGGGACCACCCAGCTCCTCCGGAATCGGTCGATCGAGATGGTACTTCGTGCGCGGGGTGACCTCGCCTTCACCTCGAGTGACCGTCCATCACCCCTGGAGAGAGGACCATCACCGCGGCAGGGTATGGCGGAGGTGCGACATCAGCTCGGGCGTGAGCGTTCGGGCGCATGAATCCGCCAGCATCGTCATCTCGTACCCGACGAGGCCCATGTCGCACGTTCGCTCGGCGATGACCGCGAGGCATGCCCCGTGGACGATGGCGGAGACGAACAGGTAGCCCTCGGCCATCTCGACCACCACCTGGCGCATCCCCTCGAAGCCGAAGCAGCCCGCGGCCCCGCCGGTGAGGCTCGCGAGCCCCGACGTCACCGCGGCGAACTGGTCGGCCACGTCCCGTGGGAGCCCGGCCGACAGGCCGACGAGCAGGCCGTCCGACGACACGATCAGCGCGTGGCGGATGCCGTCGATGCGCGTCGCGAAGCCGCTCAGCAGTCCGCCGAGGTCCTCCGCCGGTCCCGGGGGTCGGGTCATCGCATCCCTTCGTCGTCGCGTCGACCGTCTCGTGGCGCAGGGTCGGCCCTGCGCTCGGCGTGGTCGACCCCGGCCCGGAAGCTGTCGAGCATGGTCTGGACGTCGGCCGCGGCCCGTGCCGGGTCGTCCGGGCGCGAGGCATGGCCCTCGGTGCGCCGCCGCTGCGGCGTCGATGAGCGGCGGGGCACGCGTCGCTGCAGCCCCGAGGCGGTCAACCCGCCGGCCGCGTGCGCGCCGTCCGCCGCTCCCCTGCCGCCGACCGCCGCGGCCGGTTGCGTGGCCGTGGGACGCGGTGTGGGCGGCGACGTCCGGCCCGGCGCCGGCGGTCCCGACGGGGTCGCCGACGCGGTCACCGGTGCTGCCGGGTGGGCGGGGCGGTCGGGTACTCGGGGCCGATCGCCCCTCGGTGGTGTCGGCGGGAGGGAGCGACCGGCGTGGCGCCGGCGGCCGAAGCCGGCGTCGACCTCGGTCCGGGCCTGCGGACGCGCCGGCTCGGGCGGGGCCGGCTCGGGCGCGGCCGGCGTCGGGAGCGCACTCGTCGCTGCCGCGGCGGTCGGCGACCCGACGGTGCCCTGGGCGGGCGGGTCGTCGGTGCCGCTGACGAGGTGGGGGCCGAGCACGACCTTGGCGAGCGGGCCGTGCTCACCGGCGATCAGCTCGATGTCGAGCTGGTGGCGCCGGGCGAGGCGACCGGCCACCGCCAGCCCGAACCACTCGGCGTCGCCGTGGGCCGACGGGTCGGTGAGTGCGTGGTTGGCGGCGGCGAGGTCGGCGGGGTCGAACGGTGTCCCGTGGGACAGCACCGCGACGACGTAGCCCCGGCCTTCGCCCCGACCGCTGACCGTCGCGCCCGACAGGTGCCCGGAGCCGGTGAGCACGTCGAGGACCTCGGCGATCACCTGGACAGCCGCCGGCGCGACGTCGCCGCGGAGGAAGGCGGGCTCGATGGCGCGGACGTCGAGCGGCGCAGCCAATTCGATGGTGGCCACGGCCCGGTCGACGACCTCGCTCACCGGGACCGATCGCCCCGATGGCCGTGCCGGCACCTCGCCGCCGCCGGCCACGAGGAGCCCGTCCGCCTCGCGCCCGAGCCGACGGGCCGACGAGCGCAGGCGCGCGACCGTGCCATGGGGCTGATCGCGGCCGACGCCGCTCCGGCCGACGTCGAGCTCGCCGAGCAGTCGGAGCTGGCGCTCGGCGAGCTCGCGCTGGCGGTGCCCGAGCGCGACCAGTGTGCTGTCGGAGCCCGCCCGTGACGACACGGCGTCGATGCTGGAGCCGACCGCGGCGAGTTGCAGCTCGTTGACCGAGCGCACGAGGGCGTCGAGCTCGGTGCTGTGCCGCGGGGCGATCGGTTCGAGCACGACCTCGGAGGTCGGGTCGGCGACCGCCCTGGCGATGGCGTCGGGGAGGTGGTCCCTCGAGATCTCGTCGACGTCGGTGGCGAGCCCGAACAGCCGGCGGACGGCGAGCCGGTCGATCGAGAGCCACGCGGCGACCGCGTAGGCGAGCGCGCCGACGGCGAGTGCACCGTGGAGCACCAGGCCGCGGGTCGAAGCGGCGGCCACGTCGGACGACGCGCCCGTCGCGGTGGCCACCGTGGCGACGTCGAGGGCGCGCAGCTGCGCGACGAGCTCGTCGGTCACCCCGACCGCCTCGAGCGGTCCGGCCGCGCCCGAGGCGGCCTGCTCGCGGGCGAGGAACCGGTCGGCGCCGACCGCGCTCGACAGCAGCCCGTCGAGGGCCCGGACGTCGGCCGGGACCGCCGTCGACGTGAACACGGCGAGCAGCTCCGCGATCGCGCCGTCGAGCTCACTGAGGCGCTGGTCGACGAAGGGGACCCACTCGTCGGCCGCGGCCGCGCCGCCGACGATGGCACGCTGGAGCGCGACGACGTCGGTCAGGCGCACCGCGGCGTCGATCGCCACGGCCCGCCGGGCGGTCGTGTCGTCGGGCGCCACAGCCGCCAGCTCCCCGATCCGGACGATGAGCACGATGATGGCGTCGGTGTAGGCGTTGAGCACCGCGTCGCGGTCCGCCCCACCTCCGTCGACGTCGGTGCGTGTCGAGGCCAGGTCGTTGAGCTGGAGTGCGGCGATCCGCCACGGCTCGGTCGGCGCCTCGGCGAGCGCAGTGGCCGCGGCGTCGGTCGCGGCGCGGGCCTCGACGAGCTGGTCGGTCACGAGTGCCGGGTCGGCGACCGCGACCGAGGAGAAGGTGCGCTCGATCTGCAGCGCGTGGACGACAGCGGTGGCGAGCCCCGCCCCCTCGAGCGCGTCGTCGAGCTCCGCGGCGGCCGAGCGCTCGGCCAGGGCCCCGCGGGCCCCGGCGCCGGCGAGCGCGAGGAGCCCGAGGCAGGGCAGGAGCACGAGGGCGAAGAGCTTGACCCCGAGCGTCGATCTGGGCTTCGGCATCCTGTCCGCCTTTCGTGCACCTGACGCACGCGGCGGGCCTGGTCCCGCTTGCGGCGCCCGGCGCCCGCGGTCGTGCGCCGACGCCGTCCTCCTCGGATCCCTGCGCTGGAGAACCCTGCGCGGGCCCGATGCCGCCCCATCGCCGTTCGGAGCATAGCGACGCGATCGCCCGGGCGACGACGCCCGTGCGGACGGCTGACCTGCGCCCACTACGGTTCGGCGATGCCCCCGACGCCCGAAGCGCACCACGTCGCCCTGGGGGCGGCCCGATCCGGCGCGGTGGTCGTCTGTCTCGGCGATCTCGTGGAGGACGTCGTGGTCCGCCCGTCCCGCGAGCTGCGCCGGGGCACCGACACCGACGCGCACGTCCTGCGCCGGCGGGGCGGGAGCGCGGCCAACGTGGCGGTGGCGGTCGCCCGGGCCGGCGGCCGTGCCCGGTTCGTCGGCTGCGTCGGCGCCGACCGCGCCGGCGGCGAGCTCGTCGCCGCGCTCGAGGAGGAGGGTGTCGACGTCGTCGTCGAGCGGCGGGGCCGGTCGGGCACGGTCGTGGCCGTGCTCTCACCCGACGGGGAGCGCAGCTTCCTCACCGATCGCGGGTCGGCGGACGACCTGCGCGCGCTGCCGGACGGGGCGCTCGCCGATGTCGGGGTGCTCCACGTGCCCGCGTACTCGCTCGCACGCGGCGCCACCGCCGCCACCGCGCACCGGGCGATCACGGCCGCCCGGGACGCCGGGGCGCTGATCTCGCTCGACGCGTCGTCCTACGCCGTGCTCGAGGCACGGCGCGGCGAGTCCCTCGGTCGACTGCGGCCCGACGTGCTCCACGCCAACGCGGACGAGGCCGAGGTGCTCGGCGTGGGCCCCGGCCGGCCGCTGGAGGGCGTCGGCCAGCTCGTGCTGACCGCCGGGGCGGGGCCGACGACGCTGGTCGACGCGCACGGCACGGCCACCGAGATCCCGGTCGATCGCCTCGGCGGCGTGACCGATACCACGGGTGCGGGAGATGCGTTCGTCGGTGGTCTCCTGGCTGGCATCCTTGGAACCCGTGCCGCGGGCGCGTCGGCCGACCTGGCGGCCGCGACGCTCGCCGGGCACGCGGCCGCGGCCGCGCAGCTGCGAACGAACACCCTCGCCGGGGAGACCGAGTGAACGATCACCGAGCCAGCCGGGACGCCATCCGCGTCGACGACGAGGTCGCGGACGCGGTCCGCGACGGACGACCGGTCGTCGCGCTGGAGACGACCGTGTACAGCCTGCTCGGCCTGCCCTCGCCGGCCAACGAGGACGCACTCGCCGCCTGCCTGAAGGCGGTGCGCGACGCCGGCGCCGTGCCCGCGCTCACCGCGGTGATCGACGGGGTCGCCCGGGTCGGTGTCGCGGAGGCGGAGCACGAGCGGGTCCTCGGCGCCCGCGCCAAGGTCGCCGAGCGGGACCTGGGGGTCGCGGTCGGTGCGTCGTGGCCCGTCGGCGTGACGACCGTGTCGGCGTCGCTGGCGCTGGCCGCGCGGGCCGGGGTCCGCGTGTTCGCCACCGGCGGCATCGGCGGCGTGCACCGCGACGTCCACCGCAGCGGCGACATCAGCGCCGACCTCGAGGCCGTCGCCCGCCACACCATCGTCACCGTGTGCGCGGGTGCGAAGTCGTTCCTCGACCTGCCCCGCACCGTCGAGCACCTCGAGACGCTGGGCGTGACCGTGCTCGGCTACGGGACCGACGAGCTGCCGGCGTTCACGGTGCCGAGCTCGGGCGTGCCGCTGCCCCACCGCGTCGACGACGCGCCGACCGCGGCCCGCATCGCCGCGGCCCGCTGGGCGCTCGGCGGCGGCGGGTTGCTCGTCGCCGTGCCGGTCCCGGCCGACGCCGCGCTCGACGCCACCGTCCTCGACGTCGCCACCACCGAGGCGCTGGCCGACGCCGATCGGGCCGGCGTGAGCGGCGCCGCGGTCACCCCGTACGTGCTCGAGCGGGTGGCGACGATCACCGGCGGTGCCAGCGTGCGGGCCAACACCGCGCTCGTGACGCAGAACGCGGCGATCGCCGCCGCCATCGCCGGCGCGCTGGCCACCGGCTGAGCGACCGCGCCCGCACGGTGTCCCGGCCGGTTCCCCGGGCGCCGAGGGCCCCTCGGGGCCTAGGGTGCGGCCATGGAGGAGATCTGCGCCGACCTGCGGGCCGAGACGGTCGATCTGGTCGCCCTGTGCGCCACGCTCGGACCGGAGGGATGGCACACCCCGACGCCGGCCGCCGGCTGGGACGTCTTCGACCAGGTGAACCACCTGGCCCAGGCCGACCACTGCGCGCTCCTCGCGGCACGGGACCCCGACGCGTTCGAGGCGCTGAAGCCCGAGCTGCTGAGCGGTCGCCGCTCGCTCGAACGGGCCGCGGACGCCGATGTCGACGCCATGGACGGCGCCGCGCTGCTCGCGTGGTTCTCCGACCTGCGGGCGTCGATGATCGCCGCCTTCGAGGAGCTGGCCCCGCGCGACCGCATCCCGTGGTTCGGCCCGTCGATGGGGGCCCGGTCGTTCGCGACCGCCCGCCTGATGGAGACCTGGGCCCACGGTCAGGACGTCGCCGACGCGCTCGGCGCGGTGCGCACCCCGACGTCGCGGTTGCGCCACGTCGCCCACATCGGGGTGACCACCCGGGGCTGGAGCTACGCGAACCGCGGCCGGCAGGTGCCGGCCGGCGACGTGCGGGTCGAGCTCGCCGGGCCGGACGGCGACACCTGGACGTGGGGGCCCGACGACGCCGCCGACCGGGTGGTGGGTGACGCCCTCGACTTCTGCCTCGTCGTCACCCAGCGTCGCAACGTCACCGACACCGGGCTGACGACCACGGGCGACGCGGCCACGGAGTGGATGACCATCGCCCAGGCCTTCGCCGGGCCGCCGACCGACCACCGGGCACCCGGCGCGGTCGCCGGCTGACACCGGCGGCTCACGCGACCTCGGCGCCCGCGAACGCGGCCCGCAGCGACGCGCGGGCACGGTGCAGGCGTACCTTGACGTTGCCCTCGCTGATGCCGAGCCGGCCTGCGGTCTCGGCGGTCGAGTGGCCCTCGACGTCGCGGAGCACGAGCACCTCCCGCAGCGGCGGCGGCAGCGACCGGATCGCCGGGACGAGCAGATCGAGGAGGTCGACGCCGTCGATCCCCGGGTCTCGGACCCCGCTCGACCGGGCGGTCGCGTGGACCTCCAAGGAGACGAACCTCGCCGAGCGCCGCAGGAGGCGGGCGCACTCGTTGTGGACGATGGAGAACACCCAGGTCGTGAAGCGCGCCGCGGCGCGAAACGCTCCGATCCTGGTGTAGATCACGACGAGCGCGTGCTGCACCGCGTCCTCCGCGTCGGCGCTGGCGCACACGCGTGACGCGAAGCGGCGCAGGTCGGCCTGCGACCGTTCGAGCAGCAGCTCGAGCGCCGCGGCGTCGCCGCGACGGGCCCGCTCGGCCAGCGCGTCCAGCTCCGTCACTCGGTCCCGCTCCCCTCCGGCTGCTCCGCACTCCGCACCGCCAGCTTCCGCCCGTAGAGGTAGCAGGCCGGGCAGAAGCCGACGAACCCCGTCCCGGCTGCGAACACGCCGTTGACCGCCAGCACGGCGACGAGCCACATCGGTGCGCCGACGGCGACGGGGACGGCCACCAGCGCCGCTCCGGCGACCGTCCTCACGACCCGCTCGGTGGGGGGCACGTTCTTGAAGTACACCGCGGTTCGGAAGAAGTCGGGCACCGGATCCTCGCTCTCGTAGGGGTACGACCCATCAGAGTCACGAGGAGGCCGAAGGTTACGGAACAGCCCTGCGATCGTTCGTCGGCGAACGCTGCTGGTGCCACGTGCTCAGGCTCGGGGCTCCGCCGTTCGCGCCGCGAGGCTGCGGGCGCCGACGGTGACCACGATCGCCGCGGTCAGCGCGACCAGGGCGGCGATCGTCCAGGCGGCCCGGTAGCCGGCCCCCGAGGCGATCGCTCCGAACGCCAGCGGGCCGAGCGCACCGCCGGCGTACGCACCGACCTGGGTGACGCTCGTGGCCCGTGCCGGGGCGTGGCGGTGGGCGGCGACGACGCCGAAGTTGAACAGCCCGGGCCACGCCCATCCGGAGCCGAACGCGACGAGTGAGCCGATCACGTAGCTGGTGCCGGTGCCCCGGGCGAGGAGCAGTGCGCCGATGCCGCCGCCGACGATCATCGCGGCGACGACCCGGAACGCCCGGTGGGGGATGCGATCGCCCAACCACCCGACGACGAGCCGCACGGTGATCCCGAGCGCACTCGATGCGGCGAGGAGCGTGCCCGCCGCGGCCTCGGACAGGCCGGCCTCGACCGCACCCGAGGTGACGAACGCGCCGAACGAGTTGGCGACCGCCGAGCCGCACGCCAGCCCGACGGCGAGCACGACGAGCGCACCCACGGCGAGGTCTCCCCCGCGGCCGGACGACGCCGTCCTCGCCGTCCGGCGGGGCGAGTCGATCCGGGGAACGGCCGCGGCGGCGCCGAGCGCGAGCAACGCGCCCGCCCCGTACGCCCACCGCCAGCCGACGGTGAGGGCCAGCGCGGGCACCGCGAGCCCGGCGAGGAGCGTCGCCGTCGGGATCGCCGCCTGCTTGACCCCGAGTGCCCCCGCGTGGCGACGCGGCGGCACCGACTCGACGACCAGGGCGTTCGACGCCGGCTGAGCGAGCGCGTTCGCCAGCCCGCCGGCGGCGATGGTCACGGCGAGCACGGGCCAGGCCGGCGCGAGCGCCGACGCCGACAACGAGGCCGCGCCGATGAGGCACGCCGTGCGCATCGACGCCGTCGACCCCCGGGCCTCGATCCAGTGCCCGAACGACATCGACGCCAGCGCCGACGTGGCGAGGCTGGCGGACACGATCGCCCCGAGCACGGTCTCGGAGAAGCCGAGGTCGGCCCGGAGCTGGACCGACAACCCGCCGGTCAGGAACGTCGGCAGCACCCCGGCCGTGGTGGCCGCGATGACCGACAGCAGCACACGCGGGGCGCGGACCCCGCTCAACCCCCGGGCTCGGTCCCGAAGCGCCGCGCGAGCTCGCGGGTCTCGCCGAGGCCGATGAGGTCGGTGAACTCGTCGAAGGAGGCGAGCTCGTCGAGCACGGGCTCGGAGGTGCCGTGGCGGGCGACGGTGGCGAGCGTGTCGGTCATCGCCCGGGTCGCGGCGAGGAGGGTCGTGATCGGCAGGATGACGAGCGCGAAGCCGAGCTCGCGGAGCTGGTCGATCGACACCGGCGGCGACTTGGCCTTCTCGACCCAGTTGAACAGCAGCGGCGTCGGCGACAGCTCGGCGGCGATGCGCTCGATCTCGTCGAGCGACTGCGGCGCCTCGACGAACGCGACGTCGGCACCGGCGCCGATGTAGGCCCGCATCCGGTCGAGGGCGGCGTCGAAGCCCTCCGGGGCCCGGGCGTCGGTGCGGGCGATGATCGTCAGGTCCGGGTCGGTGCGGGCCGCGACCGCGGCCTCGACCTTCGCCACCATCTCCGCGGTCGGGACGACCTCCTTGCCGTCCATGTGGCCGCAGCGCTTCGGGTGGACCTGGTCCTCGAGGTGGAACGCGGCGACGCCCGCGGCCTCGTAGGTGCGCACGGTGTGGATCACGTTGAGGGGGTTGCCGTAGCCGGTGTCGGCATCGGCGATGACCGGGATCGACGTGGCGGCAACGATCGAGGCGGCCTGGCCGGCCATCTCCGACATGCCGAGGAGGCCGATGTCCGGTCGGCCGAGGCGGGAGGCGGCCGTGCCGAAGCCGGTCATGTAGACGGCGTCGAACCCGGCGAGCTCGACGAGCCGGGCGCTGAACGCGTCGAACGCCCCCGGTGCGACGACCAGGTCGTCGGCGGCGAGGAGCTCGCGGAGACGGCGACGTCCGGCGTTCGGGCCCGAGAGGAGGTCCATGCGGCAATGATCTACCAGAGGGCCCGGCGTCGGACCGCAGCCGGGTCGGCGAACGGGTCGCGAAGCCGCACCAGTGGGCTCGGAACCGGTGGGCGCCACTAGGGTGGCGCGCAGATGAAGGTCTGGATCGATCAAGATCTCTGCACGGGCGACGGCATCTGCACCGATCACTGCCCCGAGGTCTTCCGCATCCTCGAGGACGGCATCGCGTACGTCGTCGAGGACGGCGAGGTCCTCAACGATCCCGGTGGTGCCCGGTCGCCCGCACGGGTCCCGACGCGCCACGAGCAGGTCGTCATGGAGTGCTCCGACGAGTGCCCGGGCGAGTGCATCTTCGTCGAGCTCGACGAGGACGCGCTGCTGGCCCCCGAACCGGTCGCCGACCCGGTCCGTCACGCCCCGCGCTGACCGACCCTCGGGCGACCGCGGTCGGCGGCGGCCCACTCCGGTCACGGGCCCCGATTCGGTGCACGGGCCGCGAACCTGCGTGTGCGATCGTGGCGACGTGAGCAACGCGCCCCGCCCCCTCCCCGGAGCCCCCCGTTGAGCGCCTCGGACGGCTCCGGCCGCCCGCTCCCGTTCCGGTCCCTCTACGCGCACGGCTTCGTCCGGGTGGCGGCCGCCTCGCCGCGGGTGCGCGTCGGCGACCCGGCGCACAACGCCGAACGCACGATCGAGCTGGCCCGCGAGGCCGACGGGCGCCACGCCGCGCTGGTCGTGTTCCCCGAGCTCGGGCTCAGCGCCTACTCCAACCAGGACCTGTTCCACCAGCAGGCGCTGCTCGACGCCACCGCGGACGCGCTCGAGGCGGTGCGCGAGGCGTCGGCCGACCTGCGACCGCTGCTGCTCGTCGGTGCGCCGCTGCGGTCGCGGGGCCGGCTCTACAACTGCGCCGTCGCGCTCCACCGGGGGCGGGTGCTCGGCGTGGTGCCCAAGTCCTACCTACCGAACTACCTCGAGTTCTATGAGAAGCGGCACTTCAGCGCGGCGCGGGCCGCCACCGAGCGGGAGGTGCGGGTCGGTGCCGAGGACGTCCCGTTCGGCGCGGACGTGGTGTTCGAGGCGACCGACGTCGACGGCTTCGTGGTCGCCGCCGAGATCTGCGAGGACCTGTGGGCGCCGGTGCCACCGACGACCCACGCCGCCCTCGCGGGTGCGACCGTGCTGGCCAACCTGTCGGCCAGCGACATCACCATCGGCAAGGCCGGCTACCGCCACCAGCTGTGCGCCGGCCACTCGGCGCGTTGCGTGGCGGCGTACGTCTACACCTCCGCCGGCGCCGGCGAGTCGACCACCGACCTGGCGTGGGACGGTCACGGCCTCGTCCACGAGAACGGCACGCTGCTCGCCGAGAGCGAGCGGTTCGGCCGGTCCGCCCACCTGCTGACCGGTGACGTCGACCTCGAGCGCCTCGCCGCCGATCGGCTGCGCCTCACCAGCTTCTCCGACGCCATCGCCGACCACGCGGCACTCGTCGAGCGGTTCCGGCGCGTGCCGTTCACGCTCGGCGTCCCGGACGGCGAGGTCCGCCTCGAGCGGGACATCGCCCGGTTCCCGTACGTGCCCTCCGACCCCTCGGAGCTCGACGAGCGGTGCCAGGAGGTGTTCGACATCCAGGTGAGCGGGCTCGCGACCCGCCTCGCCGCGACCGGCATCGACAAGGTCGTGATCGGGGTCTCCGGGGGCCTGGACTCGACCCATGCCCTGCTCGTGGCCGTGCGGTGCATGGACGAGCTCGGCCTGGCCCGCACCAACGTGCTCGGGTTCAGCCTGCCCGGGTTCGCGACCAGCGAGCGGACCCGCAACGACGCCCGCCGGCTGATGGAGAGCCTGGGCGTGGCCGCCGAGGAGATCGACATCCGCCCCGCGGCGGCGCAGATGCTGCGCGACCTCGGCCACCCCGCGGCCGATGGCGGCGAGGTCTACGACATCGCCTACGAGAACACCCAGGCCGGGGCGCGCACGTCGCTGCTGTTCCGCCTCGCCAACCAGCGGGGGGCCCTGGTGCTCGGCACCGGGGACCTCTCGGAGCTGGCGCTGGGGTGGAGCACCTACGGCGTCGGCGACCAGATGTCGCACTACGGGGTCAACGGGTCGGTGCCGAAGACGCTGATCCAGCACCTGATCCGCTGGTCGGCGGAGCGTGGCGGGCTCGGCGAGGACACGTCGGCCGCGCTGCGCTCGGTGCTGGAGACCGACATCTCGCCGGAGCTGGTACCGGGCCGGGAGGGCGACGACGCCGCCCCGCACCAGCGCAGCGAGGACGTCGTGGGGCCCTACGAGCTCCAGGACTTCCACCTCTACTACACGCTGCGCTTCGGCTACCGGCCGTCGAAGGTCGCCTTCCTGGCCGAGCACGCCTGGTCCGACCCGACCACGGGCTCGTGGCCGGAGCTGATCGGCGAGGAGGACCGCAACCACTACGACCTGGCGGCCATCGTCGGCTGGTTGCGGGTGTTCGTCCGACGGTTCTTCCAGACCAGCCAGTTCAAGCGGTCCGCGCTGCCGGACGGCCCGAAGGTCGGCTCCGGAGGCTCGTTGTCGCCCCGGGGCGACTGGCGGGCGCCGAGCGACGCGTCGGCCGCGGCGTGGCTGGCCGAGCTCGACACCATCGACGCCGGCTGAACCGGCCGGTCGCCGGCGCGGATCAGTCGCGCACGGGCGCCGGACCGGTCGATGCCCGGACGATCAGGGTCGGTGGTTCGAGCGGTTCCCGTCCGGCGTCCTCGCCGCGGTTGGCGAGGAGGTCGAGGAGGACCGTCGCCGCGGCCCGGCCGGCGGCGAGCGGGTCCTGGCGGATCGTCGTGAGCGCCGGGTCGACGTGGGGGGCGAGCGGGGCGTCGTCGAACCCGATGATCGACAGGTCGCGGGGCACGGACACGCCGAGGGTCCGGGCCATGGTGAGCCCGGCGATGGCCATGACGTCGCCGGCGTAGAAGATGGCGGTCGGGGGACGCTCGGCGCCGAGGAGCTCGGCGGTCGCCGCGGCACCGCTCTCCCCGCTGAACGTCCCGGTGATGCACCGCCCCGGCTCGAGGCCGGCGTCGTGCAGCGCCTTCTCCCACGCCTCGCGCCGCAGCACGGCGTGGGCGACGCCGGGCGGGCCCGAGACGTGGGCGATGTCGCGATGGCCGAGGTCGACGAGGTGGGCGACGGCGGCGCGCACGGCCGGCTCCTCGTCGGCGCCGACCGACGGCACCGGCAGGTCGTCGCCGGGCCCGGCGAGCGCGACCGCCGGCAGGTCGAGCTCCTCGAGCAGCTCGAAGCGGGGGTCGTCGGCCTCGGGGTCGACCAGGATCGCCCCGTCGATGCGGCGGTCGTCGGTGAGCTGGCGGTACGCGGCGAGCTCGTCGGCGCGGTGCTCGCGCACCGAGAGCACGAGGGTGTAGCCCCGCTCGGCGAGCACGAACTCGATGCCGGCGAGGAGCTGACCGAAGTACGGGTCGGTGCCGAGCTGCTCCGCGGGCCGGGCGAGGATCAGCCCGACCGACTGGGCGCGGCGCTCCGAGAACGCCTTGGCCCGCGGATCGGGCCGCCAACCGAGCTCCTCGGCGACCTCGAGGATGCGGCGGCGCGTGTCCTCGCCGACGCCGGGGCGCCCGTTGAGGGCGAAGCTGACCGCCCCCTTGGACACACCGGCGCGCGCCGCGACGTCGGCGATGGTCGGCTTGGTGCGTCGGCGCACTCGACGGTCCTCGTTCATCTCAGCGGGTGACCGGGGGCCGTGCGCACCGTCGCCGGGCTCCGGGTGGGTTCGCGACGAGCCGTTGCGGCGGGGCGAGCGGGTGGCGCGGATGCGACGCCGCTCATCGGCCGGGGTGCCCGGGGGCAGGAGCATCCCGGCCGATGAGGGCGTGTGCGCGTGGGGATGTCGCGGTCTTCGTCCGTCGGCCGTCCACCGCGGCACCGACACCACCCATACTGAACCGGTTTAGCTCTGCCGTCAACGGCTTTCCCGCGATCGGGTCGACGTCGCGGCGCCGAGATGGGTCCGGCCCAATGCGGCGCTCGGGCGGCGTCGGATCGTGCGGGCACTCGACCATCGTGCCACCGGGCGCGGTGCACGTCCGCGACCACCCGGGGGCACACGGGTGCCGCTCGGTCCTCGTCTGCTCGGGTGGAACCGCTCCGCGGGCCTTGACAGCCGCCAATTGTTCGAGTTGATATAGAACCATGCTCGTTCGACTCGACGAGCGCTCCGGTGAGGCGCTCTACCAACAGATCGCGGCCCAGGTTCGCCGCGCCCTCGCACGCGGGGAGCTGGCGGTCGGTGACCGCCTGCCGCCGGTGCGCGACCTCGCCGATGCGCTCGACGTGAACATGCACACCGTCCGGCGCGCCTACCTGGAGCTGCGTGACGAAGGCGTCATCGACATGCGCCGCGGCCGCGGCGTCACCGTCCTCGCCGGCGGCGACGACCGCGCCCGGCTCGGCACCATCGCCGCCGAGCTCGTCACCGAGGCCCGACGCCTCGGCCTGCGCGACGAGGAGATCCACGAGGTTCTGGAGGCCCACCTGTGACCCGCTTCAACCGCACGTCGGCCGTGATCGCAGCCGTCGCGATCGCGGTGTTCGCCCCCGTCCCGGCGATCGCGCCCCTGATCATGTGGTCGTCGCGCCTGCCCGACCCGATCGCCACCCACTGGACCTTCGGGGGCGAGGCCAACGACTCGATGTCGTCGGTGGCGTTCGCCCTCCTCATCGGTGGGTTCATGCTGCTCGGCGGCGCCGCGCTCGTCGCCGGCGTCGCCCGCGCCGGCACGCGTGCCGCCTGGCCCCCGGTCGCCACGTTCCTCGGCATCTACTTCGTGACCATGTTCGCCGCGCTCGGGGTCCACACCGCCGCCGTGAACCTCGATCACGACACGTGGACCGACGTGGCCGGCCCGAGCGTGGGGGTGGTCCTGGCCATCACCATCGTCCCCCTGGTCCTCGGCGCGCTCGCCGCGCGCCTGGTCAGCACCCGGTGGCCGGCCCCGGCACCCGACCTGCCGTCCGGCGCCGGGACGCAGCTGCCGGTCGACGACGGCGAGCGGGTCGTGTGGATCGGCCGGTGCGCCAACCCGCTGCTGCTGGCACTGTCGGCCGGGCTCGTCGCCCTCGGCGTCGCGACCGCCATGGTGACGGCCTGGTGGATCGGCGCCATCCTCGTCGTCTCCGGCATCGTGAGCGCTCCGCTCGGTGCGGTCACGGTCGTCGTCGACCCCGGCGGCCTGAAGGTGCGCTACGGCCTCTTCGGCTGGCCGGTCACCCGGATCGCGGCCGACCGGGTCCGTGCGTCCACCGCCATCGACGTCGAGCCCTCCCGTTGGGGCGGGTGGGGTTACCGGGGCTCGCTCCACCTCATGCGGCGCGCCGCGGTCGTGCTGCGACGCGGCGAGGGCATCCGGGCCGACCTCGACGGTGACCGGGTCTTCGTCGTGACCGTCGACGACGCCGCCACGGGCGCCGCGCTGCTCGAGACGTACCGCCAGCGCCAGCCGGCCTGACGCGCCACCGACCGCGCCCGGCGCGGTCGGTGGTCGTCATCGCTGCACGGTCGTCGGCTGGCGCGTCGCCG
>JAXHUH010000288.1:0-18368 GCA_034211175.1 Actinomycetota bacterium
TGTCCGCGATCCGCGGGCGGTGCGCGGGGGCGCGCCCCCGGCCCCGGGGGGCGCGCCACTGCGGCGCACGCTCACAGGTAGCCCTGTGCACGAGCGTGGGCGAGCACCTCGTCGCGCGACGAGGCCCCGAGCTTGCGGAAGATGTGCTTCACGTGGGTCTTCACCGTGTTGACCGACACGTACAGCTCGGCCGCGATCTCCCGGTACGACATCGAGGTCACGAGGTAGCGCAGCACGGCCTGCTCCCGCTCGGAGAGCTCGTCGACCGGCGGGACCGCGCGGGCGAGGACGGGGACGTGCGGCACGGTCCGTAGGACGGCGTCGACGAAGGCGGTGCGCGTGAGCCGGCGGGCCCGGTCCTGGACCACGGCCAACACGTCGCCGCCAGCATCGGCGAGGGCGAACACGAACCCCTCGCGCCCGGCGAGCGCCAGCACGGGCTCGACGTGGGGGTCCACCGCAGTGCCGGCCGCGATCGCCACGGCCAGGCCCCGAGCGCGACGCGCAGGTCGGTCCGCAGGCAGTCGGAGCGTGACGCGGCCCGGGCGAGGGCCTCCTCGGCGCCGGCGAGATCGCCGAGCGCGCGCCGCAGGCCGGCGCGGACGAGGTCCCGGTCGACACCGTCGGGGAGCCGCTCAGCGATCACGCAGGCTCGATCGAGGTCTCCGACCGCGCCCAGCTGGACCGCCGTCCTCGCGTTGATGGTGGCGGCCACCCAGGACGAGTCGTCGAGGTGGGCCACCCGTTCCCGTGCCGCCGCGAGGGTCGCCAGCGCCTCCTCGGCCCGCCCGCGTGCGAACAGGATCCGACTGCGCGCGAGGTCGGCGATGATGGTGGCCGGGACCCGTGGCTGGATGCCGGGGGCCTCGAACCGCGCCAGCAGCGACGCGGCACCCTCGAGGTCGCCCCGCTCCAGCAGCCCGTGGCCTTCCAGCGCGAACGTCGGTGAGACCACGGCGAAGCCGGCCATGCCGCTCTCGTCGATCATCGCCCGCGCCCGCCGGGCGTGGTCGATCCCGGCACCGAGGTGGCCCCGGAAGATCCCCAGGTTCGCGAGCGCGCCGTGGCGTTCGATGGCGACGAACGAGAGTCCCGGCCCGACGACGATGCGCTCGGCGGCAGCCTCTGCGGCCGCCCAGTTCCCGGCCCAGCCGTAGGCGCGCACGAGCATGGTCGCCGCGGTGTCGACGGAGTCACCGGTGAGCGACGCCCGCCGGGCCCGGCGGTGGGCGTCCTCTCCGTGGCGCACCGTCGCCTCCATGTCGCAGCGGTCCGCGGCGAGGACGGTGTGGAGGCACGACAGCTCGGCCCGATCGGTGTCGAGGAGGCCGTCACCGGCGAGCCGCTCGATCCGCCGGACGAGGTGGTCGGCATGTGACGCGTGGTGGCGGAGGCACAGGGTGGTGGCGACGGCGATCGCCGGGCCGGGTGCGCCGACCACGTCCTCGTCGGTGAGCACGAAGTCGTTCGGTGAGATCGGGGGCAGGCGGTTCGTGAAGTACGCGTCGTACACGTTGCGCGCGAGGAGGTGCATCGCCGCGCGGCGGTCACCGGCCCGCCACCGGTGGCGGAAGCACGAGGCGAGGTCACGCTCGGCCTCGAACCAGTCGGCGGCGACCCGATGGAGCCGTCGCTCACGTTCACGATCGCGGCCCCGCAAGCGCAGTCGGAGGAGCTGGAGCAGGAGGTGGTGGTACCGATGGACGTCCGGCCGTGCCGAGTTGCGGAACAGCATCAGCTCCGCCGCCTCGATCGTTCCCAACGAGACGGTCGACCCGCCGGACAGCTCGGCCGCGAGGTCGGGGGTCAGCTCGTCGACGACGCAGGTCGCGAGCATGAACTGCTGCACCTCGGGCGGTTGGGCATCGACGACCTGGGTCGACAGGTAGTGCGCGATCTCCTCGCTCGACGAGACGAGCCGGTCGATGAATCCCGACGGGTCGCCCGAGCGCTGCAACGCCACCCCGGCCAGGTGGACGCCGGTTGCCCAGCCCTCGGTCTGGGCCATGAGGCGGTCGAGATCGCGATCGCCGACCGCGACCCCGAGGCCTTCGAGCACCGCTGCGGCCTCGTCACGCCCCAGGCGCAGGTCCTCGTCGCGGACCTCACCGACGCTCCCCGTGGCCCGGAGGCGCCCGAGACCGATGCGCGGCTCCGAGCGCGAACCGATGACCAGGTGCAGGCCTCTCGGTCGGCGGGCGATCAGCCCGGCGAGCGAGACGTCGTCCGCGTCGATGAGGTGGAGGTCGTCGATGACCAGCGTGACCGGAGCGTCGAGACCGTCGAGCTCGTCGATCAGCGACTCGAGGACGTCGGGCCCGAACGAGCCGTCATCCGCCATCAGGGCCAGCGCCGCGCCCCCGAACCCATCGCGGACCGACCGGACGGCCGCCACGATCGCGTGCCAGAACCGGACCGGGTCGCCGTCACCCTCGTCGACGTTGATCCAACAGGTGTCGGCCGCCGGTCTGGTGCGCACCCACTGGAGCAGCAGGTTGGTCTTGCCGGCACCGGCGGCGCCGACGACGAGGGCGAGCCGTGACGCCACGCCGTGGTCGAGCCGGCCGATGATGTCGGGGCGAGCGATGGCGGTCAGCGGGGCCGCCGGCGGCGCGAACTTCGTGGCGGAGAACCGGGGCGATCGCACCGGCCGCCCACGCTCGGCGGCACGGGCCCGCGACCGCAGCTCCGTTCCGGTGCGCACCGTCAGAACGTACCAAGCGACACTCGCAGCCTCGGAACTGTGTTCCCGTATCGGCCGCGACGCGGCGGGCGGGTCCCGACGACGCGATGGCGGGACGCGCTAGGGCAGGCAGACGGTCGGGTCGTCGTCGATGCCGACGCCGGCGAAGAACCCGGTGCGGAACGCCTCGACCCGATCGAACGCGGTCACGTCCAGCCTCGTCAGCTCGGGCCCCTGGGCGGCGACCAGACCGGCGACGCCCTCGTCGAGGTCGCCGGCCGAGAGGATGATGTTGCGGTCCCGCGGGGGTGCCTGCGGCGTCTGGGTCTGGCTGATCTGGTCGAGCGTGTTCAGGTAGACGTCGCCGGCCCACGCGCCGGCGAGGCAGTCCGCGGCCAGCTCGGTGGTGACCGGGTCGGCGTCGATGCCGGCCAGAGCGAGCGCCTTCTCCCCGTAGGCGTTGCTGAACAGCATGCCGATCGAGAAGTCGCCGATCTCCTGGTGGAGAGGCTGGGCCAGGCCCCGGACGTCGGTGAAGACGTAGTCCTCGGCGTCGCAGTAGACGATGTTGCGGGCGACCTCGTCCTCGTGGCCCTGGCAGGGCACGTTCTCGGTGGCCGGGTCCAGCGCGGCGACGGCGCGGGGGTCGTACACCCCGTTGACCGGGTCCCAGCCCGGGTCGTCGGTCTGGTCCCAGGAGACACCGAGGATCGCCGGCGCGTTGGCCTCCCAGTAGAACTCGAGGTCGGGGACCATGATCTCGAAGATCCCGTTGTCCTGCGGGTCGTCCGGGTCGCCGAACAGCGGGGAGTCCCCGCCGGTCTCGACGTCGTCCCTCGTCAGCCGGATCGGGGCGATCCGGAGGTTGTCGAGGTCATCGCAGAACGCGACCCCGTTGCGGAGCCCGTCGCCGAACGCCCCGACCCGGTCGAACGCGGAGCCGTGGGCCTGGGGGTCGTCCGGTGAGGTCCCGAGCGGGTCGCGGAAGATCAGGTAGCCGGCGACCGCCTCGTCGATGTCGTCGTCGGCCAGGCGCAGCACGTCCGACTCGCCGCTCATGACGTGGCTCGTCCACGCCCCGGCGAAGCAGTCGGCCTGCAGCTCCAGCGCGATCGTCAGGTCGCCGAGCACCGCACCGGCCGCCTCGGCCCGGGCCTGCACGGCGTGGCCCCACTCGTGGGCGAGCACGAGCGCAACGGCGGCGTCGCCGAACTCCTGGTAGAGCTGCGGGAACAGGCCCCGGTCGTCCCAGCCGATGAAGTCGTCGGGCAGGCAGTAGAAGGCGTTCTGGCTGTACGCGCCCGGGTCGGCCCGCTGGCCGCCGCACGGCGGCAGGGTCGACAGGTCGGTCGGGTCCCACGGGATGATCTGCGACACCGGCGTGTACTCGGCCCCGTACACGGCCGGGAACTCCTCGGCCCAGTAGATCTCGAGGCTCTCGATCGACCGGTTGATGATCTCGGCGTAGGGCAGGTCGTCGACGGGCGGGGGCGGGTCGTCGGCCTCCTCCTCCATCACCGTGACCTCGGGCGTCTCCAGGTCCTCGAAGGTCGTGGTGCTCCCCTGGGACGTCGGATCACCGGGGTCCTCGGGCCCGCCGGCGCGCAGCTCACCGCGCTGGTCGGTGCCGATCTGGATGGTGCACGAGGCGACGAGCGCCGCCAGGGCGATGACGATGACCGGGCGCAGACGACGCACTCGCCTCACGGTATCCGGCCGATGTGGCCTGATCGGCACCGGGCGAAGCGCGATCGCGTGGGATCCACCGTCAGTCGGCGACGCACTCGCTCGGGTCGGGGGAGAAGAACCCGATGCGGAACGCGTCGACCCGGGCGAACGCGGTGACGTCGAGGCGCGCCACCTCCGGGTCCTGCACGGCCAGGAGGCCGGCGACGCCCTCGTCGAGGTCGCCCGCGGAGAGGCCGATGTAGCCGGTCCACTCCTCCGGTGGCAGCTCGGGCGAGGTCCGCTCCCGCCGCCACAGGTCGCTGGCCCACGCCCCGGTGAGGCAGTCGGAGCGCAGCTCCATCTCGATCGGGTCGGCGTCGACGCCGGCCAGGACCAGCGCCTTGTGCGCCCACGCGTTGCCGAGGAAGCTGGCGACGGCGAAGTCGCCGATCGCCTCGTACAGCGGCTCGACCAGCTCGCCCCGGTCCCACACGATCGTGTCGTCGGCGGCGCACCAGACCACGTCGAGGGCGAGCCGCGCCGGCTCGATCACCTCGTCGCCACACGTGGCGGGCGTCCCCGACTCGACGGCCCGGAAGCCGTCGGTCGGGTCCCACTCGACGCCGAGGAGGTCCGGCGCGTTGATCGTCCAGTAGTCCTCGAGGTCGGGCGGCACCAGCTCGTCGAAGAGCTCGTCGAGCGCCACGTTCCCGCCGGTCTCGAGGTCGGCCTCGATGAGCTCGACCGCGGCGATCGCATACCCGTCGGTCATGAAGGTGGCGCACCGCTCGACACCGCCGACGAAGCCGTCCCGGAACGCCCCGATGCGGTCGAACGCGGAGCCGTGGGCGTTGGGCCCGAGCGGGTCGGAGCCGGGCGGGTCGCGGAAGAGCACGTAGCCGCCGATGGCCTCGTCGACGTCGCTCTGGGGCAACAGCAGCGGCTCGTCGCCGGTCGCGGCGTCGCCGGGCATGGCGGTGGCCGACCAGGCGCCGGCGAAGCAGTCGGCCTGCAGCTCGAGCAGGATCGTCGGGGTGCCGGCCGGGATCCCGAGGCGGAACTGGATGGCGTGGCCCCACTCGTGGGCGAGGACGAGCGCGATCGTGGCGTCGCCGAAGTCCTCGTAGAGGCGGGGGAACAACCCGGTGTCGTCCCAGCCGATGTAGTCGTCGGCCGGGCAGTAGAACGCGTTGTCGACGTACGAGGACGGCGGGGGCTGGGAGCCGCCGCAGTCGGGAAGGGTCGAGACGTCCTCGGGGTCCCACGGGACGAGCGCGGCGAGCGGCTGGTACTCGACGCCGTAGACCGCGGGCATGGCCTGGGCCCAGAACGCCTCGACGCTCACGACGCCCCGCTCGATGATCTCGTCGTAGGGCAGATCGGACGCCGAACCGGCGTCGCCGGGGTCCTGATCGGCGGTGTCGGGCGCATCGCCGTCGGCGTCCTCGGCGGCGGTGCCTCCGGTCCCGGCCCCGCCCGGGTCGCCCGGGGGAGCCTCGTCGGCGCCGGCGACGCCCGCGGGCGCCAGCGCGGCGAGGACGCACACGGCAGCGACGATGCCGAGGAGACGGTGGAAGGCACGCATGACAGCCACGTTACAAAGTGGCTCCGCCACTAAGAGTGGCTAACCGTGCTCGCGTTCACTCGACGTGCGCTGAAGCGAAGGCCGGGACGTCAGCCGGTCGCACCGGGCAGGCACGCCGCGGGATCCTCGAGGGCGAAGCCCCGGCGGAACGCGTCGGCCCGATCGAAGGCGGTGATGTCCAGCCGGGCGATCGCCGGGTCCTGCACGGCGAGGAGACCGGCGATCCCCTCGTCGAGGTCACCGGCGGACAGGGTGGCGACGCCGAGGGCCGTGCCGTCGTCGGCGGTGCGCCCCAGCCGGTCCTGCTGCCAGACGCTCGTCGCCCAGGCGCCGGCGAGGCAGTCGGACGCCAGCTCCATCTCCACCGGGTCGCCGTCGACGCCGGCGAGGGCCAACGCCTTGTCACCCCAGGCGTTGGCCAGGAGGAGGGCGACGGCGAAGTCGCCGATGTCCTCGTAGAGCGGCAGCATCAGCCCGTCGCGGTCCCAGGCGACGTAGTCGTCGGCGGCGCACCACACGACGTTGGCCGCCAGCACCTCGGGGGCGATCGCCTCGTCACCGCAGATGACGTCCTCGCCGCGTGGGTCCACCGGGACCGCCGACCCGGTCGGGTCCCACGGCTGCCCGGTGACCTCGGGCGCATGGGCCCGCCAGTACCCCTCGAGGTCGCCCACGACGAGCTCGAAGATGCTCTTGTCCCCGCTGAACGGAGCGTTGCCCTCGGTGTCCTCGAAGTCGTCGGCGGGCTCGATGTCGGCGAGCGGGTAGTCCCCGTCGACGATCGCGGCGCAGATACCGGGCCCGACGCGGAACCCGTCGCCGAACGCACCGACCCGGTCGAACGCCGAGCCGTGGGACTGCTCGGCCGCGGGGTCGGTGCCCGGCGGGTCGCGGAAGAGCAGGTAGCCGGAGATGGCCTCGTCGACGTCGCCGACGTCGAGGGCCAGCGCCGAGCTGCTGCCCCCGATCACCGACGCGGCCCACGCGCCGGCGAAGCAGTCGGCCTGCAGCTCGGAGTAGACGGTCTCGATCGCGTCGATGTCGACGTCGAGGCGGGCCTGGAGCGCATGACCCCACTCGTGGGACAGCACCAGCGCCACCGCGGCGTCGCCGTACTCCTGGTACAGGCGGGGCATGAGGCCGGTGTCGTCCCAGCCGATGTAGTCGTCGGCCCGGCAGTAGAACGCGTTGTTGGCGTAGCTCTCGATCGGCTGCTGGCGACCGTTGCACGCCGGCAGGGTCGACTCGTCCCGCGGGTCCCACGGCTGCACGCCGGCGAGCGGGGTGTACTCGATCCCGTACGCCGCGGGCAGCTGCTCGGCCCAGAACGCGTCGAGGCTGGCCACCGACCGGTTGACGATCTCGGCGTAGGCGAGGTCGCCGGGTGCCGCGGCGGGGTCGTCGCCGTCGGGGGCGAGGACGGTCGACGCGGGTGCCTCCGCCTGGGCCGGGGCGGACGACGGCACCGTCTCGGCGACGATCGGGTCGTCGTCGGAGCCGAGGTTCGACAACGAGCAGCCGGCGGTGGCGACGACGAGCACCAGGAGGGCGGGCAGGCGGCGCACGGATCGCACGCTACCGGACGATGTTCGCCACCGGGCCCGCCCGGCGGGAACGACGCGCCACCTGGTACAGAACCGTGCCTCCGTCCGGCGGACCGACGAACGACCACGCAACGCCCGTGACGGACGGCACGTCTCGAAAATGACCAAAGGTCCCGTCGGCACTCCTACCCTCGGCACGGCCAACGTGACGACAAGGTTGCGAGCGCGTTACGAGATGTGGTTCGGAGCGACGAGATGACGGGTAGGCCGGGCCGATGACCCGGTGGTGGAACAGCCGCGTCGGCTATCGCCTCGGCATCGAAGTGGCCCTCATGGGCTCGCTCCTGGCCATGTACCGCGTCGTCCGGCTGTTCTCCAACGACGAGCTCGGCGCCGCGTTCCGCAACGCCCGACGCGTGATCTCGATCGAGCAGGTCTTCGGCATGTTCACCGAGGCCCACCTCCAGCAGCTGGCCCTCACCAACGAGTGGCTGATCTGGCTGCTCAACCACTACTACTTCGCCATGCACTTCAGCGTCACCACGGTGGTGATGGTGGTGCTGTACCTGTGGCGACCGGCCAACTACCGCCAGGCCCGGCTGGTGATGATCGGCACCACGACCGGCGGGCTCCTGCTCCACCTCGTGTTCCCCCTGGCGCCGCCCCGGATGCTGCCGGGCCACGGGTTCGTCGACACGCTCGCCCGGTTCGGCCCGAAGATCTACGACTCCGAGGAGCTGGCGTCGGCCGCCAACCAGATCGCGGCGATGCCGTCGCTCCACGTCGGCTGGGCGCTGATCGTCTGCTGGGCCGTGGTCACGTCGTTCCGCACGCCGTGGCGATGGGTTGCCGTCGCCCACCCCACGCTCACGATCCTCGCCGTCGTGCTCACCGCGAACCACTACTGGCTCGACGGCCTCGTCGCCGCGGCTCTGGTCACGGGGTTCGTCCACCTGACGAGCCGTTGGGCCGCGGCCTCCGCGGGCGACCCGGCGCCGCCGAGCCGGGCCCGCGAGCTCGCCGCCGCCTGAGCCACTCCCCCGGCCCGAGCCCGGCGGCCGAACCCGAAGCGACCGACCTGAAGGCCCTGCTGGCCATCCCTCGTTCACCGCCGCCACGTCTCGTTTCGATACGCAACCGTTGCGTATCGCTACGATGTCGTGTCAGAGTGCGGACCCATGGAGACCTCACCGTCCGCGCCCCCGCCGGACGTCGCCGGGTCGGGCCACCCCGACCGGTGGCGGATCCTCGCCATCCTCGATCTCTCGCTCGTGCTGGTCGTCGTGGCGGTCAGCTCGCTCAACGTCGCCCTGCCACGGCTCCAGTCGGCGCTCGACGCGTCGGCCACCGACCTCCAGTGGATCGTCGACGCCTACGCGCTGGTGTTCGCCGGCCTGCTCCTGCCCGCCGGCGCTCTCGGTGACCGCTTCGGCCGCCGTGGCGCGCTGCTCAGCGGCCTCGTCATCTTCGGCGGCGCCGCGATCGTCGCCAGCCTCGCGGACGACCCGGCCCAGCTGATCGCCACCCGGGCGGCGATGGGCGTCGGCGCCGCGCTGATCATGCCGGCGACCCTGTCGATCATCACCACGGTCTTCCCCGTGCACGAGCGGGCCCGGGCCATCGCCATCTGGGCCGGCCTCGCCGGTGCGGGTGGCGCCATCGGCCCGATCCTCTCCGGTGTGCTCCTGGAGAACTTCTGGTGGGGCTCGGTGTTCTTCGTCAACGTGCCGCTCGTCGCGCTCACGTTCGTGCTGGTCGCCGTGTTCGTGCCCACGTCACGAGACATCGAGGAGGCGGCGCTCGACCCGCTCGGCGGGCTCCTGTCGATCGTCGGGCTCGGCGGGCTCGTCTACGCCGTCATCGAGGGCCCCGAGCAGGGCTGGACCGACCCGATCACCATCGGCGCCTTCGTCGGCGCCACCGCGGCGATCGTCGCCTGGATCCTCTGGGAGCTGCACACCGACCGGCCGATGCTCGACCCGCGGCTCTTCGCCATCCGCGGCTTCAGCGTGGGCAGCGGGGTCATCACCATGGCGTTCTTCGCCATGTTCGGCATGTTCTTCCTGCTCACCCAGTACCTGCAGTTCGTGCAGGGCCACTCCGCGCTCGGGGCCGGCGTCCGGACGCTGCCGATGCCGATCGTGCTCATGTTGGTCGCTCCCCGCAGCCCGATGGTCGTCGGCCGCTTCGGGCCCCGCCGCACGATGGCCGCCGGCCTGGTCAGCGTCGCCGTCGGCTTCGTGGTGCTCGCGACCCTGGCGCCCGACAGCCACTACGCGCTCCTCGTCGCGGGGCTCGTCCCACTGGCCATCGGGATGGGCCTGCTCATGCCGCCGGCCACGACGACCATCGTGAGCTCGTTGCCGCCGGCGAAGGCCGGGGTCGGTTCCGCGGTCAACGACACGACCCGCGAGCTGGGCGGCGCGTTCGGCATCGCCGTGCTCGGCTCGATCCTGTCGTCGGGCTACCGCTCGGAGATCGAGCCCGTGGCCTCGGCACTGCCCGGCGAGGCCGGCGAGGTCGCCGAGGAGTCGATCGGCGGGGCGGTCGCGGTGGCGGGCGAGCTGGGCCCACAGGGCGCCGGACTGCTCGAGGCCGCCGGGCGGGCGTTCACGGACGCATCGTCGAACGCCTACCTGGTGTCGGCCGTGGTCCTCGTCCTCACCGCGGCGAGCGTGTGGTGGTTCCTCGCCGAGGACGACGCAACCGGCGACGAGCCGGCCGGCGCCACCGACGTCGCCCACGCGACCATCGACGGGCTCGGTGTCGCGGAGACGTGAGCTCGGCGGCGACCTGACCACCGTGGTGAGCTGACCGCAACGGTCGCGCTCGCGAGATGATGGGACACGTGGGCGTCGAGGAAGACCCGAGGGTCACACGGTCGAAGGAGAAGATCCGGGCGGCGACGACGTCGGAGCTGTGCGAGCACGGCTTCGCCGCGGCCACGGTCGAGGCGATCGCCAGCCGGTGCGGCGTGGCCAAGACCACGATCTACCGGCACTGGGGCTCGCGCGAGGAGCTCCTCCTCGACACCATGCGGTGCTCGATCGCCGAGCGGGCCGACGACGCGCCGACCGACGACCCACGGGACGACATCGTGCGCTTCCTGACCAGCCTGGCCCACGGCCTCGCCCACGACGACGTGTTCCCCGCCGCCATCCGTCTCGCGGTCGAGGCCGACAGCGACCCGGGCCTCGCCGAGCTCCACCGGGAGTTCAAGAACGAGCGCCGGGCCCACTTCGCATCCGTGCTGGAGCGGGCCCGGGCCGCCGGCGTGATCCGCGCCGACGCGGATCTCGACCTCGTGTCCGACCGGCTGCTCGGGCCGATCTTCTACCGGCGGATCATCCACCACGAGGGCGTCGGTCCCGACTACGTCGTCGCGCTGTGCGACGACGTGCTCGGCCCGGCCCCCGCCGGAGGGCCGGCTCAGGACGACGTCCGCTCCCACGCGGCCTCGCCGCCGACGTAGGTGGCGAGGACCCGGGTCTCGGCGATCCCCTCCGGATCGATCGCCGTGAGGTCGCGATCGAGCACCGCGAGGTCGGCGAGCTTGCCGGGCGTGATCGACCCCTTGCGGTCCTCGGCGAACGAGGCGACGGCCGAGCCGAGCGTGTACGCCCGCAGCGCCTCCAGCGGCGTGAGCGCCTCGGCAGGGTTGAACGCGGCGCCCGAGCCGGTGCGCTGGTTGACCATGTCGGCGATGCCGAGCAGCGGCGCGCCCTGCACGACCGGGCGGTCCGAGCTGGCCGGGAGCACGACGCCGGCGTCGAGGAAGCTGCGCTGGCGGTAGCACCACGTCGTGCGCTCGGGGCCGAGCGCGGCGGCCATCCCGTCGCCGATCTCGTTCACGAACCGGCCCTGGGGCACCGGGATCACGCCGAGCGCGGCGATGCGGGCCACGTCCTCGGGCCGGCAGATCCCGCAGTGCTCGATGCGGTGGCGGTGGTTCGCCCGGGGCGCCAGCGCCAGCGCCTCCTCGTAGCAGTCGAGCACCGTCGACACCGCCCGGTCACCGATGGCGTGCACCGCGACCTGCCAACCGGCGCGGTGGGCGCCGATGACGGCCTCCCGCAGGTCGCCCTCGTCCATCTGGAAGTAGCCCCGGTTGCCGGGGGCGTCGGCGAAGTCGTCGACCATCGCCGCGGTCCGCCCGATCAGGGAGCCGTCGGCGAAGATCTTCACCGCACCGACCCGCAGCCGGTCGTCGCCGAGGCCGGTGCGCAGGCCGAGGTCGAGCCCGATGCCCTCGGGGTCGTCGACGTGGCCGTCGAGGCGGTGGAGGCTCTCCATCGCGACCATCGCCGTGACCCGCACCTTCAGGCGGCCGTCGTCGCGAGCCTGTTGGAACGCGGCGAGCTGGCGGGGCGAGCGCCCGACGAGGCCGGTTCCGATGCCGGCCTCCTGGCAGCTCGTGATCCCCTCGGTCAGGTAGTGGTCGCTCGCCGCGGCGAGGGCGGCGGCCATGTGGTCGACGGCGTCGGGCAGGCGCTGGTCGAGGACGAACTGCTGGGCCTGCTCCTGGAGGAGACCGGTCAGGGTGCCGTCGGGGTCGCGCTGGACGATGCCGCCGGTCGGCACCGGCCACGACTCGATCCCGCCGGCCTCCATCACGACGCTGTTGACCACGCTCATGTGGCCCGACGGTGCTGGAGCATCACCGGGTGGTTCGGCGCCACCCGGTCGAGCTCGTCGAGTCGGGGATGGCGGCGCTCGGCGAGCTTGTTGTCGTCGTGGCCGAACCCGACGATCCACGTCCCGGCCGGCAGCTCCGCCGCACGCTCCGCCACCAGGTCCATCACGTCGCCGACGGTGTGCACGGGCGGGGTCGACAGGTCGAGTTGGGTCAGGGCCTCACCGAACAGCGCCATGTGGTTGTGGGCGTCGTCGAAGCCGGGCACCACCGTCGCGCCGCCGAGATCGACCCGGCGCCGGGCGGTCACGTCGGCGAGGTCGGACCGGTCCCCCACCGCCACGATCCGGTCGCCGGTGACGGCGATCGCGGTGGCGGTCGGCATCGCCTCGTCGACCGTGATGACGTTGGCGTTCTCGAGCACGAGGTCGACCTGCACCGAGTGGCTCCCCTCCGACGGCGGCGCCCCACCGTAGGTGCCGACGAGCACGGAGCGCCGACCTACGCTGCGCCCCGATGGCGCGCACTGCTCCCCCGAATCCTCCCCGCACCCCTCCCCCGACCCGCCGGGGCGACGACGTCGACGACTACCACGGCACCTCCGTCGCCGACCCGTACCGGTGGCTCGAGGACCCCGACAGCGACGAGACCGCGGCGTGGGTCGGGGCCCAGAACGAGGTGGCGTTCGCCCACCTCGGAGACCTCGCGGCCCGGGAGCCGCTGCGTCGGCGCCTCGCCGAGCTGTGGGACCACGGCCGGGTCGGCACGCCGTGGCGGCGGGGCGACACCTACTTCCGGTTCACCAACCCCGGCCTGGCCGACCAGGACCTGCTCGAGTGCGCCGACGACGTCCGGGCCGGCCGGTGGCGCACCCTGCTCGACCCGAACGAGCTGAGCGACGACGGCACGCGCTCGTTGTCGGTGGCGTCGGTGAGCCGCGACGGCCGGTACCTCGCGTACGCGGTCAGCGACGGCGGCTCGGACTGGCAGACCTGGCACGTGCGCGACGTCGCCACCGGCGAGGACCTCGACGACGTGCTCGAGTGGGGCAAGTTCTCCGGTGCGGCGTGGGCGCCCGACAGCTCCGGCTTCTTCTACGGCCGCTTCCCCGAGCCGGCCGAGGGTGAGGAGCTGACGTCGGCCAACTTCGGCCAGCAGCTGTGGTTCCACACCGTCGGCACCGGCCAGGACGCCGACCGGCTCGTGTACGAGAACCCCGACGAGCCCCGGTGGACGTTCGGGCCGACGGTGACGTTCGACGGGCGCCACCTGGTGCTCACCGTCAGCCGCGACACCGGCACCGAGTCGCTCCTCCTGGTCGCCCCGATTCACGATGCGGGCCGGGTCGAGGAGGACCGTGGGTTCGTGGCCCTCACCCCGGCGTTCGAGGCGTCGTACCAGTACGTGGCCAACGACGGCGACCGGTTCCACCTCCTCACCGATGCCGAGGCACCGCTCGGGCGGCTGGTCACCGTCGACCTCGCGACTCCCGACGGTGCCGCCGTCGAGGTGGTCGCCGAGGGCTCCGACCGGCTCGAGTGGGTGTGCGACGTACCCGGCGGGTTCCTGCTCCTCTCGCTGCACGACGCCAGCCACCGCCTCGCTCGGATCGAGCGCGACGGCACCGGCCGGCGCGAGATCGAACTACCGACGCTCGGCAGCATCGTCGGGCTCCAGACCCGGCCCGACGACACCGAGGTGTTCATCGGGTTCTCGTCGTTCCTGTTCCCGACGACGCCGTACCGCCTCGACCTGGACAGCCCCGACCTGGGCAGCGGCGCCCTCGAGGCGCTGGCGTCGCCCGGCATCACCTTCGACCCCGCGGGCTACCAGACGTCCCAACGGTTCGCCACCAGCCGCGACGGCACCCGGGTCCCCTACTTCGTCGTCCACCGCCGCGGGCTCGACCTCGACGGCTCGAACCCGACGCTGCTCTACGGCTACGGCGGCTTCGACATCTCGATCACCCCGGCGTTCGCCACGTCGGTGGTGCCGTGGCTCGAGGCCGGCGGCGTCTACGCGGTCGCGACGCTGCGGGGCGGCGGCGAGTACGGCGACGAGTGGCACCGGGCCGGCACCCTCGATCGAAAGCAGAACGTCTTCGACGACTTCATCGCGTGTGCCGAGGACCTGATCGCCGCCGGCTACACCCGCCCCGACCGGCTGGCGGTGGAGGGCCGCAGCAACGGCGGCCTGCTCGTCGGCGCAGTGATCACCCAGCGCCCCGACCTCTTCGGCGCGGCCCACGCCGCGGTCGGCGTGATGGACATGCTGCGCTTCCACCGGTTCACGATCGGGTGGGCGTGGACCAGCGACTACGGCTGTGCCGACGACGACGCCGACCAGTTCGCCACGCTGCTCGCCTACTCGCCGCTCCACAACCTGCGCGAGGGCACCGCCTACCCGGCGACGATCATCACCACCGGCGACCACGACGACCGGGTCGTGCCCGCCCACTCGTTCAAGTTCACCGCCGAGATGCAGCGCTGCCAGGCCGGCGACGCCCCGATCATCGCCCGCATCCAGACCCGCGCCGGCCACGGCATGGGCAAGCCGACCAGCGTGATCATCGCCGAGCAGGCGGACGTCACCGCGTTCCTGCTCGACGCGCTCGATGTCGACGCCGCTGGGGACGCCGGCGCGGACTGAGACACGTCGGGGTCGTCGGGCGGGGCCGCACGACCGCCCGATCAGCGGGCCGAGCGACCAGCGGGGGTATCAAGGGTTCGTCGGCCGTCGCCGATCGGTGAACGTGACCGACGTCGTCCACCACCTCGAAGCCGTCGACGACGTCCTGGCGCGCGGGCTCCACGCCGTCTACCAGCCGATCGTCGACCTCGCCACCGACCGGGTCGTCGCGTGGGAGGCGCTGGCCCGCGGCCCCGAGGGCCACCCGCTCGGACGACCCGACCAGCTCTTCGAGGCGGCGACCGCCGCCGGGCGGCTCGTGGACGTGGACCGGGCGTGCATGGCCGCGGCGTTGCGGGGAGCCCTCGACGCCGGCGTCGCGCCCGACCAGGCGCTGTTCATCAACGTCGAACCGGACACGATCGGCTACGCACTGGGCGCCGAGATCGACCGGCTCCTCGACCGGGCCCGGCTGCGGTTCCGGATCGTCCTGGAGCTCACCGAGCGGAACCTGACCAGCAGGCCGGCCGAGCTGCTGGACCTCGTCACCTCGGCCCGCCGCTCGTCATGGGGCCTGGCGCTCGACGACGTCGGCGTCGACACCGCGTCGCTCGCCTTCCTCCCGTTCGTGAGCCCCGACGTCATCAAGCTCGACCGGTCGGTGATCCAGGGGCTCACGACCGCGACGACCGGCCGGGTGCTCAACGCGGTGATGGCCGCGACCGAGCGACGTGGCGCCATGTTGCTCGCCGAGGGCATCGAGACCGAGAGCCACCGCGAGAAGGCGCTGTCGCTCGGAGCCCGCTACGGCCAGGGGTTCCTCCTCGGCCGCCCGGGCCCGCTGGCCACCAACCCCTCGGACCGGACGCGCCGTGCCGGGCTGCCGATCCTCGGCGCCGAGCCGCTGCCGACCCACGACACGCCGTTCGACGCCGCCGCCGGACGCCTGCCGTTCCGGGTGGCACGCAAGGACATCCTGATGGGCATCTCCCTCGACTTCGAGGACGCGGCCCGCCGCCTCGGAGACGCCCCCGTCGTGCTGAGCGCGTTCCAGACCGCCGACCGCTTCAGCCCGGCGACGGCGTCACGGTACGGGGCCATGGCCCGCACCTCGCCGCTGGTCGCCGCGTTCGGCGTCGGCCTCGGCGGCGAGCCGGCACCCGGGGTCCGGGGCGTGGACCTCGCGCCCGACGACCCGCTGGCCCGGGAGTGGACGGTGGTCGTGCTCGGGCCCCACTTCGCCGGCGCGCTGATCGGGCGGGACCTCGGCGACGACGTCCCCGACCCCGACCGCCGGTTCGACTACGCCATCACCCACGACCGCGACGTCGTCCTCGCCGCCGCCGTCGCCCTCATGCGCCGCGTGACCCCCAACACGGGACGGACGACCTCTGCCGTCGCGTAGCACCCGGTGCTACGCTCGTCCCGTGGCTCAGGAGATCTCCCAACGCGAGCTTCGCAACGAGAGCGGACGCATCATGCGCGCACTGGACACCGGTGAGCAGTTCGTGGTGACACGCAACGGCGTACCCGTCGGCGAGCTCACGCCACTCCGCCGTCGCCGCTTCGTCACCGCCGCCGCGGCGGTCGAGGTGTTCCGGGGCGCTCCGGCCATCGATGCGGATCGTCTGCGCGCCGACCTCGACGGGTTCGCCGACCCCGATCCGATGCCGCGTGCTTGAACGGCCCCGCCCGGCTCGGGGCCTGCTCGACACGTCCGTCGTGGTCGATCTCGAACGGCTCGATCCACGCGCGTTGCCGATCGAGGTCGCGATCAGCGCGATCACGCTGGCCGAGCTGGCCGCCGGCCCCCATGCGACCACCGACATGGCGGAGCGAGGCCGCCGCCAGGACCGCCTGCAACGAACCGAGGCCGCGTTCGACGCCCTGCCCTTCGATGATCAGTGCGCCCGCGCCTACGGCCGGGTCTTCGCCGCCGTCGCAGCCGCCGGCCGCAAGCCCAGGGGTGCTCGGGCCGTCGATCTCCTCATCGCAGCAACCGCGCTCGCCCATGAGCTCCCGTTGAGCACCCGGAACGCCGACGACTTCGACGCGCTCGACGGGCTGATCGAGGTCCACCCGGTGTAGGCCGGGCCTGTCGGGGAGGCGCGACTCAACCGGTCGGGTCCGACCCGGGCCCGGGGACACCGCCGAGGTCGTCGAGGAAGCGGCGGGCGGCGAGGGCGTTGTGGTGGCGCCAGCGGTCGACGACGTCGGCGTCGGGGCCCGGGTCGGCCAGGCCGTCGAGGGTGTCGTCCAGCGCCGCCCGCTGAGCGGCGACCAGGGCGGCCGGGTCGCGGCCGGCCCGCTCGGTGAGGCGCAGCTTCACCAGGAACTCGATGCGCAGGTCGCGCACGTGGCCGACCGGTCGGCGCATCCAGCCGTCGAGCGCCTCCCGGCCGGCGTCGGTGACCCGGTACGACGTGCGGTTGGGGCCGGCGTCGCCCGGCTCGGTCTGATGGGCCTCGGCGAGGCCGGCACCCACGACCCGGTCGAGCGCCCGGTAGACGAGCGGGCGGTGGACGGTGAGGATGCGCCCGAGGTCGCTCTCGGGACGGAGCTGCTTGGAGACGGCGAAGCCGTGCGCCGGCTCCTCGGACAACAGGGCGAGCACCACCCACTCGTTCAACGAGAGGGCGGGCGCGACCGGCCCCCGCTCCTCCGCCCCGTCCCGTGGCGCACGCCCCACGCTCACGCCCGGGACACTACCCGGCTCCTTGACCAGTGGTCTCAGTGCGACTAGACGATCGGTCTCGTCGAGTACCTCGTCAGGAAGCAGGGCCGGGTGAGTCGCAGCAGCAGACGTCGGCGAACCCGGTGGATCGCCGTCGCCGTGGCGTCCGCCCTGGTCGCCGGCGGCTGCGGCAGCGACGACGACACGGAGGCGGCCGGCGACGACGGCGCCGGAGCGACGATCGGGGGGACCGTCCTCGTGTTCGCCGCCGCGTCGCTCACCGACGCGTTCGCCGACCTCGAGGCGGCCTTCGAGGACGCCCACCCCGACGCCGACGTCCAGCTCAACCTGGCCGGCAGCTCGTCATTGCGCGAGCAGGTCCTCGCCGGCGCACCGGCCGACGTGTTCGCCTCGGCCAACCCGGCGAACATGGCGCAGCTCGTCGAGGCCGGCGAGGTCGACGGCGAACCGATCGTGTTCGTGCACAACGAGCTGCGGATCGCGGTGCCGCCCGGCAACCCCGGCGGCGTCGCCGGGCTCGCCGATCTCGCCGACGACGAGCTGCTCGTCGGCCTGTGTGCCGAGCAGGTGCCGTGCGGCGCCTTCGCCCGCGAGGCCCTGGCCGACGCCGGGGTCGAACCGTCGATCGACACCAACGAGCCCGACGTGCGGGCCCTGCTGACCAAGCTCGGGGCCGACGAGCTCGACGCGGGGATCGTGTACGCGACCGACGTCATCGCCGCCGGTGACGCGGTCGAGGGCATCGAGATCCCGGCCGATCAGAACGTCGTGGCCGACTACCCGATCGCCGCGCTGGCCAACGCCCCGAACCCCGCCGCTGCCGCGGCGTTCGTCGAGCTCGTCCTCGCGCCCGGGGGCCGGGACATCCTGGCCGACCACGGGTTCGACCCCGCGTGAGCGCCCCCCGGCGCCGGCGGGCCCGGGCCCGGCCG
>JAXHUH010000289.1:0-115453 GCA_034211175.1 Actinomycetota bacterium
ACCACGTCGGCGCCCACGACGACGGCCGCGCCGACGACCACGGCGGCGCCGACGACCACGGCCGCGCCGACCACGACCACCGAGGACGACCGGCGTCGCGGTCGGCCGTGGGACGACCTGCCCGAGATCGGTGACGAGTGCCGGCGCCCCGGCGACGACCGCGGGGTCACCCGCTGGGCGATCCCGGTGCGGTGTGCACCACGTGGCTGCTGGGACATCCCCGACGACCGGGATCGCTGGCGGCCGCTGTGGTGCGCCGAGCTCGAGCGGGACGACGACGGCTGGGGTCGCGGCAACGGCAACGGCTGGGGTCGGGACGACGGCCGCGGCAACGGCAACGGGCGCGGCTGGGGCCGCTGAGGGCCACGGCCTGACGTCACCGTGCAGCGGAGCACCCCAGCCCGCGCGGTGCGCGGCCTCCCGTCCCTCCGGTGCCATCGGACGGGCGCGCCGCACCGGCGTTGTGGTCGAATGCCGGTGTGTTCGAGCCCGTCACCGCCCTTCCCGACCATCTCCGCGATGCCGAGGGCCTGTGGTTCTGCCTGCGGCGGAGCGAGGTCCTCGTGCGCGCCGGCGACGGAGGCCCCGAGGTCCCGGCCGGCGCCGCGCCGCCCATCACCTCCCACACCGAGACGCTGCTCCTCGGTGTGATCGGTGGGCACATGCCGGTCTGGGGGGTCGCCTGGGACGACGAACCGCCGGCCGGTCACGACGTCGTCGATCTGCGCCGCCTCTACGGGCAGATCCCCGAGCAGCACTGGATCCTGGCCGGTCGGGCCGCACAGTTGCTCACCTGGGACCGCACCCACCGGTTCTGCGGGGCGTGCGCGAGCCCGACCGAGCTCACCGAGGGCGAGCGGGCGCGCCGGTGCGTGGCGTGTGGCCACACGGCGTTCCCCCGGCTGACACCGGCGGTCATCATGCTCGTCGAGCGGGGCGACGAGGTCCTCCTCGCCCACGGTCGCCAGTTCCCGGGCCGCTTCTTCTCGGCGCTCGCCGGCTTCGTCGAACCGGGGGAGACGCTCGAGGAGGCCGTCGCCCGCGAGGTGCGCGAAGAGGTGTCGCTCGAGGTGCGCGACGTCCGCTACTTCGGCAGCCAGCCGTGGCCGTTCCCGCACTCGCTGATGGTGGGCTTCAACGCCACGTACGAATCGGGCGAGATCGAGATCGACCCGGAGGAGATCGTCGAGGCGGGGTGGTACAAGGCGGACGATCTTCCCCCGTCCCCGCTCGGCGGGATGAGCATCGCCGGTTGGCTCATCAAGGACTGGATCGACCGGGTCGCCCGCGGCGAGGTCACCAAGCCGGAGCCGGAGCCGGAGCCGGAACCCGAGCCGGCGCCGTCCTCGGGCGGCTCGATCTGGGACCGCACGGCGCGCTGAGGGCCCTTCGCCGGGCCTGACACGGCGAATTGCGGGGTAGTCGGCGCAGGGTGACTACCGTCTCACCAGACAGCAACGTCGCTGGGAGGCGCGTGTGAAGGACTACCGCGAGATCTACATCGATGGCGCCTGGGTGCCGTCGGCCGGCACGGGCTCGATCGACGTGATCAACGCGTCGACCGAAGAGGTCATGGGCCGGGTACCGAACGGCGTGGCGGCCGACGTCGACGCCGCCGTCGCCGCCGCCCGGCGTGCGTTCCCGGCGTGGTCGTCCACGTCGCCGGAGGAGCGCGGCAAGGTGCTGCGCCGGCTCCACGAAGGTCTCATGGCCCGCCAGGCCGAGATCGCAGAGACGGTCGCCGGCGAGGTCGGCATGCCGATCTCGCTCTCGACGATGATCCAGGCGGGCCTGCCGATCGCGAACCTCGAGCAGTTCGCCTCGCTGATCGACGAGGTCACCTGGGAGGAGGAGATCGGCAACTCCCTCGTGGTGAAGGAGCCGGTCGGTGTCGTCGGCGCCATCACGCCGTGGAACTACCCGCTCCACCAGATCATGTGCAAGGTCGGCGGCGCGCTCGCCGCCGGGTGCACCGTCGTGCTCAAGCCGAGCGAGGTGGCGCCGCTGAACGCGTACATCCTCGCCGAGGTCGTCCACGAGATCGGCCTGCCGGCCGGCGTGTTCAACATGGTGATGGGAGAGGGCCCCGTCGTCGGTGAGGCGATCGCCGCCCACCCCGACGTCGACATGGTGTCGTTCACCGGCTCGACCCGCGCCGGGCGTCGGGTCAGCGAGGTCGCGGCCAACACGATCAAGCGGGTCGCGCTCGAGCTCGGCGGCAAGTCGGCCACCGTCATCCTCGACGACGCCGACCTCCAGAAGGCCGTCACCAAGGGCGTCCAGGGCTGCTACCTCAACTCGGGCCAGACCTGCACCGCCCTGACCCGGATGCTCGTTCCCCGCTCGAAGTACGACGAGGCCGTCGGCCTCGCCGCCGCGGTGGCCGAGAACTTCCCGGTCGGCGACCCCTACCAGGAGGGCATGCACCTCGGGCCGCTGATCTCGGCGACCCAGCGCGATCGCGTGCGGTCCTACATCCAGAAGGGCATCGACGAGGGCGCCAAGCTCGTCGCCGGCGGCGCCGAGGCGCCCGAGGGCCGCGAGAAGGGCTACTACGTGCGGCCGACCGTCTTCGCCGACGTCGACAACTCGATGACCATCGCCCGCGAGGAGATCTTCGGGCCGGTCCTCGTGGTGATCCCCTACGAGGACGAGGACGACGCGGTCCGCATCGCCAACGACTCGGACTACGGCCTCGCCGGCGCTGTCTGGTCGGGCGACAAGGACCGGGCCCTCGCCGTGGCCCGTCGCCTGCGCACCGGCCAGATCGACGTCAACGGCGGCGCCTTCAACATCCGGGCGCCGTTCGGCGGGTTCAAGCAGTCCGGCCACGGCCGCGAGAACGGCCCCTACGGCATCGAGGAGTTCCTCGAGGTCAAGTCGCTGCAGCTCTGATCGGGCACGGCTCCAGAACGTGAGCGGCGGGTCGGGTGCTCCCGACCCGCCGCTTCGCGTCCGGCGGAGTTCGTCCCTCCTCGACGCGGTTCGTGATCGACGACTGCTCAGAACATGACGTCGAGGACGATGTTCGAGTCGTCCCACTCCTCGCCACCGACGTCGGTCGCCCACAGGCGGTTGGCGTCGTCGAGCGACAGCGCCGTGGTGAACGTGAGCGTCTCGGTGTCCTCGCTGCCCTGGAAGGTGCCGGCCGGCGTGCGGCCGTCGTCGTTGGACAGCCACAGCCAGTAGCGCTGCTCGGGGTCGAGCCCGCTGACCTCGATGATGATCTCGGTGCCGCCGTCGCGCTGCTCGAGCGCGAACGCCGCCTCGGAGCCCTCGGGGGCGAGCGCGAACTCGGTCAGCTCCGGCCCGCTCGTCGACAGCCCGGTGTTGACGATCACGCCGCCGACGCCGAGCACCGCCACCAACGCGGCGGCGACGAGCACCATGCGGACGGTGCGCTTCGAGCGGGCGGCCCGCTGCTCCTGGCGGCGCTCGACCGCGACCTGGTCGGCGATGCGGTCGAACAGGTCGGGCGCGGGTCGGATGTCGTCGTCGAGGCGGGCCGGGTCGGCCAGGTTCAGGACGGCTGCGACGGCCTGCAGGTCCTCGAGCTCGGCGCGCTTGGCCGAGTCGCCGTCGAGCTGGGCCTGGAAGCCGGGGACGGCGTCGGCGGGCAGGCGACCGAGCGCGGCGAGGGCGGCGTCGCCCTGCCAGTCGGGGTCGTCGCCGAAGGGGTTGTCGGAGCGGGGTGTGTAGTTGTCGCTCATGCCGGCCAGCCCATCTCGTCGAGCGTCAACCGCAGGGCCTTGAGCGCGTAGTACACGCGGCTCTTGACCGTACCCGCGGGGACACCCAGCTCTGCCGCCACCTCCTGGTAGGGGCGGCCTCGATAGTGCACCTCGATCAGTACCCGCCGGTGCTCGTCGCTCAACCGCCGGAGTGCCTCCTCGACCTGCCAGGCGACGAGCGCCTTGTCGAGCTCGTCGCCGATCGTCGGCTCGTCCGGGTCCTCCCCGGCGACCGCCGGGCGGATCGCCCGGGCCCGGGTCTTGTCGATGATGACGTTGCGGACGATGGCGAAGAGCCAGGTGCGCAGCGAGCCGAGGTTGTCGTCGAAGCGGTCGGCCGCCCGCCACGCCCGCAGGAACGTGTCCTGGGTCGCCTCTTCCGCGAGGCCCTTGTCGCCCAGGGAGCGGGCGGCGTACCGGTAGATCTCTGCCCCGTGGGCGTTGTACGCGGCGCGGAGCCACTGCTCACGGTCGTCGACGACCCGCAGGGCCGTCGGGCTCGTCTCGGCGCCCGTCATCGGCTGCTCCGCCCGGGCCGCGGTCGTCGGACTGGTTCGACTGGGATCACATCTGTCCTCTACGGACGCGGACGTCGACCGGTTCGAAAATCACCCCGACGGTTGCCGCCCGGGCCCGATCCTGCATGCACAACCTGCCACCGATGGTGGTCAGTACATGCACGAATGGTGGTCAGGCGGGGGTTCGCGTGGCGCCGGTCACTCTAGGCGTCGGTGCCGCGACGGGTCGGAACGAGACCGACGGTTCCTTGCCGGAACGGCCGGCGCCGGGGCACACTGAGATCGTGCCTGCCGGCCAGCGCTCCGACCCCGTCGGGTCCGGGGGCCACGGCCACGGCAAGAACGGCTCCCATGCCCATCCCGCCGGCCACTCCCGGGATCAGGGTGACCCGCACGACGGGGGCCACGCCCACAGCCACGTGAACGTGGCGCTGCGGGGCCGGGCGCTCGCCGTCGCCCTTGTCGCCAACTCGGTCCTGCTCGTCGGCCAGCTCGTCGGCGCGTGGGTGTTCGGGTCACTGGCGCTGGCCGCCGACTCGGTGCACCAGGCGTCCGACGTCATCGGCCTCGGCCTCGCCATCGTCGCCGCCCGCCTCGCGGCTCGTCCGCCGTCGTCCCGGTACACGTACGGCCTGCGCCGCGCCGAGGTCGGCGGGGCGCTGATCAACGCCGGCCTGCTCGGCATCGGCGCGCTCGTCATCGTCGTCGAGGCGCTGCGCCGCATCGGCGACCCGGGCCACCTCGACGGCGTCGGCGTCCTGATCGTCGCGGTGATCGGCCTCGCCGTGAACGCGCTCAGCGCCTGGTGGCTGAGCCGGGTCGCGGGCGAGAACCTGAACATGCGGGCCGCGGTCGCCCACCTCGCGGCCGACGCCGCCGGCTCGGTCGGCGTGATCATCGCCGCCGTAGCCGTCATCGTCGCCGACGCCGGTTGGGTCGACCCGGTCGTCTCGTTGCTGATCGCGGTGATGATCGCCCGCCACGCGCTGGTGCTCGGCCGCAGCGGCACCCGGATCCTGATGGACGTGGCGCCGACGAGGATCGACGCCGAGACCGTGCGCCGCCTCATCACCGACCACCGCGACGTCACCGACGTCCACCACCTCCACCTGTGGAACCTCGACTCGGAGACCGTGGCGCTCACCGCCCACGTCGAGGTTGCCACCGAGGACCTCCATCACGCCCAGGTCGTCACCCGTGAGCTGGAGGACCTGTTGGTCCACGAGGGTGTCGACCACACGACCCTCCAGCTCGAGTGCCACCCCTGCGCCCAGGACGGCGCCCCCGCCGACTGCTGAACCCGGGCCCCCAGGCTCGATGGCGGAGGCGGCCCGGGAGAACTTCGGCCGGTGGCTGAGGCGTACACCTCGACACGGGCGCTCTCGAACGACCGCACGCCCGAGGCCTCGTCCAGCTCGATCACGGCGGCCTCGTCCTGCTCGGCCAGCGCAGCGAGCGCGGCCGAGTCCCACCAGGTCAACATCTCGTTGTCAGCTGCGGCGGAGCTGGTCCGCGCCCATCTCCTCGAGCTTCGCCCGCAGGTCCGGGTCGAGCGGCGTGCGCCGGCGCGCCGCCTCGTCGTGGAGGCGCTGCAGGGACGCCCGGTTGTCGCCCGGGATCGTCATGGCCTTCAGCTTCGCCTTCCACTCCGCCGTCAGGAGCTTCGGCCCCGATGCGTCCGCCGCTTCGGTGGTCTCACTCATGACGCCGACCCTACTGCCGGGGTCTGACAGCGGCGCCGGGGGTCGGGAGAGGACCTGTGACTCGTGTCTGGACCTGACATCTCGCTGTCAGGCGCCCGAAGCTGGGGCGTAATCTCGCGGTGATGTCGTCCTCCCCCTCGGTCCTTCGGCGCGGGCTGCCCATGATGTGGCGGATGGCCCGCCGCCATCGTCGGACCTTCCTCACCTCGGTCACCGGTGCGGCCGTCTACGCGGTCGGGCTCGTGGCCACCAGCTTCCTGATCGGCAACCTCACCGACGAGGTCCTCATCCCCGGCTTCGAGGACGGCGAGGTCGCGCTCAGCGCCGTGCTCAGCGGCTGCGGCGTCATCGTCGCCGTCGTCCTCGTCCGCTCGGTCGGCGTGGTGTTCCGGCGCTACTTCGGGGCCAAGACGGCGCGCCTCAACCAGGTCGACCTGCGCGACGCCATCGCCGATCGCTACCTCGAGGTCCCGCTCGCCTACCACCGCAACCACCCGACCGGTGAGCTGCTCGCCCACGCGGATGCCGACGTCGAGGTCGCGACCGAGGCCCTCCACCCGCTGCCGCTGACCACGAGCGTGGTGGTCCTGGCGTTCGTGTCGCTCGGCGCGTTGCTGTGGATCGACCCGTGGTTCGCCGTCGTGGGCCTGGTCACGTTCCCGCTGGTCTTCCTGGTGAACCGGGTCTACACGAAGCGGGTCGAGGGGCCCGCGGCCGAGGTCCAGCACCAGGTCGGCGTCGTCTCGTCGATCGCCCACGAGAGCTTCGACGGTGCCCTCGTCATCAAGACCCTCGGCCGGGAGGACGACGAGGTCCGCCGCCTCGCCGACAAGTCCCGCGCGCTGCTCGACGCCCGTCTCCAGGTCGGCCGTCTCCGGGCCAACTTCGAGCCGCTGATCGACCAGATCCCCAACCTCGGTATCATCGCCCTCGTCGCCATCGGCGGTTGGCGGGTGTCGGTCGGCGCCATGTCCGAGGGTGACCTCGTCACTGCGGCGATCCTGTTCAACACCCTCGGCTTCCCGATGCGGGTCCTCGGCTTCTTCCTCGAGGAGGTCCCCCGCTCGGTGGTCGCCCACGACCGCATCGAGCGCCTCCTGCGGGCCGAGATCGGTCCGCCCCGGCCCCACGAGCCGCGCTGGTTGCCCGACCAGCCGCTCAGCGTCCGCTTCGACGACGTGTGGTTCGACCACGGCGACGGGCCGGTGCTCGAGGGCATGTCGTTCGAGATCGCCGAGGGCGAGACCGTCGCGATCGTCGGCCAGACCGGCGGTGGCAAGTCGACCGTTTGCCAGCTCGTCGGACGTCTCGCCGACCCCGACCGGGGCTCGGTGTCGGTCGGGGGCATCGACCTGCGGGCCGTCGACGCCGACGACATCCACCGCGCGGTCGCCATCGTGTTCCAGGAGTCGTTCCTGTTCGCGGCGAGCGTGGCCGAGAACATCAGCCTCGGCGCCGGCGGGGTCGACGAACGGGCCGTGGTCGACGCCGCGGCCGCCGCCCGGGCCGACGGCTTCATCCGCCAGACCCCGAACGGCTACGAGACGATCGTCGGCGAGCGCGGCGTCACCCTCTCCGGCGGCCAGCGCCAACGGGTCGCGCTGGCCCGGGCGCTCGTCCGCCGCCCCCGGGTGCTGGTCCTCGACGACGCCACCTCCGCCGTCGACCCGGTGATCGAGAGCGAGATCCTCGCCGGCCTGCGGGCCGAGCGCTCCACCACGATGCTGATCGTGGCCCACCGGGTGTCGACGATCGCCCTCGCCGATCGCGTGCTGTTCGTCCAGGACGGCAAGGTCGCGGCCATGGGCACCCACACCGAGCTGCTGGCCAACCCCGCCTACGCCGCGCTCGCCCGCGCCTACGAGGAGGGCGAAGCCGTGCCGATGACCTCCGAGGACCGCTGATGCCCCGCCCGATGAACCTCGCGGACGACGACGCCGCCCAGGACGACGAGATCGGCCTCGCCGGCGCGCTCGACGTGCTGCGCCGCGGCGTGCGCGACCGCCCCGAGCTGCGTGTCGGGTTCGCGGCGTCGGTCGGCATGGGCATCGCCACCGCGGTCGGCAAGCTGTCGATCCCGGTGCTGGTCCAGCAGGTGATCGACCGCGGCATCCTCGGCCCCGACGGCTGGGACCCGACGTTCACCTACACCGCGTGCGCGATCGCCCTCGTCCTGTGCGTCGCCGTGCTGTTCATCGGCCGCGCCACCTACCTGCGCCTCCTCACCGCGGCCGAGAAGACCCTCTACGGGCTGCGCATCCGGGCGTTCGAGCACATCCACCGCCTCAGCCTGGCCGAGCACACCGAGGCCAAGCGGGGCGTGCTCGTCTCCCGGGTCACCAGCGACATCGAGACCCTCGCCCGCTTCGTGCAGTGGGGCGCGGTGAACTGGCTGATCAACAGCACCCTGGTCGTTGCGGTGCTGTTGACCATGATCTGGTTCAGCTGGCAGCTCACGATCATCGCCGTGATCATTCTCGGCGGGATGCTGCCGCTCATGCGGGCCGTGCAGCGCCGCCAGCTCGCCGCCTACGACAACCTCCGCGTCGCAGTGGGCGACACACTCACCGAGGTGTCCGAGGTCGTCATGGGCGCCGATGTCATCCGCGCCTACGGCATCAAGGAGCGTGCCCGTCGCCGGCTGCGCGCCGCCATCCGCAACCAGTACGACGCCTACATGCGGGCCGCCCGCTACATGGCCGTCGTGTTCACGATCGGCGACGTGTTCAGCGCCCTGGCCCTCGCCATCGTCGCCGGCATCGGCGTGTGGTGGGGCCCCGGTTGGGGGCTCCAGCCCGGCGAGCTCGTCGCCGTCGTGTTCCTGATCAGCCTGCTCCAGAACCCGGTCGGCGAGATCGGTGAGGTCCTCGACCAGACCCAGATCGCCATCGCCGGCTGGCGCAAGGTGCTCGAGGTGATGGACACGCCGGTCGAGATCGTCGAGCCCGACCCCGGCGTCGACCTGCCCCACGGCGCGCTCGACATCCGCACCGAGGCGCTCGAGTTCTCCTACCGCGAGGGCGACCGCGTGCTCCACGGCATCGACGTGTCGATACCGGCGGGAACCGCCGTGGCCGTCGTCGGTGAGACGGGCTCGGGCAAGACCACCCTGGCCAAGCTGCTGTGCCGCCTCGCCGACCCGACCGAGGGACGCATCCTGGTTGGCGGCGTCGACCTGCGCGAGGTGTCGCCCACGTCGCGTCGGGCGTCGGTGCGCATGGTGCCCCAGGACGGGTTCCTGTTCGACACGTCGGTGCGCGAGAACGTGCGCTACGGCCGCCCCGGAGCGACCGACGACGAGGTTCGCAGCGCGTTCTCCCGCCTCGAGCTCGACTGGTGGCTCGACCGGCTCCCCCTCGGCCTCGACACGCCGGTCGGGGAGCGCGGCGACAACCTCTCGGTCGGCGAGCGCCAGCTCGTCGCCCTCGCCCGCGCCCAGCTCGCGGACCCCGGCGTGCTGATCCTCGACGAGGCGACCAGCTCCGTCGACCCCGAGACCGAGCGCGCCCTCGCCGGTGCGCTCGAGCGGCTCACCGCCGGGCGTACGACGGTGAGCATCGCCCACCGCCTCTCGACCGCCGAGGCCGCCGACCTGGTGCTCGTGTTCGACCAGGGCCACCTGATCGAGCAGGGCTCCCACGACGAGCTCGTCGCCGCCGGCGGCATCTACGCCCGCCTCTACGAGACCTGGATCGGCAACACCCGCAACACCACCGCGGTCTGAGGTCGCGCTTCGGCCCGAGCCGAGGGCGAAAACCGGGCGCGCCGGTGGCGGTCCGCGCCATGATCGGGTGATGGCCACCACCGCCGGGTACTCGGGGACACCGCTGGCGAAGAAGCTGGGCATCAAGGACGGCACCACCGTCACGCTGGTCGGCGTGGTGCCCGACGACGCGGAGGAGCTCCTCGCCCCGCTGCCCGACGGCGTGCGTGTCCGGCGACGCCTCGGCGGCGAGCCGGAGGTCGTCGTGTTCTTCACCACCGCTCGGCGCGACCTGGAGCGCCGGTTCGCCAAGCTCGCCGAGACGATCTACCCGGCGGCCGCGTGCTGGATCGCGTGGCCGAAGAAGGCGTCGAAGGTGGCGACCGACATGACCGAGGACGTCGTTCGTGAGGTCGCGCTGCCCGCCGGACTGGTCGACGTCAAGGTGTGTGCGATCGACGCGACGTGGTCGGGCCTGAAGCTGGTGCACCGCAAGGAGCGCCGCCCGAGCTGAGCTCCGGTCGGACTGGGCGTCGGGACGGGCGGTCGCCCGATCGCGCCGCCGACCTCAGGTGTCGACCCCGGCCAGCGCCAGGGTGGCGCCGATGTGGGACAGGTGGGTGAGCGCCTGGGGGAAGTTGCCGAGCATCGAGTGGGTCGCCGGGTCCCACTCCTCGGCGTAGAGGCCCAGGTCGTTGGCCGTCGCCGTGGCTCGGTCGTACCACTGCTCGGCCTCGTCCATGCGGCCCTGGCGGGCCAGGCACTCGACGAGCCAGAACGTGCACGGCAGGAACACGCCCTCATCGCCCTCGAGGCCGTCGGCGGCCCGGTAGCGGCGCAGTAGGCCGTCCGTGCCGAGGTCCTCGATGATCGCGTCGACCGTCCCGACCATGCGCTCGTCGTCGTAGGCGACGTAGCCGACCGTCGGCAGGAGCAGCAGGGCGGCATCGACCGACTCGCCGAGCAGGTGGCTGCGGTAGGTGTTGCGGTTCGGGTCGTAGCCGACGGCCTCGATCGCTTCGATGACCTCGTCGCGGGCCGTGCTCCATGCCTTCACCGGAGCATCGCCGTCGAAGTGCTCCGCCAGGCCGAGGCCCCGATCGAAGGCCGTCCAGCACATCACCAGCGAGTGGACGAAGTGGCGGGGTGTGCCCCGCACCTCCCAGATGCCACGGTCGGGTTCGCGCCAGGTCCGCCGGGCCTGCTCGACGACCCGGGTGAGGAAGGTCCAGTACTCGGGCCCCGGGTCCTCGCCCTGCTGCCACGTCCGCCAGGTGAGGTCGAGGAGGTAGCCGTAGGTGTCGTTCTGGCGCTGGCCGGTGGCGCCATTGCCGATTCGGACCGGGCCGAGGCCGCGCCAGCCACTGAGGTCGAGCGTGCGCTCGGGGATCTCACGCTCGCCCCCGAGGCCGTACACGACCTGGAGCGCCTCGACCCGGCCGGCCGACGCCCGCTGCACGAACCGCCGGAAGCCGTCAGCCGCTCGGTGGAAGCCGAGCGTGTGCAGGGTCCGCACGCTCATCCACGAGTCGCGGATCCAGCTGTAGCGGTAGTCCCAGGTTCGTCCGCCGTTCGGGCTCTCCGGCAGCGAGGTCGTGGCCGCAGCGGCGACCGCGCCCGTCGGTGCGTGGCGCAGGCCCTCGAGGACGGTGGCGGAGCGGATCACGGTGGCCTCGGGCTCACCGTCGCCATCGACGTCGGGCAGGCGGTCGCTGCGGTTCAGCCACGTCCGCCACCACTCGAGCGTCCCGGCGACGAGGTCGTCGACCGTGTCGGCCCCGGGGGCCTCTCCGACCGACCGATCGACGTGGTGGGCCGAGTCGTAGCGGATGGCGAGGCGGAGCCGCTCTCCGGCGTCGAGGCGGGCCTCGCCGGTCACGGCCGAGGCGCGGTCGTCGAGATCGAGGTCGTGGTCGCACCAGATGACCAGGCCGTCGTCGCCGCCGAGGGCCGAGTGCAGGCCGTCCTCGTGGGACCGCAGCCAGGCCGCGCCGCCATGGTCGAACCGGGGCTCGACGACGACCCGGACGGGGACCGACCCGTCGGTCACCTCGGCGACCCGCAGCAACATCCGCTCCGGGTCCTCGGCGCCGCCCTCGCGCATGACGTAGCAGTCGGTGAGCACGAGTGTGCCCTGGTCGGTGCGGAACGTCGTCTCGAGCACGAGGCCGTCGACGTAGCGTCGGCTGGTGCACGGCTCGGGATGGGCCGGCCCGATGGCGCAGTAGCCGCCGCGATCCCAGTCGAGGAGGCGCCCGAAGCAGCTGCCCTCGTCCGCCCGCGGCATGCACGCCCAGTCGATCGAACCCGTGCGGGACACGAGCGCGCTGGAGTGGCAGTCCGACAGGAACGCGTAGTCCTCGATCGGCGGGTAGGGCGCGGCGGAGGCGCCGGCCGGGTCGTCGACCCGTCCGGCACCGGGACCCGGTCGCGAGTACGCGCCCGTGCTCGATCCGCCGTGCCCGTCCATCCCGGTTGCTCGCCTCCGTGCTCGATTTGCTCCGTGCCGGCCGGCTCGGTGGTTCCCCCGGGACCGGGTCCCAAACCTCCGACACCGCCGTGTGACGTCCGTGACCTGGGTGATCGGGGTTCGGTCAGCGACGCGTGGGGTACACGGCAGCGGTGTTCGAGGACCTCCCCCTCCCAGTTCTGTTCGTCGCGCTCGCCGTCGGTGGGGCCGTCCTCGTCGTCTCGGGCACGCGCCTCGCCCACGTCGTCGATCGCCTCGCCGATCGCACCGGCCTCGGCGAGGCGCTGGCCGGCGCGCTGCTCCTCGGGGCGGTGACGTCGCTGCCCGGCCTGGTCGCCACGATCGTGGGTGCTGCCGGCGGTGACGCCGGGTTCGCGGTCGGCAACGCCATGGGCGGCATCGCCGCGCAGACCAGCTTCCTCGCCATCGCCGACCTGTCGTACCGCCGGGCCAACCTCGAGCACGCCGCGGCGTCGCAGTCGAACACGCTGCAGGCCGCCGTCCTCGTCACGCTGCTCGGGGTCGTGCTCCTCGGCACCGCGTCGCCCGACTGGACCGTGCTCGGCGTCCACCCGGCGACCGTCCTCCTCGTCGTCGGCTACGTGTTCGGGCTCTCGCTCGTCCGCCGCGAGGGCGACGACCCGGCGTGGGAGCCGACGCAGACCGACGAGACGCGCGTCGACGAGCCCGACCCCGAGAACGAAGGTGCGCCGCTCAGCCGCCTGTGGGCCGAGTTCGCGGTCCTCGCGGTCGTCGTTGCCGGCACCGGCTTCGTGATCGCCAACTCCGGTCTCGCGGTCGCCGAGGAGACGGGGATCACCGGCACCGTCGTCGGCACGCTCGGCACCGGGGTCATCACCTCGTTGCCGGAGCTGGTCACGGCCATCGCCGCGGTGCGGGCCGGGGCGTTGACGCTGGCGGTCGGCGACATCATCGGCGGCAACGCCTTCGACCTGCTGATGATCGCGGCCGCGGACCTCACGTTGCGCGAGAGCGTCTACCACGGCATGGGCGGCCAGGCGACGTTCGTGCTCGCCCTGTCGATCGTGCTGTCGGCGGTGCTGCTCGCCGGGCTGCTGTTCCGCCAGCGCAAGGGCATCGGCTTCGAGGGCCTGACCATCCTCGGCCTCTACGTCGGCGGCATGATCGTCCTGCCGCTGGTCTGACTCCGGCCGGTTTCCCGCCGGGGCGCCGACTCCTCGTCGACGTCGCCACCGGACCGGGCCGGGACCGAGGACCCTCACGATCGGGGATGGTCGGCCCTGACCGGCGTGCGATGCAGGAGGACCATGGTCGCATTGCTAGTTTCGACCGGCGGATCACGCGCCCAACGGAGGACCGCAATGACCACAGAACCGGTTCGCGTTGCTGTCACCGGTGCCGCCGGCCAGATCGGCTACAGCCTCGTGTTCCGCATCGCCAGCGGGCAGCTGCTCGGCCCCGATCAGCCGGTCGTCCTGCAGATGCTGGAGATCACCCCGGCGCTCGACGCGCTCCGTGGCGTGATGATGGAGCTCGACGACTGCGCCTTCCCGCTGCTCGCGGGCATGGTCGGCACCGACGACGCCAACGAGGCGTTCAACGGGGCCACCCACGCGCTCCTCGTCGGCTCCCGCCCGCGGACCAAGGGCATGGAGCGTGGCGACCTGCTCGAGGCGAACGGCGCGATCTTCACCGCCCAGGGCAAGGCGCTGTCGGACAACGCCGAGAGCTCGGTGAAGGTGCTGGTGGTCGGCAACCCGGCCAACACCAACTGCCTCATCGCCATGAACAACGCCCCGGCGATCCCGAACGAGCAGTTCACGGCGATGACCCGCCTCGACCACAACCGGGCGATGGCCCAGCTGTCGTCGAAGACGGGCAAGCCGACGACCGCGATCAAGAAGATGACGATCTGGGGCAACCACTCGGCGACCCAGTACCCGGACCTCTTCCACGCCGAGGTCGAGGGCAAGATCGCGGCCGAGGTCGTCAACGACCAGAACTGGCTCGAGAACGACTTCATCCCGACCGTGCAGAAGCGCGGCGCCGCCATCATCGAGGCCCGGGGTGCGTCCTCCGCGGCGTCGGCGGCGAGCGCGGCGATCGACCACATGCACGACTGGGAGCTCGGCACCCCCGACGGTGACTGGGTGTCGATGGCCATCCCGTCCGACGGCAGCTACGGCGTCGCCGAGGGGCTGATCTCGTCGTTCCCGGTGACCTGCTCGGGTGGCTCGTACTCGATCGTCCAAGGCCTCGACCTCGACGACTTCAGCCGCGGCAAGGTCGACGCCTCGGTCGCCGAGCTCACCGAGGAGCGCGACACCGTCGCCGGCCTGAACCTGATCTGAGCACGTCGCGCCCGGCCCTCCGGGGTCGACGGAGCGTGTGAACCGACGAGGGCGCACCTGCGATGCAGGTGCGCCCTCGGCGCGTTCGCGTTCGACGTCCCAGGCGGTCAGCGGGCGGTGGCGCTCCGGCGGCCCGAGGCCTGGTTGGCGCGGTTGGCGTGGGTGCGCTCCTGCTCGGAGGCGTGGGAGCTCTGGAGGCGGTCGCCGACGTCGCTCAGGAAGCGGCCGATGCGATCACGGTTGCGCCAGGCGTAGCTGCCCAGCCCGATGGCGGCGCTGGCTCGGCGGAACAGTCGCATGCGTGAAGTCCTCCTCGTTGCCCCGTGACGGGGTGCGGTCTCTCCGGCGGAGCGGTGTTCACGACCATCTACCCGCCGCGGTCGGGCCACAACCGTGGCACATCAGGGCTCGGGGGTGAACGACCACGGCCCGCGGCTCCGGCGTACCGCTGGCGTACGATCGGGTCGATGACCCACGGCACCGGCGGAACCGAGCGGCGGACCGTGCCCGACGGCCTGCCGGTGTCGATCGCCGACGTCGAGGAGGCGGCCCGGCGGATCGCCGGGGTCGTGGTCCCGACGCCGGTGCTGCGAGCCGACGCGCTCGACGCCGCGGTCGGCGCCCGGGTCCACCTGAAGGCCGAGAACCTCCAGCGGGGCGGCTCGTTCAAGCTCCGGGGCGCCACCAACCTGCTGGCCTCGCTCACCGACGACGAGCGGGCCCGGGGGATCGTCGCCTACAGCTCCGGCAACCACGCCCGCGGCGTCGCCATCGCCGCCCGCACGCTCGGCATCGACGCCGTCGTCGTCATGCCCCACGACGCCCCACCGGAGAAGGTGGCCGCGGTCGGCGCCGAGGGTGCGACGATCGTCGGCTACGACCGCTACACCGAGGACCGGGCGGCCATCGCCGCCTCGATCGCCACCCGCGACGGCCGGACGGTCGTCCCGCCGTTCGACGATCCCCGCATCATGGCCGGTCAGGGCACGGTGGCGCTGGAGCTGGCCGAGCAGGTCGAGCGGCTCGACGTCCTCGTCGTCTGCCTCGGTGGCGGCGGGCTGCTGTCGGGCTGCGCGGTCGTTGCCGCCGACCGGTGGCCCGGCGTGCGGATCATCGGCGTCGAGCCCGACGCCGGCGACGACCACCGGCGGTCACGGGCCGCCGGCCATCGCGTCGCGGTGGCGGTGCCGCGAACCATCGCCGACGGTCAGGCGACGACGATGCCGGGCGAGCACACGTGGGCCGTGAACGGCGCGCTGGTCGACGAGTTCGTGTCGGTCAGCGACACCGCCATCGTCGAGGCGATGCGGTTCGTGTTCGACGAGCTCAACGTCGTCGCCGAACCGAGCGGTGCCAGCGCCCTCGCCGCGCTGCTGTCCGGCGTGGTGACCGTGCCCGTGGGCGCTCGCGTCGGGGTGACGTTGTCCGGCGGGAACGTGTCGGTCAGCCGCTTCGCCCGGCTGCTCGGCGAGACGCCCTGAGCCGGTGATCAGGCGACGAGACGGGTGTCGGCCTTGACGGTGCCGAGCTCGACCGGAGCGCCGTGGTAGCGGTCGACGCCGATGCCCCAGATCTCGACGAACAGCTCACGGACACGGTCGTCGGCGTCGTCGATGAGCACCGCGCCGCCCTCCTCGACGAAGCGGATGATCGCCTTGCGGACCTTCCAGCGGGAGATCCGCGGCTTGCGTACGGGTGTGAACCAGCCGCCGGGGTAGGCGGCGCGCACGAGCTCCAGACCGGCGCGGGGGTGTACACCCATCGCCGTGACGAGGTCGAAGAGGAGTGCTCGCTTCCGGTCGACGTTCACGAGGCGACGGGTCCTTCCTGCACCAGGGGAGGGCGGTGGTGAACGGAACCGTCCGGATGGTTTCTTGACGGTTGTCCACCGAGGCCTGAAAGTACAGAAAGTAAGTTGCCAAACGCGCACGGTGACGTTACGTCTCCATGCAGAGTGGCGGAATCATCACGAGGGGCGGTTACCCGAGGGGACCGATCGCCGAGGATGCCTCACCGATCCGGGTCATCACCTCGGTCAGGCCCCGGAGCCGATCGGCGTCGCCCGTGAGGACGATGTCGCCGCCCATGAAGGCGTCGAGCGCCGAGCGTTCACCGGAGGCGACCGCCTCGGCGGTGGTCAGGTCCTGGGTGAGCCGGACGTCGGGCGATGTCGCCGCCCCCGGGAGGACCCGGACCGACGCCGGCTCGATGACCACGTGGTAGGCGCCGATCTCGCTGCCGTCGACCACGTACTCGACGACCGACGCCTCGGCATCGTCACCGACGACGCCGAGGCGCTGCAGTTGCTGGTCGAACGCCTCGACCCATGCCCCGGTCAGGAACGGGACGGGTTCGCGGGCGTCGGGCTCGTTGGATCGTGACGGCGGCACGGCCGGCGAGGGTAGCGGTCCGGCGGGCGCACCGGTCAGCTGCGGGCCAGCTCGTGGGGCAGATCGCCCGTGGTCCGGGTCCACGCCTTGGCGACCGTGCGTGCCGCGAGCAGTCGGGCGACGCCCGACCCGAGGCCGGCGGCCGCCGCCCAGATCAGGGCGTCGACCAGAGGGGTGCGCAGGTCGGTCGGGTCCTCGGGGGCGTCGTCGGCCCGCATCCCGTTCCAGATCGACGTGAGGATCTTCCTCGCGATGATCGCCGCACCGATGCCGGCGAGGGACTGGAGCGAGTCGTAGGCATCGCCCTTGCTGGTCGGGAGGACGCTCACGGGCGCTCGAGCTCCTGGAAGCGGGCGCTGACCACGGCGAAGATGCCGTAGAGCACGAGGCCGACCGCGACGATCCAGATGAGGATCGAACCGCCGGTCGAGCCGGCGACGTCGGCCAGGGCGCCGCCGAGACCCTTCGCGTCATCCGGGTTGGCGGTCATGGCGGCCTGGATGAAGAAGCCTCCGATGAGGCCGTAGACGATGCCCCGAGCGATGTAGCCGACGATGCCCAGACGGCGGGACCAGGTGCGCTCGGTGGCGCTCATCCGGCCGGTCTCCATCTTCTCGAGGAACTTCTCCTTGTAGGCCCAGACGGCGATCACGATGCCGCCGATGATGAAGGCCAGGCCGACCGCGGCGACCAGGATCTGGCCGAACGAGTTCTCCAGCAGGGTCGAGGTGAGGCTCTCGGGCCACGACTCGCCGCCACCACCGCTGCCCGAGGACGAGCCGCCGCCGAAGGCGATGCTGAACGCCGTGACGGCGAGGAACACGTAGACGATGCCGCTGCCGAGCCACACGACCCGCTTGCCGACGCCCTTGGCGGTCTGGTCACCGGGCAGGAATGCACGCACGGCCTTCCACAGCCCGTAGAGCAGGAGCCCGGCTCCGAGGATCGCGAGCAGGATCGTGCCGTAGCTGGTGGAGGCGACCTCGGCGAGCGCGCCCGTCTGGGACGCCTCCTCACCGCTGCCGCCGCCGCTGCGTGCCACGTCGATGGCCAGGAGTCCGACGATGAAGTAGAGGACGCCCTTGGCGAGCCACCCGACCTTGCCGGCCTTCTCCGTGGCATCGCTGTCGAGCGCCTGGCTCGTGGGCCACGGCATGTCCTGTTTTGAAGCGGTGGAGCTCGTCATCTGGCCTCTCCTCATCTCCCTTCGGACCGGTTTGGCGTGCCCGGTCCGCCGGCGGCTCGCTTCGGCCACCCGTATGGGAGGCGTCTCTACCCGGAACCGGCGACCCTCACGCTTCGCACCTCCGAGCACGCCCGGCGGGACGGGTAGCATCGGGCCGATCGAGGGACCTACGTCGGACGCCGCCGCCCCCGGGCGCCTTCCGTGGCGCATCGGCGCCCGGGCCTGCGACATCGTGGTCACGGCGTGGCTCGTCGCCATCGTCCTGATCGAGCTCGAGGGTCGCCTCCTCGGCGGTGACCCGCTCGGGCGTCGCCCCGACCCGCTCGTCGGCGTCGGCGAGGGCCGGGCCCGGCTCGTGCTGCTGGCCATCGTCGTGCTCTACGAGGTGGTCGACTCGGTGTGGATCCGGGGCACGCTCGGCAAGCGGATGCTCGGCCTGCGGGTCGTCGATGCTGCCGATCTCGGTCGGATCGGCCTGGCCACCTCGGCGCTGCGGGCCGTCGTGCTGCTCGGCCCGCTCGCCATCCCCTACGTCGGCGGGTGGATCTCCCTCGCCGTCGCGCTGTCCTCGACGATCCTCCCGGACCGGCGGGGCCTGCACGACCTGGCCGCGGGCACGGTCGTGGTCGAGCAGCGAGCGTGAGCACGGGCGCGTCGGAGGGCCCGCGGGCCGTCGACGAGCGTCGTCACGACGACGGCGTCGACGTGTTCACGTTCCTCGCCGGCACCCCCGGGGCGACGTTCGGCCTCCACGTCGATGTCGTCACCCTGCCGGCGCTGGGCACGGCCTGGTACTGGGCCGCGGTGATCGAGGAGGGCCGTCCGCTCGTCACCCTGCTCGAGACCGAGACCCCGCTGCCCCGACGCGACCACGACCTCGAGCTGCGCACGTCGGGGCTGTGGGCCGACCACGTGTGCGAGACGCCGCTCGTGCACTGGTCGCTCGGGCTCGAGGCGTTCGCCGTCGGCCTCGACGACCCGACCGGGGCGTGGGGTGACTTCCGGGGCGACCGGGTGCCGCTCGGCTTCGACCTCGAGTGGGAGCACGACGATGGCGGGTACTCGGCCGCGCCCGGCCACGACGTGTTCTGGTCGCTGGTCACCGGTGAGGTGCTCGTCGGCCGGGAGGCCTACGACCTCACCGCCCACGGCTGGCGCGGCCACCGCTGGGGTGGGGCGGTGCCGTGGACCGGCCCGGGGGCCACGATCGCGGCCGTCGTCGACGGCGAGCCCGTGCACGCGGGTGACGGCGTGGCCGGGGTCGCGTCCGACACGACCGGGGTGCGTTGGCGGCCCGGGGCCGGGCTCGACAGCCTCGACGGCGTGGTCCACCGGGGCGAGCCGCTTCCCGTGGAGGTCATCGGCTGGTCGCCTGTGCGGGTACCGAACGACGGGTTCGACCTGCGCATCGCTCGGGCGTTCTGCCGCTTCGGCGACCGCGGCAACGGCTGGATCGAGCTCGTCGGCGTCTGAGCTCGAACCCGCACCGGGGATCGGATCTCGACCGCCACGTGGCAGAGGTGAGACCCAGAACGATGGTGCGGGGCGGTCAGGAGGGCTGGTTGGCGATCGCCTTCTGGGCCCGCTTCTCGGCGAAGAAGGTGAAGCCGAGCACCACTGCCGCGGCCAGGACGGCGAGCAGGATCGGGACGAGCACGTCGTCGGTCGGTGCGCCGAGCTCGGCGCCCGAGGTGCCCTCGACGATCACGTTGCCGGCGTCGTCGGTCTGCTCGGGGATGCCGACACCGTCCGGCCACGGCCACAGGACCCGCAACGAGCCCACCAGCAGGCCGATCAACCCTGCCATCACGGTGTCGTAGTGGCGGTCGAGCGCCCAGTGGAGCAGCGAGCTGAACGCGGCGAGGCCGAGCACGCAGCCGAGCATGAACACGAGCAGCGACACGATGTCGCGGTCGTGGACCGCCTCGAGGACCGGGTCGTACAGCCCGATCGCCAGCAGCAGGAACGACCCGGACACACCGGGGAGGATCATGGCGCAGATGGCGATCGATCCGCCGATCAGGAACGCCCAGATCGGCGGCGAACCGACCGGCCCCGACCGGATGCCCATCAGGAAGAACATCACGATCGACACCCCGACGAGCACCGCGATCCGCACCCCGTCGCGCACGTTCAGCAGGCGCCAGGCGACGACGGTCGATGCGGTGACGAGGCCGAAGAACACCCCGGCGATGCGGACCGGCTCCTCCTCCAGGAGGTGCTCGATGGTCGTCGCCAGCGAGGCGACGGCCAGGAGGATGCCGACCCCGAGTGGGACCAGGAAGAACCAGTCGATCGAGCGGAGGCCGTCGAGGCCGCCGCGCACGTCGCCCTTCACGAACCGGCCGAGCGATCGTGCGCCTTCGCGGATCGACCCGATCAACGTCTCGTAGATGCCGAACACCAGGGCGACCGTGCCGCCGGACACGCCGGGGACGATGTCGGCCGAGCCCATGCAGAAGCCGCGAAGTACCTGCACGGGGGCGTTGCGAATCGTGTACTTGGCCCGCACGGGCCGGGGGGAGGACCCGTCCATGGGGCGTGAGCGTACCGGCGGAGCCGGCTCGAACCGATGCGCCGCCGGCACGCTCCTCAGTGGTGGACGATCAGTCCCGCTGACCGGCGAGCTTGCGGTTCTTGCGCAGCGCCTTCAGGTAGTCCCGGTTCATCCAGGCGATGAAGTCGAGGCTGATCTCCTTCGGGCACGCCTCGTAGCACTCGCCGTGGTTGGTGCAGGAGCCGAAGTACTCCTCCATCGTCTCGACCATGTTCTGCGTGCGCTCCCACCGCTCCGACTGCCCCTGGGGCAGGAGGTTGAGGTGGTTGAGCTTGGCCGACGTGAACAGCTGCCCGGCGCTGTTGGGGCACGCCGCGACGCAGGCGCCGCACCCGATGCACGCCGCGGCGTCCATCGCCGCCTCGGCCGCGTCCTTGGGGACGAGGATGAGGTTGGCGTCGGGCGCGGAGCCGGTGGGTGCCGAGATGTAGCCGCCGGCATCGACGATGCGGTCGAGCGGGCTGCGGTCGACGACCAGGTCCTGGATGATCGGGAAGCCCTCGGCCCGCCACGGCTCCACGACGATCTCGTCGCCGTCGGCGAACTTCCGCATGTGGAGCTGGCAGGTCGCGGTGCCCTTCTCCGGGCCGTGGGCGCGGCCGTTGACCATGACGCCGCAGGTCCCGCAGATGCCCTCGCGACAGTCGCTCTCGAACGAGATCGGCTCGTGGCCGGACTCGAGGAGCCGTTCGTTGACGACGTCCATCATCTCGAGGAACGACATGTCGGGGGAGACGTCGGGGACCTGATGGGTCTCGAAGCGGCCGTCGTCGTCCGGGCCGTCCTGGCGCCAGACCTTGAGCGTGATGCGCATGGTGTGGTGGGACTCCGTCACTTGTAGCTGCGCTGGGCCAGCTTCACGTACTCGAACACCAGGTCCTCCTTGTGGAGCTCCTGGGGGTTGCCCTCGCCCTGCCACTCCCAGGCGCCGACGAAGGCGAACTGGTCGTCGTTGCGCAGGGCCTCGCCCTCGGGCGTCTGGCTCTCGACCCGGAAGTGGCCGCCGCACGACTCCTCGCGCATGAGCGCGTCCCGGCACATCAGCTCGCCGAGCTCGAAGAAGTCGGCGACGCGGAAGGCCTTCTCGAGCGACTGGTTCATGCCGTCCGCGGTGCCGGGGACCCGGACGTCGGACCAGAACTCCTCGTACAGGGCCGGGATGTCCCGCAGCCCCTGCTGGAGGTCCTCCGCGTTGCGGGCCATGCCGCACGCGTTCCACATGATCTTGCCGAGCTCGCGGTGGAAGTGGTCGGGCGAGCGGGTGCCCTTGACCGCCATCACCTTGCGGATGCGCTCGGTGACGTCGTTCTCGATGGCGGAGAACGCCGGGTCCGACGTCGGCACGACCGGCACGTTCAGCTTGGACGAGAGGTAGTCGCTGATCGTGTAGGGGATGACGAAGTAGCCGTCGGCCAGGCCCTGCATGAGCGCCGAGGCCCCCAGGCGGTTGGCGCCGTGGTCGGAGAAGTTGGCCTCGCCGAGCACGAACAGGCCGGGGATGTTGCTCATCAGGTGGTAGTCCACCCAGAGCCCGCCCATCGTGTAGTGGCTGGCCGGGAAGATGCGCATCGGGGTCTGGTACGGGTTCTCGTCCGTGATGCGCTCGTACATGTCGAAGAGGTTGCCGTACTTCTCGGCGATGCGGGCCTGGCCGTCGCGGCCGATCGCGTCGGCGAAGTCCAGGTAGACGCCGTTCTTCAGCGGCCCGACGCCCTGACCGGCATCGACCACCGTCTTGGCGTTGCGGGAGGCGACGTCGCGGGGCACGAGGTTGCCGAACGCCGGGTACTTCTCCTCGAGGTAGTAGTAGCGATCCTCCTCGGGGATCTGGCCGGCGGCCCGCTTCTCGTTCTCGTCGCGGGGGACCCAGATGCGCCCGTCGTTGCGCAGCGACTCCGACATCAGGGTCAGCTTCGACTGGAACTCGTCGCTGGCCGGGATGCAGGTCGGGTGGATCTGCGTGTAGCAGGGGTTCGCCATGAGCGCGCCCCGGCGATGGGCCCGCCACGCGGCGGTGGCGTTGGAGTTCATGGCGTTCGTGGACAGGTAGTACACGTTGCCGTAGCCGCCGGTGCCGAGGATGACCGCGTGCGCCGAGTGGCTGGTGATCTCGCCGGTGACCAGGTCGCGCGTGACGATGCCGGCCGCCTCGCCGTCCTTGACGACGACGTCGAGCATCTCCGAGCGGGTGATCAGCTCGACCGAGCCGGCCTGCACCTGGCGCTCGAGCGCCTGGTAGGCGCCGAGGAGGAGCTGCTGGCCGGTCTGGCCCCGGGCGTAGAACGTCCGGGACACCTGGGCGCCACCGAACGAGCGGTTGTCGAGCAGGCCGCCGTAGTCGCGGGCGAACGGCACACCCTGGGCGACGCACTGGTCGATGATGTTGAGCGACACCTCGGCCAGGCGGTGCACGTTGCTCTCACGGCTGCGGAAGTCGCCGCCCTTCACCGTGTCGTAGAACAGGCGGAAGACGCTGTCGCCGTCGTTCTGGTAGTTCTTCGCCGCGTTGATCCCGCCCTGGGCGGCGATCGAGTGGGCCCGGCGGGCCGAGTCGTGGAAGGTGAAGGCCTTCACCTTGTACCCGAGCTCGCCCAGGGTCGCGGCGGCCGACGCACCGGCGAGGCCGGTGCCGACGACGATGATGGAGAACCGGCGCTTGTTGGCCGGGTTCACCAGCTTCATGTCGAACTTGTGGTTCGTCCACCGGTCCTCGATCGGACCGGAGGGCACGCGGGAGTTCAGCGTGATCTCACTCATCCGAGCGCTCCTTCCTCGGTGGTCGTGGCGGCGGGGGCGGCCTCGCCGGACTCGCCCTCCTCGCCGTGCTCCTCGTCGGCGTACGGCGTCGTGCGGTCGTCCTCGCTGATGAGGCCGGCCTGGACCATGATCGGGAAGCTCAGGTTGCCGAGGAGGATCATGGCGGCGAGCCCGGTGGCCAGGTAGCGCCGGGCCACGTTGAAGCGCGGGTTGTTGATCCCCAACGTCTGAAACATCGACCAGGCGCCGTGGTAGATGTGCACGGCCACGGCGATGTTGGCGACGATGTAGATGATGGCGATGGGGAGGCTCGAGAGGCTCTCCACCACGTTGTGGTACACGTCGCCGCGGATGTACTCGTCACCGAGCAGCCAGCCCCAGGTGAGGTCGGCCAGGTGGAAGATGACGTACAGGAAGATGATGATGCCCGTCACCCGCATCGACCGGCTGGCGAAGTCGGCGGCGATGTAGTCCCGCTTCGACTGGTACCGGGTGCCGTTCGCCTTGCGGTTGGTGGCCGTCAGCGAGATGGCGGCGTGGATGTGCAGCACGAACGCGGTGGTCAGCCCGATGCGGAGCAGCCACAGCAGGAGCGTGCGGGGGACGAGCTCACCACCCAGGTCCCGTAGTGCCTCGCCGTAGTGGTTGACCTGGGCGGGGCCCTCGTAGAGGTGGAGGTTCCCGATCATGTGGACCACCACGTACCCGAGGAGGGCGATGCCGGTGACCCCCATCACCCATTTCTTGCCCACGTAGGTCTGGTAGAGCCCGAGCGGGAACGGGAGCCGTCGCGCCGGCCGGCGGAACACCGGTGCGGAGCGCGCGGGCGTCGTGGTCGCCACGAAGCCTCCTGATCGTGCGTGTCGACTGTCGATTGGACGGTACTCGGGCCTGAAGGGACGTGGGAAATGGTCCCCGTCAGGATTCGAGGATGATCTCCTCGACGTACCTCAGTTTGTCGACCGCGGGCTCCGGCAGCACGAACGGGTAGGCGTCGTCGTGGCCCATCGCCCGGTTCAGGCTGTTGAGCGCCACCTCGAGCTCGACCCACTGGGCGTAGCGGTCGGCCCACTTGCGGGGCTGGCGCCGGCCCGTGAGCCCGAAGGCCCGGGCGGTGTCCATCGTGTCGTGCATGTGGAGGGCGTGGGCGAAGGTCTCGGCGAAGTCCTCCCACGGGTGGGCGGAGGCGTAGAAGGAGATGTGGTCCTTCTGCCAGCTGCCGTCGTCGGTGCCGGCGTAGTGGGTGCGCAGCGCCTCCTGGTAGTCCTCCCGCTCGTCACCGAACAGCTTCCGGAACGACTCCAGTTGGTCGGTGCCGTCGATCATGCGGGCCCACACGTAGTGGCCGACCTCGTGGCGCACGTGGCCGAGCGGCGTGCGGTAGGGCTCGCCGAGCTCGGCGCGCTCGCGCTCGCGGGTCTCGGGGTCGGCCTCGGTGACGTCGAGGCTGACCAGCCCGTCGGCGTGGCCGATGGTGACCGGCGTGCCCGGCGCGGAGGCGAGCAGCTCGAAGGTGAGGCCCACCTCGCCGGGGCCGGGCGGCGACCCGTCGGCCGGCGGCTCCGGGGCGTCGGTCGGGATCCCGTAGCCCCAGATCTGGCGGAGGACCCGGCGCTTGGCCAGCTCGAAGTGGCGCCAGTACTCCATGACGCCGGGCACCGTGAGATCGGGCCGCGTGACGGTCAGCGCGCACGACGCGCACGGCGTGCCCTCGGCGGGCGTGGTCCAGTTGCAGATCCCGTGCTCGACGCCGATCGAGCACTCGTGGAGCTTGTCGGGGAGGGCGTCCTCGTAGGTCACGAGGTCGTCCCGCTCGGGGACGTACCGGACGTTGCCACCGCAGTTGGTGCAACGGTCGTTGTCGAAGAACAGTTCGACGCCACAGCGGTGGCAGCGGAAGCGACGCATGGCCGCACTTCTACCCCACGCCGGTCGGCCCGAACCGCGCGGTCCGGGCGTGCCCGCCGTTCCCGTTGCCGGCCCGGCTGGACGGAACGTTCGTCCCGCGATGCCCACGGTCCGGGCCGGCAACGAGGTACGTCGGTGGTACCCGCTGTGCGCTCCGGTCAATCGGGCGTCGCGGAGGCCGAGCCGGTGGCGCCGGCGTCAGGCGTCGTGGACGACCTCGGCGACGAGCTCGACGCGGTCGCTGTCCTCGCCGGCGTCGAGCTCGAGGGTGAGCTTCAACGGTCCCGGCTCGTCGCCGGCGGTCGTGCGGATCGTGCCGACCAGCCCGCAGCTGTCGGCCTCGACGTCGCCCGACCACCGCCACACCGTCTCGCCGTCCGGCCGGGTGAGGGTGGCCGTCACCTGGGCGTGCTCGAGGGTCGTGCGCCGGCTGCTCACGACGTGGACCGGGCGTTCGATCACGGCGCCGGTGGTGATGCGGCCGGGGAGCGGGTCGGTCACCAGGAGCACCGCCCGGCACACGGCGCGCAGGGCGTGCCACGCCTGCTTCGGGCGCCGCTCGTGGTCGAGCAGGCCGTAGCCGAGCCCCGGGCGCAGGTCCGCCAGCGCGAGCACCGTGAACCCGCCGCCCGGGTTGTACATGAGCCGCCGCAGGTCGCTGACCGAACGGGCGACGACGCGGGCCTGCAGCTCCTGGGTGGCGGCGACCCACGAGGCGGCGTCGTCGTGGTCGGCCGGCGGGGTGCGCAGCCACAGCGCCGGCTCCGCGCCGAGTGCCTCGAGCCCGGCGATCACGTCGTCGTCGAAGCGGCCCCACGGCTCGGGCAGCGGCAGCTCGTCGGCGGAGGACGCCGCCTGGGCGCCGAGCTCGCCGACGAAGCGGCCGAGGCGGGGGATGCGGGCGATGAGGGCGGCGAGGTCGGGCACGTCGCCGCGACGCCAGCCGTAGAAGATGTGCGAGTCGGTGCCGTCGAGCTGGGGTGGGTGGGGGAGGACACCCGAGTGGACGATCGCCGGGCGGCTGTCGTCGGCCCGCTCGAGCGCCCGGCGGACCGAGCGGTCGAGCACCGTGCGGTTCCAGGTCGGGGCCTGGTGGCGCAGGATCTGCAGCGCGGCCGACGTGCCCGCCGGCGGGTTCATCGGCCCGTCGGGCTCGTTGTGGCCGCACCACGCGGCGATCGAGGGGTGATGGGCGGCGAGGTCGACGAGCTGGCGGGCCTGGCGGACCGCTTCGCGGCGCACGCTGCGGGCGTGCTCGCGGTGGAGGGGCAGGTCCTGCCAGATCAGCATGCCGGCCTCGTCGGCCGCGTCGTAGAGCTCGGGGTGGGCGACGTGGCCCCGCACCCGCAGCAGGTCGAGCCCGACCTCCTTCGCGAGCTCGACGTCGCGGCGGACCTCGGCCGGGCTCGCGTCGCCGAGCAGCGCCCGGGTCGGGCCGACGTTGGCGCCCTTGCAGAACAGGCGCTCGCCGTTGACGTGGAGGATCCAGTTCTGGAGCCGGACGGTGCGCAGCCCGGTGCGCACCTGGCGGTGGTCGCTCGGCCGGTCGTCGACCCGCACCTCGACCCGGACGTCGTGGAGGGGCGCGTCGCCGAGTGCGTGGGGCCACCACAGCTGTGGCCGGTCCACGCCGACCGTCCAGTCGAGCCGGTTCTCGCCGGTGGCCAGCGCGTGCTGCACCTCGCGGGTGGCGACGACCGCGCCCTGCGGGTCCGTGATCGTGATGACGACGTCGGCCGTCACCGCCTCGGCGGCGTCGAGGATCGCCCGCAGGTGGAGCGAGGCGTGCTCCTCGGCCGCCTCCCGGCACAGCACGCGCAGCCCGTCGATGTGGACCGCGCCCGACGTGGTCAGGTGCACGGGCCGCCAGATCCCGCCGGTGCTGCGCGGCTCGCCTCCGGGGGTCGCGGCGGTGTCGACCTCGGTCGGGTCGCCGAGGATGCCGAGGAGGGCGCGGCGGGTGCCGCCCGAGCCGGGGGCGGGACACGTGACCTCGACGGCCAGGGTGTGCTCGGTCCCGTCGGCGAGCAGCCGGGTCACGTCGAACGAGTGGGCCGCGAAGTAGCCCTCGGCATCGCCGACGTAGGCGCCGTCGAGCCAGATGTCGCTCTGGTAGAAGACGCCGTCGAACGTGAGCCAGGCCCGCTCGCCGGCGGCGGGGACGTCATGGTGGAACGTGCACCGGTACAGGACGGCCTCGGCGTCGGCCAGCTCTGCGACGTCGGCCCAGTGGCCGGGGACGTCGACCGGTGTCCACGCCGAGTCGTCGTAGCCGACCTCCGGGTAGGCGCGACGGAGCTCGTCGTCGGCCGCGGTTGCACGCCAACCGGTCGTCAGCTCCATGTCAGATCCATTTCGGGGCGGTGTCCAGCGCTCCGAACCTACCCCTGATCGCCGCTGCTCACGGTCAGCGGACCACCACCCCCCGCACCCCCCGTCCGGTCTGGTACGCGCAGGCGACCACCAGGTGGCGCGAACGCGTACCGGATCCGGGGGTTGTCAGGTGTGGAGTGGGGCGGTGTGCTCAGGTGGCGACGCGGGTGGCCATGTCGCGGTAGCGGGCGCGGATTGCGGCGGCGTCGACGGTGGTGTCGGGCTCGACGGTCGTGCCCCGGCCGAGGCCCCACCGATCGGCGACCTCGTCGGGTGAGGTGCCGGCGAGCACCGCGGCGGCCTGGGCCGCGGCGCCGGTCGCCACGACCTCGTCGTCGTCGGGCACGGTCACCGTGCGGGCCGCGAGGTCGGCGACGACCCGACGGTACGCGGCCGAGCGGGCGCCGCCTCCGACGAGCAGCAGCCGCCCGTCGACGTCGACCCCGGCGTCGACCAGCGCGTCGACGCCCTCGAGCAGGCCGCACGCGACCCCCTCGTGGGCCGCCCGGGCCAGCGACCCGTGGTCGGCGTTGGAGCGCAGGCCGCAGATGGCGGCGGACGCGTCGGGCAGGTCGGGCGTGCGCTCGCCGTCGAGGTACGGCACCACGACCACGCCGCCCGCCCCCGGAGGTGCCTCCAGCGCGGCGGCGGCCAGCGCCGGGGCGTCCATGCCGATCAGGCCGCCGACGAAGTCGGTCACCTTCGTCGCGTTGAGCGTGCAGATCAACGGCAGGAAGCCGCCGGCGGCGTCGGCGAACCCGGCGACGAGGCCCGATGCGTCGGCCGTCGCCCGCTCCGAGCGGGCGTACGCGGTGCCCGAGGTCCCCAACGACACGACGAGGTCGCCCGGTCCGAGCCCGAGCCCGAGGGCCGCGGACATGTTGTCGCCCGTCCCGGGACCGACGACGATCGGTGACCCGTCGCCGATGCCGAGCTCGGCGGCCGCCTCGGCGGTCACGTGGCCGGCGACGTCGGTCGGGCCGAGCACCGTCGGCAGGACCGGGGCCCAGTCGCGGTCGGGGTCGACCAGGGCCAGCAGCTCGTGGTGGACGGTGCCGTCGGCCGCCGACCACCAGCAGCTGCCCGACGCGTCGCCCCGGTCGGTCACGTGCTCGCCGCACAGGCGCCACGTCAACCAGTCGTGGGGGAGCTGGACCCGCCGGGTCGCGGCCAGCGTGGCGGGCTCGTGCTCGGCGAGCCACGCCAGCTTGGTGATGGTGAACGACGCCACCGGGACCAGCCCGACCGCCTCGGCCCACGTCTCGGCGCCGAGCTTGTCCCGCAGCGCCGTGGCCTGGGGCGCCGACTCGGTGTCGTTCCACAGCTTCGCCGGCCGCAGCACGTTCCCGGCCCCGTCGGACACGACGAGCCCGTGCTGCTGGGCGCCGACGGCGATGGCCCGGACGTCGCGCCGGACGTCGTCGTCGAGCGCGCGCACCGCGGTGGCCAGCGCGTCCCACCAGGCCGCCGGGTCCTGCTCGCTGCGGGGTGGGGTGGTCGGCGGGTGCGCGCCGCGGCCGATGCCGACCACGGCGCCGGTGTCGGCGTCGCGGGCTTCGACCTTGGTGGACTGGGTCGACGAGTCGACCCCGAGCACGACAGCCATCAGCGGGTCCGATCGATGGTCCGGGCGACCAGGGTCTCGAGCGCCTCCTGGCGCCCCGATCGCGGTCGCGGGTCGTCGTCACGGGCGAGCGCCCGATCGTGGAGCTCGGCGAGTGTGTGGTCGCCGTCGAGGATGGCCCGGCCGAGCTCGCCGTCCCAGCCGGCGTAGCGCTCGGCTCGGGCGGCGTCGAGGTCGCCGCTGCTGCGCAGCGCGTCGGCGACCAGCAGGGCCCGGGCGAGCGTGTCCATCCCGCCGACGTGGGCGTGGAACAGGTCGGTGCGGTCGATCGACTGGCGCCGCAGCTTGGCGTCGAAGTTGAACCCGCCGGTGGTGAAGCCGCCGCCCCGCAGGATCTCGAGGAGGCCGAGGCTCATCTGCTCGACCGAGGTCGGGAACCGGTCGACGTCCCAGCCGAGGCGGTCGTCGCCGGCGTTGGCGTCCACCGAGCCGAAGATGCCGGCGTCGACCGCGGCGGCGATCTCGTGGTGGAAGTCGTGGCCGGCGAGCGTGGCGTGGTTGACCTCGATGTTGACCTTTATCTCGTCGGCAAGGTCGAACCGCTCCAGGAACGCGGTGACCGCGGCGACGTCGAAGTCGTACTGGTGCTTGGTCGGCTCGAACGGCTTGGGCTCGATGAGGATCGTGCCCTCGAAGCCGATCCGGCGCTTGTGCTCGACGACCAGGTGGAGGAACCGGGCGAGCTGGCGCAGCTCGCGGCCCATGTCGGTGTTGAGCAGCGTCTCGTAGCCCTCGCGGCCGCCCCACAGCACGTAGTTGGCGCCGCCGAGCCGGTTGGTCACGTCGAGGCAGTGGCACACCTGGGCGGCGGCGTGGGCGAAGATCTCCGGGTCGGGGTTGGTCGCCGCGCCCGCCAGGTAGCGGGGGTGGGCGAACAGGTTGGCGGTACCCCACAGGAGGCCCACGCCGGTGCGCTCCATGTGGGCGGCCGCGGCGTCGGCCAGCTCGTCGAGCGCGGCGCAGCTCTCCTTGAACGACGACCCCTCGGGCGCCAGGTCGCGGTCGTGGAAGCAGAAGAACGGCACCCGCAGCTTCTCGAAGAACTCGAACGCGACGTCGAGCTTGTGGTGGGCCGCGGCCATCGGGTCGGCGGCCGGATCGAGCCACGGTCGGTCGAACGTGCCGGCCCCGAAGATGTCGAAGCCGTTCCAGTTGAAGCTGTGCCAGTAGCAGACCGCGAAGCGGAGGTGCTCGGCCATCGTCTTGCCGGCGACGACGCGATCGGCGTCGTACCAGCGGAACGCCAGCGACTCGTCGGTGTCCGGCCCCAGGTAGGGGATCGGCTCGGTGACCTCGGTGAAGAACGGCTCGCTCACGACTCGACCTTCCTCTCGCCGGTCGGTTCCGTCCTCCCGACCGGTGTGTCCGGCGATGGCGTGCCCCCGCCGGCACCTTACTGCTCGCCCGGAGCGGCGCTCGCACCCGTGCGGGGCCGGCGTCGACCCGTGCCCCACGGGGAAGTGTCTCGGGCCGACACGATGTCCTAGCGTGGTCCCATGAGCATCACCGCCAAGGCGTTCACCGCCGAAGAGGGGTTGGCGGCGACCCGCTTCGTCGACTCCGACCATCCCGCCGTTCGCGACTGGGCCAACGACGTCGTGCGCGGCGCGGGCGACGACCGGGAGAGGGCGGTCGCGCTGTTCTACGCCGTGCGCGACGGCATCCGCTACGACCCCTATGTCTCCTCGCCCGACCCCGACGACTACCGGGCGTCGGTGATCGTCGGCCGGGACCGCAACTGGTGCGTCCCCAAGTCGATCCTGCTCACCGCCGGCGCCCGGGCGGTGAGGGTGCCGTCGCTGCTCGGCTACGCGGACGTCCGCAACCACCTGGCGTCGGACAAGCTGCTCGAGTCGATGGGCACCGACGTGTTCGCCTTCCACGGGTACTCGACGTTCCTCCTCGACGGCCGTTGGGTGAAGGCGACGAGTGCGTTCAACATCGAGATGTGCACCCGCTTCGGGGTGAAGCCGATCGAGTTCGACGGCACCGAGGACGCGCTGTACCACCCGTTCGACGAGGCCGGCCAGCGCCACATGGAGTACGTGCGTCAGCGCGGCGAGTTCGTCGACTTCCCGTGGGACGAGATGAGCCGGGTGTTCCAGGAGATCTACGGGCACCTGCCGGGCCGTGACCGGGACGAGTCCCCCGAGCACGACCCCATGTTCCACGACTGACCCTGCGGCCGGGTGACCGGCCGCTGACCGGGGTGTGGGCGCGGCCGCCGGTCGAGTCGCGTTCGGCGCCGGCCTTCGTAGGCTGGACGGCTCGTGCTCACGGAGTCGTCATCGCGCCCGTGCCCCGGACCGGGGGCGCCGCGCGGGGGCCGAGCGAGCAGGGCGGTCGGCGGATGAGGCAGTGGGCGAGCTCCGCGTCGACCGGTTCCGCGCCCGCCGCCCCCGAACCGTCGTCCGCGCCCGCACCAGCGTCGCCGGCCGACCGCGGGCAGGGAACCGACCGGATGCCACCGACCGAACGGGGGCGGGGCGCCGCCGAGACGTTGGCCCGTGCCGGGGGGTGGCTCTCGCACGGACCGAGGCTGCGGGTGCTCGGCGTCGGCCTCTTCTGCCTCGTCGCCCTCGGCGTGTGGTGGGCCGGCTTCTATCCCGGCGTCATGACCTACGACTCCCGCCAGCAGTGGGAGCAGGCCGAGGCGTGGGTGTTCGTCGACTGGCACCCCGTCTTCCACACGTGGCTGATCGCCGTCCTCACCCGGATCTGGTTCAGCCCGGCCATCGTCACGCTCGCCCACGCCGTGGCGCTGGCCGCGGTGCTCGCCAGCGTGACCCGGCGCCTCGAACGGGCCCGCGTGCCCCCGGCGTGGGCCGTGGTCGTGCCGTGCCTCGTCGCCCTCAACCCGGCCGTCGGGCTGATGGTGCCGCTGGTGTGGAAGGACGTGCCGTTCGCCATCAGCGTCCTGTGGCTGCTCGCCGAGGTGATCGACCTGGTCGCCGCGCCCGACCGGTACCTGGCCCGGTGGTACCGGCCGGCCCGGCTCGTCGCGGCCGCGGTAGCGGTGCTCGGGTTCCGCCACAACGGGCTCGTGATCGTCGGCGCCGTCGCCGCCGCCCTGGCGATCACCCAGTGGCGGCACCGCCATCGGCTGGTGCTGGTCCTGCTCGCCGTGGCCGCCGCCAACCTGGTGATCGAGCAGGGCGTCTACCGCTACCTCGGCGCCCACGAGCCCCCGGTGTTCCTCTCCTACGTCACGTTCGTCCACGACATGGGCGCGTTCGTTGCCCTCCACTGGGACGAGATGACGCCCCAGGAGCGTGAGTTCCTCGAGCAGGTCCTGCCCCACGAGCGGTGGCAGGAGTCCTACGTGTGCGGGCAGGCGACCGCACTGGTGGTCAATCCCCACTTCCTCGCGCCCGACGCCCCCGAGCGGATCGGCCAGCCAGACGAGCTCGCCGACTACCCGCAGTCGGCGTTCCTGGAGCAGCACAAGGCCGAGTTCCGCGAGCTGTGGTTCCGGTTCGTGCGGCGCTGGCCCGGCACGTGGGTCGACCATCACCTCGGCTGCGTCGGCACGTTGGGCTGGTTGCCGTGGCACCTCACCGGCCTCGAGGTCCTCGGACCGCCGCTCGAGACCATGGACGAGGACCTGCCGGCGACCGAGCCGCTGTCCGACGAGCTGAACGAGACCCTGACCGCCGTGAACGCCTGGTGGTCCGACAACGGCCGGTCCGACGCGCCATGGACCGTCCGCTGGCGGCGGGCCGTGACCTGGCGGGCGGTGATCTGGTGCTACCTCGGCCTCGCCGCGGTCGGCGTGGCCGCGTGGCGGCGCCGGGACTGGCGCTTCCTGGCCGTCGGGGCCCCGTTGGCGGCCGCACAGCTGTCGGTCGCGCTGATCACACCCGGCCAGTCGACCCGCTACATGTTCCCCGCCTACCTGTGCGCGCTTGTGTGCCTGGCGTTCTTCGCCCCGCTCCGACGCCCGCGGGCCGACTCCGACGCCGACACGGCCACCGCCACCGACATCGGCCGCTCCGCCGACTCGTCGACGCCCTTCGATCCGGCCGATCGCGACGATCAGCCCGTCGCCGGGTCGTAGAGCTGCGCGAGCTCGGCGCCGAGGACGGCGAGGCGCCGACGGGCGGCGTCGGGTCCGAGCACCTCGACGTTGCGGCCCCAGCCGGCGAGCTCGTTGGCCACCACCTCGGCCGACGGGCCCCGGACCTCGACGAGCACGCGACCGTCGTCGCGGGTCCCGCCCACGGACAGGCGGTGGTCGAACAACGCCCACAACATGCGCAGCACGGCCGGCTCGACCGCGGCCCGCACGCTGACGGCCATGCGCCGCTCGTCGACCTCGGCCACGATCCCGTCCCACGCCGCGGCGAGGTCGAAGCCGTCGGGCCGAACCGCGGGCTCGCCGGTCCGCTCGACCGAGCGCACCCGATCGACCCGGAACGTGCGCCGCCCGTCGGCCGTGTCGGTGATCAGGTACCAGCGGACGCCCTTGCGGGTGAGCCCCAACGGGTGCACGACCCGGTCCGACGTGGTGCCGTCGGCCCGCCGGTAGCCGAGGCGGACCTGCTCGCCGTCGACCACCGCTTCCTGGAGGGCGTCGAGATGCTCGGGGGCGTCGGCGTCGCGCCGTCCGCCCCACCGGGCCGGGTCGACGACGATGGCGCCGGCCGCGGCGTCGGCGGAGGCACGAAACGGCTCGGGGAGTGCGCCCAGCAGCTTCCGCAGCGCGGACCGCACCTCGGGCGTCGCCTCCGACGACGGGCCCGCGACGAGGAACAGCGCCCGGGCCTCGGCCGCGCTGAGCCCCGAGAGGTCGGTGCGGGCGCCGCCGATCAGGGACCAGCCGCCGCCCCGGCCCCGCTGGGAGTAGAGCGGGACCCCCGAGGCGGCGAGCGCGTCGAGGTCTCGTCGGGCGGTGCGCTCGGAGATCTCCAGCTCCTCGGCGACCTCGGCGGCGGTCACCCGCTGGCGGGTCTGGAGGAGCAGGAGGATGGCCACGAGACGGTCGGCTCGCATCGATCCATCTTCTCGAACAAACCGGTCACACCGTGGCCGATTTGGGCGCGGACACTCGGAACATGACCACGAACGACACCGCCACCCCCGCTCCCATCCCCGCCTCCGAGACGCCTGCGAGCCCCGCGGCGGGCGATGCCCCCGGGGACCCGCGACCGCTCCTGATGGCGGCCGTCGCCCTCGCGGGCGACACGATCGCCGACGTGCGGCCCGACCAGTTCGACGCCCCGACGCCGTGCGACGACTACGACGTCCGCCAGCTCACGCGGCACCTGTTCGGCGTGGTGCGGCGCATCGCCGCCGCTGGTCGGCGAGAGGACGTCGTCGCCGTCGATCCGGTTCCCGACGACGTGCCGTTCGACGCGCTGGCCGAGGCATGGGCGGCCGAGGTGGCCGAGCTCGAGGCCGCCTGGACCGACCCGTCGGTGCTCGGCGAGATGCTGACCCTGCCCTTCGCCACGGTCCCCGGTGCCGTCGCCGTGGTCGCCTACACGAGCGAGGTGACCGTGCACACCTGGGACCTGGCCACCGCGACCGGCCAGCGGCCCGACTGGGACCCGGCGGTCATCGCGCTGAGCCTCGAGGGGTCGAAGCGGGCCATCCCGGCCGAGCCCCGCGGCGGCCCCGTCCCGTTCGGGCCCGTCGTGGCCGTGCCCGACGACGCCCCGGCGATCGACCGACTCGTCGGCTGGGTCGGCCGCACCCCCTGACGCCCGCGTCACCACCCGCCGCCCCGGCTACGAACCCGTTCTGGCTACCACCACGGCCACGACGTGGCACGGGTGGTGGCCAGTTCGGGTGGGTTGGGCCGGGTGGCGGGTGGGTTGGTCGCGTGGGTGGGTGCGTGGCGGCCCGACCCGGCGGGTGGGGTCCCGGTGCTCAGCTCGAGCGGTCGAACGTCATCCCGGTGGTGCCGAGGGCGGCACGGGCACGCTCGGCGTCCTCCAGCTCGCACCAGATCTCGTAGCGGTCGGCCTCGATGCGGCCCACGCTCGAGAAGTCGCGCCGGCCGCGCTGGGCGAGGTGGCTGACGAGGCCGAGCACCCCGCCGACGACGATGCCGGTCGCGACCCACGACAGCAGCGCCGCCCACATCGAGACGTCCTCCTCGCTGCTGGCGAGGATGCTCACGAGCAGGCCGATCCACAGGCCGATGAACGCACCGGCCCACGCCCGCTCGGTGACGGCCCGCATCAGGTCGCGCCGGCCGGTGATGTCCTCGACCATGCGCAGGTCGCGGGACACGATGGCGAGGCTGGCGACGGGGAACCCCTCGTCGGAGAGGCGGTCGACGTCGGCCTGGGCGTCCTCGTAGCTGCGGCGCTCGGCGACGATGGTTGAGGAATCGAGCATGGTCATGGCGGCGTGCTCCTCTCGGACACCACCGAGTATTGCCCGAACACCGATCCTGAGAAACAGCTCCCGGTCCCGCGTCAGGATGGGCCCATGGAGACTCCCACCGCGGACATCGGCCTGGTCGGCCTCGCCGTCATGGGCCAGAACCTCGTGCTCAACATGGCCGATCACGGCTACACGGTCGCCGTGCAGAACCGGACGACGTCGACCATGCGCGACTTCGTCGACGGGCGCGCCGCCGACGCGTCGGTGGTCGGGGTCGAGACGCTGGCCGAGCTCGTCGACACACTGGCCACACCGCGCCGCATCATGTTGATGGTCAAGGCCGGCCCCGCGGTCGACGCCGTGCTCGACGAGCTGGTGCCGCTGCTCGACGAGGGTGACGTCGTGATCGACGGCGGCAACTCGCTCTACACCGACACCGCCCGCCGGGCCGAGCGCCTCGAGGGCGAGGGCCTGCGCTACGTGGGCGCCGGTGTCTCCGGTGGCGAGGAGGGTGCCCGCCACGGGCCGTCGATCATGCCCGGCGGCAGCGACGGCAGCTGGGAGATCGTGGGCGACGTGCTCACCGCGGTCGCGGCCGACGCCCCCGACGGCACCCCGTGCTGCGACTGGCTCGGCGCCGACGGTGCCGGCCACTACGTGAAGATGGTCCACAACGGCATCGAGTACGGCGACATGCAGGTCATCGCCGAGGCCTACGGGGTCATGCGGGCGATGGGGATGGGCCACGCCGACATGGCCGACACGTTCGCCCGCTGGGACGACGGCGTCCTCGACTCGTACCTGATCGAGATCACGGCCGACATCCTCCGCACGACCGACGACCGCACCGGCGAGCCGCTGGTCGAGCAGATCCTCGACGCCGCCGGCCAGAAGGGCACCGGCAAGTGGACGGTGATCGCCTCGATGGAGGTGGGCCAACCGGTGACGCTCGTGGCCGAGGCGGTCGGCGCCCGCATCGTCTCGTCGTTCGTCGACCAGCGCAAGCGGGCGTCGGGCTTGCTCACCGGCACGAACAGCACGCCGTCGATCGATCTCGACGACCTGCGCGACGCGGTCTACGCGTCGAAGATCGTGTCCTACGCCCAGGGGTTCATGCTCCTGCGGGCCGCGTCCGACGAGCACGGCTGGGACCTCGACCTCGGCCGGGTCGCCGGGCTGTGGCGGGCCGGCTGCATCATCCGGGCCGCCTTCCTGGACGACATCACCTCGGCGTTCGGCAATGACGCCTCGCTGGAGAGCCTGCTCGTCGACCCGTACTTCCGTGACGCCATCGCCAAGGCCGAGCCCGGTTGGCGGCGGGTCGTGACCGCGGCGATCGGGGCCGGTGTGCCGGTGCCGGCGTACGCGTCGGCGCTCACGTTCTACGACGGCTACCGCTCCGAGCGGACGTCGGCGAACCTGATCCAGGCCCAGCGCGACTACTTCGGCGCCCACACCTACGAGCGCATCGACGCCGAGCGCGGGGAGTTCTTCCACACCGACTGGACCGGCCACGGCGGCGCCACCACCGCCGGCTCCTACCAGGCCTGACCCGCGAACCCCGGCTTCCCGTTCTGGCCCCAGTTCGGGAGGTTCTCGTTCTGGCCCGCGCGGAGTGCCACGGGTGGCATCGCGTGGGGTCCAGTTCGGCGGGTTCTCGTTCTGGCCCGCGCGGAGTGCCACGGGTGGCATCGCGTGGGGTCCAGTTCGGGAGGTTCTCGTTCTGGCCCGCGCGGAGTGCCACGGGTGGCATCGCGTGGGGTCCAGTTCGGGAGGTTCTCGTTCTGGCCCGCGCGGTGTGCCACGGGTGGCATCGCGTGGGGGCCAGTTCGGGGAGGGAGTGGTGGCGAGGCGACGGTTGGTGCCCACCGGGACCGGCGACTCACGCCGTTGGGCCCGACGTCGCGGGACCTCCGTCCGCAGCGCGACGGGTCGGTCGTCAGGGCGTCGATGATCGTGGTCACACTCCCGGGACGCGGCGCCCGGGACGGGGATACCTTGCCGCGCATGGACGCAACGACGCGTGACTCCGTGATCCGAGACCTGCTCGCCGACGCCGACCGCCTCCGCGAGGACGCCCGCCGGCTCGAGCAGGCCGCCGATCGCATCAGCTACCGGGCTCTCGAGCTCGCCTCCCCCGGCCTCGGCCACCAAGTCCTCCGCCGCCTCGACGCCGCGGCCACCCACGACGACGCCGCTGTTGGCGAGGCGGTCACCCCGACCGCCTGAGGCCGCGGCTGTCTGTTTGCTCGTGGCGCCCGTCGGCTCCGACGTCGCTCAGCCGAGCTCGGGCAGCACCTGCTCCTGGAAGAACGTGATCGTCTCGTCGGGATCGCCGACGGGGACGAGGGCGAGGCGGTCGAAGCCGGCGTCGGTGAACGAGCGGATGGCGTCGACGTAGCGCTTCGGGTCCGGGCCGTAGGGGATCGCCTCGGCGATGTCCTCCGGGCGGACGGTGGCGGTGGCGGCATCGAAGTTCACCGGGTTCGGCAGCTCCGACATGACCTTCCAGCCGGGGATGCCGAACCGGAACCGCTCACGGGCGATCCGCAGGCCGGTGTCGTCGTCGGCGGCGTAGGCCATCGGCACCTCGGCCCACGTGGCGTCGCGGCGACCGCCCCGCGCCTCCCAGCCGTCGACCAACGAGCCGTCGGGGTCGGTGGCCATGATGCCGGCGGCGCCCGACGCCTTCGCCAGGTCCAACGACGCGTTGCCGCTCACGGCGAGCACGAGGTCGATCGGCTCGTCGGGCAGGTCGTACACCCGGGCGTCGTCGACCGTGTAGTGGGCGCCCCGATGGTCGACGAACCCGCCGGACCACGAGGTCCGGATCACCTCGATGGCCTCGCCGAGCATCTCGTGACGCACGTCGGCGCTCGGGAACATCCCGTTGACGTGCTCGTTGAGCCGCTCACCGGCGCCGAGCCCGAGCGTGAACCGCCCGCCCGACATGACCGCGGTCGTGGCCGCGGCCTGGGCGATGATCAAGGGGCTGTACCTGATGATCGGGCAGGTCACCCCGGTGATGATGCCGACGCGCTCGGTCCGGTCCGCGATGGCGCCGAGCACGCTCCACGCGAACGGGCTGTGGTCGTGCTCGGGAAGCCACGGGTGGTAGTGGTCCGAGATCGAGACGAACTCGAGGCCGCGCTCCTCGGCGACGGTGGCCTGGCGCACGAGCTCGGACGGCCCGTGCATCTCGCTCATCAGCTTCAGTCCGAACGTGGTCATCGCAGGTCCTTCCGGAGGTGGGTTCTCGTCGGCGGGCTGCGACGACGCAGCCGCGGTGATCAGCCGGCGTCGACCGTCGGCGCGCCGGGAGCGAGCTCGCGGCCACGGTGGTCGTCGCCCCGCACCTCGCGCACGCGAGACGTGATGGCACGTACGACGGTCGCGACGGTCTGGGGCAGGGTCTTGAGGAACGCCGGGTCGAGGACGCCGCCGTCCTGGTCGCCGAAGCGCCCGGCGGCCCCGCGGTCGGTGCCGGGGGCGTCGTCGATCGGCTCGTAGAGGTTGTCGGTGTCGGGTGCCTTGGTGCCGTCGACCTGCTGGCCCTCCCAGGCGGAGCGGGCGGCGAAGTGGTCGAGCACGCCGGGCATCACCTTGTTGACCAGCACGAGCATCCGGTTCCACGACCCGACGACCTTCTCGCGGGGTGCGGTGGTCGCGGCCTCGAGGATGGCCTTGGCCGGCACGTCGGGGGAGTAGATCGGCGGCACCGGCATCGGGTGCTCGTCGAGGTTGTTGCGGCACCACGCGAACTGGGGTGTGTTGACCGCCGGCAGGTGGACCTGGGTGACCCGGATGCCGCTGTTCTCGTGGATCAGCTCGGTGCGCAGCGACTCCATGAAGCCGCGCGTCGCGAACTTCGACGCGCAGTACGGAGCCTGCAGCGGGATCGAGCGGTAGGCGAGGGCCGAGCCGACCGACACGATCGTGCCCCGGTCCCGCGGCCGCATCAGCTCGAGCGCGGCGAGCGTGCCGTGGACCTGGCCGAAGAACGTCACGTCGACGGCGCGGTGGAACGCCTCGACGTCGATGTCGCGGATCGGCGAGAAGATCGTCGACATCGCGTTGTTGACCCACACGTCGATCGGGCCGAGGTGGGCCTCGGCCTCGCGGGCGGCGGTGCGGACCGCCTCCCAGTCGGTGAGGTCGACCTGGTAGGTGACCGCCTTGCGGCCCCGGGCCTCGACGTCGGCGGCGGCGCCGGCGAGCCCGTCGGCGCCCCGGGCGATCAGGGCGAGGTCCCACCCGGCGTCGGCGAAGGCGCAGGCGGTGGCCCGCCCGACGCCGGCGGACGCTCCGGTGATGACGGCGGTTCCAGGCATGGGCTGCTCCTCGGGTGGGTTCGGATCGATCGGTCGGGGTGTCGGGGGTGTTCGAGGCCGGGGCGCCCGGACGGGGTGGCGGGTCGCTCAGCCGGCTCGTTGCTCGGCCGAGGGCTCGGGCGCCCCCGGCCAGGTGCCGAGCTCGGGGCGCCAGATGGTTCGCCAGCCGCCACCGAACTGGTCGGGCGACACGCCGCCGAAGCGGACGGTGCCGACGAAGACGAGGCCGCACGCGATGCTGTTGACCCAGGCGGTGATGTCGTCGTAGCCGAGCACCACCGGGGCGATGACGAGCCACACGCCGACCGGGAAGACGGCCCAGCGCAGGGAGCGGGCGACCTTCCAGAGGGCCACGAAGGCGATGCCGCCGCCGACGGGCCCGGCGATGCGGTCGGAGGTGGCGGCGGGGTCGCCGTAGTCGAGGACGGCCGGTGCGGCCATCAGCCAGATGCCGACGGCGACGGCGACGAAACGGGCGATCATGCCGCCACCCCCGCGGTCACGGTGCCTTCGGCGCCCTCTTCGGGTCGGCCCCAGAACGCCTTCCACCACGAGCGGCCGGCGTCGTGCTCACGGCGCAGGTACTGGAGGCTGGCGAGGATCTCGTCGACCGCGGGCCCGATCATCGCCAGCGAGATGGCGGCGGAAGCCAGGCACAACGTGCAGAACGCGCCGTAGAGGACGGGCTGGAAGACGATCAGCATGACGCTGATGACGCCGAACGGGCCGACGAAGAAGCCGAAGACCAGCACGATCCACGGCATCGTCCGCCACCGCTTGGTCCCGCCGATCACGCCGGTGACGGCGTCGATCAGGTAGCCGATGGCGCCGAGCGCGGCGTCGCCGATCGGGAAGCGCTCGAACGCCTGGGAGAAGCTCGAGTCCCGCACGATGTCGCGGGTGCCGTCGCCGAAGAACGGCTCGAACACCCAGTCGGTCATCTCCTGCTGGTACTGGGCCAGGATCCCGGCGACGCCGACGCCGATGACCGCGAGGACGACGATCGGGAGCCGCTGGCTCCACGCGGACGGGTTCTCCTCCCAGCCGGGGGGAACGTCATCGCGTCCCTCCCCGGTCGGGGGCCCGCCGGGCGAGGTGCCGGCTGGGCGGGGCTCGTCTTCGAGTCCGGGATGGTCGGCGCGCACGTCGCCGCCGGGACTGTCGGTGTTCGACGTGGTCGGCCGCATGTCCCGGAGGGCTTCCCGATCACCTCCCGACCGAAACCGGCCGATCCCCGGCGGTGGTCGTCGCGGACGCCGCCACCGACCCGGCCCGGGGCGTCAGCTGCCAACGGTCTCGGCGACGCGGGCGCGCCGGTTCCAGACGTAGCGGGCGACAGCCGCGACGATGGCGACGACGACGGCCCAGTTCAGCCAGCCGGAGTAGCGGCCGAGGTCCTGCCACTGGCGTCCGAGCGCGTAGCCCGCCCCGATCAGCGCGCCGTTCCAGACCGCCGAACCGATGGTGGTCAGCACCAGGAAGCGCCACATCGGCATGCGGTCGATCCCGGCCGGAAGCGAGACGACGCTGCGGATGCCGGGGATGCACCGACCGATGAGCACGGCGGCGTCGCCGTGCTCGCTGAACCAGCCCTGCGCCCGATCGAGGTCCTCGGTCGAGACGAGCGGGACCTTGGTGAGGAGGCGGTCGGTGCGCTCGCGCCCCAGCTTCTCGGCGACGACGTAGAGGACGACCGAACCGGCGACCGAGCCGATGGTCGCGGCCACGAGGGCCGTGACCGGGTTCAGCCGGTCGAGCGCGGCGAGGTAGCCGGCGAAGGGCAGCACGACCTCGCTCGGGATCGGCGGGAACACGACCTCGAGGAGCGTGAGCAGCCCGACGCCGACCGAGCCGAGCGACTCGATCACGTCGGCGACCCACCCGGCCAGCCCGGAGAGCTCGGCCGCGCCGCCTCCGGCGCCGGGCCCGTCGCCGTCCGCGGCCAGGAGCATCGAGTCGGTCGCGCTGATCATGGGTCCTCGTCCGTCGCTGGCGTGATTGACCGGCGGTCGGCGCGCCGGTGGTCTCCGGGCGGTGGTTACCCGCCGGCGACACCGGCCGAACCCGGGCGTCAGCCGCCGAAGCGCAGCTCCACCCGGTGGAGGTACCGCTCGCCGGGACGGAGCACGGCGGGGCCGAGGTCCCGGCGGTTCGGGGCGTCGGGCAGCCGCTGGGTCTCGAGGGCCAGCCCGCCGTGTGTCCGCAGCGGCGGGCCGAGGGCCTCGCCGGTGTAGACCTGCATGCCGGGCTGGTCGGTGGCGAGCTCCATCCACCGGCCGCTGCGGCGATCGAGGAGCCGGGCCGCCGGGCGCACCGGTGCGTCGCCGGGGCCGAGCTGCTCGGGCGTGATCACGTAGCAGTGGTCGATGCCGGCGCCGAGCTCGCCGAGGACGTCGCCGATGCGACGGGCGTCGCGCAGGTCGTAGGGCGTGCCGTCGAGCCCGGCCGGTGCGTCGGCGAGCGGGATGGTCTCGTCGTCCACCGGCAGGTACCGCGCCGCGTGCACGGCCAGGTCGTGATCGTGGATGGTGCCGGTGCCGGCGAGGTTCCAGTAGGTGTGGTTGGTGAGCGACACGACCGTCGGCGCGTCGGTCGTCGCCTCGTAGGTGATGCGCACCACGTCGCCGACCAGCTCGTAGGTCGCGGTGGTGGTCACCGTGCCCGGGAAGCCCTGGTCGCCGTCCGGGCTGGTCAGCTCGAGCCGGACCGCCCCGCCGTCGGGTCGGTCCTCCCCGTCGGCGCTCCACACGCGACGGTCGAAGCCGTGCGGGCCGCCGTGGAGCTGGTTGTCGCCCTCGTTGGCGTCGAGGCGGACCTCGGCGTCGTCGAGCGTGAACCGGGCCCCGGCGATGCGGTTGGCCCATCGGCCGACGGTCGCGCCGAGGTACGGGCTGCGGTTGCGATCGGCGTAGGCGTCGACGTCGTCGAGCGCGGCGGTGACGCCGACGGTGCCGCCGCTGCGGTCGGGCACCCGCACGGTCCGCAGGGTGGCCCCGAGGGTGAGCACCTCGATCGCGATCCCGGCCGGCGACCGCAGCGTGAGCTGGTCGATCGGGGCGGGCTGCTGGAGCGGGTCACCGGGGCTGGTTCCGAGTCTCGTGCGTTCGACCACGGCACCAGCATGCCAAGCCGCGGACGCCTGCTCTGACGGGCCGATCGAACGGGACCGCCGGGCGCGGCGGTGGCGGCGATCGGCCGTCGACGACGACCTGAGCTGGGCCGACCGCCGGGCGTGGGCGTGGGTTCGCTCCCGTCATACCCAGTCGGGGCGATACCGTGGTCACATGACCTCACCGCCCAACCCCTCGACCATCGGTGAGCTCCGAGCGTCGGGCTGGGAATCGGTCCCGGTCAAGACCGAGCTCCGCCGCAATGCCATCGCCCGCATCCGTGCCGGCGAGGCCCTCTTCCCCGATGTCCTCGGCTACGAGGAGACGGTGATCCCGCAGCTCGAGACCGCGATCCTCGCCGGTCACGACGTCATCTTCCTCGGTGAGCGCGGGCAGGCGAAGACCCGCATGATCCGCAGCGTCACCGAGCTGCTCGACGAGTGGATGCCGGTCGTCGCCGGCTCCGAGATCCACGACGATCCCTACCACCCGACGTCGCGCTACTCGAAGGACCTGATCGCCGAGCACGGCGACGACACCCGCATCGAGTGGGTGCACCGCTCGCTGCGCTTCGGCGAGAAGCTCGCCACCCCCGACACGTCGATCGCCGACCTGATCGGTGAGGTCGACCCGATCAAGGTCGCCGAGGGCCGGTACCTCTCCGACGAGCTGACCATCCACTACGGGCTCGTCCCCCGCACCAACCGCGGCATCTTCGCCATCAACGAGCTCCCCGACCTCGCCGAGCGCATCCAGGTCGGTCTGCTCAACATCCTCGAGGAGCGCGACGTCCAGGTCCGGGGCTACAAGATCCAGCTCCCGGTCGACGTCATGCTGTTCGCCTCGGCGAACCCCGAGGACTACACGAACCGCGGGCGGATGATCACGCCGCTGAAGGACCGCTTCGGCGCCCAGATCCGCACCCACTACCCGCTCGAGATCGACACCGAGATGGCGATCGTCGACCAGGAGGCGGCACCGTTCGAGGCCGAGGGCCTGACGGTGCGCACGCCCCAGTTCATGAGCGAGATCATCTCGACGATCTCCCACCTGGCCCGCGACTCGGCCCACGTGAACCAGCGCTCGGGCGTGTCGGTCCGCCTGTCGGTGTCGAACCACGAGACGATGGTGGCCAACGCCGCCCGCCGTGCGCTGCTGACCGGCGAGGACGAGATCGTCGCCCGGGTGAGCGACCTCGACGCCCTGGCCGCGTCGACGTCGGGCAAGATCGAGATCGAGACGCTGGAGGACGGCCGCGAGGGCCAGATCCTCGAGAACCTGGTCAAGGGCGCGGTGCTGGCGGTGTTCAAGGAGCGCTCGTCGCCGGAGGTGACCCGCTCGGTGCTCGAGGCGTTCGAGGGCGGCGTGATCGCCAACGCCGGTGAGGACGTCCCGTCCGGTGACTTCGTGCGCCTGCTCAACGACGTGCCCACCCTGCGGGAGATCGTCAGCGAGCTGACCGAGGGGGACGAGTCGCCCGGCATGGTGGCCAGTGCCACCGAGTTCGTCCTGGAGGGGCTCCATCTCTCGAAGCGGCTCAACAAGGACGCGATGGGCGCGCGTTCGACGTACCGTTCCCGGAGCTGACCTGGGCGGCCGCGCCGTCCTCTTGGCGGCGCTCGCCGCGTGCCTGGTGCTCTCCGGCTGCGTCTTCTTCGTCGAGGACGACGGGGACGACGTCGCGACCGCGCCCGGGGTGACCAGGGTGCGCTCGGCCGACCTCCCCGCGTTCGTCGCGGGCGCAACCGAGCAGGACGAGCCCGACGCCGGGCTGGAGGTCGAGCCACCCCCGCCATCGGAGGGGGGCGGCGGCTCGGTGACCATCCTCGACGGCGGTGAGCCCGCGGGCAGCGGCGGTGACGACGACTGGGGCGACGGGAACGGCGACGGCTTCGACAGCTCGTTCGGCGACCGCAGCCCGGAGAACCAGTTCACCGACGAGCTGTCGTCCGATGCCGACGATCGCCAGCTGCGGGCGGCGATCGCCGCCTCGAACGACCTGGTGTTCCTGTGCACCGTCTACCTGAACGACCCGGACCTGGCGAACCGGGCCGCCGCGTACCGCCAGCTCCAGCCGATGGGTGAGCCCGAGGGTGTGATCTGCCCCAGCGGGGTGCGGGTCGGCAACGACTTCTGGCCGTCCTACGAGCAGTCCGAGGCCGACCGGGCGCTGCGTGACGCCATCAGCCGAACCGAGCTGACCGACGCGCCGACCGGCGCCGCGTTCGCGGACCGCGCCGCCTGGCTCTGTGGCCTGGCGCTCGAGGGTGACCCGGCGGTGTCGGCCGCGGCCTACCGGGCCGCCCGCGACGTCGAGCGGCCGGTGCCGATCCAGTGTGGTGACCGGACGCTCTACGTCGGCGCGGACTGGTGGGACGACTGGTTGGAGGCCACCGCCGACCGCACGATCCGCGACCACCTGCGGGCGAGCAACGACATCGAGCTGCTGTGCTCGGTGGCGTCGGCCGACACCAACGCGGCCAACCGGGCCGCCGCGTACTGGCGCCTGAACGAGCTGATCGACGGGCCGGTGAATTGCGGCTCCTGACCTGGAACCTGTGGTGGCGCTTCGGGCCGTGGGAGCGGCGCGGCCGGTTGATCGACGCCACCGTCGCCGCGGTCGGCGCGGATGTGGTGTGCCTCCAGGAGACGTGGCCCGATCAGGTCGAACGCCTCGCGGTCATCGTTGGATCAGCTGGCGGATCAGCTGGTGGATCGGACGGCCGATCGGCAGGTGGGTCCGGCGCGGGCGACAGCGCTCGCGCCGTTCCGGCGTCGTGGGTGTTCGAGGGGCGGGACCGCCGCGACGGCCACGTCGGCGAGCCCCCGTTCGGGGTCGCCGTGGTCAGCCGGTGGCCGATCGTGGCCCGCGCCGCGACGGAGCTGGTGATCCCGGGCGACGAGGACGTCGAGCGGGTCGCGCTGGCGGTGACCGTCGACGTGCCCGGCGGCCCGGTCGACGTGGTCACCACCCACCTCTCGCACCGCCCGGAGTGGACCGGGTTCCGGGTCCGCCAGCTCGAGCAGGCGTGGCACCTGGCGTCGAGCGCCCGCGTCGGCGACCTCCCGCCGCTGCTGGCCGGCGACCTCAACGGCCGCCCCGCCGGCGCGGAGCTGGCCGCGGCCCGTGCCCTGGGCCTCCACGACGTGTGGGCCGCCGCTCCGACCGAGGGCACCGGCCTCACGATGGTCACCGCCAACCCGTACCTCCACGGCGGGTTCGTCGACCTGGGCGACGCCGGCATCCGGCTCGACCACGTGCTGATGGGCGAGCCGGCCCCGGGGGATCGGCGCTGGTCGGTGCGCAACGCGGAGGTCGCGTCGAGTGCGGCGGACCGCGGCGTGTGGCCGTCCGACCATCTCGGCGTGCTCGCCGACCTCGACGCCCCCGGCCTGCTCGCCGAGCGGGTGGTGCGCTCGGCGGACCGCACCCAGGTCGCGGTGTCCGACGTCGGCACCGGGCCGCCGGTGGTCCTGCTCCACGGCCTCGCCGGGTCCGGGGACGACTGGTGGTGGGCCGGCGCGGTCGACCGGCTGCTCGCCGCCGGGCGCCGGGTCCTGGTGGTCGACCTGCGGGGCCACGGGCGTTCGACCCGCCCCACCGACCCGGCCGCCTATGCCGTGGAGCGCCTGGTCGCCGACGTGGCCGCGGTCGCCGGACTGGTCGACGACCACGCGCCGATCGATCTGGTCGGCTGGGGCCTCGGTGCGATCGTCGCCGACGCCGCCGCGGCCGCGGACGGTCGCTACCGGTCCCGTTCCACGGTCGGCGACGCCACGGGTGGTGGAACGGCCGGCGTCGTCGCCGTGGCCCGCCGGGTCAGCTTCCGCCCCGAGCCGTGGTTGGCCGCGGCGGCGCGGTGGGAGGCCGACGGCGCGGCACTCGCCGTCGAGCCGAGCGCCGGCGAGCTCCTGGCGGCCGCCGAGCGCGCCCTCACGAACGGCTGACACCCGCGGCCGTTCGTCGCACCGGAGGGCCCGGCCGCCCGAGCCCCTTCGCCGGTTCGGTCGCGGCCGGCCGTACCATGCCGCCCGTGAGTGCCCGAGCCGGCAACGGCCACGACGATCGGCCCCGGCGGCTGACGACCCAGGGCGAGGACCGCCGCGCCGCCATCGTCGACAACGCCGAGCGACTGTTCGCCGAGCACGGCTACGACCGCACCCGGATGACCGACATCGCCACGGCGGCCGGGGTCACCAAGGGCCTGCTGTACTGGTACTTCGAGAACAAGCAGGAGCTGATCGCCGAGATCCTGGCGTCGACGCGTCGTCGCCTCCGGGTCCATCAGCAGCAGGCGGTCGGTGACCTCGACGACCCGTTGGCCCGGCTCTACGTCGGCACTGCGGCGTCGGTCCGGTTCGTGCTCGACAACTACCGCCTGTACCTGGTCGCCGGCGACGGCCCCGATCGCACGTTGAACGCGATCCTCGGTGAGTCGTCGCAGGTCCACGCGTCGGACACGGCCCGGACGATCGCCGATGGCCAGGAGCGCGGCGTGGTGCCGGCGTTCGCCTCGCCCCGGGCGCTGGCGTTCGCCAACGCCGGTGTGGTGAACAGCCTGTGCGCCGCCGCGTTCTACGGCGGTCTGCGCGAGCCGCCGGAGGAGGTGGCTCGCACCGCGGCGGGCTACGTGCTCCGTGCGCTGGCCGCCGACCCGGCCGCGGTCGCCGAGGTCGAGTCGGCGCACGCCCACCGCCTCGCCTGACACCACCCCTCCCGCCCCCACCCCGATTCGGAACTGGCGTGGGTTCCTGCTCTGCGCGCCGTCGTTCTTCCACGCCAGTTCGGCTCGCGGCCTTTGTTGACCGGAGGTCAACAAATCTTGACCCGAGGTCAAGAGGTGTGGTTGCGTTCGTTCCGTACCGGTCCGCACGGCGTGCGCGCCGAGCCCGAACCACCCGAGGGGAACGCGACGTGACCACGGCAGATCGACCGGCGACCGACCGCCCCGCCGCAGACCGCGACGCCATCGACAAGGACGCGCTGCGGGCGAAGTACCTGGAGGAGCGGGACAAGCGCCTGCGCGCCGACGGGGCCGAGCAGTACATCGAAGTCACGGGCCGCTTCGCCCACTACGTCGACGACCCCTACACCGAGCGGGTCGAGCGCGAGCCGGTGACCGACGAGGTCACCGTGGCCGTGGTCGGCGGCGGGTTCGCCGGTCTCGTCACCGGCGCCCGGCTGGTCGAGGCCGGCGTCACCGACGTGCGCATCATCGAGAAGGGCGGAGACTTCGGCGGCACCTGGTACTGGAACCGCTACCCCGGCGCCCAGTGCGACACCCACTCGTTCGTCTACCTGCCCCTCCTCGAGGAGACGGGGCACATGCCGACCGAGAAGTACGCCCGGGCGCCCGAGATCGCGCAGCACTGCCAGCGGATCGGCCACCACTTCGGCCTCTACGACAACGCCCTGTTCGGCACCGAGGTCACCAACATGACCTGGGACGACGACGCGGCCCGGTGGGTGGTCCGCACCAACCGGGGCGACGAGTTCCGGGCCCGGTTCGTCACGATGGGCACCGGTCCGCTCCACCGCCCGAAGCTGCCGGGGATCCCGGGCATCGAGACCTTCACCGGCCACAGCTTCCACACCAGCCGGTGGGACTACGACTACACCGGCGGCGACCCCGCCGGCGCGCCGCTCGACCGCCTGGCCGACAAGCGGGTCGCCAGCATCGGCACCGGCGCCACCGCGGTGCAGGCCATCCCCCACCTCGCCACGGCCTGCGAGCGGCTCTACGTCTTCCAGCGCACCCCCAGCTCGGTCGACGTGCGCAACAACGAGCCGACCGACCCCGAGTGGTTCGCCACCATCGCCACGCCCGGCTGGCAGGACGAGTGGCTGATGAACTTCACGATGATGCAGACGGGCGGGTTCGCGAAGAAGGACCTGGTCAACGACGGCTGGACCGAGATGGCCCGCCGGATCCGCCAGCGCATCCGCGACGAGGGGATCACCGACTTCAGCCCGGCGTCGCTCGGCCGCCTGTTCCGCGACATGGGCTACGAGAAGATGGAGGAGATCCGGGCCCGGGTCGACGAGATCGTCGCGGACGAGACAACGGCCGACGGGCTGAAGCCGTGGTACCACCAGGGCTGCAAGCGGCCGTGCTTCCACGACGAGTACCTGCAGGCGTTCAACGAGCCGGGCGTGACCCTGGTCCACACCGACGGCCGCGGCGTCGAGCGGATCACCGAGTCCGCGGTGGTGTTCGACGGGGTCGAGTACGAGGTCGACTGCATCATCTACGCCTCGGGCTTCGAGACCTCGACTGACTACGTGCGCCGCTCCGGCTTCGACATGGTCGGCCGCGACGGCGTGACGTTGTCGCAGAAGTGGGCGGATGGGATGCGCACGCTCCACGGCATCCACACCCGCGGCTTCCCCAACGCGTTCGTCGTCGGCGCCGTCCAGGGCGCCAACCTCGTGTCGAACTACCCCCACAACCTCTCCGAGGCCGGCCGGACGGTGGCCGCGGTGATCGCCGCGACGCTCGAGGGTGGCTACCGCACGGTGGAGGTGTCCGAGGAGGCCGAGGACGCCTGGGTCGAGCTGCTGATCGGCTCACCCGGCCGCCGGTTCGCGGGCACCAACGAGTGCACGCCCGGCTACTACAACAACGAGGGCCAGTCGGCCGGCCTGCGGGGCAAGCTCAACTCGATCGGCTACCCGGAGGGCCCGGTGGCGTTCTTCCAGCTGATGGAACGTTGGCGGGCCGAGGGCACCTTCGAGGGCCTGGAGCTGCAGCCGTGAGCGGGTCGACCGGTGGTGGTAGCGGCGGCGCCGGCGCCGGGATGACCGGTCGGCTCGCGGGCAAGGTCGCCGTGGTCACCGGCGGGGCGAGCGGGATGGGCCGTTCGTCGGTCGAGCGGTTCCTCGCCGAGGGTGCGAACGTCGTGGTCGCCGACCTCAACGACACGACGGGCAAGGACACGATCGCCGCCCTGGCCGACGCCGGCCACGGCGAGTCGGTGGTGTTCGCCCACGTCGACGTGTCGAGCGAGGCCGATGTGAAGGACGCGGTCGAGCTCGCAGTCGACACGTTCGGCGGCCTCGACGTCATGTTCAACAACGCCGGGTTCGTCGGTGCGCTCGGCCCGATCACCGACATCGACCGCGGCGACTGGGACGAGACGATCGCCGTGCTCCTCACCGGTGTGTTCCTCGGCACGAAGCACGCGGCCCGGGCGATGCAGGACCGGGGCGGTGGCTCGATCATCAACACGTCGTCGGTCGCCGGCATCGACGGTGGCCGCGGTCCGCAGGCCTACACGGCGGCCAAGCACGCGGTGGTCGGTCTGACGAAGGCGACGGCGCTGGAGCTGGCCGAGCACCGGATCCGGGTGAACGCCGTCTGCCCCGGTGGCATCAACACGCCGCTGCTCGACTTCGGTGACCCGTAGGCCGCCGGCAAGGTGATGGACAAGATCCAGCCGTGGCCCCGCCACGGCCGCGGTGACGACATCGCCGCCGCGGCGGCGTTCCTGGCGTCGGACGACAGCGAGTTCGTGACCGGCCAGGCGATCGTGGTCGACGGTGGCCTGACGGTCGGCCCGATGGAGAAGCGCCGCCGCCCCGAGCTCGACGGCCTCACCGGCATCACCCGGGGCAGCACCGGCCAACCGATGGACTTCCGCCGCATCGAGCGGTAGCGGTCGGCCGGACGGCACGCCACGTCGGGACCTCGGGCCGAGCGAGAACAGCACTCCGGCACTACCTCGATCGAGGGCATTCGGGTAGTGATGCGCGCGAGCTGTCCGCCGGTCGACCGAGTGTGCCGCGGCGTGGTCGACGACAGCCGGGTCCGGAACGGTTCCCGGACTTCGCACGTCTCGCTCCGGGAGCTCTGACGGTCGCCGCCGCGGGCGCGTGCACCGGGCGTCGGCACGAGTGCAGCCCACATCGGCGCCGATACCCACATCGGCGCCACCGCCGGAGCGAGAGGAGCGATCATGCATCGTTCGCTGCGGGAGAGGACGATCGCTGCCGCCGGTTCGCTCGCGTTGGTCGCGGCGCTCGTGGTGGGTGCTGCGTCGGCCGGGGCCCAGCCGGCCCCGCTCATCGCCGAGACCTTCGACGCCGATGCGGGTGGGATGATCGCCGGACCGGGTGGTTGGGAGGTCTCCGGGGGCCGCTACGGCACCCACGCACCCGTGCGCTCGGGCGCGGGCGCGATCGGCAACTCCAACCTCGCCGTCCACGAGACCGTCGTCTCGGGCGACATCGGCATCGACGTCCGCCTCCGCCCCGAGCAGACCCGTGGCCTGTGGGACGACGCGTCGGTGGTCCTCGGCTACCAGGACCCGGACAACTACCTCTACGTGAGCGTCAACGAGTCGAACGACGCGATGACGTCGGGCATCTTCGCGGTCGTCGATGGACGGGGCACCGAGCTCGCCGACATGGTGCGCCCGTTCTCCTCGGCCGAGTCGACCACGTTCCGGGTGAACCGCATCGGCGACGAGATCACGCTGTGGGCCGACCGGCCCGACCTGCAGGGGACGGGGCCCGTGGCGTCCGCCACGACCGACCTGTTCCCGGTGGGGCGGGTCGGTGTCGGCTCCCGCAACAACGCGGTCTTCGTCCACGACCTCGAGGTCACCGCCACACCGGTGTCGGCGCACCCTCCGTGGGACCCGTCGCTCAACTGGCGGTGGGACGCCGGCGCCCCGGTCCTGCCCGTGTCGGGCGGCTGGGAGCTCGGCGAGTTCTCCCACGCCCTCGTCGACCCGGTCACCGCCGGCGCCGGGACGATCGGCAACTCGAACATCGCCCTCAACCTGTTCTCGGGCGAGGGGCCCGACCGGGCCGGGGCCGACTCGCAGCTCTACGGCCTGCTGTGGGCCGACGCCTCGTCGTCGGCGTGGGACGACGTGTCGCTGGTCTTCGGCTACCAGGACCCCGAGAACTACCTGTTCGTGTCGCTCAACGAGTCCAACGACCCGTGGACCTCGGGGGTCTTCGCCGTCGTCGACGGCCGCGGGTTCGAGCTCGCCGACATCACCCGGACGGTGCGCGGCGGGAGCTCCCACGAGGTGCGGGTCGATCGGTGGGACGACGCGATCTGGGTGTACCTCGACGGTGCGCTGGTCGCGACCGCCGAGACCGACCTGTTCCTGGGCGGCATGACCGGGTTCGGGAGCCGCAACAACGCCATCGGCGTCGACGCGTTCTGGGCCGAGAGCTTCGAGCCCGGCCAGCGCTGACACTGCGGCGCCGCAACGGACGCCGTGCCGGCGACCGGCGCGATCAGCGACGGTCCCGGCCGGCGCCCCCGACCGAAACGCCGTGCGGCCGTCGGCCGCCTCGGAAGGGAGGACCTCGTGACTCGATCCATCAGGCACCGCACCGTGGGCGCCCTCTCGGCGGTCACGGTCGGCGCGGCACTCGTCGTCGCCTCGCCGGCCGGTGCGCAGCCCCCGTGGGCCGAGCCGGCCTGGCTCATCGACGAGCACTTCAGCACCGACGCCGGCGTCATGGAGCTCGGCCCGGGCGGCTGGGAGGTCTCGGGCGGGCGTCTCGGCACCCACCATCCGGTGCGCTCCGGCGCCGGCGCCATCGGCAACTCGAACCTCGCCGTCCACGAGACGGTCGTCTCCGGCGACTTGACCGTCCAGGCCCGGGTGGAGGCGGAGGAGACCCGGGGCGCGTGGGACGACGTCTCCGTGGTCCTCGGCTGGCAGGACCCGGACAACTATCTGTACGTCAGCTTCAACGAGTCGAATGATCCGTTCACGTCGGGCATCTTCGCGGTGGTCGACGGCGTCGGCACCGAGCTCGCCGACATCGACCGGTCGTACTCGGGCGGCACCTCCTACTCCGTCAACGTCACCCGCGAGGGCGACGAGATCTCGGTGTACGTGGACGTCGACTGGTACTCCGCCGCCGGGCCCGGCCCGATCGCGACGGCGACGACCGACCTGTTCCCGACCGGCAAGGTCGGCGTCGGGTCGCGGAACAACGCCGTCTTCATGGACCTCCTGCGCGTCACCGACACGCCGATCCAGGAGCCGCCCTGGTTCAACCCCGAGCAGGGTTGGGAGTGGGGCATCGGGTTCGTCCCGGTGTCAGGAGGCTGGCACCTCGACGACGGTTGGGTCCTCTCGTCGCCGATCACGAGCGGCGCCGGCGCGATCGGCAACTCGAACCTCGCGGTGACCGAGTACGGGACGATGTTCCCCGACCTCCCGTCCGAGGACTTCCAGTTCTTCGCCCGGGCTGTGCGGCCGCCGGCGACGGCGTCCGCGTGGGACGACGTGTCGCTGATCTTCGGGTACCAGGACCCCGGCAACTACCTGTTCGTCTCGTTCAACGAATCGAACGATCCGTTCACGTCGGGCATCTTCGCCGTGGTCGACGGCGTGGGCACCGAGCTCACCGACATCACCGTCCCCGTCCGCGGCGGCGGGGTCTACGACGTGCGCATCGACCGGTGGGGTGAGGACGTCTGGGTGTACCTGAACGGCCAACTGATCGCGACCGCCGAGACCGAGCTGTTCCCCCGCGGCAAGTGGGGCTACGGCACCCGCAACGGCCCGGCCCGCTTCGGCCCGGTCTACGTGGAGGTCTGGCCGGCGTAGAGGCGGGTGATGACGTCGGTGATGTCGGGTTCCTGGATCGACAGGTCGGCGACGTCGTAGGCCGCCGCCACCGCGGCGACGACCGGGGCGGCGCTGGCGTCGGCCGGGAACCTGAGCCACTGGCGTGGCCCCTCGATGCGCACGGTCTCCGCGCCCGGGACCTCGACCGGCGGTGCCTCGTCGACGAGGTCGACGACCACGGTCCGGCTCGAGCCGCCCCGGGCGTGGAGACCGGCCAGCGTGCCGTCGTAGATCAGGGTCCCGTGGTCGATCACGATGACCCGGTCGCACAGCGCCTCGATGTCGCCGAGGTCGTGGGTGGTGAGCAGCAGGGTGACCTGACGGGTCGCGTTGAGCGCCCGCAGGAACTCCCGCAGGCGGCCCTTCGAGACGACGTCGAGGCCGATCGTCGGCTCGTCGAGGTAGAGGATCTCGGGGTCGTGGAGGAGCGCGGCGGCGATGTCGCCCCGCATCCGCTGGCCGAGGCTGAGCTGGCGCACCGGGGTGTCGAGCAGGTCGTCGAGGTCGAGCAGCTCGCAGAACTCGGCCAGGTTGGCCCGGTGGCGGTCGGGGTCGGTCCGGTAGATCTTCTGGAGCAGCGCGAACGAGTCGCGCAGCGGCAGGTCCCACCACAACGAGGTGCGCTGCCCGAACACGACACCGATGCGGCGGGCGAGGCGGGTCCGCTCGCGGCTCGGCTCGAGCCCGGCGACCCGCAGGTGGCCTGATGTCGGGACGAGGATGCCGGTGAGCATCTTGATCGTCGTCGACTTCCCGGCACCGTTCGGCCCGATGTAGCCGACCATCTCGCCCTGCCCGATGGTGAAGTCGACGTCGCGCACCGCGGTCACGACCCGGCGGCCACCGCCCCGCAGTCGTCCCCGGCCGACGGTGAACGTGCGGGACAGGTGCTCGACCTCGATCAGGCTCCGGGCAGCATCGCTCATCTCGGGTCCCCCATCGTCTCAGCTCCCCGTCGAGCGGTAGTGGCGGACCCCGGTCCGCCAAGTGAGCGCGCAGACGCCCACGCACGCCGCCGCGGCGACCGGTGCGGCGTGCTGGAGCCACGCCGGCATGGCGAACGGGTCGTCGCGGCCGAGCACCGAGAGCGCCGGGTACCAGTTCACGAAGGCGATGGGCAGCACGAACGTGAGCGCCTGGACCACGGCGCGGGGGTAGACCGAGAGCGGGTACTGGGTCAGCGCGTTGCCCCCGTAGGTGAAGGCGTTGGCGACCTCGGCGGAGTCGGCGGTCCAGAACTGGATGCACGCCAGCCCGACGAACAGGCAGAAGAAGATGACCGAGCCGCTGGCCGCCATGACGACGGTGGTCAGCACGCGAGCGGGCGTCCAGTCGACGAACCAGCACGCCCAGGCGAAGATGGCGCCTGACTGGACGATCCGGGCGAGACGACGGAGCGCGAACTCGTGGGCGCACACCTGCACGAGCAGCGGCACCGGCTTCGTCATCATCGTGTCGAGCCGGCCGAGGCGGATGAGCTGGCCGAGCCGCTCGACGTTGCCGACCACGATGTCGGCGATGGCGATCCCGAGCCCGGTCGCGCCGTAGAGGAAGGCGATCTCCCGCAAGGAGAAGCCACCGAGCTGGTCGACGTTGGTGAAGATGAACGCGATCGCCACGAAGTCGAGCCCGGTCGTGAGGAAGCTGCTCACCGCCATCACCCAGAACGACACCGGGTAGGCGAGCGACGCCCGGACCCACAGCGCCGCGATGCGCCAGTAAGCGGTCACCGCCGAGGCGCCGTCGGCGACGAGGTCAGCCACCCTGGACCACCACCCGGCGCTCGGCGCGCCGCAGCACGAGCGCGCAGGCACCGAGCAGGACCACGGCCCAACCGGCCATCACTGCCAGCCCGTCCGCCACCCCGGCGCCGGTGCGCTGGCCGAGCCAGATGTCGGCCGGGATCTGGATGAACCCGGCCCATGGCAGGACCATCGCCAGGTCGCGCAGCGCTCCGGGGAACAGCACCAACGGCACGGTGAGCCCGCTGAAGAACGTGCCGGCGAACGCCAGCAGGTTGCGGGGCCCGGTGTCGTCGAGCAGCCAGAACGCGCTGAGCGCGGTGAGCATCCGCAGCCCGAACCCGACGACGACGGCCAACAGGACGGCGAGCGCCACCCACAGCCAGGTCAGCGCGTCGGCCGGGTAGCGCAGGTCGAACAGCAGGCCACCCACGAGGGTGGGCGCCAGGCCCCGGGTGAGCAGGTGGTAACCGGCACGTCCGAGGTCGCCGGCCAGGTACCAGCCGAGCAGGCTCACCGGGCGGTAGAAGTCGATGGCGACGTCGCCGGTCTTCACCCTCGCTGCCAGGTCGTCGGGCGTGCCGCCACCCCAGACGGAGACGGTCATGAGCTGGGCTTGGCCGAGCCACACGAAGGTGAGGGCGTCGGTGACGTCGTAGCCGCCGGCGTCGGGGTTCGCCTCCCAGACCGCGGTGTACACGTAGCAGAGGATCACGCCGAAGACGCAGTTCGTGAAGATCCCGGCGAGCGTGGCGCCCCGATAGGTCGAGTACCGGCGGAACGATCGTGCCGCGACCGCCGGGTAGAGCCCGGGCGCGGGGGAGAGCCGGGCCGCCGTCATGACCGCCATCTTCGACGATCGTCGCGGCGCAGGCGGCCGGTTTTCGCTGCTCAGGCGTCTGCGGGGCGGTGGGCCAGCAGCGCTCGGCCTCGCCGCCCTCCTCGCTCGCTCGCCGATCCGCTGGTGCGAGCGGCGCGGGCGCGGTTCGACGCCGTCTCACGGAGAACGCCGCACTGAACGCCGGGTGAGCGGATTCCGCACGCGCCGTTTCCGCAAGATGAACGATCTGCCAGAACGAGGTGAACGGGTGGGGGCCGCGGCGGCGGCGGCACACCTTTCCGGTACTTTTCCGGCCAGCAAACCGACAGGTGGAGGACATCTGATGCGATCGCGGGCTCTCGGCGCCGCTCTGTGCGCCCTCGTGTTCGTCGCGGCGGCCTGCGGCGACGACGACGATGACACGGAGACCTCTGACACGACGGAGGCCTCGGAGGACACGTCGGAGACGACCGAGGCGACCGACGACACCGCCGAGGAGGGCGCCGCCGAGGGCGAGGTCCCCGAGGACTGGCCGGAGGAGCTGGTCTTCACCCTCACGCCGTCGCAGGAGACGGGCGGGCTGATCGAGACCGCGCAGCCGCTGGCCGACATGTTGGCCGAGGAGCTGGGTGTCGATGTCTCGGCGAGCGTGCCGACCGACTACGCCGGTGTCATCGCCGCCCTCGCGTCCGACCGGGCGCAGATCGCCGGTGGTCTCGGGCCGCGCCAGATGGTGCAGGCCGAGGAGCAGGCCGACGCGGAGCTGATCCTCCAGTCCGAGCGTTTCGGTTCGCTGCTGTACGTGACCCAGTGGTTCACCAACGACCCGGACACCTACTGCACCGACGAGCCCGTCGCCGACGAGGACGGCTTCCTGTTCTGCAACGGCGTGCTCGACGCCGAGAGCGCCGCGGACGGCCCGATCGGCGCCGATCAGCTGCCGCTGGTCGAGGGCCAGACCATCGCCTTCGTCGACCAGGGCTCGACCTCGGGCTACGCCATCCCGGCACTGCAGCTGTCCGAGGCCGGCGTCGACCCGATCGACGGGATCGATGCGCTGTTCGCCGGTGGCCACGACTCCGCGGTCCAGGCCGTCTACGACGGTGACGCCGCCGTTGGCGTGTCGTTCAACGACGCCCGCGGTGAGATCATCGAGACCACGCCCGACGTCGGCGAGCAGGTCGTCGTGTTCGGCTGGTCCGGCCCGATCCCCAACGACGGCTTCGCGGTCAGCAGTGCGCTGCCCGACGACCTCGTCGAGGCGATCACCGAGGCGTTCGTGACCATCTCGGGCACCGACGAGGGCGCCGAGGTGCTGAGCGAGCTGTACAGCATCGACGCGCTGGTGCCGGTCACGTCGTCGGACTACGACGTGATCCGGGACCTCGAGACCGAGCTCGGCGACGTCCTCTCCTGATCTGAGCGGAGGAAGCGAAAGATGAGAGGCGGAGGCGTGGACGGACGCGGAGATCGGGGGCACCGATGATCCGGTTCGACCACGCCTCCGTCACCTATCCCGGGGGCGTGCACGCCATGCGCGACCTCGACCTGACCATCGAGGACGGTGAGTTCGTCGTCATCGTCGGTCTCTCGGGCGCCGGGAAGTCGACCCTGGTCCGGGCGATCAACGGGCTCGTCCCGCTGACCGGCGGGACGCTCGAGGTCAACGGCCGCCAGGTGCCCGACCTCGACCGCAAGGGCCTGCGCGACCTGCGGGCCGAGGTCGGCATGATCTTCCAGGGCTTCAACCTGGTCGACCGCACGACCGTGCTCAACAACGTGCTGATGGGGCGCCTGCACCGCACGCCGACGTGGCGCACGCTCATCAGCCGCTACACCAAGGCCGACCTCGACGCCGCGGCCCGGGCGCTCGATCGGGTCGAGATCCTCGACCGGGCCTACGTGCGGGCCACCGACCTCTCCGGCGGTCAGCGCCAGCGGGTGGGCATCGCCCGTGCCCTGGCCCAGGAGCCCCAGATCGTGCTCGCCGACGAGCCGGTCGCCTCGCTGGACCCGCCCACCAGCCATGTCGTGATGCGCTACCTCCAGCAGATCGGGCGCGAGCTCGGCATCACTACGATCGTCAACCTCCACTTCCTCGACCTGGCCACCGCCTACGCGGATCGCATCGTCGGGCTGCGGGACGGGTACCTGGTGTTCGACGGCCCGGGCAGCGACTGCGACGCCAAGGTCTTCGAGGACATCTACGGCCGGAGCCTGACCGCCGACGACACGATGGCGAAGCAGGCCTCGTTGTGACCGCACCGGTCGCCGAGCCGGCCGACCCGTCGTCCGAACCTGCGCCGGAGCTCCCGGCCCGACCGCGGCCGTCGTGGTTCGCGATCGTCGGCACGGTCGGGGCGATCGTGATGACGATCGTGACCGCCCGCAGCGTCGACTTCTCGCTCGTGAGCATCATCACCGACCTCACCCGCCGGAACCCGGCGATCGAGGGCCTGCTGTCGCCCGACCTCGGCCAGCTCTGGTCGGAGCGCAACCGCGCCGCGTTCTACGAGACGCTCCAGCTCGCGGTGCTCGGCACGGTCACCGGTTCGTTCGCCGCCCTGCCGTTGGCGCTGTGGTCGACCCGCTTCGGCAACCCCAATGGCGTGCTGCGCATGGTCGTGCGGACGTTCAACAACGTCATCCGGGCGATCCCCGACCTGCTGTGGGCGCTGCTGTTCGTCGCCGCCGTCGGCATCGGGCTGCTGCCCGGCCTGCTGGCCCTGTTCTTCTTCTCCCTGGCGGTGACGACCAAGCTCACCTCCGACACCCTCGACGGCATCGACATGGGCCCGGTCGAGGCGGCCAACGCGTCGGGCGCCAACCTCACCCAGATGTTGCGCACCGCGGTCGTGCCCCAGATCCTCCCCGCGTACTCGTCGTTCGTGCTCTACAACTTCGAGCTGAACCTGCGGGCCTCGGCCGTGCTCGGCCTCGTCGGTGCCGGCGGCATCGGCGCCCGGATCGACTTCTTCCGGAACCTGGGCCGGTGGGACGCGGTCTGGGGCCTCGTGGTCATGTTCTTCATCGTCGTGTTCTTCGTCGAGCGGATCTCGGTGACCCTGCGGCGGAGGCTCGTGTGACCACGACGACGGAGGCGCCAGCGACGCACGCCCCGGCGCTGCCGCCGAAGCCGGTCGACCGGTTCCGGCAGGTGTTCACCGCCGGTGTCGTCGCGGTCGTGGTCTGGTCGTTGGTCGGGCTCGACGTGCGGTGGTCGCGGCTGCTCGAGGCCCCGGCCGACCTGTGGACGCTCGGGCGCCTGATGTTCACCCAGATGGACCTGAGCGAGCTCGGTGGGCTCGTCGGCGCCATGTGGGAGTCGATCTCGATCGCCTGGATGGGCACGCTGATCGCCGCGGTCTTCGCGGTGCCGATGTCGTTCCTCGCCGCCGAGAACCTGGTGGGCCGGCCGGTCGCCTGGGTGACGCGCCAGGTGTTCAACCTGTTGCGGGCGATCCCCGAGGTGCTCCTGGCGGTGGCGTTCATCCCGATCTTCGGGCTGACCCCGCTGACCGGCGTCATGGCGATCGGGGTCGGCTCGATCGGCACGCTCGGCAAGCTGTTCTACGAGATCATCGAGGGGATCCAGCGGGGCCCGCTGGAGGCGGCCGACGCCGTCGGCGCCAACCGCTCCCAGCGGCTGCGATGGGGCGTGCTGCCCCAGGTGACCCCCGAGCTGGCGTCGTTCATCCTGTACCGCTTCGAGGTGAACATCCGGGCGTCCGCAGTGATGGGCCTCGTCGGTGCGGGCGGCATCGGCTCGGACCTCGCGCTCTACATCGAGTTCAACGAGTTCGGCTCGGCGGGCCTGGCGCTGATCATCGTCGTCCTCGGCACGATCGCCGTCGACGCCGTCTCGGGATTCGTCCGCCGCCGCATCGTCGCCGGCCGCCCCTCCCTCCTCGAGATCGACCGCTCGTTCGAGGCCCAGCAGATCTGACCATCCCGGCTCTGGGTTCCCCGGTGGGCGTGGGTTGCCGGGCCGGGAACCCGGAACAGGTTGGTCAGGTGGTGGCGGCCTCGGCGAGGTCGCCGTCGGACAGCTCACCCCTCGCCACCGCGCCGAGGAGCTCGGCGGTGGCCCGGGGCGTGCGGTCGGCGTCGAGGAGGCCCCGGCCGGGGGCGAACCCCTCGGCCCACTCGTAGCCGTCGATGAACGGCTCGACGGTCGAGCCGACGAGGCGGACGCCGTCGTCGACCGCCTCGGCCAGCATCCGGACCTTCGCCGCCAACCGGGCCCGGTCGGCGCCGTCGTCGCCGGAGCCGACCCGCTCGCCGAACAGCACGATCGGGCGGTCGGGCCCGTCCTCGGCCACCCGCCGGAGCGCGAGCCCGAGATCGTCGAGCGAGCGATCGGGCCGGGGCGTCAACCCGCCCTCGATGTCGACGTCGTAGGAGCCGACCCACGAGAGGCCGATCACGTCGAACGCGTCGCGGTGGGCGTCGGCGCGGGCCGGTGAGGTCTCCGGCACCCGGACGATCCCGTCGCGGTAGGCCTCGAGCCAGCCCCACCACGTCTCGTCGACCCGGGCGGTGGCGGCCGATGCCTCCGGGTCCTGGTTGACCGCCCGGCCGATGGCGACGTCGTGCCAGGCGACGACCGGCGCCCCGCCGCCCCGCAGCACCCGCCAGGCGTCGAGCTGGGCCAGGCGCACGCCGAGCAGCGTCTCGCGGAACCGGCCGAGATGGCGATCACCCGGCGGCGTGGACCCGCCGAGGTGGCCGGTGGCCGTGCTCTGCGTCGGGCGGGCGATGGGGACCCAGCCGGCGGCGAGGTCGCCGAAGTGCTCGGCGCACTGCTCGACGTGGCGGGGCCACAGCCGGTTGCGGGCCCGTTCGTCGCGCCAGCCGCGCTCGTCGACCGCGAACCACCCCGGGAGGCTGCCGTCGACCAGGGTCACCCACACGGCGAGCCCGAGATCGTTCGCCGTGGCCAGCAGGTCGCGGTAGCGGTCGACGGCGGCGCCGTCGATCTCGCCGTTGGCCGGCTCGATGCGGGCCCACTCGAGGGTGAGGCGCACGTGGTCGAGCCCGAGGTCGCGCACCAACGCCAGGTCGGCGGCCGCGCGGTCGGCGAACCCGGCCCCCTGGCGGCTCGGCGGCACCCGCCGCTCCCGCTCCCAGCCGCCCCAGTCGCTGGTCTCGGCCGCGCCCTCGAGCTGCACCGAGCTCGAGCCGGTGCCCAACCAGAACCCCTCGGGAAAGATCACGCGCGAAACGTACTGCGTTCTCCGCGCCTCCCATCGTTCGCGGCCGGAGGGGGAGACGCAGGTCACCGCAACGTGCCCATCGGAGCGTGATCGGGTCACCTCGTGGTGTGACCGGCGTAACCCAGCGTTCATCAGGGCATCACGCCCAGCGCCTAGGCGAGCCGCCCGATCGGCCGCTACGGTCGACGTGTCGGTGGCGGCGGACCGACCCAGGAGCAGCGGAGTTGTCCCTCGGTCTGGTCCCTCGCCGGACAACCAGGAGGGTGCTTTGCGCGAGTCCCGCTCGATCGTCGTCCTCGACACGTCGGCGCTGATCGCCGACCCGGAGGCGCCAACCGCGTACGGAGCGCACCCGGTCGTCCTGCCCCTGGTGGTGATCGAGGAGCTCGATCACCTGAAGGGCCGGACCGACCAGGTGGGTTGGGCGGCACGCTCCGTCCTCCGCCACATCGAGCACCTCCGCTCGACGAACGGTGGCGATCTCCGCACGGCGGTCCCGACGGTCGGTGGTGGCACCTTCCGGGTCGAGCTCAACGGGTTGCGCCTCGATGCGCTGGCCGAGCACGGCCTCGACCCGTCCCGCAACGACAACCGCATCCTCGCCGCCGCGCTCGGCCTCGCCGGCGACGGTTCCCGCGGTGATGTCACGGTCACGGTCGTCTCCAACGACACCGCGCTGCGGCTCAAGGCCGCCCAGCTCGGTCTCCGGGCGGCGGAGCACGCCCGGGTCTCGGCCGATGGCGAGCCGGTGCCGTCCTCGGCCGTGGTCGAGGCCAGTTCGGCGCTCATCGACCGGCTCTACAGCTCGCCCGGCGGGGTCCTGCTCGACGACCTCGCCGTCGACGAGGAGCACCTCGTCGACGCGGTGGTGACCAACGGCCTCGCGGTCGTGCGCTGCGGCAACCAGTCGGCGCTCGTCCGACGCCGGGCCGACCGGCTGGCCCTCGTGCCGTCGGAGGAGGCCTGGGGCCTGCGCCCCCGCTCCAAGGAGCAGCGCCACGCGCTCGACCTCCTCCTCGACCCCGACGTGTCGGTCGTGGCCCTCGACGGCGCCGCCGGCACCGGCAAGACCGTCCTCGCCATCGCCGCCGGCCTCGAGCAGGTGCTGGAGCCGGCGAACGCCCGCTACGCCAAGCTGTCGGTGTTCCGCCCGATCATCCCGGTCGGTCGCGCCGACGTCGGCTTCCTCCCGGGCGACCTCGAGGAGAAGCTCGACCCATGGATGGCCGCGGTGACCGACGCGCTCGTGTCGCTCACCTCCAGCCGCTCCGAGGGCGACGCCCGCGCCCTGGTCGAGGAGCTGCGGGCCCGCCGCCAGCTCACGATGGAGACGGTGACGTTCCTGCGGGGCCGCACGCTGGTGGGCTCCTACGTCCTGGTCGACGAGGCCCAGAACCTCGAGCCGTCGACGCTCAAGACGATCCTCACCCGGGTCGGTGAGGGCACGAAGATCGTGTTCACCGGCGACACGACCCAGATCGACCACGCCTACCTGTCGGAGCGGACGAACGCCCTGCGCATGCTGATCGAGAGCTTCGGCGGGCAGTCGTGCTTCGGCCACACCCGCCTGGTCACGTGCGAGCGCTCCGAGGTCGCCGACCTGGCCGCCAAGCTGCTCTGACCGGGGGCCTCCGGCCGTTCACCGTCCGACGCCGGCTCCGGGCGACCGGGAGCCGGCCCCACCCTGAGGGATAGGGTGGGCTGACCTTCGGCACCACCGTGGAGGTGGCTCCCACATGGCTCGCTCGCGGTATCGGTACTCCCGCTGGGACGGCACGCAGGTCGGCTTCGAGCTGACCGCGGACGACGTCCTGGGCGAGATCACCGACGATCTCCTCTATCACGGTGACCTCAACGCGGCCCTGCGCCGCATGATGCAGTCGGGCTTCTCCGACCAGAACGGCGAGCGGGTCCGCGGCGTGCGGGAGATGCTCGAGAACCTGCGGCGCAAGCGCCGCGACCAGCTCGAGCAGCACGACCTCGGCGGCGTCTACGACGACCTCGCCCAGGAGCTGCGCGACGTCATGGACCTCGAGCGCGAGGCGATCGAGGACCGCATCGACGAGGCGGCCGACGGGGGCGACGCCCGCCAGCAGGAGATCACCGAGCAGGCGATGTTCGAGCGGCGCATGAAGCTCGACATGATGCCGCCCGACCTCGCCGGGCAGGTGAAGGAGCTCCAGGAGTACGACTTCGTCTCCGAGGAGGCGTCGCAGCGCTTCGACGAGCTGGTCGACCAGATGCGCCAGCAGCTCATGCAGCAGTACCTGAACCAGGTGTCGGGCGCGGTCAACGACATGTCGCCCGAGCAGATGCAGCGCATGAAGGACATGTACGCCGAGCTCAACCAGATGCTCGACCAGCGTGCACGGGGCGAGGAGCCCGACTTCGAGGGCTTCATGCAGCGCTACGGGGACTTCTTCCCGGAGAACCCCCAGACGCTCGACGAGCTGCTCGAGGTGATGGCCGAGCGCATGGCCCAGATGCAGGCCATGTTGAACTCGATGACCCCCGAGCAGCGGGCCCAGCTCCAGGGGCTGGCCGAGCAGCTGCTCGAGGACATGGACTTGCGCTGGCAGGTCGAGCAGCTGGCCCAGAACCTGCGGGACTCGTTCCCCGACGCCGGCTGGGACCGCCAGTACAACTTCAGCGGCGCCGACCCGCTCAACTGGGCCGAGGCCGCCGAGCTGATGTCCGAGCTCGGCGACATCGACCAGCTGGAGAACCTGCTCCGGGGTGCGTCGAACCCGGGCGCGCTGGCCGAGGTCGACATCGACCGGGCCCGTGAGCTGCTCGGCGACGAGAACGCGAAGAGCCTCGAGCGCATGCAGGAGCTGGCCCGCCTCCTCGAGGACGCCGGTCTCATCGAGAACAAGGAGGGGCGCCTCGAGCTGACCCCCCGGGGCATCCGCAAGATCGGCCAGAACGCGCTGACCGACCTGTTCAAGCGCCTGAAGATGGACGACGCCGGCCGCCACATGCTGGAGCGCCAGGGCTTCGGTCACGAGCGGGAGTACACGACCAAGCCGTACGAGTTCGGCGACCCGTTCAACCTCGACATCAACCGCACGGTGCGCAACGCCATCGTCCGCACCGGTGGCGGCACGCCGGTGAACCTGACGCCGGACGACTTCGAGGTCGAGCGGACCGAGCACCTGGTGCGCCAGTCGACGGTCCTGATGCTGGACCTGTCGCTGTCGATGCCGATGCGGGACAACTTCCTGCCGGCGAAGAAGGTCGCGATGGCGCTCCACTCGCTGATCTCGAGCCAGTACCCGAGAGACTTCCTCGGGCTGATCGGGTTCAGCTCGGTGGCCCGGGAGTTCACGGCGGCCGAGCTGCCCGAGGTGTCGTGGGACTACGTCTACGGCACGAACATGCAGCACGGCTTCGCCCTGGCCCGGCGGATGCTGGCCCGCCAGACGGGCACGAAGCAGATCATCATGATCACCGACGGCGAGCCGACGGCCCACATCACCGACGACGGCAGCCCGTTCTTCGCGTACCCGCCGGAGCCGGAGACCATCCAGCGGACCCTGGCCGAGGTGGCCCGGTGCACGCAGGAGGGCATCCGGATCAACACCTTCATGCTCGACGCCACGAGCTACCTGAAGGCGTTCATCGAGAAGCTGACCGAGATGAACAAGGGCCGGGCGTTCTTCACCACGCCCGAGACACTGGGCGACTACGTCCTCGTCGACTTCCTCGAGCAGAAGCGCACGATCCTCACCGGCCGACGCTGACGGCGGCGTCGTCGTCGGGCGAGGACGTGGGCCGGCGAGGGCGGCTCGGGGAGAGTCGTCAGTCGTCGCCTCCGGAGCGCGCACCTGCGGGGATCCGGTTCCGTCGTCGCTCCCTGCGGACCACGCGCAGCACGACGAGTGCGAGGACGGTGTGGACGCTCGCCAGTGCGGTGGCCTTGAACAGCACGTTGTCGGCGGAGTGGCCGAGCTCGACGGCGTGGTACGTGGCGATCACGTAGACGGCGAGACCGAGGCGGTGGATCGTGGTCCACGCCTTGCGGGTGAGGAACCGCATCGCCAGTGCGGTGACGTGCACGGCGATCAGGAGCTGGAAGGCGACGACGCCCCACGCCACCCGTGTCGGCTCCTCGTGGCTGAGGGGCACGATGAGCTGGAGCACGCCGACGGTGACGCGATCGTCGGCCATCACCGCCAGCGCGTGGAGGACGGCGGCCACGACGGCGAACGTCGCCAGGAACCGGTGAGCGTGCAACATGGCGGACGCGGGCCGGCGCAGCGCGGCCGGCGCCACCGATGTGCTGAGGTTCTTGCCGGCGATCGCGAGTCCCCAGACGACCGACGCGGTGACCGCGAGCCACGCGGCGATGCCGGTGATGCGGGTGGCGTCGTTCCAGATGTCGCTCACGGCGAGTCACCGTTCTCGTGCGCCTCGTCGACCATGTCGACGTAGACGGTCGGCGCGTCGCCGGTCAGGATGATGACGTCGAGCGCGATGGCGATCAACGTCGGGACCGCCGCGAGGACGACGGTCGAGGCCACCTTCCGCCTGGTGCGGGCATCCACCGCTGTGTGCTCCGTGAGGTGCGGGGCCGGCCGCCACCGGCCACGAGGGCTCGCCCGCTCCACCCTCCACGGTGCCGGGCGCGGCGGCTGAATCCACCCCGGTTCTGCCGGGTGCAACGGTTCTCGTCAGCTGGCGGCGAGGAGCTCCTGGTAGCGGGCGTGGGTCGACGCATCGAACGCGACGAGTTGCACCTCGTCCACGGCCGCGTCGAGTGATCGCAGCGTGGCGACGGCGACCTCGGCCGCGGCGTCCGGTGGGTAGCCGTAGACGCCGGTGGAGATGGCGGGGAAGGCGACGGTCGCGGCGCCGAGCTCGTCGGCGACCTCGATGCTGCGTCGGTAGCAGGAGCGCAGCAGGGCCTCCTCGCCGGCGTCGCCGCCCTGCCAGATCGGGCCGACGGTGTGGATCACCCAGCGTGCGGCGAGCTCGAAGCCCGGGGTCGCCTTGGCATCGCCGGTGTCACACCCGCCGAGCTCCCGACACGCCGAGGCGAGCCGGGGCCCGGCCGCCCGGTGGATGGCCCCGTCGACGCCGCCCCCGCCCCGCAGGCCCGAGTTTGCGGCGTTGACCAGGGCATCCACCCCCAGCGTCGTGATGTCGGCTTGGATGGTGGTCAGTCGCATCTGCACCCCCGTTCGCTCCACAAACGCCGCCGCCCAACCCCGTTCCAGGCAAGGCTCGCAGTCGCGCCCTGACGACGAGTCTTGCCTTTTCTCGCGCCCTGCGTCACTATCACAAGCATGTAATTACACTGGTGTCGCATGCGGCCGGGCCCCGAGGCCCCGGAGACCGAGCCAACGGCCGGTCGTGCCGGGGACGGGAGCAGCGGGACGAGGGCGGTCTCGAGCCCGGTCGTGAGCAGCCAGGTAGGCAGGTCCGGTCCATGGAAGGGCTCGACCGAGGGAAACCACACGATCCCCCGTGATCGGGAGGAAGCATGCGACGCCTCATCCATGACGAGACCGAGGACCTCAGTTGGCAGAGCTACGCCAACTGCCTCGGCGTCGACCCCGACCTGTTCTTCCCCGAGCGGGGTGCGTCGACCCGGGAGGCCAAGGAGGTCTGCCGCGGGTGTGTCGTGCGGGAGCAGTGCCTGGAGTTCGCGCTGTCGAACGGCGAGAAGTTCGGGATCTGGGGCGGCATGAGCGAGCGCGAGCGGCGCCGCATCCGTCGCCAGCGGGCCCTCGCCCGCAGCGCGGCGCTGGCCGCCCGCACCGCCTCGGCCTGACAGCCTCCGGCACCGGGGCATGACCTCGCGGCCCGCGGCGCACGCCGGGGCCGCCGTACGGTGAGGTGGGCGTCACCCATCCGGGTGGCACCTTCCCGCCCGGTGGTGACGTCGTCGTGCGGCCATCGCGGCGTCGGCCGTGCGCGCGGCCAACGGTGCAGGTCGGCGGCGAACCGGGCGTTCTCGGGGCTCCACCGTGCCGTGGGCTCGGCGTTGGCCATAGCATGGTCGGCGTGAACCTTGGTGGCCCTGAAGTCGTCATCGTCCTCGTCGTCATCCTGCTGCTCTTCGGTGGCTCGCAGCTGCCGAAGCTCGCCCGCTCACTGGGTGAGGCGCAGCGGGAGCTGCGCAAGGGGATGAAGGACGCGAACTCGGAGTCGGACGACTCCACGTCCTCCACCTGACGTCATGGCGGCCGTCTCGGGCACCAGCGCCCCGGCCGTCGAGACCGAAGGTGTGAAGGCCGTCGAGTCGACCTCGCCCAGCGCTCCCTCGGAGCGGCGGGCGTCGAGGCTCCGCGCCCTCCTCCGCCCCCGGACCGACGAGCGTGTCCCGACCTGGGAGGAAGTCGCCCGTGAGCACGGGCGCTTCATCTACACGGTCGCGTTCCGGCTCACCGGCGAGCACGACGACGCGCAGGACCTCACCCAGGAGGTCCTGTTGCGCGTGCGGCGGGGGCTCGCGAACTACCAGCCCGGCACGATCGAGGGCTGGCTGAGCCGCATCACCACCAACGCCTTCCTCGACCAGGTGCGCCGCGCCAAGCGGCGCCAGGAGTCGACGCTGCCCGACGAGCCCGACCTCGTGCTCCCGTCGGCGCCCTCGGCCGAGGCCGACTTCGATCGCCTGGGTCTCGGCGCCGACGTCCAGAAGGCCCTCCTCGCGCTGCCGGCCGAGTACCGCGCCGCGGTCGTCCTGTCCGACATCGTCGGGCTCTCGTACCAGGAGGTCGCGGACGCGCTCGACGTCCCGGTGGGAACGGTGCGCAGTCGCATCCACCGCGCCCGCTCGCGGCTGAGGACGAGGCTGGCGTGACCGACCACGACCAGCTGCACCACCCCGACGGCCATCCGGACGACCGGCCGATCGACTGGCTCCGTGAGCTGCCGCCGGTCGACCCGCCCGCCGGGTTCCTCGACGGGGTCATCCGCAAGGTCGTGGTGCGTCGCTTCGCTGCGGCGTCGGCGCTGGTCGGCCTGTCGGTCGTCGTCGGCGCGATCTTCGTCAGCGACCGCTACGCCACCGGGATCGACGAGGTCGCCGTCCCGGTCGAGCAGCTGGTCGCCCGCCACCAGGTCATCACGTCCGGCCCGACGCTCACCGCCACGGGCTGGCGGCCCGAGACCTCGCCGGAGCCCCCGTTCGTCGTCACGGTCGCTCCCGTCGGCCACGACGTCGCCGGCGTGTGGTGGTCGGACGGGCTCGAGGCGCTGCAGGTGTACCTCGACAACAAGGTCTCGGTGTTCGAGCAGCGGGGCAGCTCTGCGCCGCTCGACGATCGCTACGAGGTCGTCGACGAGGTGCCCGTGCCCGGGTGTGAGAACGACGCCCGCATCCTGCGGCCGGTGGGGCGGGCCCACGTCGCGCTGATCGACTGCGACGGCGTGGCGTTCACACTCGTCGCCACCCGGTCCTCGCACCTCTTCGAGTGCGTGCAGGCCGTGGTGCCGCCGGAGCCGATGCGGCTCGGTCAGCAGGTGCGCAAGTCGGCCGGGGTCCTCGTCGGAGCAGCCGGGCCCTGACCGCCGACGCCGGCAGCACCCGAGGGGCCTCGGGTCCCGGAGGGTGCCGGCGCGGCCGTCGGGCTCGCTCCGGCGGATGACACGCTGAGTCGGCAACGCTGCGTCGGTGAACCTCCGGGCCGACGCCCGGAGCGGATCCACCGTTCGTGGTCAGGCGGTCAGCGGCGCGACATCTGGCGCTGACGGCGCTCCTGCTCCATGCGACGGGTCTTGAGGATGCGGCGACGCTGGCGCTCGCTCGTGCCACCCCAGACGCCATGGTCGATGCGGTTGTGCAGCGCGTACTCGAGGCACATGTCCTGCACGTCGCACGTGCTGCAGATGCGCTTGGCCAGCTCGACACCGACCCCGTCGCTGGGGAAGAACAGCTCCGGCGGTCGTTCGGCGCAGTTGCCCTGCGCCATCCACTCGTTCTCCATGGATTAGCCTCCTGCTCACCCGATTGGACGAACGGCCCGGCCGGAGAGTTCCCTCCGGGGGTCGAGGGCCACGCAGGCATCCGCTACCCGCTCCGAGGCAAGCAGTACCCAGGTTAGCCGTTACCGGCCGCGAGCGCCGATGTCGAGGGCCGCGGGCGAGAACTTCCAGGTAGGATGTCAGGCTGAGCGTCATCGGCGCCGTCCCGTGGGCGCCGCGAGCCCGGCGCCGAGAGCCCCACCGGTGGCAAACGTCCCGATCGCCCCACCGAGCCGAGTCACGAGGAACGCATGACCGACGTCGTCGAGCACACCGAGCCCCCGATCGCCAGCGTGCGGATGGTCTACCTCGGCCCGGTCGCCCCGCACTGGGAGCTGCGTTCCGAGTGGGGTGAGCGGTCGGTGATCGACGACCTGCGGGCCCGGGTCATGGCCCGCCTGCTGCTCCTCCCTCCGCACGACCCGCAGTTCCGGCGCAACCGCGAGCGCGTCAATCGCGACGCCGAGCGCGAGAACATCACGCTGGTGTGGGACCTCGGGGAGCCCGAGGAGGAGTGACCCGGCGCCGCACGCGCGGCGCCCCATCTTTCCGGACCTCCGCTTCCCGGTCCTGACGGCCTCCGGTACCATCGCGCCGTGCTGGCCGCCGCCGACGACCTGGGTCCCGATCGGTTCTTCAACCGCGAGCTCTCGTGGTTGGACTTCAACTCCCGGGTGCTGGCGCTCGCGGCCGACGACGCGGTCCCGCTGCTCGAGCGGGCCAAGTTCTGCGCCATCTTCAGCTCCAACCTCGACGAGTTCTTCATGGTCCGGGTCGCCGGCCTGAAGGACCAGGTGGCCGCCGGCGTCACGTCCCGCACCCCCGATGGCCGCAGCCCGGGCCGTCAGCTCCTCGAGGTGCGCGAGGGCGTGCAGCGCCTCGTCGCCCGCCAGGAGCAGATCTTCACCGACCTCATGGGTCACCTCGCCGACAACGGCATCCGGTTCTGCTCGTGGGACGAGCTGTCGCTCGAGGACCGCAAGCCGCTCGTCGAGGAGTTCGAGGAGCGGATCTTCCCCGTGCTGACGCCGTTGGCGGTCGACCCGGGCCATCCGTTCCCGTACATCTCCAACCTGTCGCTGAGCCTGGCGGTCGTGGTCCGCAACCCGAGCGACGGTGGCCTGCGCTTCGCCCGGATGAAGGTGCCGCCGCTGCTGCCGCGCTTCTCCGTGCTGCCCGACGGCGAGCGGGTCGTGCCGCTCGAGCAGATCATCGCCGCCCACCTCGACCGCCTGTTCCCGGGGATGGACGTCGTCGGCCACCATGCGTTCCGGGTCACCCGGAACGCCGACCTCACGCTCGAGGAGGAGGAGGCCGACGACCTCCTCGCCGCGGTCGAGATCGAGCTGCGCCGCCGCCGCTTCGGCCGGGCCGTGCGCCTCGAGATCAGCGCCGACATGACCGACGAGGTCCGTCGCCTGCTGATGCGCGAGCTCGACGTCGACGACGACGACGTGTACGTGTTCGACACCCCGATCGACCTGACCGGGCTGTGGAGCGTGGTCGGGATCGACCGCCCCGACCTCAAGGACCCGAAGTGGCGGCCCCGCACGCCGACCCGACTCGCGTCCCGCGACGCCGACGACGTCGACCCGTTCGCCGAGATCCGCCGGGGCGACATCCTCGTTCACCACCCCTACCACTCGTTCACCGAGACGACCGAGGCGCTCATCCGCCACGCGGCCGACGACGCCCGCGTCCAGGCCATCAAGATGACGCTCTACCGGACCTCGGGTGACTCGCCGATCATCTCCGCGCTGATCCGGGCGGCCGAGCAGGGCAAGCAGGTCGCGGCGCTGGTCGAGCTGAAGGCCCGGTTCGACGAGAAGGCCAACATCGCCTGGGCGAAGCGCCTGGAGGAGGCCGGGGTCCACGTCACCTACGGGCTCGTCGGGCTGAAGACCCACACGAAGACGACGCTGATCATCCGCGACGACGGCGACAAGGTCCGTCGCTACTGCCACGTGGGCACGGGCAACTACAACTCGAAGACGGCCCGCATCTACGAGGACATCGGCCTGCTCACCGCGGACACCGAGCTGGGCGACGACCTGATCCACCTGTTCAACTCACTGACGGGGTACGCCCGCCGGGTCAGCTACCACCGGCTGCTGGTCGCCCCCGAGGTGCTGCGCCCGGCCATCGTCGAGCTCATCCGCCGGGAGCGCTCGGCGCCCGAGGGCGAGCGTCGGATCACGATGAAGATGAACAGCCTCGTCGACGCCCGCATGATCGACGAGCTCTACGCGGCCTCGGGCGACGGCGTGCAGATCGACCTGATCGTGCGGGGCATCTGCTGCCTGCGCCCCGGCGTGCCGGGCCTGTCGGAGAACATCCGGGTGCGCTCGATCGTCGGGCGCTTCCTGGAGCACTCCCGCATCTACAAGTTCGCCAACGGCAACGGTGTCGGTGAGCCCGCGTACTACATCGGCTCCGCCGACATCATGCCCCGCAACCTGGACCGCCGGGTCGAGGCCCTGGCGCCGGTGCTGGCCGAGAACCTGCGCTCGCGCCTCGACGAGATCCTCGAGATCAACCTGGCCGACGACGTGCTCGCCTGGGGCCTCGGCGAGGACGGTTCGTGGACGAGGCTGCGCCCCGCCGACGGCGGCGAGGTCGACACCCACATCGAGCTCATGCGCCGCACCGGGCAACGGTCGATCCTCCAATGATCGGCCGATGCGGTTTCAGGCCCCGGACGCAGCCACCATCGAACCCGTCGGCACACTGAGAGCAGCGAGGAACGACACGTGCAGCAGGGCGGGGTCGAATCGACCGCAGTGGGTGATCCCGACGTCACCGACTTCGAGGTGTTCGCCGCGGGCGGCGTCGTGTGGCGCCCTGCGCCGCAGCCCCCCGAAGACGCCGCCCCCGATGACGCCGCCGCGGATGACGCCGCGCCCGGTGACCACCACCCCGGTGGCGGTGCGGGTCGAGGGGTCGAGGTCCTCACGATCCATCGTCCCAAGCGGGCCGACTGGTCACTGCCGAAGGGCAAGCGCGAGCCCGGCGAGTCCGACGAGGAGTGCGCGGTCCGGGAGGTCGAGGAGGAGACCGGCCTGCGGTGTGCCCTCGGGCCCGAGCTCCTCGCCACCCGCTACATCGACATGCGGGGTCGCCGGAAGCTGGTCCGCTACTGGGCGATGACCGTCGAGGGCGGCGAGCTGACCCCGAACGAGGAGGCCGACCGGTTCCGCTGGGTGCCGGTCGAGGACGCCTACCGACGGCTCACCTATCCGCACGACGTCGAGGTCGTGCACAGCCTCTTCGCGCACCTCGACACCTGACGCGCGCCCGCTCGGCCTCCCCGGCGCCGCCCATGGAGCGCGCCCATCGAGAGGTGCTCACGTGGGCCGGTTCCGAGCGTCGAGTGACCGGATGCACTCGACCCTTCGGTGCGTAGCGAACATATCACGCTGAGGTGCTGGTCGCCCCGAGTGTTGGGGCTTCGTTCACCTGTGGTTCACGATCGCAACCGACTCGGTACACCCGCCCTCCGTACCTTGCGGGGCCGTTCAGCCGTGGTCGAACCACAAGCGAACGTCCCCCAAGGAGGGAACTGTTGCAACCCAAGCGCCGTTTCATGTGGCTGCTCGCGCTTCTTGCAGCCTTCTCGCTCGTCGCCGCGGCCTGCGGTGACGATGACGATGACGATGCCGGTGAGGACACCGACACGACCGAGGAGGACTCCGGCGAGGAGACCACCGACGACACGGAGGCCACCGAGGACGAGGGTGGCGAGGACGAGGGCGCCATGGACATGGACCTCTCCGGCACCCTCGACGGCGCCGGTGCCTCGTCCCAGGCCGCGGCCATGCAGGGCTGGCAGGCCGGCTTCCAGGGCCAGTACCCGGACGTGACGGTCAACTACGACCCGATCGGCTCCGGCGGCGGCCGCGAGCGTTTCCTCTCGGGCGCGACGTCGTTCGCCGGCTCCGACGCCATCATGGACGAGGAGGAGTACGCGAGCTCGGTGGAGCGCTGCCCCGGTGACCAGGGCGCCATCCACCTGCCGCACTACATCTCGCCGGTGGCCGCCGCGTTCAACATCGACGGCATCGACAGCCTGAACCTCGCCCCCGAGGTGCTGGCCGGCATCTTCGCCGAGACCATCACCAACTGGAACGACCCGGCGATCGCCGAGGACAACCCCGACGTCGAGCTGCCGGACCTGGCGATCACGCCGGTCCACCGCTCCGACGAGTCGGGCACGACCGAGAACTTCACCGACTACCTGGCCGTCGTCGCCCCCGACGTCTGGACGTTCGGTCCGGTCGAGTCGTGGCCGGGCGAGCTCGGTGGTGAGGGCGGTGCCCAGACCTCGGGTGTCGTCCAGGCCGTCCAGGCCGGCAACGGTGCCATCGGCTACGCCGACGCCTCCCAGATCGGCGACCTCGGCGTCGTCGCCGTCGGCGTCGGCGAGGAGTTCGTCGAGTACAGCCCCGAGGCCGCGGCCCGGATCGTCGACGTGTCCGAGCGCATCGAGGGCAACAGCGAGTACGACTTCGCCTACGAGCTCCAGCGCGACACCACCGAGTCGGGCACCTACCCGATCGCGCTGGTCTCCTACCACATCGTCTGCCTCGAGTACGACGACCAGGAGGAGCTGGACCTGGTGAAGGCCTTCATGCTCTACATCGGTTCGCCCGAGGGCCAGGACGCCTCGGCCGAGTCCGCCGGTTCCGCGCCGATCTCCGACGAGCTGCGTGGCCAGCTCGAGGAAGCGGTCAACGCCATCGCCCTCGCGGGCTGAGCCGGTCGGCGGTCTCCCGAGGCCGTCGATGACGATCGGATGACGAGGGCCGGCCGGCCATGGCGCCGGCCGGCCCCGTCGCCGATCATGCGTGCGGAGCACGTGGTCCACCGAACCGTCGGTCCACCTCGGCCTCGACGGCGCGGCACGCACGCGAGCGAACCCCGAGTCCGAAGTACCTGCCCAACCCGACCAGGAGAGGTTGCTGATGGGGACGACGTTCGACACCGACCCGGCGGAGGAGGTGACCGACGCCGGCCAGCCCGAGCAGGTGAGCAAGGCCGGAGACCGGATCTTCTCGGGGCTCGCGCTCGGAGCGGGCATCCTGGTCCTCGTCACCTTGGCCGCGGTGGCGCTGTTCCTCTTCCGGGAGGGCCTGCCGACCTTCACCAACGACATCACCGAGATCGAACCCGGCGACACGTTCCTCGAGTACGTCGCCCCGCTGGTCTTCGGCACGGTGTGGGCCGCGGCCTGGGCCCTCCTGATCGCCACTCCCGTCGCCGTCGCGGTCGCGCTGTACATCAGCCACTACGCACCGAAGGCCCTGGCCCGCACGTTCGGTTCCATCATCGACGTGCTCGCCGCCATCCCGTCGGTCGTCTACGGCCTGTGGGGCATCTTCGTCCTCGCCCCGGTCCTGTCCCGGTCGCTGTTCCCGTGGCTGGAGGACACGTTCGGCTGGATCCCGCTGTTCGCCGGGCCATCCTCCGCCACCGGCCGCACCATCCTCACCGCCGCGATCGTGCTCGCCGTGATGGTGCTGCCGATCATCACCGCCATCAGCCGCGAGGTGTTCCTCCAGACCCCCCGCCTCCACGAGGAGGCCGCAATGGCGCTCGGCGCCACGCGCTGGGAGATGATCCGCATGGCGGTGTTCCCCTACAGCCGCTCCGCCATCATCTCCGGTGCCATGCTCGGCCTCGGCCGGGCGCTCGGCGAGACCATGGCCGTGGCTCTCGTGCTGTCACCCGCCGACATCATCTCGGCGAACATGATCAGCACCGAGAACCCGAACACGATCGCCGCCAACATCGCCCTCAAGTTCCCCGAGTCCGCCGGGCTCGAGGTCAACCGGCTCGTGGCCACCGGCCTCGTGCTGTTCGTCCTCACGCTGGCGGTCAACTTCGGCGCCCGCCGCATCGTGGAGCGCCGTTCCGAGTTCTCGGGAGCGAACTGACATGACGACGACCGAGACCCCGGCCCCGGCGCCCGAGCGCGACGAGCCGTCCGAGATCACCACCCACGACAATCTCAGCCCTGCGGCCCACGCCGGCATCGGCGTCGGCTCCCTCGTCCTCGGCTTCGGCGTCGCCGCGCTGTGGACCGGCGGGCTGAACATCGCCTGGGGCGTGATCTTCACAGCGATCCTCTATGTGATCTCGATCTACTTCGTGACCCGTTCGCTGGAGGGTCACCGCGCCGCGACCGACCGGCTGGCGACCGCCGTCATGACGAGCGCCTTCCTCCTGGTGCTCCTGCCTCTCGTGTCGGTGGCCTGGACGACCATCGAGAACGGCGCCGCCCGCTTCGACTGGCAGTTCTTCACCGAGGACATGCGCAGCGTCGTCGGCTACGGCGGAGGCGGTTACCACGCCATCGTCGGCACCCTCATCATGACCGGGCTGACCGCGTTGATCTCGGTGCCGTTCGGGATCATGGTCGCCGTCTACCTCGTCGAGTACGGCCAGGGCACCAAGCTGGCCAAGTCGATCACCACGATGGTCGACGTCATGACCGGCATCCCGTCGATCGTGGCCGGCCTGTTCGCCTACGGCCTGTTCGTCGTGTTCTACGGGCCGGGCTACAGCTCGGGAATCGGCGGCGCCGTCGCCCTGTCGGTGCTCATGACCCCGGTCGTCGTCCGCTCGGCCGAGGAGATGCTGCGGCTCGTGCCCAACGAGTTGCGGGAGGCGGCCTACGCGCTGGGTGTGCCCAAGTGGAAGACGATCACCAAGGTCGTCCTGCCCACCTCGATCGCCGGCATCCTCACCGGCGTCACCCTCGCCATCGCCCGAGTGATCGGCGAGACCGCGCCGCTGTTGATCGTCGCGGGATTCCCGCAGGGGACCAACTGGAACCCGTTCGATGGTCGCATGGGTTCGCTGCCGGTCATGGCCTACTACTCGTACACCGCTCCGGGTGTTCCACCGGAGGCCGGCTACGAGCGTGCGTGGACGGCTGCGCTCGTCCTGATTCTCATCGTCGCCATCCTGTTCGCCATCGCCCGTGTCATCGCCAAGGTGCTCCAGCCGAAGGGACTCCGATGAACCCCCAGACCGACCAGAGCACGACGACGGACGCCCTCTCGGTGGACGGCGGCTCCGAGGAGCTCGCCCGGATCGCGAAGAAGAACGAAACGCCGACGGGTGACCAGGAGACCGGTGGGCACCGGATCTACGCCGAGGACCTGAACATCTACTACGGCGACTTCCTCGCCGTGGAGGGTGTCTCGATGGAGATCGAGCCGAAGTCGGTGACGGCGCTCATCGGGCCGTCCGGCTGCGGCAAGTCGACCTTCCTGCGGTCGCTGAACCGCATGCACGAGGTCATCAACGGTGCCCACGTGAAGGGCAAGGTCGTCCTCAACGGCGTCGACCTCTACGGCCCCGGCGTCGACCCGGTCGCGGTGCGCCGCAAGGTCGGCATGGTCTTCCAGAAGCCGAACCCGTTCCCGACCATGTCGATCTACGAGAACGTCCTCGCCGGCAAGCGCCTGAACTCCCAGCGCATGAAGAAGGCCGACGCCGACGAGATGGTCGAGAAGTCGCTGCGGGGCGCCAACCTGTGGGAGGAGGTCAAGGACCGCCTCGACAAGCCCGGCTCCGGCCTCTCCGGTGGTCAGCAGCAGCGCCTGTGCATCGCCCGTACCATCGCGGTGGAGCCCGACGTCGTCCTCATGGACGAGCCGTGCTCGGCCCTCGACCCGATCTCCACCTTCGCCATCGAGGCGCTGATCGAGGAGATGAAGGTCGAGTACACGATCGTCATCGTGACCCACAACATGCAGCAGGCCGCCCGGGTGAGCGACCGCACGGGCTTCTTCAACATCGAGGGCACCGGCAAGCCGGGCAAGCTCGTGGAGATGGACGACACCACCAAGATCTTCTCCAACCCGTCGGAGCAGGCCACCTCCGACTACGTGACCGGCCGGTTCGGCTGACCTTGCCGGCCGGACCGGCGGGCCGGGACCACCACATCGAACCCGAGGGGGGAACGTGCCCGTGAGAGAAGGTTTCACCGACGAGCTCGAGGAGCTCCGGATCCAGGTCGAGGTCATGGCGCTGCGGGTCGACGCCAACCTCACGCGCATGCGCGAGGTCCTCGACACCGGCGACGAGGACCTCGCCCGCGAGGCCGTGGCGGCCGACGACGAGATCGACGCCATGGACCTGTCGCTCACCGAGCGCTGCTACGACCTGCTGACGCTCGAGTCCCCGGTCGCCGGCGACCTGCGCCTCGTGGTGTCGATCGTCCGGATGCTGTCCGAGCTCGAGCGGGTCGGCGACCTGTCGCTGCGGGTCGTCAAGCTCGCACCCGAGCACGACGTGCTCCTCGTCGACGAGGAGATCCACGGCCTGGTCGTGTCGCTGGCCGACGCCGCGGTGAACACGTTCCACCGGGCCCTCGACTCGTGGGCCCGACGCGACCTCGATCTCGCGACCGTCATCGTCGAGCAGGGCACGCCGTGGTCGGAGACCGTCGACCAGATCGTCGCCGCCCTGCTGCGCCTCGAGGGGCCCGACGCCGGGCGTCGCGCCGTGCGCACCATGCAGGCGGTGCAGAGCCTCGACCGCATCGCCGATCACGGGCGGGTCATCGCCGCCCGCATCCGCTACCTGCTGACCGGTGACCCGGCCCACCTCGCCACCGAGGTGCGCTGAGCTGCCGCTCGGGGAAGATCGTTCCCATGAACCCGCCGCAACGCGACAACCGATCGACCTTCCACCAGGGCCTCGACGAGGTCACGGGTGACCTCGTGCGTCTCGCGGCGATGGTCAACGAGGTCATCACCCTCGGCACCGAGGCCCTGCTGGAGGTCGACCTCGACACCGCCCAGACGCTGATCGACAACGACGACGTGCTCGATGCGCTGTCGATCGACGTCGAGGAGCGGTGCTTCCACCTGCTCGCGCTCCACCAGCCGGTGGCGGGGGATCTCCGCCAGCTCGTCGCCAGCCTCAAGATCAACGCCGAGATCGAGCGGTCGGGCGACCTCGTCGTCAACATCGCCAAGGCGACCCGGCGCATCTACGGCACCGAGTTCACGCCGGCGCTGCGGGGCCACATCCAGCAGATGAGCGACGAGGCCTCGCGGCTGTGCCGGCTCGCGGTCGACGCGTACGCCGAGCACGACGGCAGCCTCGGCGCCGCGCTCGACGACATCGACGACCGGCTCGACACCATCCACGCCGAGTTCATCCAGGCGGTGTTCGAGGCCCACCGCACCGACGCCATCGACCTCCAGGTCGCCGTCCAGCTCGCGCTGGTCGGCCGCTACTACGAGCGGATCGGCGACCACGCGGTCAACATCGGCGAGCGGGTCCGGTTCATGGCCGATGGCTACCTCCCCGAGCACGCCGGCGCGGCGAAGGCCCGGGCCCGCAACGACTGGGAGCAGCCCGAGCTGACCGCCCCCTGGAACGGCACGTCCGAGGACCTCGACCCCGACGACCCCCGGTTCCGATGAGCGCCTCGTCGATCGCGCTCGCGATCGTCTGCGGCGTCGTCGCCGCCGCGGTGATCGGCCTCTGGCTCGATCGGCGCACCACCATCGGCCGCCTCGACGAGATCATCCGCTCCGCGGGCGGGCGGCCCGAGCCGATGCGGGGCGTCGCCGGGCGCCTCCACGAGCTCGAGCAGGTCGCCACCGAGGGCCAGGAGCACCGGGTTGCCCTCGCCGCGGTCACCGCCCGGTTCGAGGCCGCGCTCGCCGCGCTGCCCCAGGCCGTCGTGCTCTGCGACGCCGACGGCGAGATCGTGTTCGTCAACGACGCCGGTCGCCGCTACGTCGCTGCCCGCCACGGCGAGGCCCTCGTCGAGGCGGCGGTCCTCCAGCTGTTGGCCGCGGCCCGTCGGGGCGAGCGGGTCGAGCGGCGGGTCGATCTCGCCGGTCCGCCCCGCCGCTCCTTCGAGCTGTGCGCCGTCCCGGTCGACGAGCCGACCGACGACGACTCGCGCTCGGCGGCGCTGGCGCTGGTCGAGGACGTGACCGAGCGTCGCCGCCTCGAGGACGTCCGCCGGGACTTCGTGGCCAACATCAGCCACGAGCTGAAGACGCCGATCGGGGCGATCGGGCTGCTGGCCGACGCCATGGGCGAGGTCGACGAGCCCGAGGTCGTCCAACGGATGGCCCTGCGGATGCAGCACGAGGCCGACCGCGTCGGCCACACGATCGACGACCTGCTGATGCTGTCGAGCATCGAGACCGCCGAGCTGCTCGACCAGGAGCCGCTGCAGCTCGCCGCCGTCTTCGACGACGCCGCCGAGCGGGTGATGACCTCGGCCGACGAGCGGTCGATCGCCGTGAAGATCGAGCGCCCCGACGACGGCCTCGGCCTCGTCGGGGACCACCGCCAGCTCGTCTCCGCACTCACCAACCTGCTGGACAACGCCATCAAGTACTCCGACGAGCACTCGGTCGTGCACCTGAGCGTCACCGAACGCGACGACCTGGTCGAGATCGAGGTGTCCGACACCGGCATCGGGATCCCGGCCAAGGACGTGGACCGCGTGTTCGAGCGCTTCTACCGGGTCGACGCCGCCCGCAGCCGGGCGACGGGCGGTACCGGCCTCGGGCTCGCCATCGTGCGCCACGTGGCCGTCAACCACGGGGGCGAGGTCAAGGTCCGCTCCCGCGAGGGCGTGGGGTCGACCTTCGTGCTGTGCCTGCCGCGGGTGCCCATCCCGGTCGACGACGACGGTGCGCTCGACGAGCGGGACGCGTACCAGCAGGTGAACGGGGAGTGGGTCGAACGGTGACCGGCGCCGCGGCGTCGTGCCGCCCTCGGCGTGAACGAGCGGGCTCGAGCGGGACCGAATGGGAAGGAGCCACGTGCAAGGGTCGGACATGACCGTGTTGGTCGTCGAGGACGAGCCGTCGTTCGTCGACGCGCTCACCGTCGGGCTGCAGCGCGAGGGGTTCAAGGTCGAGGTCGCCGTCGACGGCTACGAGGCGCTCGAGCGCTTCGACGCCGTGCTGCCCGACATCGTCCTCCTCGACGTGATGCTGCCCCGCATGTCGGGCATCGACGTGTGCCGCGAGCTCCGGCAGCGGACCAAGATCCCCATCATCATGGTGACGGCGAAGGGCTCGGAGATCGACACGGTCGTCGGGCTCGAGGTCGGCGCCGACGACTACGTGAGCAAGCCGTACCGCTTGCGCGAGCTCGTCGCCCGGATGCGGGCCGTGCTGCGCCGCACGCCCCAGGACGGCAACGGCATCGTCGAGCCGTCGCTCGATCGCATCGAGGCGGGCGACGTCACGATCGACCTGGAGCGTCACGAGGTCACGATCCGGGGCGAGCCGATCAACCTGCCGCTCAAGGAGTTCGAGCTGCTGTCGCTGCTGCTCGACAACGCCGGCCGGGTCCTCACCCGCGAGCAGCTCATCGACCGGGTGTGGGGCATGGACTACGTCGGCGACACCAAGACGCTCGACGTCCACATCAAGCGCCTGCGAGCCAAGGTCGAGACCGAGCCGTCCCGCCCCACCCGCATCATCACCATCCGCGGCCTCGGCTACAAGTACGTCCCGCACAACGGCTGATACTCGCTCGCCGACGGCCTAGCGGCCGGGCTGAGCCTCGCTCGCCGTCGGGCAGAGCCCTCCGGACGAGCTGCGGTCAGCTCGGACGAGCTGCGTTCAGCGGGCTGAGCCTCGCTCGCCGTTGGGCAGAGCCCGGCTGGTCCTCGCTCGCCGTCGGGCCGGGGCCCGACGGACGAGCTGCGTTCAGCGGTCGAGCTGCGTTCAGCAGCCTGAGCCTTGGGCTGAGCATGGGTTGGCCCGCGAAGAGCGGAACTGGTCCCACTGAAGTGCCACCGGTGGCACTTCGTGGGGACCAGAACGGGATGGGTGCGTCGCGTCGGGTGGTCAGGCGAGGGTGTCGAGGCGGGCGCGCTCGTCGTCGGTGAGGTCGAGTGCGGCCGCGGCGACGTTGTCCTCCAGGTGGGCGACCGAGCCGGTGCCGGGGATCGGCAACATCGCCGGTGACCGACCCAGCAACCACGCGAGGGCGACGGCGTGGTGCGAGGTGTCGTGGGCCCGGGCGATGTCATCCAGCGCATCGTGCGCGGCGCCGACGTCGCCGCCGCCGATCGGCGCCCACGGGATGAACGCCAGCCCGTCGGCCTCGCACACCTCGAGCACCTCGGTCCAGCGGCGGTCGGTGAGGTTGAACCGGTTCTGGACGCTCACGACGTCGACCATCGCCCGCACCTCGTAGAGCTGGTCCGCCGACACCTCCGACAGCCCGATGTGGCGGATCTTGCCCTCCTCGCGCAGGCGCACGAGCTCGCCGATCGTCGCATCGACCGGCACCTGCGGATCGATCCGGTGGAGCTGGTAGAGCGGGATCTGCTCGAGCCGCAGCCGCCGGAGGCTGTCCTCGCACGCGGCGCGCAGGTGCTCGGGCCGCCCGTCCGGCTCCCACCGTCCCGGTCCGGGGCGGGTGAGCCCGGCCTTCGTGGCGATGACCAGGCCGTTGGGGTAGGGGTGGAGCGCCTCGACGATCAGCTCCTCGGAGACCGCGGGGCCGTACGAGTCGGCGGTGTCGATGAAGTCGACCCCGAGCTCGACCGCCCGGCGCAGCACCCGGATCGCCTCGTCGTGGTCGGCCGGCGGTCCCCAGATGCCGTCGCCGGTGATGCGCATGGCTCCGTAACCCATGCGGTTCACCTCCAGGTCACCGAGGGTGATCCGCCCGGCCCCGTCGATCGCTCGCGTCGTCGGTCGATCCATGCCCCCTGGTTACCCGTGCGGTGGATGCTCCCAACCGGCCCGGCGGACGGCCGCGATCCGCACCGATCAGCGGAACACCGTTCGGTGACCAGGACCGTTGCGCAACGCCGAGCCGCTGACCAGGGCTGCATGACGATCGTCGGAAGGGTCCATCCGGCGGCTGCCGGTGTGTTGCCGACTGGTCAGCGACCGTTCACCTGCGCTTGGAAGGCTCTCGCCGACTGTGGTGGGAGTCACCTCGAAGAGGTCGTCTCGTTCGAGGGCCCGCGCCCACCCGGTTCCACGCCGAGCGGTTCGAGAGAGAGGCCCGAGAACACCATGGCGTTCTTCCGACGCGCGTCCCAGCCCGACCCCGACGTCGATGTCGAGATCGGCTCACCCGATCGCCCCCGGACCGGGGACACCTTCGAGTCGGTCCTGACCCAGCGGCTCGCCCGCCGCAGCTTCCTGAAGGGCGCGGCGGCCAGCGGCGCGCTCGTCGCCACCGGCGGCATCGCCACCGGTGGCCTCCTCGGCTCGGCCTCGACCACGGCCGGTGCCGCGGCCGCCGGCGCCGCCGAGGGCGACATGCTGACCTTCGCCCCGCTGCCCCCCGGTGGCGGCCAGACCGCCGACCGCATCATCGTTCCCGAGGGCTACAAGTCCCAGACGCTGCTGAGCTGGGGCGACAGCCTCAAGGCCGGTGTTCCCTCGCTGGACGCCGACTCGGCCCGCGACGGGTACCTGCTCACCGACGAGGCCGTCGCCCACGCGGCCGACCAGTTCGGTTACAACAACGACGCCGTCGAGCTCTACCCCCTCGCCAGCGAGGACGGCATGGAGCACTACGTCGCCTGCGTCAACCACGAGTACACCAACGAGGACCTGCTGTTCCCCGACTGGGGCAACGCGGACGCCTACGGCGTCGAGGTCGACGGCGAGATGGAGTTCGACGCCACCGCCTACGTGACCGCCAACCCCAACTCGGCCCGCTACGCCTGGGCCGTGCACGGCATCGCCGCGGTCGAGATCGTGCGCGACCCGTCGACCAACGAGTGGTCCTACGTCCAGGACTCGCCGTACAACCGTCGCATCACGGCGACCACGCCGATGACGATGAGCGGCCCGGCGATCTTCAACGACCTCCTCAAGACCGCGGCCGACCCGGTCGGCGGGCTCGAGGTCCTCGGCACGCTCAACAACTGCGCCGCCGGTGACACGCCGTGGGGCACGTACCTCTCGGCCGAGGAGAACGTCGACCAGTACTTCGGCAACTACGACGCCTACGCCGAGAGCGCGGGCGCCGACCCGAAGGTGATCGAGGCCCACCGCCGGCTGCCGCTGCCGGGTGGCCCGTCCTACCGTGCCTGGGAGGTCGTCGACGAGCGCTTCGACGTCGCCCTCCACCCGACCGAGGCCCTCCGCCACGGCTGGGTCGTCGAGGTCGACCCGATGAACCCGACCGCCCCGGCGGTCAAGCGCACGGCCCTCGGCCGGTTCAAGCACGAGTGCGCGACGACGATCGAGGCCGAGAACGGCCGGTGCGTGGTCTACAGCGGCGACGACGCCCGCTTCGAGTACGTCTGGAAGTTCGTCACCGCCGGCACCGTGAACCACGACGACCGCTCGGCCAACAAGGACCTGCTCGACGAGGGCACGCTCTACGTCGGCCGGTTCGACCCGGATGGCACCGGTGAGTGGCTGCCGGTCGTCTACGACGAGAACGGCCCGCTCGGCCCGGAGAACGGTTTCCACAGCCAGTCCGACGTGCTGATCATGGCCCGCAAGGCCGGCGACATCCTCGGCGCCACCCCGATGGACCGTCCCGAGGACGTCCAGGCCAACCCGGTGACGCGCAAGATGTACGTCACGCTGACCAACAACTCGAACCGCACCGCCGAGCCCGAGCTCGGCGAGCGGGACGGTCGCGAGGTCCAGCTCTTCCCGAACGAGTCGAACCCCCGCCACGACAACGACTGGGGCCAGATCGTCGAGGTCGACGAGGGCGGCGACCAGACCTCCACGTCGTTCACGTGGGAGATCTTCCTGATGGCCGGTGACCCCCGTGGCGACGGCCAGTTCCTCACCTCGCTGGACGACATCGAGCTGCCGCTCGGCCCGAACGACACCTACTACGCCGGCTACGGCGACAACACGGAGCTGGCCGCGTTCGGTGCGCCGGACAACATCGGCTTCGACGGTGTCGGCAACATCTGGATGGTCACCGACGGCGGCCAGCCGGTCGAGCAGAACGACGGCTGCTTCGTCGCCCCGACCGAGGGCCCGACCCGGGGCTTCGCCCGCCAGTTCCTCAGCACGGTCGTCGACTCCGAGGTCTGCGGTGCCGAGTTCGCACCCAACTTCGAGAGCGTCTTCTTCAACATCCAGCACCCGGGCGATGGCGGCGACCTCTTCGAGCCGACCAGTGCGTTCCCGGCCGGCAGCAAGGACGACGGCGACAACTACGTGCCCCGTCCGTCGCTGATCGTGGTCAACAAGGCCGATCCGGCCGCCGACCAGCGGATCGGCTCCTGATGGCGGGCGAGGCGGCGGCACCGACCGGGACCGAACCGGACGCGCTCGGCAACGGCGCCGGGCCCGCGACCGGTGACGGCCGGGCCGCCGCCTCGCCCACCGAGCTCCCCGAGCACGTGGCCGACACCGGTGACCGGGTGCCGGACCTGCGGCGCCCGGACCACCGGGGCCACGCGTTCTCCCTCTACGAGCACCACATCGGCCGGCCGTTGGTGCTGCTCGCGCTGACCGGCGACGACGCGGCCGACCGGGTCGCGCTCGCCGCGATCGTCGGCGAACCGACGGCCGGTCCGACGGGCCTCGTCGAGGATCCCGGTCTCGCCGTGGTCGCACCCCCGGGCGTCGATCCGGCGACGGTGGTGCCGGCACCGGGGCGGGTGCCGGCACTGGCCGACGACGGGACCGTGGCGCGCCTCCTCGGCGCCGACCTCGGGACGGGGCCGCGCCTCGTGGTGCTCGACGCGGGGCGTCGGGTCGTCGCCAACCTCGCGGCCCCGTCCGGCGTGGACGCCGCCGGCCCGAGCGACACCGTCCGCCGACTGCTCGCCGGTTGGCCCGCCGGGACCGGCGGGGCTGCGGGCTCCGACGGGCCGGTTCGCACGAGCGCTGCTCCGCTGCTGATCGTGCCCCACGTGCTCGACCCGCAGCTGTGCGCCGAGCTGATCGACCACCGGGAGACGACCGGTGACGAGCCGTCGCGGGTGCACCGGATGGTCGACGGCGAGCTCGCGCTCGTCGAGGACCCGTCGGTCAAGGTCCGCCGGGACCACACGGTCACCGAGCCCCTCGTCGTGCACGAGCTGGCCCGCCTCCTCCATCGCCGCCTCGTGCCCGAGATGGCCCGGACCTTCGGGTACGTGCCCGGCAGCTTCGAGCGGTTCAAGCTCGTCCGCTACGACGCCGGTGCGCCGGGCGACGCCGGCGCCGGGCGGTTCACGACCCACCGCGACAACGCCACCGCGGATGTCGCCCATCGCCGGTTCGCGCTGACCCTGGTCCTCGACGACGGCTACGAGGGCGGCGAGCTCCACTTCCCCGAGCACGGCCCCGACCGGTACCGGCCGCCCGCCGGCGCCGCGCTCGTGTTCCCGTGCTCGGTGGCCCACGAGGTCCTGCCGGTCACGGCCGGGACCCGTCACGTGCTGATCACGTTCTTCGCCGACGCCCCCCGGGCCGACGCACCCGCCGCGCCCCGATCCTGAGCCGACGCCGCGACCCTCGGCGACCCGCCGTGCGTCGCGAGCACCCGTCACGAACCCGAGGAGACCGAGACCGTGCCCCTGAGCGCTACCGAGCTGATCATCGTCGCTGTCGTCCTGCTGCTGCTGTTCGGCTCGACCCAGCTGCCCAAGCTGGCCCGCGGCCTCGGCGAGGCCAAGCGCGAGCTCGAGACCGCGGCCAAGGACGACGCGGCGTCGACCGACTGATCCGGCCCGACCCGGCGGCCCGACGACGGAACGGCCCGCCGGTGCCGGTGCAGCCGGCGGGTCAGACGTCGGTCGTGGCCGTCGCGTCCCGGGCGACCTCGAGCGGCCAGGTCGCGTGCATGCGCCAGCCGCCCTCCCCGGTTCGCTCGTAGAGCCGCAGGTCCCAGCCGGCCGCTGCCGCGGGGTCGACCCGCGCGGCCGCCGTGGCGAGCGCGTCCCGTTCGGCCGGGGCGTGCTCGTAGGCCATGCTCAGGTGCAGGCCGCCCTTGACCCGGATGGCCTCGGCCCGCGTCGCGGAGACCGCATGGTCGGCGAAGTCCGCGATCAGGCGCTCCAGCCACGGTGACCTCACGACCAGACCGATCCAGTGGTCGTGGACCGCGAGCTCGGTCACGGCGACGACCGGCTGCGGTCGCGAGCTCCACCACGCGTCCCGGGCCGCGTCGAGCGCCCTCACGTAGACGCCGACCGAGGACGGGTGGTCGCGGAAGAACCCGGTCAGGGTGACGTGGGGCGGGTACGCATGGGCCCGGTTCGGCCCCGGCGCTCGCCGCGTCGCCGCGAAGAAGTCGGTCAGTGCATCGGCGAGCGGGCCGTTCGGGCACGCGTACACGATGAGCTCGGTGGCGGCATCGCGCGGCTCGGCGGCATCGCGCAACTCGATCGGGTCGCGCCCGGCGGTCGGTTCGTGATCGGCCACGGTGCGCCACCCTACGGCCGGCCCGACGGAGCGGACGATCCCGTGCCGCCCGCCCCCAGACGTTCACCCAACGTTCGCCGATCGTTTCCGGCGAGGTCGGACGGGGCTGGTCTGCTGGGTGTCATGACCACCGGAGCCGCGACGTACCTCGCGCTCGCCGACGAGCTCCAGGAGCAGATCGAGCGAGCCCGACCCGACGATCGGCTCCCCTCGGAGCACGACCTGACCCGGCAGCACGACGTCAGCCGCATCACCGCCCGGGCCGCGCTCCAGGAGCTCGAGCGCCGCCTCCTCGTCCGCCGCATCCGGGGTGCCGGGACGTTCGTGTCCCGCCGCATCGACTACCGCATCGCCTCCGACGCCGTGCCCTCGTGGTCGGCCATGGTCCGGCGCGCCGGCGGCGAGCCCCACCACGTCGTGCGCTCCGTCGTCACCAGGGACCCGACGCCGACCGAGCGTGACGCCCTCCGCCTCCATCCCGGCGAGCAGGTCGTCGCCGTCGAGCGGTGCGGTCACGTCGACGGCCAGGTCGCCGGCCACAGCGTGAGCTGCACGCCGCGTGCGCTCGTCGGCGGCACGCTCGACGACCTGGGCGACGGCCAGTCCCTCCACGACGTGCTGCGCGCCCGTCTCGGGCTCGAGACCGCACGCCTGTGGTGCCGGGCCGAGCTGGGCATCATCCCCTACCCGGTCGCGGCGCTGTTGCGGCTCGAGGGGCGACCGCCGACGTGGCTGCTCGAGAGCTGCAACACCGTGCGCTCGGGCACCGGGCGCGACGAGCTCGCCGGCCGGCCGGTGGAGCACAGCACCAGCTGGTTGCGGGCCGACGTCGTGAACGTCCGCTGCGAGTACGGCCCCGACGCCGCCGTCGCCGCCCCCGACGCCTCGATGGACGCGGCGCGCGCCGGGGTGACCGATGGCGCCGCCGCCTCCGCCAACGGGGTCGGCGCACCGTTGGCGCTTCGCTCCTGAGCACGCTGCGCGCCGACCGCGGATCGCCCGGCCCGATGCAGCGCTACCCGATGCCCGACGACCACCTCGTCGTGTCCGGCGTGCGGGCCATGCTCGACGGGCGCATCCTCGACGACGCCACGATCGTGTGCGACCAGGGGCGCATCGCCGCCATCGAGGAGGGCGTGCACCGCAGCGGTGCGGTCGACGGCCGGGGTGCCTTCTGCGTGGCCGCCCCCGTGAGCCTGCAGGCCCGGGGGCTCGACGCCGAGCTGCGAGGCGACGGTGCCGGCGGCGGTACCCGTGCGCCGTTGCCGCCCGACTTCGCGCTGCGCAGCCTCGAGGGGCGCCTCGCCGCCGCCGGCGTCGGGACCGCGTTCCACCTGGTGTCGTTCGCTCCGGCCGTCGACGCCGCCCCGGGCGTGGCCGCGGACGACCTCTGTGCCGAGATCGCCCGGCGGCGGACCCAGGCGCCCCCGGTCGACCACCGCGTCGTGCACGGGATCGACGCAGGGGCAGACGAGGCGTGGGCGGCGGCCCGGCCCCACCTGGAGCGCTTCGACGACCTCGTCGACGGCAGCCCGCTCGTGCCTCCCCTCGTGTCCCTCGACCTCACCGGTCGCGGCGGCACCGTGACGGCGCCGGTGCGGGTCCCGGTCGTCACCGGGGTCCGGGCGGAGGACGACGAGGCGGCGGATGACGGTTCGACGGCGGACGGGGCGGCGGCCGCCGAGCTCAGCGACGCCGACCACCGCGACGACGAGCTCGAGGCCCACCTGCGCGCGCTCGGCGCCGCAGCCGTCGGAGGGGACGTGACGCTGGTGGTGCGCGGCGCCGACGAGTCCGGCGTCGAGCTCGCCTCCGGGCTCGGTGCCGTCGCCGTCGTGTCGCCGCCGGACGTCGACACCGCGGTCGCCGCTGACGGGCTCGGCCTCGCGGTCGTCGCCGACGCGCTCGACGTGTTGCCCGCACCGGGACGCTCGAGCGCGACCACCATCGAGCTCGTGTCCCGGGGCTGTTGCCGGGCGCTCGTCTCCGGCGGCACGCCGGCCGCGCTGCTGGCCGCCGCCTTCGAGCTCGCCCGGGTCGGGGTGGCGACGCTGCCCGAGACGATCGGGCTCGTGACCCGCGGCCCCGCCGGCATCGCCGGGCTCCACGACCGGGGCCGGGTCGCGGTCGGTTGTCGTGCCGACCTGGTGCTGGTCCGCCCCGACGGCCGTTGGCCCCGGGTGGTCGACGTCCTCCGCCCCCCGGGCGACCTCGACCCGATGCGCTGACGCCACGGGCCGCCCCTCCGGCCCGCGATCGACACCGTCGGCCGGGGCCCGGCGTCGATTGGCGGACCAGCCCTGATGGGCGTCCTGGTGTTCGCCAGTACCATGGTTCGGCGGGTGGGGCCCGGCAGGCGGATCAGGTGGTCCGTTCCGGGTGCCTGGCGAGGACGGCGGTTCCGACGGCGGGTCGTCGAACGGCGGGTGCGGTACGACGTGCCGCTGCCGCGCGGGCGTGGACGAGTGGCGCGAGCGAGACGGGAGACGTGGCGGTGGTCGCCGACCTCGATGGTTCCCCCGAGCGGGACGGCGGGTCCGAACGGGCCGGGGCCGAGGGCCGATGATCGGCTTCCTGCCGACCTTCGCGTTCAACAGCGACGTCTTCGTCGCCGTGATCTCGGGCCTGCTCGGCACCGCGTTCGGGGTGTGCGCCATGCTGATCGCGCCGTCCGAGCGCATCCAGGCGCGCGTCTCGTCGCTGCGCACCGCCGCCCGCGAGCGGCGACGCGGGCTCGGGCGCCGACGCCGGCGTGACGAGGACGTGGGCGACGTCGTCGACGACGAGCTCGACGACGAGCTCGACGCCGCCGTCCACGCCGACGAGGTGAGCGACGTCAACCGCACCCTCGAGGCGACCGCGGCCCAGTGGATGGCCATCACCCGGGCCCGGTGGTTCGAGCGGGTGATGATCTGGTTCGTGATGCTCGCCGCGGTGCTCGTCGGCGTGGAGAGCTACGAGAGCTTCGCCGCGCAGCACTCGGCGCTGCTCGGCATGCTCGACGTCGTCATCGTCACCGTCTTCGTGCTCGAGATCATCGCCCGGATGCTGGCCGAGGGCGCCCACCCGTGGCGGTTCTTCAGCCATCCGTGGAACGTCTTCGACCTGTTCCTCGTCGTCGCCGCGCTCGGCCCGATGGCCGCCGGCTGGCTCGGCCTGCTGCGCCTCGTCCGGCTCATGCGGGTCGCCCGCGTCGTGCGGGCGATGCCCAAGCTGCGGTCGCTCATCGCCATGACCGTGAACAGCATCCCCGGGATCCTCTCGATCTCGACGCTGTTGCTGCTCATGTTCTACGTCTACGCGGTCGCCGGGGTGTTCCTCTTCTCCGCCAACGACCCCGTGCACTTCCGCAACCTGCACACCTCCGCGGTGACGCTGTTCCAGGTCATCACCCTGGAGGACTGGACCGACGTCATGTACACGTCGATCTACGGCTGCGACAACTACGGCTACGGCGACTACCCCGAGCTGTGCACCGCCCCCACCGACTTCGGGGCGTTCGGCGCCATCTTCTTCATCAGCTTCGTGTTCAACGGCGCATGGATCCTGCTCAGCCTGTTCATCGGCGTGATCCTCACCGGCATGGACGAGGCGAACCGTCAGCTCGAGGAGTACGCCCCCGTCGACGAGGAGCCCGGTTGGCTCGACCGCACCGTCCTCGGCTGGGTCCGTGAAGCCGCCATCGGCCCGACCAGCTACAACGGCGACCAGGGCGCCGGTGAGGTCGCCCGGAAGATGAAGAAGCCCGTCGTGCCCAACCACCTCCCGCTGATCAGCGGCTCGATGCACGAGACCATCCCCGTCGAGCGCGTCCACCTCGAGGACCTCGAGCGCGAGCTCGGCGAGCTCACCACCATCGTCACCGACCTGCGCCGAGCGCAGGCGGCGGCGATCGGCAAGGGCAACGGCAACGGCGCCTCCGGCGAGCTCCAGAACGCCCCGCCCCCCAAGGCCCGCTCGAAGCCCATCTGAGGCTTCTGGCGAAGCCTCTCCGGAGGGCGTCGTCGCCTTCGGCGCGGTCTCCTGGTTCCGTCCAGGCAGGTCTCGCTGCGCTTCGACGCCTGGACGGCGTGCGGCCGGCCTCCGGATGTTGCGCGTGCCCGCCGTGGCGGCCGCCGGTCGTCCTCGCAAGATCCGGATCCCGGCCGCCCGGGGCCGACCCTCCCGCCGCTGCCCCAACCCGCGTTCACGAACTGGCGGGGGAAGATGACGGCGCGGTCGGCGGGAAACCACGCCAGTTCGGGTCGGTGGGGGTGTGGGGGAGACCGGGTGATTCTGATTTGTCCAGGTCACCGGGTGTTCGTCTGGGCGTCAGCCGGTGGCTGACTCGGCGACGTGTCGGGCTCGTAGGTTCCGCGGGCGATGCGTGTGACCATCGTGGCCGAGAGCTTCCTCCCCGAGGTCAACGGCGTGTCGAACTCGGTCGTGCGGACCGCCGGTGAGCTGGCGTCCGCAGGGCACGAGGTCGCCATCATCGCCGCGGGCCACGGGCCGACCGATGTCGACGGCGTGCCGGTCGATCGTGTGCCCGCCTTCCAGCTCCCCGCCTACCGCTCGCTCGCGGTGGGCCTTCCCGGCCGGGCCGTCGGTGCCATCCTCCGGCGCCAGCGGCCCGACGTCGTCCACCTCGCGGCGCCGGTGGTCCTCGGCGCCGTCGCCGCCCGCGCCGCCGCCCGGGACGGCATCCCTGCGGTGTCGGTGTTCCAGACCGACCTCGCCGCCTTCGCCTCCGGGTACCGGCTCGGCGTCACCGCCCCCGCCATCTGGCGGTGGCTCCACCACGTGCACGAGGGCACCGCCATCACCCTCGTCCCGTCGTCGGTCACCCTCTGGGACCTGCGTCGCCGCGGGTTCGACCGCCTCGCGCTCTGGCCCCGGGGCGTCGACACCAACCGCTTCTCGCCCGCCCACCGCGACCCCGGGCTGCGGGCCCGGCTCGCGCCCGACGGCTCGCTGCTCGTCGGCTACGTCGGGCGTCTCGCCGCTGAGAAGCGGGTCCACCTCCTCGAGCCGCTCACCCACCTCGACGGGGTCAAGGTCGTCGTCGTCGGGTCCGGGCCCGCCGAGCGCGAGCTGCGGGCCCGCATGCCGAAGGCCACGTTCTGCGGCTTCCGGGCCGGTCGCGAGCTGTCGGAGCTCGTCGCCTCGTTCGACGTGTTCGTCCACACCGGCGCCCACGAGACGTTCTGCCAGGCCATGCAGGAGGCCCTCGCCTCCGGGGTCCCGGTCGTCGGCCCGGCCGCCGGCGGGCCGCTCGACCTCGTCCGCCACGGCGTCAACGGCTGGCTCTACCCGCCCGACGACGTCGAGATGCTCGTCGCCGCCGTCCGGGCGCTCGTCGCCGAGGACGCGACCCGGGCCCGGATGGCCGCTGCCGCCCGCCCCTCGGTCGCCGAGCGCACGTGGCCCGCGGTGACCTCCCGGCTCGTCGAGCAGTACCGCGCGGTGGTCGCCGCTGCCGCCGGCGTCCCGGCGCTGGGGCGGGCCGCATGAGCGCGCTGGTCGTCTCCGTCCACGACGTGGCCCCGGCGAGCTTCCGCGAGACCCGCCGCTGGACCGACCAGCTCCGGGTGCGCGGCGTCCCCGCCGTCCACCTCGTCATCCCCGGGCCGTGGCGCGGGCACGACACCGCCCGGGCGACCGACCTCCACGAGTGGCTGCGGGAGCGGCGCGCCGCCGGCGACGAGGTCGCCCAGCACGGCTGGCGCCACGGGCGGGCCGGCGCGACCACCTCCCGCCTCCGGTCCGGCACCGGCGCCGTCGTCTGCCGTGGCGCCCAGGAGTTCTGGGGACTCGGCCGCGGCGACGTCCGCCGGCGCCTCCACGACGGCCGGCGGGTCCTCACCGACGCCGGGTTCGACGTCGACGGCTTCACCCCGCCGGGCTGGCTGGCCGACCGCACCACCCTCGGCGTCCTCGGCGAGCTCGGCTACCGCTACACCACCTCGCACCTGTGGGTCACCGACCTCCACCGGCGACGGCGGATCCCGGCCCTGGCCTTGAGCCACCGGCCCGGGGGCCGCACCGAGGCCGCCGGCTGTCGGGCCATGCGGGCCGCCGCCCCGGTCCTCGCCCGCCGGGCCGGGTGCGTGCGGATCGCGCTCCACCCCGACGACCTCGCCTCGACCTCGATGGTCCGGGCCGCGCTCGCCGCCATCGACGGGGCGCTCGACGCAGGCGCCGTCCCCATGACCTACCTCCAGCTCCTCGACCGCGACCGACCCGACAGCCCCTCCGGCCGGGAGCCCGTGCGGGCCGCCGTCGGGGCGGCTGGCGCGGACCCGTCCGGCTTCGGACCGTCGACCACGAGGGTGGCCTGACATGCGCATCGTCCAGCTCGCCAACTTCCACGCACCGACCTCGGGCGGCCTGCGCACGATGGTCGACCGGCTCGCGGCCGGCTACCGCCGCGCCGGCCACTCCGTCGTCCAGATCCTGCCCGGGCCCCGGGACCGCACCGTCGTCGGCCCGTGGGGCCTGCGGATCGAGCTCGCCGCGCCCCGGGTCCACGCCTGCTACCGCCTCGTGACCCGGCCGTCGCGCGTCTGGAACCTCGTGCGGACCCTCGAGCCCGACGTCGTCGAGCTCAACGACCGCACGACGATGGTGCCGGTCGCACACCGGGCCCACGCTGCCGGCATTCCCGTCGTCCTCATCTCCCACGAGCGGATCGAGGGGATGCTCGAGGGACGCCTCCCCGCCGCCGGGGTGCGCCGTGCGCTCGCCGACCGTTGGAACCGCTCGCTCGGCGCGTCGCTCGACGTCGTCGTCTGCCCGTCCGCCTACGGCGGTGTGGAGTGGCGCCGCGTCGGCGCGGAGGTCGAGGTGGTGCCCTGGGGCGTCGACCTCGACGACCTCCACCCGCCCGCCCACCCGGTCGAGACCCCGGCCGACCAGATCCGCCTCGTCCACCTCGGACGGTTCTCGGCCGAGAAGCGGACGCCGCTGGTGCCGGCCGCCGCGGCCGAGCTCTCGGCGCGGGGCTGGCGGGTCCACCTGACCATGGTCGGCGACGGGCCCCTCCGCAGCCGCCTCCCGTCCCCGGCGGGAGTCGACGTCGCCTACGAGGGGTTCGTGACCGACCGGACCCGCCTGGCCCGCCTCCTCGGTGCCGCGGACGTCGGGATCCAGCCGTGCCCGGTCGAGACGTTCGGGCTGTCGATCCTCGAGACGCTCGCCTGCGGCACCCCGGTCGTCGTGTCCGACCGCGGCGCGGCCACCGCGCTGGCCGCGCCCGGCGCCATCATCGGTGCCGCCTCCGATCCCGGCGCCATCGCCGACGCCGCGGAGGACCTGCGCCGCCGCGACCGCGGTGCGGCCCGGCTGGCGTCGCGCCGCCGGGCGGCCGAGTTCGACGCCGACGGTGCCGTCGAGCGGATGCTGGCCATCCACGGCGGGTTCGATGGCCGCCGCTCCGCGTTGGCCTCATGAGCCGGGCGCCGACCGACCTCCGCTCGACCTCCGCGACCCCCGCGACCCGACGGACCCGCTGCCGCCCGCTCACCGACCGTGACGACGCGTTCGTCCGCGACCTCTTCCGGTCGACCGTTGCGCTCGGCGAGGGGCGGACGCTCGCCGGCCGGGCCGGGGCCGCGTACGAGCGACTGTGCCTCGACTGGTACCTCGGGCCGGGACGGGACCACGCCGCGGTGCTCGAGCTGGAGGAGCGGCCTGTCGGCTACGTGCTGGCCGGCGACGACGCCGACCACCACCGCTGGGCCCGCCGGCCCGCGACGGCCTACGTCGCCGGTGTGGCGGCCGACCACGTCGTCGGTCCCCGCGACGAGCTGCGCTTCCACCACCGCCGCCTCGCCGACGGCGCCGACCGGTTCCTGCGCCCGTTCCCGCCCCCGGCCCCCTGGCACGCCCACGTCAACCTCGTCGCCGGCGGCCGCTTCGCCGACGCCGGCCTCGCGGCGCGGGACCACGTCGATCGCGTCGTGGCCGCACACGGCGGGGATCGTTGGTACGGCGAGATCAACGCCGCGGACGGCCGCCGGGCCGCGGCGCTCGCCCGGCTGGGGCTGGAGGTGGTCCACCGGCGCCGGAGCCGGACGTTCTCGGCCGTCGCCGGCCGACGCGTTGACACTCTGACAGTCGTTCGTCGGGTTCCGTCCTAGGGGCGGAACCCGGTTTCGCGAGCATGCCTATCGCGGTTCAGGCAGGGGGCGCCCGAACCGCCCGAGCCGCCGGGTTCGCCGCGGTGGCCCGGCCGGGCCGCTGACGCACCGACCCGGGACGAGACCGAGAACGAGGGGCGACCAGCTCGCCTCGAAGGGCCACGGGAGGCAGTGCCGGTGAGTCCCCCACGTGATCGAGGACCGACGACGCCGGTGCGCGTCACCCAGATCACCGACACCCACCTCAGCGCCCGGCGGCCGTACGCGCTCCACAACTGGGACGTGCTGCTGCACCACCTCGACGGGTCCCGCCCCGAGCTGGTCGTCCACAGCGGCGACCTGGTGCTCGACGATCCGGACGACGACGACCTGCGATTCGCGCTCGCGCAGCAGGCCCGCCTGCCCGGGCCGTGGCGGGCCGTGCCCGGCAACCACGACATCGGTGAGCCGGGGCTGGCCCCGGGCGACGAGCGCGCCGTGACCAACGCCAGGCTCGCCCGATGGCGCCGCGCCTGGGGCCACGACCACTGGGCCGTCGACCTCGGCTCGTGGCGGGTCGTCGGCCTGAACGCCATGGTGCTCGGCTCCGGCCTGACGGCCGAGTGGGCCCAGGACCGCTGGCTCGACGAGCAGCTCGCGTCGGCGGCCGACGAGGGGCGCCACGTGGCGCTGTTCCTCCACAAGCCCCTGTTCCTCCACCGCGTCCACGATCCGCAGGCGCGCCGCGAGACCGTCCTGCCCGAGCCGCGGGACCGCCTGCTCGAACGGATCGTCGGCGGTCCGGTGCGCCTCGTCGGGTCCGGCCACCTCCACCAGCGCCGCTCCGTCGTGTGGCGCGATGTCGCGTTCGTGTGGTGCCCCGCGTCGGGCTACGTGCGCGAGGCCGGACGGACGTCGTCGTTCGACGGTGTCCGCGAGGTCGGCTGCGCCGAGTACGAGCTGTGGCCCGACGGCACCGTCTCGTGGGGGTTCACCCGGGTGCCGGGCATGGTCGACGTCGACGTCGAACCGGTCGTCGCCCGCTACGGGCGTCTCTCGGCGGCGCCCGCCGTCACGGTCACCGCCACGGCGGGCTGAGCGGCCCGACGCTCAGCTCAGGTCGACGACGATCTCGGCCGCCGTCCCGCCGGGGCGGCCGTGGAAGCGCACGTCGCTGAGCGAGGTGGCCACGGTGAGGCCCAGGCCGAGGCCGTGCTCGGTCGACAGCGGTGCCTGCTTGCCGATCGCGTCGAGCACCCGCGGGTCGATGCCTCCGCCGTTGTCCTCGACGAGGACCGTGACCCGGTGGTGGGGCCGGTGGTGGAGCTCGAGGCGGACCCGGTCGCGGCGATCGAGTCGACGATGGGCCTCGATGGCGTTGGTCGCCAGCTCGGTGACCGACACCAGCAGCGTGCGGATCCGGTCGTCGGTCATGGTCTCCTCGGCCTCGAGCGCGGAGCGCACGGCGAGGCGGAGGCAGCTGAGCAGCTCCACGGACGGGTCGACCTCGAGCGCGAGCACGAGGTCGGACGTGCCCCCCGCCGCGGCGGTCGGCGCCCGGTCGGTCGACTCGGTCATCTCAACGCTCCGCGCCGCACCGGTAAGGTCGCGGTGCAGCGGGCGTCCTTCGTGCCGCGCCGGCCGCCGACCGTGGCGGTGAGGGCGCGACCGGAGCCGTCGGTTCCGGTGTCGGGCGCCGCAGGGAAGGGCCGGTCGATGTCTTCGAAGATACGGCTCACGTTGGCCGAGCACACGTCGATGGCGCCGTTGCGCGCCGTCCTCATCGATGCATGCGCCCGCATCGGCTGCACCGTCGATCGGGCCGAGCTGGTCGCCGTCGGCGCGCTCGAGCTGTGCGCGCTCGTGCGCGGGGCCGGCGGCCCGGTCGAGATCGAGATCAACACCGGCGAGGATGTCCTCTCGTGCACGGGTCGGGGACCGGGCCCGACCGGGGTCGTCGACGCGGACGCGTCCGCCCTGCTGCGGATCGCGGGGATCGTGCCGTTCGGCCTGGTCGAGGGCGAGTCGCCCGGATCGTTCGACTTCGCGGTCCGGGCCTGCGTCTGAGCGGCGTGGGGCATCATGTGTCCCCGAGTCGATCGCGCAGCAGCGCCAGCACGGCGCGGATCCGCCGGTGGACCTGGGGCTGGCTGATCCCGAGGATCCGGCCGATCTCCTCCTGGGTGAGCTCGTCGCCGTAGCGCATGCGGAGCAGGTCGCGCTGTGCCTCGTCGAGCGTGGTCACGGCCGCCTCGACGCTCATCAGCCGGTCGACGGCGTCGATCCGCTCGTCGTGCCCGCCGGTCCGCGCGTCGTCGGACCCCTCCGGCCGCGGGCTGCCGCGTCGGCTGGCGCCGGCCTCCATCGCCTCGAGCACCGCCGCCTCGGCGACGCCGGACGCCCGGGCGATCTCCGCGGCGGTCGGGGAGCGACCGAGCAGGGTGGTCAGCTCGGTGCGGGTCCGCTCGACGGCGACCAGGTTCTCCTTCACCCGGCGCGGCACGTGGGCGAGCCACGTCGCGTCCCGGAGGTGGCGCTTGAGCTCACCGATGATCGTCGGCACCGCGAACGTCAGGAAGTCGCCCCGCGCCGGCTGGTAGCGCCGTGCTGCGAGGACGAGCCCGAGCACGGCCACCTGCCGGAGGTCCTCGTCGGGGCGGCCGCCACGGGCCCATCGGCCGGCGAGCCGCTCGGCGACCGCCAGGTTGGCGACGACGAGGTCGGCGCGCTGGCGATCGGAGAGATCGGCGCCGATCGTGTCGGCGGGCATGGAGGTCGTGTCGCTGCGCACGGAGTTCGCCATGGTGGGGTCGACCCGCACGATGCGGGACTCGGTCGGGAACAGGTGAGCAGTCACTACCCGGTGCGACCGCGATCGAAGCGGGTCGTCGGTGCCTCCGAGGGCCCGAGATCGACGCACACCACCGTGGCGTCATCGGCCAACGGCGCCGCCCGGTGGTCGATCACCCGGTCCACCAGGGCGCGCACGGCGAGCACGGGGGGCTGGTCGGCGAGCTCGGCGAGCGTCGTCGCCAGGCGGTGCTCGCCCCACGCCCCACCGGTGTCCGGGCGGGCATCGGTGACACCGTCGGTCAGCAGGACGAGGCGGTCACCGGCCTCCGCGTCGACCACGTGGCGCCGTGGCGACGACGTCGGCTCCAGCCCGAGCGGGAGGTCGGCGGGCAGCTCCAGCGAGCGTGCTTCGCTCCCGCGGACCCGCCACATGCTCGGATGCCCCGCGTTGACCGCCTCGACGCCGTCGCCGGTGATCCGCAGGAGCGCCGCGGTCACGAACCGGGTCCCGCCGAACTCCTCCCACAGGGAGCGGTTGACCGATGCGGCCTGCTCGACGAGGTCCCCGCCCTCGCGTCGGGCGTTGCGGAGGGCGGCCACGGCGAGCGTCACGCACAAGGTCGCGGACTGCCCGTGGCCCATCGCATCGAGGATCGCGACGTCGGCCACCGCGTCGCTCACCGCGTGGTCGAACGCGTCGCCGGCGATCTCGTAGGCGGGCTCGAGGAGACCGGCGAGGCGGCACGCACTGCTCGACGTGGCCCGCGCCGGCAGCATCGCCCACTGCATCTCCGCCGCCACCGACATCTGCCGGCGACGGCGGACGGCCTCGACCGCATCGCTCGTCGTGCGCGAGCCGTCGAGGTGGCGGCCGAGCAGCGCGGCCAGCGCCACGATGTCGTCGGCGGCGTCGGGCCCCGGTGGCCTCTCCAGGGCGAGCGCACCGATCGTCTGGTCCGCCGAGCGCAACGGCACGAGGTGCCCCAGCGCGGCGTGGTCGATCGATCGGCCGTCCAGCAGTGCGACGCGCTCGGCCGCGGTCGGCGTCACCGGCACACCGGTCTCGAGGTCCCGCAGCTGCGACTCGGAGTGGTCGAGCAGGAGGAGGCGGGTCCCGGCGAGTCCGAGCTCCGCGGCGAGGGTGTCGCGGACGTCGATGACCAGCGTGGGCTCGGGCGCGCGCAGCACCCGGGTCGCCAACCGGGCGAGGGCCGTCATGTGTCGGGCGCCGCGGTGACGTGGTCGACGGCGTCGGGGACGTCCGACCAGACGCTGAGCGTCTCGAGCATGCCGGCGATCTCGAGGATGCGCAGGACGACCTTGTCGGTGCACACGAACGCGCATCGCCCGCCCTCGCCGGTGATGCGCCGCCACATGCGGTAGAGGAGGCCGAGGCCCGAGGAGTCGAGGATGTCGAGCTCGTCGAGCACGATCACCAGGCGGACGGGCCGGGAGGCACGGTCGAGGCCCATCCGCTCGAGCGCGGCGGACGTGGCGGCGTCGAGGTCGCCGCTGAGCGTCGCGACGACGACGGGGTCGCGCAGCTCGGTGCGCACGCTGAGCCCTGTTCGGTCCATCCGGGGCCGATTCTGCCTCACGTCGTGCGCCGGCACGAACGACGGGGCCGGAACCGGCGTCCGGGACGATGGTCCACCTCACGCCGTGGCGCCGGAAGCGCGATGATGTTCCTTCGCGCATGAGGCGGGTATCGCGGGGTACCCACGCAGGCGCGCCAGCTCCCAGGAGGTCGGACACAGCGGTGGGATTCAACTACGAGGTCAACCAGGACCCAGGTCCGGGCGAACCGGCGGTCTACCGCCTGTCCGGCGACCTCGACAACCGCGTCCAGCCTCCCGAGGGCCGGCTGGTGCTCGATCTCGACCCGGTCGCGCCGGGACGCGACGTCGTGCTCGATGCCTCCGAGCTGGAGTTCCTCGACTCCACCGGCATCCGCCACCTGCTGGATGTCCGGAGCGCGGTCGTCGAGCAGGGCGGCGCCCTGCAGCTGCGCGGTGCGCGCCCGGTCGTCAAGCGGGTGGTCGAGGTGACCGGCCTCACCGACGCGCTCGGCGTCGTCGACTGATCGCCTCCCGGTCCGCGCACGAAGGTTGACCCGACGTTCACACGCCCGTCGTCATCCTGTGAACCTGCGGATACGCAGGTCGGTCATCATCTCCATCACACGGGCATCGAGTCCGCAGCGGCGCCGTACCGGGCGTTGCGGGTGACGGGCCCGTGGTGGAGGACGTGGTGAACGACGCGACGCCGTCGTTTCCCACGTCCTCTGCGCGTGGGCCACTCGACGGTCGCGACGCCTCGTGGCCGCCCCCGGCGGGCTCCCGGCCCGGTGGGGCGAGCCCCCTACGATGGGGGCCGTGAGCGGAACCCCGCCCGATCCAGCGCCGGGTCCCGACTCCGGGTCCGCGACGGAGGGCCGGAGGTCGGTGGAGCCCTTCGACGCCAGCCTGCACGAGACCGGACGGCACGACGCCGTCGACGGTGCCGGCGGTCGTCGGCGCGCAGACCCGCCCGCCGGTGAGCGGCGTCGGGCACAGGACCTCTTCGTCACGTCCCCGTTCGCCCGCCTCGCCCGCACCCACGCCTTCAGCGCGGGCGGGGACGCCATGGTCGCCGTGGCGCTTGCCGGCTCGTTGTTCTTCTCGGCCGATCCCAACGAGTCGCGTGGGTCGATCGCGCTCTACCTGCTGCTGACCATGGCGCCGTTCGCCGTGGTCGCACCGTTCATCGGGCCGGTGATCGACCGCGCCCGCAGCGGTCGGCGCCTCATGATCGTGGGCACGTGCGTGACCCGGGCCTTCGTCGCCCTGCTCATGACCCGCCACCTCGACAGCCTGCTGCTGTTCCCCGAGGCGTTCGTGATGCTGGTCATGGGCAAGGCGTACCAGGTCGCCCGGAGCGCGCTCGTGCCGATGACGGTGCGCGACCGAGCGAGCCTCGTCGGCGCCAACTCCAAGCTCGCCCTGCTCAGCGCCATCGCCGGCGCCATCGCGGTCGTCCCCGCCGGCGCCGTCTCGTTCGCCTTCGGCTCGCAGTGGGTCGTCTTCCTGGCGATGCTGCTGTTCACCACCGCCGCGGTGCTCGCGTGGAAGCTGCCGAAGGAGCCGGTTGCGACGGAACCGGCCGACGTGGCCGAGCTGGCGGAGCTGCGCAGCGCCGGCGTGCGTCTCGCTGCGACCTCGATGGGCGTGCTGCGCGGCTCGGTCGGGTTCGTGACCTTCCTCCTGGCGTTCGCGCTGCGCGACGCCGATGCCCCTGCGTGGCAGTACGGCATCGTCGTCGGCGCCACCGGTCTCGCCACCATGGCCGGTTCGGCGGTCGGCCCGACGCTGCGCAGGGTCACGACCGAGGAGCTCATGCTGACCGGCGCCGTCGGCGGCGCCGCGGTGATGGGCATCGTCACCGCCCTGCTGGGCGGCCTCGAGGCCATGGTCCTCATGGCCATGACCATCGGGATCGCCGCCGGGAGCGGCAAGCTGGCGTTCGACTCGCTCGTCCAGCGTGACGCGCCCGACGCCAACCAGGGCCGGAGCTTCGCCAAGTTCGAGGCCCGGTTCCAGGTGATCTGGGTGTTCGGTGCGTTCCTGCCGGTGGTGATCCCGCTGCCGGCTCGCGTCGGCTACGTCATGATCGCCATCGCGGCCGGCGTCGCCGCCGCCGTCTACGTGTTCGGCCGCCAAGCCCTGGTCACCGGTCGCCCGCCCGTGTGGGAGGGCTGGCGCAGTGCCGTCACCGGCGACGGGGCCCGCACCGAAGGTGGCGGCGCCGAGCAGGACCCGGGGCCCGGAGCCGATCCGACGGCGGATGCCCCCGACGAGGCCGCCGCCGAGCGCCCGGATCCGACGGCGCAGGCACCCGGCGACGAGCGCGACGCCGGCGAGCCGACGGTCCGCTTCCGGCCGCCGCCGCCGAGCGTCGTCGAGCCGCCGTTCGAGACCTCGAAGAACCCGCGCCAACGCCGCCCGTCCCCGCCGACCGAGCTGCACCAGGCGGTCCTGCCGTTCGACGACCTGCCCCTCAACGACGCCCCGTTCGAGCCGAGCGGCTACCGCCACGACGACCTCGGGCCGTCGGCCGGTGAGACTGCCGGCGAGCCCGGTGGCGGATCGGGCACGACCGCGCCGTCTGGTCGGGCCGGGGACGGCGACGAGGCCGACCGCGCAGCGGACGACCCGGTCGAGCGGGACGAGCGGGCCGACGAGCTCGACGGCCCGGGCGCCGGTCGGGCCGGCCAGCAGTGGCGGTCCCGGTGACGACCGACCGGGTGCGGGTCGCGGTCGTCGCCGACACCCACCTGCGTGCCGGGACGCTCGACCGCCTGCCCACCGAGGTGTGGCGGCGGGTCGCGGCGGCCGACGTCGTGCTCCACGCCGGCGACGTCGTCGAGGACGAGCTGCTCGCCGCGCTGGCGGCCGAGACGCCGACCCACGCCGTGCTCGGCAACAACGACACCGCCATCGGCGACCGGCTCCCCGAGACGCTGGAGCTGGTCCTCGGCGGGGTGCGGGTCGCCATGATCCACGACTCGGGCACGTCGGCCGGCCGGGCCGGGAGGATGCGGCGCCGGTTCCCCGACGCCGACATCGTGGTGTTCGGCCACTCCCACCTGCCGCTCGACGAGGAGGGCGACGGCGGCCAGCGGCTGTTCAACCCGGGCTCGCCGACCCAGCGGCGGCGGGCCCCGACCCACACGATGGGCGAGCTCGTCCTCGCCGACGGCGAGATCGCCGGCCACGCACTCGTCCACCTCTGACGCAGCCGGCCGGGCCCGTCCCGTGGCGGGTTCCGGTCGGGTCGGTGGTCCGGCGTGGCGTTGCCGGGACGACCCGGGCGGGTCAGCTCCCGGGCGGGGGGTCCTCGTCGGGGGGAGGACCGGGGTCGATGCCGAGCTCGCCGAGCTCGGCGTCGTCGAAGGTGAGCTCGCCGAGGTCGCCGAGGTCGCTGTCCTCGAACTCGATGCCGACCCGGGCGAGCCACAGGCCCGGTGCGTCCAGCTCGTTCGGCGTCGGCAGGTTGTCGGCGTTGCTCCACAGCTCCGCCAGGGCGTCCTCGCCCGCCCGCTCGACGATCCCGTCGACGAACCGCTCGCCGCGCTCGTACGCGCCGCGGGTCAGCTCGAGGCCGAGCAGCCGCTCGACGAACCGGTCGGCCTGGGAGGCCTCGACCCGGCGGCGCCGGAGCGCCTCGGTCAGCATCCCGTAGCCGCCGATGAGCGAGCCGCCGACCTGGTCCATGACGTGGTCGGTGTAGCCCGTGATCGTCTGGACCAGGGCCTCCAACCGGGGCAGGAGCGCGCGCTGGTCGTCCGACTGGATGGCGCCGAGGAGGATCTCCGGGTCACCGAGCGACGACTGGAGCTTCTGCAGGTCGGAGATGTCGTTGATCTCGAGCGACCCGAGGCGCTCCTCGAGCGCGGAGGAGTCGGGCTCGAAGCCGCCGGCCCACGCGTCGAGCAGCTCCATCAGCCGGGCCCGCACGTGGGGCACCTGGAGCACCGCATGGGTCGTGACCTCGTGGAGGCACACCCACAGCCGCACGTCGTCGGGCGTGAGGCTCCACTCCGAGGCGAACTCGTCGATGCTCGGGACCACGACCATGATCTCGTCGCCCGGCGGGTGGGGGATCGGCAGGTCGTACTGGCCGAGCGCCCGCGACGCCAGGTGCCCCACGAGGCTCCCGGCGGTCATCGACAGCATCATCGGCCCGAGCGCCGTCATCATCTGGTTGAGCATGGCGCTCATCGGGTCGGTGCCCGGCTGGTCGGTCTCCGGCGGGGTCGGCGGCGCCAGCGAGCCGGTCAGCTTCTCGAACAGCGGCCGGTAGGCGGGGAGCGTGCGCTGCGCCCACGTCGTGCGGTTCACCGGCACGATGGTCAGCGTGCCGTGCGCCGCGACCGTCAGGCCGGTCACGTTCGAGACGTGGAGCTCGGCGACCCGGGCGAGCTGCTCGAGGCGGATGCGCTCGACGGGGTCGACGTTGTTCTCCGGCTGACCGCCGGTGGCGATCGACATGGCCAGGCGGCTGGCTGCGTCCCAGCTCATCGCCCCCTGGCCCCCGAGGAGACGAGCGAGATCTCCGAACATGGGAAGCCCGGCGAAGGGGTTGGGAACATCCCCGTCGGGGTCGTCGTCGCCGAATGGGTCCCGGTCGCTCACATGGGCATGGTAATGCGGGACGGGCCGGCTACTGTCCCGGAACTGGTGGCTACCTCCTCCGCAGCGCAGATCAGCCGGCTCGACCGACGGGTCCGACCCGGCGCACGGCGTCCGTCGCTGCCCGCGCGAGCCCCTGCCGTGGGGCCGACGCCATGAGCGACGCCGGCGACTGCCGGGTCGTGGTGACGGGCGCTTCCGGTGCGCTCGGGCGCCGCACGGTCGCCGCGCTGGCGTCATCGTGCACCGTGATCGGCATCGATCGCCGGCCGTGGCCGTTCGGTGTCGTCCCGGCGCCGGCCGAGCACCACGTCGGCGACCTCACCGTCATCGACCTCGACGAGCGGTTCGCCGGCGCCGACGTCATCGTCCACCTGGCGAGCGCCGCGCCCGACACCGATGTCGACCTCGAGGCCGATCGCCGGGTGGTCGCGGCCGCCGGTCGTCGCGGGGTGGCCCACCTCGTGGTCGTGTCGAGCGCCACCGTGTACGGCGCCCGGCCCGACAACCCGGTGCCGCTCACCGAGGAGCACGTGCTGCGGCCGACCGCCTCGTTCGCCTACGCGGTCGTCAAGGCCGAGCTCGAGCGGGTGACGGCGGAGTGGCGACGCTCGGGGCCCGGGCGCACCGCGACGGTGCTGCGCCCGACCCTCACGGTCGCGTCTGCCGAGCACTCGTGGCTCGCCCGGGTGTTCCACGCCGATGCGCCGGTCCGGGCGTCACCCACCGACCCGCCCGTGCAGTTCCTCCACTACGACGACCTCGCCGCCGCGGTCGCGCTCGCGGTGGCGGTGCGGCCCGACGGGAGCTTCAACGTCGCGCCGGACGGGTGGATGAGCGGTGCGCGGTTCCAGGAGCTGATCGGGCCGGCGCCGCGCGTGCGCATCGCCGAGCCGGTGGCGGCCGGGCTGGCCGCCGTCGGTTGGCGCTCCCGCCTGACCGACGTCCCGCCCGGGCTCGTGCGCTACGGCTCCCATCCCTGGGTCGTGGCCAACGACCGGCTGCGCGGGCTGGGGTGGGAGCCCTCGTTCTCCAACGAGGAGGCGTACGTGGCGGCCCACGAGGCCAACCCCCTCACGGAGCTGACCCCGAAGCGGCGCCAGGAGCTGGCGCTGTCGGTGGCCGGGGGCTCGATCCTGGCCCTCGTCCTCGCCGCCGTGGCCGTGGCGTGGCGGGTCTGGTTCCGGGGGCGCGGTCGGAGCTGACGGCGGCGCTCGGCGGTCGGCGAGTGGGCCCGACGGTGTCGCGCCCGGGCGGGCCGACCGTCAGTTGACCCCCCAGATGCTGCCGGCGGCGGGCCGTGGGGGCCGGGCGAGGATCGGGTACGCCCGGGCGATCGCGCCGTCGCGGAGGTACTCGACCTCGATGGTCTGGCGGGCGGCGTGCTCCCGCAGGCGGAGCTCGAGGTCGGTCCTCGACGTGATCGCCGTCCCGTCGACGGCGGTGATGACGTCGCCGACGGCCAGGCCGGCGGCCTGGGCCGGGCTCTCCTCCTCGACGAGGCCGACCAGCGCGCCGCCGGCCAGGCCGAGGTCGTCGGCCACGTCGGCCGAGAGGCTCGAGCCCTGGACCCCGAGCCAAACGTCGGACGGCGTGCCGCCGTCGACGAGGGAGTTGGCGACGTCGAGCGCCTGGTCGGCCGGGGTCACGTACCCGAACGCCGCACCGGCCGCGTCCGTCTGGACGGCGGTGACGAGCCCGACGACGTCGCCGCCGACGTCGAGCATCGGCCCGCCCAGCGATCCCGGCGAGATCCGGGCGTCGGTCTGGAGGAGCTGGTGGAGGACGGCCCCGTCGGCGGGGTCGAGCCGCCGGTCCATGCCGCTGATCAGGCCCTTCGTCACCGTGGGGACGATGCCGGCGGAGGTGTCGACGTCGAGGCCCAGGACGATGATCGGGTCACCGAGCACCAGGTCGTTGGCGGTGCCGAACCGGGCGACCGGCACGTTGGCGCGCTCGGCCTGCACGACCCCGACGTTGGTGAACTCGTCGGCCCCGACGACCCGGCCCTCGAGCTCCTCCCCGTCGGGGAGGACCACCGTGACCGTCTGCTCGTTGGCCAACAGGTCGGCACGGGTCACGAAGTAGCCGCCGCGACGGAACGAGATCGCCGTGCCCGAGCGGACACCGAGCGGCGTGCTCGACTCGACCCGGGCGAGCGCCGGGTTGGTCTGGCGGGTGATGAGCGGGGTGTCGGTGTCCGGGACCAGCACGGCGGGCACGTCGATCGGCTCGGCGACCGACGGGGCGCGCTCGATGACCCGCTCGACCACCGTCGTGCCCCGGAGCTCGACGATGGTGAGCGACAGCGCTGCGGCCAGGAGCGCGCCGACCGAGCCGGCGACGATCCCGACCATCCAGGTTCGAGGGCGGCTCGACGTCCGGCGCGCACCCGCGAGCTGGCTCCCGATCTCCGAGGGGTGGCGCCACAAGCGGTCCTCGGGCGGCAGCGGCAGTCCGAGCGGATCGTCGTCATCGTCTGCCGGGTCGAGGTCGCCCTCGTCGAAGTCCCCCGGATCCTCGGGGAAGTCCTCGAAGGGCATGGCGGTCACGATAGTGACGGTCACGCTTCGTGGGGCCGCGCCCCACCGGCCCCGGCGGCCCCGGTCCGTCGTCCCCGGCGGGAGGCATCGGAGGCGGCCCGGGGTGACCGCACCCGTGCCCGGCATCCTCAGAAAGGCGTTCAGGTCCGTCCTCGGGGACCCCTTCGATTGCGTAGCATGGGGCGCGTGGACACCCCCGACGACGTCGAGACGAGCGTTCGGCTGACGACCGAGCCCCTCGATGCCGCCGCGGCGGTCGCATGGGTGACCCGTCCCGACTGCGGCGGCATCGTGCTCTTCTCGGGCACGGCGCGCGATCACAGCGACGGTCGGCCCGGGGTGAGCAGGCTGGAGTACGAGGCGTACGAGTCACAGGTCGAGCCGCGCCTGGCCGCCATCGCTCAGGAGTGCCGCGTCCGGTGGCCGTCGCTCGGGCGGATCGTGCTGTGGCACCGCGTCGGGGTCGTCGACCTCGGCGATTCCGCGGTGATCGTGGCCGCCTCGGCCCCGCACCGCGACGCCGCGTTCGCCGCGGCCCGGTTCGCCATCGACACGTTGAAGTCGTCGGTGCCGATCTGGAAGCGCGAAACGTGGGAGGGTGGTGAGTCCTGGGGGCTCGAGGCCCAGCACATCACCGAGATCACCGATGAAGGGGTGACGCCATGACCGCGTCGATGCCCCTGCGTTCGGGAGGTGCGGCGTGAACAACCTCGTCTTCCCGCTGCTCGCCGTGGGGCTGAGCACGATCGGCATCGTGCTGCTGTGGTTGCTGCGGCGACGACCCCGCTCGATGGAGTCCGATCTCGAGGCCTTCCACCGCGAGCTCGACGCCCTCGGTCAGGCCCGCCGCGCCAGCGGCGGCTCGCGACGTCCCGCCGACGACGACCGGGACGCCCACACCGCCCCTCGTGGCCCGGCGGCCCCGCCCGAGCGCACCGCAGCCCCGGGCCGCGTGCCACCCGGCCGCACGCCTCCCTCGTCGGGCCCGCGGCCCGCGCCCCGTCCCGGGCAACCGGTCGACGGCGGCGGGCGGGGTGACGTGCCCCAGGTCCGCGGGATCGCGCCGGTGCCCGATCAGAACGGGCGCGTCCGCAGCCTGCGCGCGGTCGGCCCCGACGAGGTCAGCCCGTCGAGGGGCCCGACCGAAGGTGACGACGCGCGTCGTCGCGGTGGTTCACGTCCCGGCAGCGGCGCACGGGGTTCGTCGGCGCGGAGGCGCTGACCCTGGCACGCGACCTGGCGATCGACCTCGGCACGGCCAACACGCTGGTCTATGCCCGGGGTGAGGGCATCGTCCTGAACGAGCCCACCGTCATCGCGCTCAACATCGAGAGCCGTGAGGTGCTCGCCGTCGGCCACGCCGCGTGGCAGATGATCGGGCGCACCCCCGGCAACATCGTCGCCGTCCGCCCGTTGCGGATGGGCGCGATCACGGACTTCGACATCACCCAGCGCATGATCCGGCTGGTGCTCCACCGGGTCGGCGTCAACCGCTTCAACCGGCCCCGGGTGCTCGTGTGCGTCCCGTCGGCCATCACCCCGGTCGAGCGGCGTGCGGTCACCGAGGCGGCCCGCCGGGCCGGAGCGGTCGACGTGCAGCTCATCGACCAGCCCATGGCGGCCGCCATCGGCGCGGGCCTGCCGATCAACGAGCCGATCGGCAACATGGTCGTCGACGTCGGCGGCGGCACCTCCGAGACGGCGCTGATCTCGCTCGGCGGCGTCGTCGCCATCGAGGCCGTCCGCGTCGGGTCGTTCGACATCGACTCGGCCATCCAGGTCCACGTGCGGCGTGCCCACAACATCGCGGTCGGCGAGCGGACGGCGGAGGAGATCAAGATCGCCGTGGGGTCCGCGGCCGCGACCGAGGGCGAGTTCGCCGCCGAGGTCCGCGGCCGCGAGGTGTCGACCGGCCTGCCCCGCACCGTCGTGCTGACCCCGGCGGAGATCCGCGAGGCGATCAGCGAGCAGGTGAACGCCATCGTCGACTCGGTCGTGCGCTGCCTCGGCTCGGCGCCGCCGGAGCTCGCCCAGGACCTGCTCAACGAGGGCATCCACCTCGTCGGTGGTGGCGGCATGCTGCGCGGGTTCGACGTGAAGATCGAGGAGGCTACCGGGGTGCGCGTGCGGTTGGTCGAGGCGCCGCTCGAGAGCGTCGTCCTCGGCGCCGGCCACTGCATCGAGTCCTACGACGCGCTGAAGGTCGTGTTCATGGGCTCGCGCTCCTGACCCGGTCCCGCCGCCGTCGCTCGGGCGTCGCCGGCCGGGCCGGCGCGGTCAGCCGGCGTCGCCGCCGGGCCAGGCGGCGCCGAAGTGGTCCCGGTACGCGAGCCGCGCCGGTGGCTGGCGGGTGATCGGGCCGTGGCCGCCGCCGACCGGGTAGCCGATCGGCACGAGCGCCACCGTCGCCCATCCCTCGGGGATCTCGAGGATCTTCTTCACCTCGTCCTCCCGCAGGCAGTGGAGGGTGGTGAGCGTGCACCCGATGCCCTCGGCGACACACGCCAGCATCAGGTTCTGCACGGCCGGGTAGACGGAGCCGCCGCCCACCATGCTGACGCGGTCGAGGCGGGCGTCGGTGATGGCCATCTGCGTGGGGTCGGCGCAGAAGACGAGCAGTGCCGGCGCCTCGTGGAGGTGGGCCGCCAGGTGGTCGCCGGCCGCGGCGACCCGGCGCCACGGGGCGAGTTGCTCCTCGGGCAGGCCCTCGAGGCGCGACAGGAACCCGGCGGCATAGCGCTCCCACTCGGGGGCGTAGACCCCCTGCAACGCCTGCTTGGTCGACGGGTCGGTGACGACCACGACCCGCCACGGCTGCGTGTTGCCGCCGGTCGGCGCCCAGCACGCCGCCTGCAGCAGCCGGTCGAGCACGTCGTCGGGGATCGGGTCGGGGCGCAGCCTGCGCACCGCCCGCAGCGTGCTCATCGCGTCGTAGAGCTCCATGGCCCGGACACTAGGTGCGCCGCCCCGGCGCGAACCCGCTGCCCGCGGGCGCCCACCGGGGTGGTCGGGTCGATGCCCCGTCGTGGGTCGACCGACGCCGCCCCGGCCGGGTCCCTGCCGGCCCGACGGACGGGCACCGCGCAGGGACGGCCGCTACTGTCCGCCCATGGGGTACGACGCGATCAGGGTGGAACGCGACGGGGCCACGGTCCACGTCACCCTCGCCAATCCCGACCGGCGCAACGTGCTCTCGCTCACGACGATGCGGGAGCTGATCGCTGCGTTCGGCGAGGTCGGTGGGAGTGATGCGCTGGGCGTGATCCTCGCAGGGGAGGGACCGGCGTTCTCCGCGGGCCACAACTTCGGCGACATGGCGGGGGCCGACTTCGCGACGGCGCGTGCCCTGTTCGACGTGTGCACCGAGATGATGACCCTGGTCCAGGAGATCCCCCAGGTCGTGGTGGCCGAGGTCGCGGGGATCGCCACCGCCGCCGGCTGCCAGCTCGTCGCCAGCTGCGACCTCGCGGTGGCCGCCGAGTCGGCGACGTTCGCGGCGCCGGGGGGCAAGGGCGGGCTGTTCTGCCACACGCCGATGGTGGCGATCTCCCGCTCGGTGGGCCGCAAGCGGGCGCTGGAGATGGCGCTCACCGGCGACTCGATCGACGCCCGCACGGCCGCGGACTGGGGCCTGGTGAACCGGGTGGTGCCCGACGACGAGCTCCACGCCGCGACCGTCGACCTGCTGGGGCGGGCGACGCGGGGGTCGGCGTACGCGAAGGGTGTCGGCAAGCGCACGTTCTACGCCCAGCTCGAGCGTCCCCAGGCCGAGGCCTACGAGTTGGCCAGCGCGGTGATGTCGGCCGGCGTGACCACGGCCGACGGCCAGGAGGGGATCACCTCGTTCCTCGAGAAGCGTCGACCGAAGTGGCTCAACCGCTGAGGTCGGCGTCGCCTCCGGCGGCCCCGCGGGGACCGTCGGCGGCGCTGTCGGTGTCCCCGCCGGGCGCTTCGTCGTCCGCGATGCCGTCCTCGCCGTAGTAGTCGGCGGGCAGGTCGACGACGCCGAGCAGGTCCTCGGCGATCTGGCGCACCTGCCAGTCGCGGTCCTCCAGCGCCCGCCGGAGGGCATCGTCGGCGTCGTCGCCCTCGAACGCGGCCAGGGCGATCACGGCCCGTCGGCGCACCGTGGCGCGGTCGTCGAGCCCGGCGATCACGGCCCCGAGGCCGGCCTCGTCGCCGATGGCGCCCAGCGCGGCGATCGCCGACTCGCGCACCATGGCGTCGTCGGCCCCGGTGGCCAGGGTGATGAGCCGCTCGAGCACCGCGGGCGACACCCGCTCCTGCTCACCGGCCGCCCACGCGGCGAGCTCGACGACGGTCGGGTCGTCGTCGGCGAGCGGGCCGCTCAGGTCGATCCCGGGCCGGGTGGCGGCGAGCTCGATCACCCGGCGTCGGACGTCGGGGTCGGGGTCGTCGAGTGCGGCGGCGATCGCGTCGTGCTCGAGGGCGCCGAGGCGGTCGAGCGCGCCCCACGCCGCGGCGCGGACCGTGCCGTCCTCGTCGCCGAGGAGGGCCCGTGCCACGTCGACGTCGCCGGCGTACCCCGCAAGCACTGCGCTGCGTCGTCGCTCATCCACGTTGCGTAGTTGCCGTTCTTGCTGCACTCTCTCCTCCGGGCAAGCACGATCGCGATCGCCTTCGTCCCTGACAAGCGCGTCCGATCAGGTCCACGGATACCGTGAGCGGCAGTCGAACCAGGAGCGAGTCGTGTCCCACATGGTCATCTACCGCAGTTCTGACGGGAAGCCCGGCTTCCAGCAGACCGAGGACCTGGCGGATGCCGCGGCGTTCGTCGAGAACCTGCGCAACGAGCAGAACGTCGAGAACGCCCGCATCTACCGGCTCGAGCAGGTGAACTTCTCGTTCGAGCCGTACTACCAGGTGCGCATCTCGACGCCCCCGCCGCCTCCGCCCGCACCCGGGACCTCGGCCCCGACCGACGCCGCCCCGGCGCCGGCGACCGACGCGTCGACCACCGAGACGCCGGGCGACGGTGATGGTTCGACCACCTCGACCGAGGCCACGGCCGGCGCCGTGTCGTCCTCGGAGTCCAACGGGGACCGCCGGGGACTGTTCGGCTCCCGCTGACCCACCCGGGTCGCACGACCCCGAAGGCCCGGCGCGCCGTCCCTTCGACGCGCCGGAACGGCACCGGCGCGCGAGCCCGCGGGCGCTCAGCCGGCGAGCGACTCGAGCAGGAACGCGCCCACGACCAGGCAGATCCCGAACCCGACGGCGAGCGCCACACCGAACACGCCGACCAGCACGACGAGCGCGATCGCCGATCGGATCCGCTGGAACGGTGTCGGTGTCAGGCGGCGCGCGTTGCGGATCCTCCGGCGCGTCCACCATCCGGGGGGCCGTTCGCCCGCCTGCGCCACGGGTCCGCGGCGTCGGGAGTCGTCTGGCATCGTCGGTTCGCTCCCATTCGTGCGGTTAGTGGATCCGGTCGTGGCAACCTGATGCAGGGCGTCGGTCCGGGCGCCCCCTGACCACTTGCGAGCGCCGTGCAGCACGACGACAGCGTACCGATCGGCCCACCGACCGGGCCCCCCGTCTCCTCGTTGCCCCCGCACGGGCCCGACCGCCGCTGGCGTCGGGTCGCGGTCGCAGCGGCCGTCGCGGGTGGGATCACGCTCCTCGCCGCCATCGGTGCGGCGTTCATCCGGATCCCGTACTACACGCTGGCACCGGGCTCGGTCCGCTCGACGGAGAGCCTGATCGACGCGGAGACCGAGTTCTTCGGCGGCGAGGGCGACGTCTACTTCACGACCGTGTCGGTCCGGGGGAAGATCACGCCGTGGGGTGCGCTCGCCGCGTGGCTCGACCCTGCGGTCGACGTGGTTCCGGAGTCGATGGTGCTCAACGGGCGGTCCCCGTCGGAGAACCGCGAGGTCAACCTCCAGCTGATGAACAACTCCAAGGACCTGGCCGTGCAGGTCGCCATGGAGCACCTCGGCTACGACGTGGCCTCGCCCGTCGCCGCGGTGGTGGACAGCGTGCTCGAGGGCAGCGCCGCCGACGGCGTGCTCGAGCGCGGTGACGTGATCCTGGCCGTCGACGGCGAGCGCGTCGAGGAGTCGATCGACGTCGTGGAGCTGATCGGGACGTTCGAGCCCGGTGACGTCGTGGAGCTGCTGCTCCGGCCGGTCGAGCTCGACCAGGAGCTGCTGGCCGAGGCCGCCGGTGACGTCGGCGACGCCGAGGTCCCGCTCGACGACGACCGCCTCGAGACGGTCACCGTCGAGCTCGGCACGAACCCCGAGGAGCCGGCCCGTCCGCTCCTCGGCATCGCCGTCGAGACCCGCTACGACTTCGAGTACCCCTACGAGGTCGACATCGACAGCGGCTCGGTCGGCGGTCCCTCCGCCGGCCTGGCCTTCACCCTCGGCATCCTCGACGTCCTGACCCCGGGCGAGCTGACCGGCGGCGATGTCGTGGCGGTGACCGGCACGATCAACGCCGACGGACGGGTCGGCCCGATCGGCGGCGTCGCCCAGAAGGCGGCGGCCGTGCGGCGCGAGGGGATCGACGTCTTCCTCGTGCCCGACAGCCTGCCCGACAGCGAGGTGTCCCAGGCCCGCTCCCTGGCCGGCGACGAGGTCGAGATCATCGAGGTCGCCACGCTCGACGACGCCCTCGCGGCGCTCGACACGCTCGGCGGCAACGGGTTGGCGCTCGACGCCCCCGACGTCGACGGCCCGACGTCCTGATCGGTTCGCGCCGGTGCGTGCGGCGCCACGGGCCGCACGCGTCATGAGCTTCGCCGAGGTCGGCCGGCGATCCCCCGTTCCGGGCATCGATCACCCGTAGCATCTGAGCGATGGGTCACGACGCGCCAGGCGCCTCCGATGCGGGTGACCTGACCCCCGAGCAGGTCGCCAACGCCGAGTTCCCGACGTCGTTCCGGGGCTACGACAGCGTGCGGGTCCGTGCGTTCCTGGCCCGCGTCGCCGGTGAGCTGCGGGCACACGGGGTCCGCGAGGAGGTGCTCCGGGAGCGGATCGCCGCGCTCGACGAGCGACCGGCGGAGGTCCCCTTCGACGAGGACCGTGTCGTCGCCGAGCTCGGCGCCGAGGCGACCCGGGTCCTCTCCGAGGCGCGGGAGGCCGCCCGGTCGATCGTCGCCCGCGCGGAGGCCGAGGCCACCGAGCGTCACGCCGAGGTCGAGCGTGAGGCCGAGACGGTGCTCACGGAGGCTCGCGAAGGGGCCGAGGCCGAGCTCGGCGCGGCCCGCGAGGAGGTCGAGGCGCTGCGCGAGCAGGCGTCGGCCGAGGCGGAGGAGCTGCGCACCGAGGCGGCCGGGATCCTGGCGAAGCGCACGGAGGAGGCCGAGGCGGCCGCCGCTGCGTTGACCGAGGAGGCCGAGCGGCTCCGGGACGAGGCGGCCGCGGCTCGGGAGGCCGAGCTCGAGGCGGCCCGGCGCGAGGGCCGGCTGCTCGTGGCCGAGGCGCGCGAGGTCCGCTCCCGCGTGCTGCGGGACATGGCCCAGCGGCGCAACATGATCCGCCAGCAGGTCGAGCGCCTGCGGGCGGGGCGCGACCGCCTCCTCGCCGCGGTCGATCACGTCCGCCGCGGGGTCGACGACATCTCGGTCGAGCTGTCCGCCACCCTCGGCGAGGCGAAGGTCGCGGCCGATCGGGCCGCCCGACGCATCGACGTCGACGCCATCCCCTCCGATGACGAGCTCGAGGACGAGGTCGACCTGGCCCGCCGTTCCGGCCTGCGCGTCGAGCTCGAACCGGAGCCCGGGACCGCTTCGGCGCCGGTGACGCCCGAGTTGGGCGACGACGCCGACCTGCCCGGGGTGGAGGACCTCGACGACACCGATCTGTCCGGCGCCGATGCCCTCGACGGCACCGAGCTGGGCGACGGCGCGCTCGGTGACGCGGCGCTCGACGACACCGGTCCGGACGACACGGACTCGGCCGGTACGAGCCCCGGCGCCGCCGACCTGCGTGACGCGATCGGGGGCGACACCGGCGTCGGCGAGCCGGGTGAACCGGTCGGCCCCGGGGCCGCGGACGCCGAGGGTTCGGCGCCGACCGACGACGTGCCCGCCGAGGCGGACGGCGTGACGGCCGGGGACGATTCGGGCGAGGACCTCGAGCGCGTCGACGAGGGCCGAGGTGACGAGGCCCGTGAGGATGCGGCGGAGATGGGCGGGGCCGCCGTCGGGACCGAGCTCCCCGACGAGACCGGGGCCGGCGACGACGAGGTCGCCCGGTCGGTCGATGACGCCGAGGGCGAGGCCGACGTGCCCGACGGCGAGGCCGCGCACGACGACGCCGCGTCGCGTGGGGACGAGGACGAAGGTCCGGCTCGAATCGCACCGTTGCTCGAGCCCGACGACGCTCCCGACGAGGGAATTCGGATCCTGGGCCCGATCGGCGTGGTGGCCGAGCCGTCGCGAACCGGTGGACCGGCTGCCGACGATGCGTCCGACGACGACCTGCCCGCGGCCGGGTTCGACGCCGACGCGGCCGCCGACCTGCCCGCGTCCCGGTTCGACACCGACACCGGCGACACCGACACCGACGTCGTTGGCACGGACGTCGTCGATGACGCAGGCGCGGACGACGAGCCGACCGCCGAGCTGCCGCAGATCGTCGCCGACGAGTCGGCGCCCGACGCGGTCGCGTCCACCGAACCGGGGCCCGGCCCAACAGGCGAGACGGGCCACGAGCCGGAGGCGGGCGACGGCGTCGTCGTCGAAGGTGGGCTCGACGTCGCCTTCGACGACGAGGCGCTGACCGACGAGGCCCTCGCGCTGGACGACCCGTCGAGCGCCGACGTCCCGCCGACCGAGGACGCCACGGACGAGGCCCTCGCCGTGGACGATCCGTCGGGCGCCGACGTCCCGCCGACCGAGGACGCCACGGACGAGGCCCTCGCCGTGGATGATCCGTCGGGCGCCGACGTCCCGCCGACCGAGGACGCCACGGACGAGGCCGCGTCCGTTCCGGCCTCCCCGCCGGAGCCGGCCCCGATCGAGGCCGACCCGGACGCCGCCGGGATGCCGGGCGGCGCCTCGTCGCCGGGCCCGTCGGTGACGGGCTCGCTGCCTTCCCCGACCTCCGTGCCCGCATCGAGGTCGCCCGGCATCC
>JAXHUH010000290.1:0-8061 GCA_034211175.1 Actinomycetota bacterium
AGACCGGCCTGCGGTCGCGCGGGTCGACAGATCCGGTTGAAGCCAGACAGCGTCGACAGTCAGTCGCAGAGTCAGACCCAGCGACCGCAGGCCAGGCACTCCCCATTCTCACTGTCAGTCGTCGTCGTCGCCGCCCTCGTACTCGTGGTGCTCGCCGCGCTCGGTCCACGAGCCGCCGTGGTCGTCGTCATCGTCGCGGGCTCCGGGGATGCGGCCGCTGCCGCCGCTCGACGAGATCTCGGTGTGGATCACGCCGTCCTCGATCTCGGCCTTGAACCGCACGGTGGTCGGACCCACGAAGTCGACCCTCACCTCGCCGCTGCCCTGGCCCTCGGGCGCCGAGGCGGTCCAACCGGGGTTGGCCCCCACGTCCGTGACGGTGAGCGCGGCGCCGCTCCGGCTGACCGACACCGTCCCGGCGGGGCCGACCGTGAAGCGCTCCACCGGCGCGGCCGCGGTCGTCGGTGCCGCGGTCGTCGGTGCGGCCGCGGTGGTGACCGGGGCATCGACCGTGGAGGACGCGGTCGTCGAGACCGGGATCCCGTCGTCGTCGGGGGCGGCCGTGGTCTCGGTCGTGATCTCCGCCGCGCTGAGCTCGCCGATGCCGTCGTCGCCGCTGTCGAGGATGCCGACGTTCGCGCCGATGGCGGTGATCCCGGCCACGACGATGCCGACGACGCTCCCCGCGGTGGCGAGGGCGGTCCTGTGCTCCACGGATGGCTCCTTCGGCCGGCCCGGCTGCTTCACCGAGAACGTACGTCGGTCCGGGCATCGGTTGACCCAGGAGAAGGTAAGGATTCGGTGAGGGATGACGTCCACCGCCCCGGCGCGTGCGACGCTTCCGGTCATGCGCGTGTTGCTCGTCGAGGACGACGTGACGATCGCGGAGCCCCTGGTCAGTGGTCTCCGGCGCGACGGCTACGACGTCACCTGGGTCGCGACCGGCACCGAGGCGCTGGCGGCGCCGGCCCACGACGTCGTGCTGCTCGACCTCGGCCTGCCCGACCTCGACGGCGGGGTCGTGTGCCGCGAGCTGCGGGAACGCTCCGACGTGCCGGTGATCGTGGTCAGCGCCCGCTCCGACGAGATCGACCGGGTGCTGCTGCTGGAGATGGGCGCCGACGACTACGTGGTCAAGCCGTTCGGGTTCCGCGAGCTCGTCGCCCGCATCCGGGCGGTCACCCGGCGGTCGGCGGCCGCGTCGGCCCCCACCGGCGAGACCCAGCACATCGGCGACGTCGAGATCGACCGCCGCTCGCACCGGGTCCTGGTCGCCGGTGAGGAGATCGCGCTCACGCCGAAGGAGTTCGACCTGCTCGCCCACCTCGCGGCGGACCCCGGTGCGGTGGCCACCCGCGAGTCGATCCTGCGCGAGGTGTGGGACGAGCACTGGTGGGGCTCGACGAAGACACTCGACGTCCACGTCGCCTCGCTGCGGCGCAAGCTCGGCGTGGCGGACCTGATCGAGACGGTGCGGGGCGTCGGCTACCGGCTGCGGGTCGACGAACCGGCATGACCCCGAGGGTGCTGGCGGGGTTCCTCGTCGTGACCCTGTTCGTCGTCGCCGTGCTCATCGTGCCGTTCGGGGCGTTCGTCGGTGACCGGGAGCGTGAGCGGCTCGCCATCGGCCTCGAGCGCGACGCCACGGTGCTCGCCTCGATCTACGAGGAGACGCTCGAGGGAAGGCTCCCGGTCGACGACACGCTCGCCGCCGACTACGCGGCCCGCACCGGCGCCCGGGTCGTCGTCATCGACGCCGGGGGCATCTCCGTGGTCGACACCGGGGCTGACGTGCCCCGCGACTTCCTGTCGAACCGCGCCGAGGTCGTGGCCGCGCTCGACGGCGAGCGGGCCACGATCACCCGCCACTCCGACACGCTCGGCACCGACCTGCTCTTCGTGGCCGTGCCGGTCGCGTCCGGCGGTGAGGTGTACGGCGCCGTCCGGCTGTCGCTGCCGACCTCCGAGGTCGATCAACGGGTCCGCGGGTTCTGGTGGAGCCTCGCCGGGGTCGGTGTCGTGGTGATGGTGTCGGTCGGCCTCGTCGGCTGGGTCGCCGCCCGCTCACTCACCCGCCCGGTCCGCAGGCTCGAGAGCACCGCGGCGCAGATCGCGTCCGGCGACCTCGGCGCCCGTGCCACCGACATCGACGCCCCCGGCGAGCTCGCCGACCTCGCCCGGACGTTCGACGAGATGGCGAGCCGGGTCGAGGCGCTCGTGTCCCAGCAGCGGGCGTTCGTGTCCGACGCGTCCCATCAGCTGCGCACCCCGCTCACCGCGCTCCGGCTGCGGCTGGAGAACCTGGAGGGGTCGGTGGCGCCGGAGGACCGCGCCGACCTCGATGCCGCCATCGACGAGACCGAGCGGCTCGGCCAGCTCGTCGAGCAGCTCCTGGCTCTCGCCCGGGCCGATCGGGCCACGCCGGAGCTGGTCACCGTCGACGCGGCCGCGGTGGCCGCCGAGCGCCACGAGATCTGGTCGGCGGTCGCCGAGGAGGCCGGTGTCGAGCTCACCATCGACCGCCCGGCCACGGCGGTGCCGGTGCGCGCCGCGGCCGGTGCGCTCGAGCAGGTGCTCGACAACCTGATCGACAACGCCCTCCTCTACGGCGGTGGTGCCGTGCACCTCGGCGTGGTGGCGGCCGGGGACGTCGTCGAGCTCCACGTCGCCGATCGGGGGCCGGGCCTCGGTGGCGAGGAGCTGGCGAAGGCGTTCGACCGGTTCTGGCGCGGCGACCGCACCCGCGCGGGCAGCGGCCTCGGCCTGGCCGTCGTCCGACGGCTGGCCGAGCTGTCCGGCGGGACGGCCGAGCTGTGGGCGCGCGACGGCGGTGGTCTCGACGCCGTCGTCACGTTCCCGGCCGCAGCGTCGTCGACCACGGTGGACGACGCCGCCGGACGCAGCGGCCCGGGGTGACCGACGACCGTCGGGAACCGGCGTGGAGAACGCCTCGGCGCTGGGAAAGACTGGACGACATGTGGACCGAGACCTTGATCGTCGGGGGCGGGTTCGGCGGGGCGTTGTGCGCCCACGAGCTGGACCGCATCCTCCGCGATCGCAGCGAGCGCACCCTCCTGGTCGCACCGGAGAACTTCCTGCTGTTCAGCCCGCTGCTGCCCGAGGCCGCGTCCGGCACCCTCGAACCCCGCCACGCCGTGATCCCGCTGCGGGAGATCGTCGGCGAGACCCGGCTCCTCGCCGGTGAGGTCACCTCGATCGACGTCGACGCCCGCACCGCCGAGGTGCGCGACATCAACGGCAACACCCAGACCGTCGAGTACCGCACCGCGGTGCTCTCGCCCGGCTCGGTGCCGAACACGGTCCCGATCCCCGGTCTGCTCGACAACGCAGTCGGGTTCAAGTCGATCGCCGACGCCATCTGGCTGCGGAACCGCCTGCTCCACCAGCTCGACGCGGCCAACGCCGCCACCGACGTCGAGGAGCGGCGGCGGCTGCTCACGTTCACGTTCATCGGCGGCGGCTACGCCGGCGTCGAGGCCCTGGCCGAGCTGGAGTCGCTCGCCCGCGACGCCGCCGCCCAGTACCCGGCGGTGGCTCCGGGGGACTTCCGCTGGGTGCTCGTCGAGGCGGTCGACACCCTGCTGCCCGGCCTCGACCCGAAGCTGGCCCGCTACACCGAGAAGCAGCTGCGCAAGCGGGGGATCGAGGTCCACCTCGGCACCCGCATGACCTCGTGCGAGGACCGCCAAGTGGTGCTGTCCGACGAAGGCGTGGCGCCGTACCACTCGGACACGATCGTCTGGACCGCCGGGCAGCGCCCGTCGCCCTTGATCGACGCGCTCGGGCTGCCGACGAACGAGCGGGGCCGGCTCGTCACCGACGACCACTGCCGGGTCGACGGCCGCGACGACCTGTTCGCGCTCGGCGACGCCGCCGCGGTGCCCGACCCGGACGGTGGGATCTGCCCGCTCACCGCGCAGCACGCGCTCCGCCAGGCCCGTACCGTGGCCAACAACGTCGCCGCGACGTTCGGAGTCGGCGAGGCGAAGCCGTTCACGTACCGCAACCGCGGCCTCGCCGTGACCCTCGGGAACCTGGAGGGGGTCGCCCAGGTCAAGGGGTTCACGTTCCGGGGCTTCCCGGCGTGGTGGATGGGCCGCTCCTACCACCTGATCATGATGCCGGGCCTCGGCCGGAAGCTCCGGGTCCTGACCGACTGGACCCTGGCCCTGCTCTTCCCCCGGGACACGGCCCAGCTCGGCCAGCTCGGCCGGCCCAGCCCCCTCGCGCCGGCCGAGCGGGCGTGAACGGCGCCGACGTCCCGCCCGGGACGGCCGACGCGGCCGCCGACGTCGCCGCGCTCGGCTTCGATCCCGACGGGCTGGCCGCCATCCGACGTCACGTCGTCGAGCGCTACGTCGACCCGGGGCTGCTGGCCGGGGTGGGCGTGCTCGTCGGCCGCCACGGTGCGCTCGCCCACGTCGACGCCATCGGCCTCGCCGACGTCGCCGCCGGCACGCCGATGGCCCGGGACACGATCCATCGCATCTACTCGATGACCAAGCCGATCACGACGGTCGGCGTGCTCACCCTGGTCGAGGAGGGCAGGGTCGCGCTCGACGACCCGGTCGGCGACCACCTCCCCGAGCTCGCCGGGGTCGAGGTCTTCGTCGGCGGTGACCACCGTGAGTACACGACCCGTCCGCCCGTCCGCCCGCCGACCGTCCGGGACCTGCTCACCCACACCGGCGGCCTCAGCTACGGGTTCGGCGAGGACCACCCGGTGGACGACCTCTACCGGCGCCGACGCATCGAGGCCCCCGGCGGGCGCCGTGACCTGGCCGAGCTCGTTTCCGCGGTCGGCGAGCTGCCCCTCGTCTCCGACCCCGGCACTCGGTGGCGCTACAGCATCTCCACCGACGTGCTCGGCCGGCTGTGCGAGGTCGTCGCCGGCCAACCGCTCGACCGGTTCCTGGCCGAGCGGGTGACCGGGCCGCTCGGCATGGTCGACACCGGGTTCTCGGTCGGCGACGGGCAGGTCGGGCGGCTCGGCGCCTGCTACGGCTGGACCCCGTTCGACCCGCTGATGCTGGTCGACCCGGCCGGCGCCGACAGCGAGTGGGCGTCACCGCCGCGGCTGCTCTCCGGCGGCGCCGGCATGGTGTCGACGCTCGACGACGTCCACCGGTTCGCCTCGATGGTCCTCGGTGGCGGCGAGCTCGACGGCGCCCGGGTCCTCACCGCAGAGACGGTGGCGGCGATGGGCCGCAACCAGCTCGCCGACGACGCTGATCTCGCGGCGGCCGGTGCCGCTGACGGCGGGGAGACGGACGTGGCCGGCCGCGGCTTCGGCCTCGGCTTCTCGGTCCTGCTCGACCCGGCACGCGCCGGCGGGCGGGGCTCGGCCGGGGAGCTGACCTGGGGCGGCTCGGCGACGACCGCGCTCTGGATCGACCCGGCGACCGGGCTCGACGTGATCGTGTGCGCCCAGCTCCTCGCCGACGGCCCCCACCCGGTGCGCGAGGAGGTCCGGGCACTGGTCCTCGACGCGCTCACCGCCTGACGTCGCCGCGGCTCGGTCGCGGGTTCAGCTGATGATGCGGATGTTGATCGGGTAGCGGTACCACTCGTCGCGGTAGGCGGCGATCGAGGCGATGATGGCGAACACCCAGCCGCCGACGATGACGAGCGGCAGGAGGAGGAACCCGACCAGGACGAACATCAGCGGGATGCACACGAACACCGCGATCGTGATCGTGATCGCGAAGTTCAGGGCCTCGGCGCCGTGGTGGCGCACGAACGGCGACTCGTCCTTCTTGATCAGGTAGATGATCAGCGGGACGAGGAAGCTGAACAGCGCGCCGCCGAGGTGGCACAGCAGCGCCATCGTCCGGTCGTCGGAGCTGGCCGCCCCCGCGGCACCGGGCGCCGCCGCGGCCCCGGCGAGCGGGGCGACGTGGTCGGTCCAGGTGTTGCCGTCCCAGTAGCGCTGGTGCTGTGCGTCGACCGGGTACCACCCGGGCGTCGCCGCCTGCTGCTGCCAGCCGTCCTGCTGCCAGCCGGCCTGCTGGTCCGCGGCGCCGGTGTCGCCCTGGTACGGCGCCGGAGCGTCGGCCGCGGGTGGCGGGCCGCCGAGGTGGGTCTGCTCGGCGACGGCGTCGTCATCGACGTCGGCCGGTGAGGGCCCGCCGAACGCCGGCGGCGTGGGCGGACGCACCGGGTCGGTGGCATCGGCCCCGGGTGCCTGGCCCTGATCGGCCCCGAACGACCCGGGTGCCTCCGGAGGCGGGCCGACGCCGGAGATCATCGTCGGTCGCGCACCCGGCCCGGCGGGTGGTCCGGCGTCGGCCGGCGCCGCACCCGGCATGCCCGGCGGCCTCGGAGCCTCCGGCCCGGGTGGCATCGTCCGGTCGCCCGACGGCTCCCCGGGCGCGTCCCCGGTGGATGACGTCTCGTCAGACGGATCGGACATCGGCGAGCCTCTCGTGCGGCGCTGGTGCGCCCCCGACTGTATCGGTGCTCGTCGCAGGGGTCGTGCCGAGGGCGGGCCCGGGCCGGTGCCTCACTCGAGGCGGACGAGGCCCTCCTGGTTGACGGTGGCGACGAGCTCGCCCTGCACCGTCCACAGCGCGCCGCGGGCGAGGCCGCGGGCACCGGAGGTCGCCTGGGCCCGGTGGTCGAGGAGGAGCCACCGATCGGCGCGGCTCGGCCGGTGGAACCACATCGCGTGGTCGAGGCTCGTGCCCATGAGCGCGGGCTCGATCCAGCGGCGGCCGTGGGCGAGGAGGACGGCGTCGACCAGGGTCTCGTCGCTGATCCAGGCGAGCGCCGCAGCGTGGACGAGCGGGTCGTCGCCGAGCTCGCCCCGGGCGCGGAACCACATGCGCTGGGGCAGGGCGGTGGCCACCCCGGGTGACGCCGGCGGCGGATCGACGTAGCGGATCTCGACCGGGTGGTCGGGGGCCGACCAGTCCTCGAGGCCGGGGGCGTCGACCGTCGCCAGCCACTCCTCGTAGGGCACGGCCGCGTCCGGCGGCGGCGCATCGGGTGGCCGCGGCTGATGGAGCGGCCCCTCCTCGGCGACGTGGAACGACAGCAACGCCCGGGCGACGGTCCGGCCGTCCTGGATCGCCTCGACCGCCCGAGTGCTGAACGAGCGCCCGTCGCGGACCTCGTCGACCTCGTAGACCAGCTCCGTGTCCGGTGTGGCGGCCCGGATGAACAGCGCGTGGAGGCTGTTCACGGACCGGTCGTCGGGCACCGTGCGACCGGCTGCCACGACGCTCTGGGCAAGGATCTGGCCGCCGAAGACCCGATCACGCCCCTGGCCGGGGAGCGGGCTCGCGAAGGTCGCGCCGTCGAGGCGCCGGACATCGAGCAGCCGCGCGAGCGCTGTGGTGACCATGGAGTGTCAGCATTGCGCGGACGCCGGACGCGCGGCGAGCAGGTCGGCCCCTCACCGGCGTGTCGTTCGTCACGTCCGGGCGGTCTCCGCCGCCACGCCGGTGGCCTCGGCCGGTCAGCGGAGGGCGGCGGCGACGATCTGGGCGTAGACCGGCGCCCCCACCGGGCTGACGTGGTAGCCGTCCTTGGCGAGGAGGTCGGGGCGCCCGTTGGTCGCGGCGTTCCAGTCGGCCACCACCGCGCCCCAGCGCTGCGCACCACGGCGGATGACGTCGTTGGTCGGCGCTTCGTGGGGGTACGCCGCGTCGGGGAGCTGGATCGTGACGACGACGACTCGGGGGAGCCCGGCGACCGTCTGCATGGCCGCGTCGAACGCGGCGTCGGTCATCGGGCCGTTGGTGCCGAGGTGGAGGACGGCGGCGGTCGCGCCGAGCCCCGCAGCCTGGGACAGCGCGGGCACCGCCGCGGCGAACGGGCGGGCGACCGCGGCGTCGATGTGGACCGCCCGGCCGGGGAGCGCGGCCCGCAGTGCGTTGGCCGCCCCGACCATCACCGAGTCACCCACCATCAGCACCGGCCCGGTGGGCGGCGCCGGCGCGGGTGGGGGAGCCGCGGTCGTCGGAGGGGGCGGCGGTGCCGTCGTCGTTGTGGTCGTCGTTGTGGTCGGCGGCGCGGTGGTCGGCGGCCCAACCCACT
>JAXHUH010000291.1:0-2659 GCA_034211175.1 Actinomycetota bacterium
GGGGGGGGGCCCGGGGGCGCGCGCCCCCCCCCCCCCCCGGCTGTCCCCCGCCGCCCGGGACCGATCCGTCAGCGCTCCGGCAACGGGATGACGAGGTCGAGGTCGGCGTCGAGCGGCAGGTCGAGCGCCAGCTCCCACCAGTCGCCGGTCGTCGTGTCGAGCACGCCGAGGGTCTCGCGACCCGGCACGTAGGCGTGGCGGCCCGCCGGGTCCCACACCACCCGTCCCTCGGCCAGGCCGCGGATCACCTCCCACGACTGCGTTCCCAGGTGGGTGATCGTCGCCGAGGTCAGGTCGACGACGGCCACGTCCCTCCGGTAGGCGCTCGACGGCAGGAGCGCCCACCGCCCGTCGGGCGACACCGCACCGGTCAGGGTCGGCGAGCTGACGTCGAGTGGGGACCCGTCCGCGTCGCGCAGGCCGACGGTCGAGCCGTCGAGGCCGACCACGACGACCTCGCACTGCTCGAACCCGCACTGACGCACGAGCAGCCCGGCCGGGCTGGCGGCGACCAGCCCACCGCGGGCCAGGAGCCGGTCCCCGCCATCGGCGTCGACGAGGTGGAGCTCGGCGCCGAACCGGGTGCGCACGACCAGGCCGGTGTCGGTCACCACGACCGGTTCGGTCCCGCCCGGCACGGGCCACGGGCCGGTCGCGGCCCCCACGGCCGGCCCGGCCACCGCGACGAGCTCATCCGCGCCGTCCGGGCCCCGTTGCCACGCCCACACCGTGCCCGGCCCACCGACCAGGTCGATCGCGTCGACCTGCGGGGCGTCGGCATTCGCGCCGCGCAGCAGCCAGCGACCCCGCAGCCGGACCGCGGTGGTCTCCGGCCAGACCCGGGCGGTGCCCGTCACCGGGACGGGCCCGATCGGCGCCACGAGCACGCCGTCCGGCACGAGGGCGACCTCGGCGACGATCCCCCGTTCCTCGTCGCCGACCTGGAGGCGGCGCCCCTCGAGGCCCGCCGGGACCTCGGCGACGACGACGTAGCCGGGCACCCGGCCCGCCTCCGGACCGCCACCGGGTTCGTCGGTGACGCCCGCGGTGGTCGCGGGCGGATCGACCGCGTCCGCATCGGTCGCCGACGGGTCCCCGGGTTCGACATCGGTCGGGGGCACGGTGTCGCGCAGCGCCACCGTCGACGCGACCGGGTCCCGCTCGTCGGTGGGCACGCTGATCGGCGCCGCGTCGTCACCGGAGGAGGTGATCACATCGGGGACGAAGCCGACGAGCACGACGGCGACGAGCAGCGCCGCGAGCGCCGCCCAGCCCCGCCGGGCCGCGGCGTCGGTCGCGGTGCGGCGCTCCCCGGTCGTCGGCTCCGATGCCGGCCGCTCCCGGGGCAGGTTGGCCTCCCCGTCGAGCACGATCTCGCCCCCGGCATCACCGGTGGACGCGCCGCAGCGGGCACAGAACGACGACTCGCGGGGAAGCCACGAGCGACACGTCGGGCAACGGGGCGGGGCGAGCTGCCTCATGACGCCGGGGCGAGGACCGCGGCCGTGACCCGCCCCGGCGGTCGGGCCGCGACGGCCACCCGGCGCAGGTCTCCGGTGCGGGCGTCGTGGGCGACCAGGGCTCCCGTGTCGTCGGCCATGAGCACGACCCGGCCGGACGGGTCCCACGTGGCGAACGCCGCGGTGTCGAGCTCGGCGGACGAGAACCCCCGATGGGGCCACGAGGCCCGCACGCCACCGGTGCGCAGGTCGACCACCGTCGCGGTCGTCGCGTCCCCGGTCGCGGCGTCATCACCTCCGTCACCTCCGTCGGCATCTTCGCCCGCCGCTTCGTCACCGGCCGCGTCGTCGGCCGCCGGGGCGGGTCGGGGCTCGACGACGAGCGCCGACGCGCCGTCGGGCGACGGCACCACGAGCGCACCGTCGAGCACGGCGCGGGCGACCTCGGCGTCGAGCGGGATCGACGAGCCGTCGGGGCGTGCGGAGACGACCGTGCACGCCGATGGCTCACATCGCCGGACGACGAGGCCGTGCTGGCCGGCGGCGACGTCGTCGCCCCGGGCGAACAGCACCAGTTCACCCGAGGCCGCGAGCAGGTAGTGCTCGTCCATCCCCTCCAGCCGGACGAGCGCGCCCCGTTCCGTGATCGAGGTCAGCCCGGCGTGCGGCGGCACGTCGATCGGCCGGGCCCCGGCCGACCCGCTCACCCCGCCGGGGGCTCCGCCACCGGGCTCGGCGTCGGCCGGATCGCCGCCGCTCCAGGGGGCGACCTGCGAGCGACCGGTCGTCGCGTCCTCGTCGACGATCCACGGGCCGTCGGGGCCGGCGAGCACCCGTTCCGTGGCGTCGACCGGTGTCGGGCCGTCACCGCCGGCCGTGACCATCCACGTCACGCCGGAGACCGACGCCAGCGCGCCCCACGGTCGCACGGAGGCCGCGCCGATCGCCTCGGCGGCGACCCGCACCGGTGCCCCGCCGTCGGGGTCGACCAGGTCGAGCACGTCGACGTAGGCCATGTCCTCGTCGACGGTCGCGACGAAGAGCGCCAACCCGTCGAGCAGCTCGGCCGGCGCGCGCCCCGGACCGGGATCCCGGCCGGCCGACGGGTCGCCCCCGGCCAGGGGCGGGACCTCCGGCGCCGTCGGAGCCGTGGGAGCGGCCGGGCGGAACGGCCAGGCATCGAGCGCCGCAGCGAGCGC
>JAXHUH010000292.1:0-20856 GCA_034211175.1 Actinomycetota bacterium
TGTTCACCGCGTCGCACAACCCGGCGCAGTACAACGGCATCAAGATGTGCCTGTCGAGCGCCAAGCCGATCGGCTCCGACACCGGCCTGTCGACGATCCGCGACATCGCCGCCGTCGCCGCCCCCGTCGGCGACGGCAACGGGTCGCGGTCGAGCCAGGACATGCTCGACGCGTTCGCCGACCACGTCCGCTCGTTCGTCGACGTGAGCACGCTCAAGCCGCTGAAGGTGGTCGCGGACACGGCGAACGGCATGGGCGGGCTCGTAGTGCCCAAGGTCTTCGAGTCCCTGCCGTTCGAGCTCGAGGTCATGTACCCGGAGCTCGACGGCACGTTCCCCAACCACCCGGCCGACCCGATCCAGCCGGAGAACCAGAAGGACCTGTGCGCCCGGGTGCTCGAGGTCGGCGCCGACATCGGCCTCGCCTTCGACGGCGACGCCGACCGCGTCTTCCTCGTCGACGAGAAGGCCGAGGGCGTCTCGGGCTCGACGACCACCGCGCTGGTCGCCTCCGGCATCCTCGACAAGAACCCCGGCGCCACGATCATCCACAACCTGATCTGCTCGAAGCGGGTCCCGGAGATCGTCACCGAGAAGGGCGGCCGGCCGGTCCGCACCCGGGTGGGCCACTCCTACATCAAGGCCGTCATGGCCGACGAGGAGGGCACCTTCGGCGGCGAGCACTCGGGGCACTACTACTTCAAGGACAACTGGCGGGCCGACTCCGGCCTGATCGCCGCCCTCGTGGTGCTCGAGCAGCTCTGCGCCGCCGACCAGCCGCTCTCCGAGCTGCGCAAGCCGATCGAGACGACCGCCATCTCCGGCGAGATCAACACCGAGGTCGCCGACCAGCAGGCCGTGCTCGACAAGGTCGCCGCCCACTACGAGGGCGAGGGCGCCACCATCGACCGCCTCGACGGGCTCACCGTCGACCTCGGCGAGTGGTGGTTCAACCTGCGACCGTCGAACACCGAGCCGCTGCTGCGCCTCAACCTCGAGGCCCCCGACCCGGACGCCTGCGCCGCCCGGGTCGCCGAGGTCAAGGCGTTCATGGCCTGACGCTCCGCTCGTCGTCCGGTGCCGCCGGCACCCGGTGAGCAGCCCCGTTCAACTGTACTGGCCCCACTGACGTGCCACCCGTGGCATTTCAGTGGGGCCAGTTCGGGTTTTTCCGGGGGCCAGTTCCGGGGGGAGTGCGAACCATCGCCGGAGCCCCGGGTCCATGAACCGGGTGATGCCCCCGATCGCGCCGTCGACGGTGGTGAGCACGATGATCCCGGTGAACGGCGCGGGCGCCGCCGGGTCCTCGGCGAAGTAGCAGCCGAACGCCGGTTGGGTGTTCGCCGTGGTGGCCACCAGCCCGAGGCGTCGCCCCGCGCGCCACGAGGCGCTGGCCGCCAGGAAGCCCGCGATCGCCGACCGGCCCCGGTAGTCGTGGAGGGCCGGCGGCATCGCCAACCACGCGTCGTCGGTGAGGAGGGCGACCACGCCGTCGATGTCGTCCGCGGTGAACGCGTCGGCGAACCGACGGGCGAGTGAGGCCTCCTCCTCGGGTGCCGCCCGTCGGCCGGCGGCAGCCGGCGACGCGGTGGCGATGCCCGCCCGCGCTCGTTGCAGGACGCCCTTGACCGTCGTGGGCGGCACCTCGAGCAGCCCGGCGACCTCGGCGATCGTGAAGCCGACGACATCGCACAGCAGCAGGGCGGCGGTCTGTCGGGCCGGGAGGCGCTGGAGGGCGGTGACGAACGCCAGCTCGATCGCCTCGCGCTCCTCGGCTGACCTCGCCGGGTCGGCCCGATCCGTCTCACCGGTGCCGTCGGCATCGGGGTGGGGTTGGAGCCACGGCACGTCGACGGTTCGCGACGGCGGCGGCGCGGCGAACGGGGGCTCGGGCGCCGGTGGTGGGCGACGCCTGCCGTCACGGATCGCGTTGAGGCAGCGGTTGGTGGCGATGCGGTAGAGCCAGGTCCGCAGCGACGACCGGCCCTCGAACGCCTCGAGGCCGCGCCAGGCGGCGACGAGCGTGTCCTGGACCAGCTCGTCGGCGTCGTCGAGCGACCCCACCATCCGGTAGCAGTGGGCCCGCAGCTCCGGACGGTGGACCTCGGCCAGCACGCGGAACGCGTCCTCGTTGCCGGCGCGGATCGCGTCGAGCTCGGCGCTCACGGGCTTGCGGTTCGCCCGTCGCGGCGGCGACGTCGCATCGCACCGTTCCGATCGGGTGGTGGTCGGTGTCTCAACGAGCGCACCTTAGGACCAGCTCACCGTTCGGAGGACGAGCACATGAGCACCACATCCCGGCACCGCGCCGCCCTGTCGACCGCCCTCGCCTACCACCGGGCGTGGACCGGCGGCGACTTCGAGGCGGCCATGACCTACGTCGCCCCCGACATCGTCTGCCACGCACCGGCCGGGACGCTCCACGGCGCCGATGCGTTCCGCGACTTCATGGGCCCCTTCGCCGCCATGCTTCGCGGCTCCGTGCTGGTCGGCGCGTTCGGCGACGACGACGTGGCGCTGCTCATGTACGGCACGGCGACCGCCCTCGTCGCCGACGCACCCGGCGCCGAGTGGCAACGCGTCGTCGACGGGCGGATCGTCGAGCTGCGGATCATCTTCGACCGCCTGCCGTTCGAGCAGGCCCGCTCGGCTGCGGCGGGGTCGTGAGCGAGGGCGACCCGCGCGACCGCCGGGCCCGACGGCGACGGGCCCAGGAGGGGTTCGATGCGCTCGCCACAGAGCTCGAGGGCCTCGCCGGCATCGACCGGGCCGTGATGTTCGGGAGTCGCGGGATCCGCCACGACGGCCGGTTCTTCGCCTTCGTCGGCGCCGATGGGCAGCTGGTGGCCAAGATCGCGGCCCCACGGGTCGCGGAGCTCGTCGCCTCCGGCGCCGGCGCGCCCGTCCGGGTCGGTCGCCACCCGGCTCGCGAGTGGGTGGGCGTGCCATGGGAGGCCGGTGCGGCCGGGCGGTGGCGTGCTCTCCTCCACGAGGCCCACGCGCACGCCTCTTGAGCGCGACCTTGTCGGCCCGCGGTCGCTACGGCAGACCCGCGAGCACCTCGGCGGCGGTGAGCACGGTCGCGTACTCGCCGTGGAGGTTGGCCAGGCTGAGGGCATGGACGTCCTCGGCCGGCCACCGCCGGCCCCGCAGGTCGACCTTGTCCACCGACCAGCAGCCGTCCGACACGACGAACGAGGCGAACCCGAGGTTGCCCGACATGCGGACGGTGGCCTCGACGGAGTTGTTGGTGAGCACCCCGACGTAGACCACCACATCACACGCCGAGGCCTTCAGCCGCTCGGCGGTGAGATCCATCGAGCGACCGTAACCGGGACCGTCGGCACCACACGGCAGCGTTCCCCCTCACCCGGCAACGCATCGCGGTGCGCGGGCGAGCGAGGTCGCTACGCCGTGTGATGAGACCCGCTGGGCGGTGTGTCCGCTCTCCGCCGCTAGGCGGGGATGCCGAGCTCGGCGCGGAGCTTGGCGTAGCCCGCCTTGATCTGGTCGTTGATGATGTCGAGGCGCTGGTCGAACTGGAGGAACGCGCTCTTCATCGCGTTGATCGACAGCCACTCGACGTCACGCAGCGTGTAGCCGAACGTGTCGACCAGCGTGTGCATCTCGCGGGTCATCGACGTGTTCGACATGAGCCGGTTGTCGGTGTTGACCGTCACCCGGAACCGCAGACGCTTGAGCAGGTCGATCGGGTGCTCGGCGATCGACGGCGCCGCCCCGGTGTGGACGTTCGACCACGGGCACATCTCGAGCGGGATGCGGCGGTCCCGCACGAAGTGGGCGAGCTGGCCGAGGTGGGCGGTGCCGTCGGCATCGAAGCGGATGTCGTCGACGATCCGCACGCCGTGGCCCAGCCGCTCGGCGCCGCAGAACTGGATCGCCTCCCAGATCGACGGGAGGCCGAATGCCTCACCGGCGTGGATCGTGATGTGGAAGTTCTCCCGCTGCACGAGCTGGAACGCGTCGAGGTGCCGCGACGGTGGGTTACCGGCCTCGGCGCCGGCGATGTCGAAGCCGACGACGCCGATGTCGCGGTGACGGACCGCCAGCTCGGCGATCTCCCGGGAGCGGGCGGCGTGGCGCATGGCCGTGCACAGCGTCCGGATGGTCAGGTCGGTCCCGCTGCTGCCCTCGGCGAAGCCCTGCTGGACGGCCTCGACGACCTCGTCCAGGGTGAGGCCCCCTTCGAGGTGGAGCTCGGGGGCGAAGCGCACCTCGGCGTAGACGACGCCGTCGGCCGCGAGGTCCTCTGCGCACTCACGTGCGACCCGGGTCAGCGTCTCCCGGCTCTGGAGCAGTGCCACGGTGTGGCCGAAGGTCTCGAGGTAGAGCTCGAGGTTGCGCCGGTTGGCGCCTGCGGTGAACCAGTCCTGGAGGGAGGCCTCGTCATCGGCGGGGAGCTCGTGGCCGACCGCGTCGGCGAGCTCGAGGATGGTGGAGGGACGAAGGCCACCGTCGAGGTGGTCGTGGAGGAGCACCTTCGGTGCCCGGCGGAGGGTCTCCGCGGTGAGGACCGGCCCCGTGCCGGTCGTGTTCTTGTCTTCCATGGATGGATGGTACCGGTCGGCCGGGCCCGGAGCGACGAGTGTTCGGTCACGTCGCCCGGCGGGCCGGTGCCACGGCGCGCACATCGCCCGGTCGGGCCCTTCGGCCTACGCCCGATGGGCGATTCCTCGTCCATCGCCGCGCCGGTGCGCTCAAGGGCATCGCGATCGTCGTCGATCGTCGACCATGAGATCGTGGAGTGGCGCACTCTCGACGCGGCTGCCCGAGTGGCTGCCGCGCGGAGGCGCGCTCGAGGACGAGGTCTGGGAGCGGAGCCACCGGCGCATCACCCTCGTGATGTGGCTGCACCTGCCCGCGCTCTGGGCGTTCGGCCTCGTCCGGGGACTTCCCTGGTACCACGTGCTCGCCGACCTGGCGCCGATCGCGCTCGGTGCCGGAGGTGCGTCGCTCGCTCACCTGAGCCGCCGCTGGCGCTCCTCGTTCGCCAGCCTCGGCCTGTTCGCCGGCGGCGCGGCGAGCGTCCACCTCGCCGGGGGTGCCATCGAGGCCCACTTCCACTTCTTCGTCATCGTCGCCATGCTCGCCCTCTACAACGAGTGGCAGCCGTTCCTCCTCGGGGTCCTGTTCATCGTGGTCGAGCACGGCCTCGTCGGGATCCTGGCGCCCGACGCCGTCTACGCCCACGCCGCCGCCCAGCGCGACCCGTGGAGCTGGGCCCTGATCCACGGTGGCTTCGTGATGGCGGCCGTGCTCGTCCACGTCGGCTCGTGGAGCCTCAGCGAGCAGCTGGCCTACCGCGACCCGATCTCCGGTGCCGCCAACCGCACCCTGCTCGACCGCCGCCTGGCGCGGGCGGTCGAGGACGCCCGGCGCAGCGGCGGTGACGCGTCGGTCCTGGTCGTCGACCTCGACGGCTACCGGGGGCTCACCGACCTGCGGGGCGACGCGGTGGCCGACGCCCTGCTCGTGGAGATCGCCGATCGCCTGCGGGCGACCGTCGAGCCGTCCGACACCGTCGCCCGCATGGGCAGCGACGAGTTCGCGGTCGTCTTCCCGGCGACCGGGGCGGAGGCGGCCGAGGCCTGCGGCCGCCGGATCCTCGCCGCGCTCGCCGCGCCGTACACGATCGCGGACAGCACCGTCGTCGTCGGCGCGTGCGCCGGCCTGGCCACCGCCGAGGCGGGCACCGGTACCGCGCTCGGCGTGCTGCGCAACGCGGAGATCGCCCTGCGCATCGCCCGCGTCCAGGGCCGCGGCTCGCTCGTCACCTTCGACCGGCGGATGGGCGACGACGCCGCGTCCCTCGCCGAGCTGCAGGTCGACCTGGCCGGTGCCGTCGATCGCGACGAGCTGGAGCTGCACTACCAGCCGATCATCGATCTGGCGGACGGCCACATCGTCGGGACCGAGGCCCTGGTCCGGTGGCAGCACCCGGTCCGGGGCAACGTGTCGCCGGGCGAGTTCATCCCGCTCGCCGAGCAGAGCGAGCTCATCTGCGGCATCGGCCGCTGGGTGCTGCGCGAGGCGTGCCGCCAGTCGGTGACGTGGGGCCACGAGCTCGGTCTCGACGGCCTCCACGTCGCGGTCAACGTCTCCGCCCGCCACCTCGGCTCGGAGAGCTTCGTCGACGACGTGCTGGGGACGGCCCGCTCGACCGGGCTCGACCCGTCGAGGCTCGTCGTGGAGATCACCGAGGGCGTCGTCGTCCACGACGGCCTCGACGCGGTCGACAAGCTGGTCCGCCTCCGCACGGCGGGCGTGCGGATCGCCATCGACGACTTCGGCACCGGCTACTCGTCGCTCGCCTACCTCCAGCGGTTCCCGTTCGACATCCTCAAGATCGACCGGTGCTTCGTGAGCGGCCTCACCGTCGAGCGCGCCGGCCAGTCGCTCGCCCGGGTCGTCGCCGGGATCGGCGACATCCTCGGGATCGAGGTGATCGCCGAGGGCGTCGAGGACGAGGACGAGCGGGACGCCCTGCAGACGCTGCGCTGCGAGCTCGCCCAGGGGTTCCTCTTCTCCCGGCCCCGGCCCGCCCACGACCTGGTCGACCTCCTGATGAGCGACGCCCGCGCCGCGGCGGCGACACGCCGGGTCAGCGCCGGCGGGGACAACGGCGACGCGTCCGACGAGGTCCTCGCTGCGGCCGACCACCGGGCCGACCTCGACAGCGACCTCGACGCCCCCCTGCACATCCAGGGCTGAGCGCTCGCAGCCGCGGGGCCTCAGCGGGCGACCAGCACCCCGCTGTCCTTCGTGACGACGAACGTCCCGTGGGCCTCGATGTGGGCGACGACGAGGCGCTCGAGCTCGGCGAGCACCTCGTCCCAACTGCGCTCGTCGATGAGTGGCTCCGTGCCGTCGCGCAGCGTCTCCGCCCACCGGATCACCGGCGTGGGCTCGGTGAACCGGAAGCGGCCGGGGAGCCGGTAGACGCTGACGTCGTCGAACAGCTCGGCCATCAGCGGCTCACCGAGCTCGAGGTGGAAGCGGCGGCTCCAGCGCGGCGGCTCGAACGCCGCGCCGATCACGTTGGTGCCGGCCGAGGTCCACAGATCGACGATCTCCGACTTGTCGTCGCGGCCGTTGGCCGCGGCGAGGAGCATGCCGCCGGGGCGCAGCAGCCGGCGGCACTCGGTGACCGCGGCCCGGATGTCGGGCACGTGGTAGAGCATGTGCGCGGCCACGACGGCGTCGGCCCGGTCGTCGGCCAGGGGGAGCTGCTGGGCGTCCGCCAGCACCAGGCTGGCGCCGCCGCTGTGACGGGCGGCCGAGCGCAGCATGCCGGCGGCGAGGTCGACGCCGATGACGCGCTCGGCGCGGCGGGCGAGCGGTCCGAGGTAGGCCCCGTTGCCGCACCCGACGTCGACCACGGTCTCCGTCCCCGTCCACGGGATGCGGTCGAGCACCCAGTCGGCGAACGACGTCGGGGCCGGCGCGTCCAGCTCGACGTGGTCATAGATGAACGTGCGCCGCCGGAACCTCGCATCGTCCCGGTACTGGCCCGCCGCCAGCGCGCTGCGATCGAAGCCGGGCGCCGACAGGTCGAGGCGATCGGGGCTCACCGGTCCGGGCACGCGCGTCTCGACGCCGGCCACCCCCGACGAGCCCGCGCCGACCGCGTGCGCTCAGCCATGCCGCGTGAGGCTAGCCCTGATCGAGCCCGACCGGGGCCGGAACGAAGGGCCATCCGGCCCGGTCGTGTGGCGCGCCACGCTGCTAACGTCATTCGCTCCGGCGTCCGGGCACCGTGGCCCGTGCGGCTCACCGGGGTGGCGTCCGCCGTCGTCACCCTCCCGGTCGAGTCGCTTCGCCGGCCGATCGTCATCCTTCGGGCCGTGCGCGGCTGGTCGGATGCGCGACCGCGTGGCGGTGCCCTGTTACGGTCCGATGTCGATCTCGCCGGGGTTCTGCAGTCGAGCCGGGAGGCGAGCGGACACGTGCAACGAGTGGTGCAGCGGCGAACGCGTCACCTGTCGGTCATCGTGGTGAGCGTCGTGCTGACGATGCTGGCCGGCCTCGCCGGCGCCGCGGACCAGGACGACCTGCGCGATCGCCGCGACCAGGCACGCCGGGACGCCGCGGCCGCCGCCGCCGAGGTCGATGCCGTGCAGGGCGATCACGACGAGGTGGCGGCCGCACTGCGCGACCTCGAGCGGGACGTCGCCGCCGAGCAGGCCGACCTGGCCGACGTCGAACGCCGCCTCGCCGAGGCCGAGCAGATCGTCGCCAACGCACGTGCCGCCGAGCGGGAGACGGTCGAGCGGATCGACGAGCTCGAGGCCCAGCTGCGGGACTTCGCGGTGTCCGCCTACATCGACTCGAACGACGTGGACGCGGAGTCGGTCCTGGCCGCCGACAGCGCCCAGGACGCCACCCGACGCCAGACGCTCACCGAGTTCGCGGTCGGCGACCACGAGGACATGGTCGACACCCTGCGGGCCGAGCGGGAGGACCTCGCGCTCGTCCGCGAGCAGGCCGAGGAGGCGGCCGCCCAGGTCGAGCAGGAACGGGTGGCGGTCACCGACCAGCTGGCCGCGGTCGAGGCCGCCCGGGCCCGCCAGGCCGGCGTGGTGGCCGAGGTCGAGGCCCGCCTCGACGCCCGCCTGGCCGAGGCCGCGGCGCTCGAGGGCGTGGCCGACGACCTCTCCGCCGAGATCCGGCGCGAGGAGCAGCAGGTCGCCGCCGAGGCCGCACGGGCCTCCAGCCGCCCGTCGGGCGGCTCCGGCGGTTCGTCCGGTGGCGGTCAGTCGGCGACCGTGCAGCGCACCGGCAACCCGTCGCTCGTCACCGTGGGGGGCATCACCGTCAGCAGCCAGATCGGCGACCAGCTCTCCCGCCTCCTGAACGCGGCGTCGGCGGCCGGCATCGGGCTCGCCGGCGGCGGCTACCGGGACCCGTCGTCGCAGATCGCGCTCCGCCGGGCCCACTGCGGCTGGAGCGACTGGGCCGTCTACCAGGCGCCGGCGTCGTCGTGCTCGCCGCCCACCGCGCGTCCCGGCAGCTCCATGCACGAGCAGGGCCTGGCCGTCGACTTCACCTACAACGGCCGCATCATCTCGTCGCGCAGCAGCCCGGCCTTCCAGTGGCTGGCCGCCAACGCCGCCGCCTACGGGTTCTTCAACCTCCCGAGCGAGCCCTGGCACTGGTCCGTCAACGGCCGCTGACCCGCTCCTCCCCTCACACCCCTCCATCCCGAACCGGTCGCGACCCACGACGTCGCGCGCCCGCGCATCGTGATCCGGACCGGGACGCGTGGGTCGTGCCGGCGTGGGGTGGGACCCAGCCCGTCACAGTGAGTGATGGTTATCGGTTCGAGTAACCATCAGCGGGCGGGTACCGTCGGCGACATGACGGCAGGTTCGAACCCGCCCGTGCGGGCCCGGGTGCGGTCGCGGGCGGTGCCCACCCCGGTGCCGCCGGCCGCGCCGCGCGGTGAGGCGACCGTGCAGGTGGCCCACACCGCGGCGCTCGACCCGGAGGCGCTCGTCGCCGCCCGTGAGCTGCTCGACATCGTGTTCGACGGGGAGCTGACCGACGAGGACTGGGACCACGGCCTCGGAGGGATGCACGCGCTGGTGTGGCAGGACGGCCACCTCGTCGGTCACGGATCGGTCGTCCAGCGCCAACTGCTCCACGGCGGCCGCGCCCGGCGGGTCGGCTACGTCGAGGCCGTCGGCGTCCACCCGGACCGCCAGCGCCGGGGGATCGGCGGGCTGGTGCTCGACGCGCTCGAGGCGGTGATCGCCGGTGGGTACGAGCTCGGCGCGCTCGCATCGACCGACGAGGGCCTCGCGCTCTACCGTCGCCGGGGCTGGTTGCCGTGGCGGGGTCGGACCTCGGCGATGACGCCGGCGGGCATCCGGCGCACCCCGGACGGCGACGACTGCGTTCACGTCTTCCCGCTCGACACGCCGATGGACCTCGACGGCGAGCTCGTCTGCGACTGGCGGGAAGGCGACGTGTGGTGAACGGGCCCGGTCACCCGGTCGGATCGACGGGCGCCGAGGACCTGCCGGTGATCGGCGAGCCGCCTGCGGTGGAGCTCGCCAACACCGACTACGGCGTCGGCCCGACCGCGATCGACTTCCTCGCCGGCCCCGCCGACATCGAGCGCTGGTTGGCCCACGCCCCGCTCTGCCTGCCGGTGGCGCCACCCGCGTTCGCCGGCGGCGACGCGGTGGCGCTGCGCGACCTGCGCGACGCGACCCGCCGCGCCCTCGTGGCGTGCGCCGACGGGACCGAGCCCCCCGCCGACGCGGTCGCCGTGCTCAACGCCCGGGCGGCCCGGGCGCCGTTCTCCGAGCGACTCGACCGTGGTGGCGACCACGACGGTGGCGAGCCGGGCGAGGACGACCTCGGCCCGGGTGTGCTCCGGGTGAGGCGGGTACCGGCGCCCGGGCGGCCGGCCGACGTGGTGCTCGGCTGGTTGGCGACCGCCGCCATCGGGCTCGTCGGCGGCCCCGACCGTGACCTCGTACGCCGCTGCGAGGGGCCCGGTTGCACGATGCTGTTCGTGCGCCGCCACCACCGGCGTCGCTGGTGTGACCCGTCGTGTGGCCACCGGGCCCGCCAGGCCAGCTACTACCGCCGACGGACCGCCCGTGACCGGGCCACCCCGGAACCGACCGACCGCGCCGTGGCGGCGCGGCGGGAGCGACCGTGACCGGCACCGGGCACCGCTTCTACGGCGACCTCGCCACCTGGTGGCCGCTGATCTCGCCGCCCGAGGACTACGAGACCGAGGCAGCCTTCGCCCGCGGGCTGCTCACGTCGGCGTCGGGCCCGGTCCGCCGGGTGCTCGAGCTCGGCAGCGGCGGCGGCCACAACGCCCGTCACCTGCTCGATGTGTTCGAGCTCACGCTCGTCGACCTGGCCGAACCGATGCTCGAGGTCTCCCGGCGGCTCAACCCCGACGCCCGGCACGTGCAGGGCGACATGCGCACCGTCCGGCTCGGTTCGACGTTCGACGCGGTGTTCCTGCACGACGCCGTCGACTACATGACGAACGAGCACGACCTGCGGGCCGCCATGGTCACCGCCCACACCCACTGCCGACCGGGTGGCGTCGCCGTGTTCCTGCCCGACCACACCACGGAGTCGTTCGAGGAGGGCGCCGACCACGGCGGCACCGACGGGCCCGACGGGCGTGCCGTCCGCTACCTGGAGTGGACCACCGACCCCGACCCGGCCGATACGCAGGTCACCACCGAGTACGTGTTCGTGCTCCGCGAGCCCGACGGCTCGACCGAGACGGTGCACGAGACCCACACGACCGGGCTGTTCCCGACCCGGACGTGGCAGGACCTGCTCGCCGACGTCGGCTTCGCCCCGGTGGAGGTCGTGGAGGAGCCGCTCACCGACGACCCCGACGACGACCGCCGACCCCGGTCTGCGTTCGTCGCCCACCGTCGCTGACCGGCCGCTCCCGGTGTCGTGGGCGCGCCGGGAGGTGTGACGTTCGACCGTCGTGGACACTCCCCGAAACCGGTGACGTCGAACGATGCGAACAGGTGCGGAGACAACCGCGGGGAGGACCGACGGATGCTGCGCTCAGGTGATGCCACCGACGACGTGAGGAACCTCCAGGAGGCGCTCGCGGCGCTCGGGTTCCCGCTCGGGGTGGACGGTCGATTCGGTGCCCGCACCGACGACGCGGTCCGAGGCTTCCAGCTCGCTCTGGACCTACCGGCCGACGGCATCTTCGGTCGCCGCACGGCCGCCGCGCTGGCCGACGGCCGGTGGGCGGACGTGGCGGCCGAACCGGCCGGCAACCACGTCCGGCGCATCCATCGCACGGACCACCTCCTCGTCGACGAGGTCGTCGGCGAGGTGGTCGGCACGGAGGCCGGGGGAGTGGCGTTCACCGTCGACGTCACCGTCCCCGTGTTCACGTCCAACCGCTACCCGCTCGACGTCGCCTACCGGGAGCTGGCCGCCACGGTCGACGCCGCCGTGGCCCGGGCGACCCTCGCCGGCGGCTCGGTGCACGGCGACGTGGCGGCGACGCTGCTGGCGCCGAGCGTCGTCGCCTGCGCCGGGATGCTGCACCATGTCGTCCCCGGGTGCGCGGCCGCCGGCGTCGACGAGCTGGAGGTCGACGTCCCGATCGTGGTCAACCTCGACCTCGCCGCCGGTCGGCGCCTCCTGCTCGGGGAGCTGTTCCTGGCCGGCACCGACTGGGTCGGCGCACTGCAGCGGACGGCTGCCGCCGCCGGGCTGGCGCCCGAGGTGCGCATCGACACGCCCGGGGTGCTGACCCCCGACGGCGTGCGCGTCCTCGTCGGCCCCGAGCTCGCCCCCGGCGACGAGCTCACCGCCGTCCTCGCCACCTGGGCCGACCTCGCCGACGTCGTGCGCCCGTCGATCGTCGCCCGCTGCGCCGGCCACGGAGCCGGCGGTCCCGGCGCCCATCCGGCCGGCCTCGCCGTCGTTCCGCCGCCCGTGCCCGACCGGATCGACCCCCTCACCGCCCGCCGTGCCGGCCCGTCGTCCCCCGGACGGCCGGCGCGGCGGGCCGGCGGTCCCGTCGGGAGCCGCGCCTGCCGGGCGACGGTCGGACACCGGGCGTCCGGCACGGTCCGCCACCGGTTCCGGCCCGGCCGCGGCCCGGTCGGGGGCTGAGGCGAGTCGTTCCTGCGGCGCCGCCGTTGCTCAGTCCGGGGGGACCCGGTCCAACACGATCGGCGGGACGTCCGGGGCCTCGGCGGCGACGTCGTAGCCACCCTCGAGCGCGGCGAGCGCCGACTCGATGCGGGACGGGTCGTCGGTGTGCAGCTCGAGCAGCGGGGCCCCGGAGGTGACCTCGTCGCCGGGCTTGGCCACGCACACGACCCCGGCAACCGCGGACACCGGGTCCTCCTTGCGGGCCCGGCCGGCACCGAGGCGCCAGGCGGCGAGCCCGACCGCCATGGCATCGAGCCGGCTCAGGTAGCCCGACGACGGCGCGGTGACGGTGTGGACCTCGGGCGCCGTCGGCAGCGGGGCGTCGGGGTCGCCACCCTGGGCCCGGACCATCGAGCGCCACGCGTCCATCGCTCCGCCCGAGGCGAGCACGTCGGCCGGGTCGACGTCGATCCCGGCGAGGGCCACCATCTCGCGGGCCAGCTCGACGGTCAGCTCGACGAGGTCGGCGGGCCCGCCGCCGGCCAGCGTCTCGACCGACTCGGCGACCTCGAGCGCGTTGCCGGCCGTGCGCCCGAGCGGCGTGCTCATCTGGGTCAGCAGCGCCGAGGTCCGCACCCCGTGGGCCGAGCCGAGGCCGACCATCGTCTCGGCCAGCTCCCGGGCCCGGTCGAGCTCGGTCATGAACGCGCCGGTGCCGACCTTGACGTCGAGGACCAGCGACTCGGTGCCCTCGGCGATCTTCTTCGACATGATCGACGACGCGATCAGCGGGATCGACTCGACGGTGCCGGTCACGTCGCGCAGCGCGTAGAGCTTGCGGTCGGTGGGGGCGAGACCGGAGCCGGCGGCGGCGATCATCGCCCCGACGTCGGTGAGCTGGGCGCGGATCTCGTCGTTCGACAGCCCGACCCGGAAGCCGGCGATCGACTCCATCTTGTCGAGCGTGCCGCCGGTGTGGCCCAGTCCCCGGCCCGACAGCTGGGGCACCGCGGCGCCGCACGCGGCGACGAGCGGGCACAGCACGAGCGACACCTTGTCGCCCACGCCACCGGTCGAGTGCTTGTCCACCGTGGGGCGGCCGACGTCGCCGAGCGCGAGCCGGTCGCCCGACTCGATCATCTCCTTGGTCCAGGTGGCCAGCTCCCGGCCGTTCAGGCCCCGGAAGAACACGGCCATGAGCAGGGCCGAGGCCTGCTCGTCGGCCAGCTCACCGGCGGTGTAGGCGTTGAGGAACCAGGCGATCTGCTCGTCGGTCAGCTCGGCGCCGTCGCGCTTGGCGCGGATGACGTCGACCGCGGAGAAGGTGGTCATCGTCGAGGGCTCCCGGGATCGTGAGCGGAGGGCGTGAACGGTGCGGCCGATGCCCGGCCGGGGGTGGGGTCGGTCCGGTCACCCGGTCGTGTACGGCTGGCCGTCGGCCGCCGGCGGCCGGGCCCGACCGACGAGACCGGCGACGACCACGATGGTGACGATGTAGGGCGTCATCAGCAGGAACTCGGACGGGATCGGCGTCGACAGCAGTGCCAGCCGGTCCTGCAGCTCCTCGGAGAAGCCGAACACGAGCGCGGCCATGAGCGCGCCGATCGGGTGGTAGCGGCCGAAGATCAGGGCGGCCAGGGCGATGAACCCCCGACCGGCCGTCATCTCCTCGTCGAAGCCGCCTGTGGCGTCGAGGGTGAAGAACGTGCCGGCCACACCTGCGACGATGCCGCCGAGCGTCACCGCCTTGTAGCGGGTTGCGTTGACCCGGATGCCGACGGTGTCGGCCGCCCGGGGGTGCTCGCCGACCGAGCGCAGCCGCAGGCCCCAGCGGGACTGGAACAACGCCCAGGTCAGGAAGCCGGCGAGGCCGAAGAGCAGGTACACGTAGATCGTGTTGTCGAAGAACAGCGGCCCGACGATGGGGATCTCGACGAGCAGGGGGATGGCGAACGGGCGGAAGCCGCCGGGGCGGTTCAGGTCGGGATGCTCCACCAGCACCTGGGCGGTGAGGAAGCTGGTCAGACCGATGGCCAGGATGTTGATCACGGTGGCGCCGACGATCTGGTCGACCACGTAGCGGATCGAGAGCGTGGCCAGGAACAGGCCCAGCAGTGCACCGATCGCCGCGCCACCGGCGAGGCCGACCCACACGCTTCCGGCAGCGCTGCCGATCACCGACCCGACGAACGCGCCAGCGAGCATCATTCCCTCGATGGCGATGTTGATGACGCCCGATCGCTCGCACAGCAGGCCGGCCATGGCGCCGAGCCCGATCGGAATCGATCGGCGGATGCTGCCGTTGAGCAGGCCGAAGATGCTGAGCGTGCTGTCGCGGGCGGCCCACACGAGGAGAGCGGTCACGAACAGTGCGATTCCGGCGAGGAGCAAGATGTAGGCGCGACGCGGTGGGTTGCGCAGCAGCTCGGCCAGACCGAGGCCGATCACCAGACCCGACAGGATCATGGCCCACGACCTCGATGGGAACGTCAGGTCGAGGAGCGCCTCGTTGCGCGGGCTGAAGATGAACGTCGTGTCGAGACCCGACGCGGACCCGAGGCCGAAGGCGACGAAGCCGACGATGCCCATCACCAGGAGGGCGACGCTGAAGCCGATCGCCTTGCGGCGACCGAGCGATGGGCGCGCCGCGACGGGCATCGAAGCGTCCGCCTGCCCCTTTTCGAGGGTGTCGACCATCACGCTCCCCAGCTGGTCGAGAACCGCTGGCCCTCGCCGGCGGCCGGTGCCTTGACCCGGTAGATCGCTCGAACGAGCGATGGGGCGGCGACGAAGAGCACGACCAATGCCTGGATCACGACGATGATGTCGACAGGTGTGGCCGTCTGGGACTGCATGCCGGTGCTCCCTGCTCGGAGGATGCCGAACAGCACGGCGCCGCCGACCACGCCCACCGGGTGGGCTCGCCCGAGAAGGGCGATGGCGATCGCGTCGAAGCCGATGAACTGGTAGAAGCCGCCGGTCAGGCTGTAGCTCGGCCGGCCGAGGAGATTCGAGGTGCCCGCGAGGCCCGTGAGCGAGCCGGCGAGCCCCATTGCGAGGACATACGTCCCGCCGACCGACATGCCCGCGTACTTCGCCGCTGCAGCGTTGGATCCGACGGCCCGCATGCGGAAGCCCACCGTCGAGCGATTGAGCAGCCACCACACACCGGCCGTTGCCGCCAGGGCCAACATGAGACCGAGACCGATCTCGATGCCGCCGAGGTCGAGCGCTGGCAGTCGGGCCGATTCCCGCATCGGTGGTGTGATTGGGTCGGCGCGGCCCTCACGTCGGTATGCCTCGGTCGAGAGCGCCCAGTCGAGCAGGCGCAGCGCGATGTAGTTGAGCATGATCGTGGTGATCACCTCGTGCGCACCGGTGCGGGCCTTCAGGAAGCCGGCGATGCCGGCCCACACGGCGCCGCCGAGCGCGCCTGCGGCCAAGGCGAGCGGCACGTGGACCACCATGGGGAGGTCGAGCTCGAAGCCGATCCATGCGGCACTGAGCGCGCCGACCATGAGCTGACCGGCTCCGCCGATGTTGAACAGCCCCGCCTGGAAGGCGAGGGCGACCGACAGGCCGGCGAGGAGGAGCGGTGTCGTCTCCTCCAAGGTGCGGCTGATGGCCGACGGACTGCCGAGCGAGGTGTCGAGGAGCGCGCTGTACGCGTGCCATGCGGCACTCCACGACTCGGCGAACGCGTTCAGCGGGTCGCTGAGGAACGAGCCCCACGCGTCCAGCGAGTCGGCATCGGAGAACGCGATCACGAGGCCGCCGAGAATGAGCGCCGATAGGAGCGCCAGTGCAGGGACGAGCAAGCTGCGGGCGAGCGCTGCCGGGCTCACGAGACCTGCTCGTTCGCCGAGGGCTCAACCGAACCCGCCATGAGCAAGCCGATCCGTTCTCGCGTCATCTCGTCTCCGGTGACCATGCCGACGATGCGGCCCTCGTACATGACCGCCACCCGGTCGGCGAGGGCGAGGATCTCGTCGAGCTCGGACGACACCAACAGCACGGCTGCGCCCTCATCGCGCTTCTCGACGATGCGTCCGTGGATGTACTGGATGGACCCGACGTCGAGGCCCCGCGTCGGCTGGGACAGGATCAGGAGCCGGTCGGCGTGGAGGAATTCGCGGGCGACGATGACCTTCTGCTGGTTACCGCCCGAGAGCGTCTCGGCGGCGGCGTCGACCGAGGAGGTGCGCACGTCGAACGCCTCGACCTGCGCCTCGGCGTTGCGTCGCACCGCCTCGCGGTCGATGACCAGGCCCTTGGCGAACGGGGGACGGCGCCACATGTTCAGCACGAGGTTGTCGGCCACCGAGAACGAGCCGACCATGCCGTCGTGCTGGCGATCCTCGGGCACGTGAGCCAGGCCCCGTTCGAACAGCTGGTCCGGGTTGAAGCCCGTCACCTCGATGCCGTCGAGCTCGACGCGTCCGCCCTCGGGCCGGCGCAAACCGGTGATGGCCTCCACGAACTCCGTCTGCCCGTTCCCCTGGACCCCGGCGATGGCCAGGATCTCCCCCTCCCGGGCCTCGAGGCTCACCCCGCGCACGGCCAATTGCCGCCGGTCGTCGCGCACGTCGAGGTCGGTGACGTGCAGCACTGCGGCTGACGGCTGAGCGGGAGGCTTGTCGACGACCAGCTTCACGTTCCGGCCCACCATCATGGAAGCCAGTGCGGCCTGGTCGGACTCGGCCGGGGTGGTGTGGCCCGCCACCCGCCCTCCTCGGAGCACGAGGATGCGATCGGCCAGCGCCAGCACCTCACGCAGCTTGTGGCTGATGAAGATGATCGATCGGCCGCCCTCCTTGAGCGACCGTACGATGCTCATCAGCTCCTCGATCTCCGACGGTGTGAGCACCGCGGTGGGTTCGTCGAGGATCAGGCAGCGGGCGTCGCGGTAGAGGGCCTTCAGGATCTCGACTCGCTGCTGGACCCCGACCGCCAGGTCCTCGATCCTGGCGTCCGGATCAACAGCGAGGCCGAAGCGCTCGGAGAGCTCCGCGACCCGGCCGCGAGCGCGCCCCCAATCGAGAGCACCCAGCTGACGCGTCGGTTCGGTGCCGAGGATGACGCTCTCGGTCACGGTGAACACGGGGATCAGCATGAAGTGCTGGTGGACCATGCCGATGCCGGCGTCGATGGCGTCGGCCGGCGAGCGGAACCGGACCTCGGTGCCGTCGAGCAGCACCTCGCCCTCGTCCTGGTGGTACAGCCCGAACAGCACGTTCATGAGCGTCGACTTGCCGGCGCCGTTCTCGCCCAGGAGGGCGAGGACCTCTCCGCCATCGACGGAGAGGTCCACGTCCTGGTTCGCGATGACACCGGGGAACCGCTTGGTGATTCCTCGGAGCTCGACCTTCATTGGGGTGAGTGGCGGCTCAGCCGCCGACGGTCAGCTCGCCGCTGATGATCTGCTCGCGCAGCTCGTCGACCCGGTCCTTGAGCTCCTGGGGGACCTCGTCCTCGAACTCGTTGTAGGGCGCGATGGTCACACCCTCGTTCTCGAGAGTGCCGGTGTAGACGCCGCCACCTTCGAACTCACCGTTCACTGCGCTCTCGACGACATCGAAGACCGCGTTGTCCATCTGCTTCTGGACCGAGGTGAGGAAGTACTGGCAGTCGTCGGGGACGCTCTCGCAGCCGTCGGTGTCGACCCAGATCGCCTTGGCGTTGCCGCCGCTGTCGGCCTTCAGCGCCTCGAGCGTGCCGAGGCCCACGGGGCCCGCGACCGGCATGATGATGTCCGCGCCCTGGTCGAGGAGCGACTCGGTGGTCTGACGACCCTTCGACTGGTCGGTGAAGTCACCGGTGAACAGGCCGTCGGAGCCATCCCAACCGACGAGCTCGACCTCGGCGCCGTTGTCTTCGTTGTACTGCTCCATGCCGAGCCGGAAGCCCTCCATGAAGATGGTAACGGTCGGGAAGTTGGCGCCACCGTAGGTGCCGATGGTGCCCGTCTCGGTCATGCCCGCGGCGACGTAGCCTGCGAGGTACGCAGCCTGGTCGGTCGCGAACGTGAGTCCCAGCACGTTGTCGATCGGCTCCTCGTAGGCGAAGTCGACGATCGCGAAGTTGACGTCGGGGTTCTCCGCCGCAGCGGCGGCGGTGGCGTCGCCGAGCGCGAACCCGACGGTGATGATGAGATCGCAATCGGCGCCGAGGTGCGCCTCGATGTTCGGGCCGTAGTCGGCCGGCGAGTCGGACTCGGCCAGAGCGGTCTCGACCCCGAGCTCGGACTCCGCCCGCTGGAGGCCGGCGTAGGCGATCTGGTTGAACGACCGGTCGTCGACGCCGCCTTCGTCGGTCACCTCGCAGGCCTTCAGGTCGGCAGCGGCCGCGCCGTCGCTCTCGCCCTCGGCGCCGTCCTCGGCGGCCTCGGTGGTGTCGGACGACTCGTCGTCCTCGGTGTCGTCGGCGACCGTGGTGGTGCCTTCATCACCTGCCTCGACGTCGTCGTCGTCATCGTCGCCGCACGCGGCGGCCACGAGCGAGAGCACGGCGGTCATCACGAGCACGAGTCGCCACAGCGATCGGTTGCGCACTTTGGCTAGGCCTCCCGGGATATGTGCGTCCCCGTTCCGAGCGGTTCGAGGATCGGAGGACCGTACCGCAGCTTTTCGGTGCGCTGTTGGCGCGTCAGGGTCGTCCGACGTCTTCGTTTCCGATGGCGCAGGCGGCCGTCGCCCCGGGCAGGCGATGACGGTTGCGGGCCACGAGGCGATAGCCGCGCGCCGCGAGGCGATCGACGCCGGGTGCGGTGAGCGCGCGGCCCGCGATCGGCCAGCCCCGGCGGGCCGCGGAGAGCGCCGAGGCGATGGCCTCGTGCCCACCCCGTGGCGGCTCGCCGTCGGCGATCCACCATGCCTGTTCGGTGACGTCGTCGAGCGTCAGCCCGAGCGCGGCGAGATCGAGCTCCTGCCAGGGCCGCACCCGGGCGCCGCCGTCGGTCAGGCGGCGTTCGATCCAGCGTGCGCTCGCCGTGCAGAAGCCGCAGTCACCATCGAACACGAGGATCGGCTCGCCCATCGGTCCATCCTGCCCCGACGCACGCCGTTGCGCCCACCGGCGCCGTTCGACCGGGCTGATGATCACGCCTGGGTGACATTGCCGTTCAGGAGATGGCCCGATGCGCCGATCCCGAGAAGGTGGAACCAGACGTGGTCGGTACGAGCCCGGTCGAGGTGACCCCGAGCGCATGCGGTGGCCGTCGCCTCGCCGAGGAACGGCGGGAGCGCCTCGGCGTGGGGAACGTCGTCGAGCTGCGGGCACATCGGCGGGCGCGCCTCGCCGCCCGGCGTGCGACGGTGACCGACCCGGCGTGTCGGCTCGAGGTCACCGAGCGGCTCGTGTCCCGCGCCCGCGTGCTGCGGCGTCAGGCCCACTTCCTGCCGGAGCTGGCCGCGGTGGCGCTACGACGGCGCGCCAGTGAGCTCGAGCTGGAGGCGTTCGTGGTGGAGACGGCGGCCTCCGAAGGAGCCTGGGCCAGCCGCTGACGGGGGCCGACCGGGCCCGGCGGGCAACGCCCGTGGTCGGCGCGTCGGGCGCGCCGGACCTCAGCGACCCATGTTGGGCTTGCGCCCGTGGTTCGCCTTCTTCGAGCGGAGCTTGGCCTTCTTACGGGAGGTGCGCTTCGGCATAGGAACGTCCAGGATAGCCGCGCCCGGCGACGGTTGGCGTCGCCGGGCATCTCCGCCCGGCCCATCGTCTGCGTCACGGCCGCGCACGATGTGACCTCTGCGCCGTCGAAGGGCCCTATGACCTGATCAAGACGCAGTCTTGATCAGACGTAGAGATACCGATGTTCGCGGCGTTCCACCCCCAGCTCCGCCGACGGCTCGCGCCGTTCGCGTGGGCGCCGGTGTGGTTCATGGTCCACGCCGCCGGCGGTCACGCCGACCCGTGGTACCCGGCGGCTGCGCTGACCCTCGCCCTGGCCGCGACCTACGGATGGCGCGCCGGCCTCCTGCCCGCGCTGCTGGTACCGCTCGGCGCGGTGCTCGACGGCGACGTGGGCGTCGAGCTCGTGCTCGCCGTGGTGGACGGCCTGCTCTCGGGCCTCGGCTACGCGGTCGCCGGCACGTTCGTCGGCCGTGCGCTCGGCCGGCGTCCGGAGTCGATCCCGGGCCGTCCCGCCATGGTTCGTTGCGTCGCGGTCGTCACCGCCACCGTCGGCCTCCTCGCCGTTGCCGGTGCCGCGGCCCGTGTCGGCGTCGAG
>JAXHUH010000293.1:0-11638 GCA_034211175.1 Actinomycetota bacterium
CCCGCCCGGGCCGGGCGGGCGCACCGTTCGCGCTCAACCGCCGACGCCGGTCAGTCCGCGGCTGCGGACGCGGCGATGACCTGGCAGCGGTTCGGGTCCACGCACTCGGACGGATCGAGCGCCTCGGCCCGCTCAGCCAGGCCGACGAGCGCGACACGCGCCTCGGTGAGCGCCCGCATGCGCTCGTCGATCTCGGCGACGTGGCGGCGCAGCAGCTCCCGGGTGTGGCGACAGGTCGACGCGCCGGCACCCTTGAGCTCCAGGACGCTGCGGATCTCGGCCAGCGACAGGCCCGCGGCCTTGGCCTCGAGGATGAACCCGAGCCGCTCGACGGCGTCCTCGCCGTAGCTCCGGTACCCGGACGCGGTGCGCTCGACCTCGGGCAGCAGGTCGATGGACTCGTAGTACCGGATCGTCTTGACCGTGACTCCCGTGCGGTCCGCCAGCTCTCCGATCTTCATGGGTGTCGAGCGTACTCCTTGACTCTCCCCTCAACTGGAGGGTTTAGGTTCGATCGTGTCCGATCAGGACCCGATTGCGCCAGAGCGTGGAGGAACCGCCCATGTCCACCTCGACTTCGACCGACGGCACGACTTCGACCGACGGCACGACCGACACCGGTCATCACGCCGACCGCGGCCACCCGAACCATCGCGACGGGGGGCCCGACGACCCGCACCTGGACCACGGTGATCACGACGGCCACAGCGACCACGGCGACCACGAGGGTCATGGCGGCCACGATCACTCGGGCCATGCCGAGGTGTTCCGCCGGCTGTTCTGGTGGAACCTCGTGCTGGCCGTCCCGGTCATCGCCTTCTCGGAGATGGTCCAGGAGTGGTTCGGCTACTCGATCGACGTCCCCGGGGCCGCGTGGGTGGCGCCGGTCCTCGGCACCGTCATCTTCGTCTGGGGCGGCCGCCCGTTCCTGACCGGCGGCTGGGACGAGCTGCGATCCCGCCAGCCGGCGATGATGCTGTTGATCTCGCTGGCGATCACGGTCGCGTACGTGTCCTCGCTGGCGGCCTCGCTCGGCTGGGGAGACCTCGACTTCTGGTGGGAGCTGGCCGCGCTGATCGTGGTCATGCTGCTCGGCCACTGGCAGGAGATGCGGGCGATCGGCCAGGCCCAGGGTGCGCTCAACGCCCTCGCCGAGTTGCTGCCCGACGACGCCGAACGGGTGACCGACGACGGCACCGAGTCGGTGCCGGTCTCGGAGCTCGCCGTCGGCGACGTCGTCCTCGTCCGCCCCGGTGACCGGGTCCCGGCCGACGGCGACGTGGTCGAGGGTCGGGCCCGCCTCGACGAGTCGATGATCACGGGCGAGTCCCGCCCCGTCGAGCGGGGCGAGGGTGACCGGGTCGTCGCCGGCACCGTCTCGACCGACTCGTCGATCCGGGTCCGGGTCGACGCGGTCGGCGACGACACCGCGCTCGCCGGCATCCAGCGCCTCGTCGCCGACGCCCAGTCGTCGCGCTCTCGGGCCCAGACGCTGGCCGACAAGGCCGCCGCCGCGCTGTTCTACCTGGCGGGCGGCGCGGCGATCATCACCTTCGGGACGTGGGCGGCGCTCGGGGAGCTCGACCAGGGCGTCACCCGGGCGGTCACCGTCCTCGTCATCGCGTGCCCCCACGCACTCGGCCTCGCCATCCCGCTCGTGATCTCGATCTCGACCGCCACCGCGGCCAAGGCCGGGATCCTGGTGAAGGACCGCATGGCCGTCGAGGCGATGCGCAACGTCGACACCGTCCTGTTCGACAAGACCGGCACCCTCACCCGGGGCAACCACACCGTCACCGACGTTGCCGCCGCCGGTTCGGAGGACGCGGACGCCGTGCTCGCGCTGGCCGCAGCGGCCGAGCGGGACAGCGAGCACCCGATCGCCCGGGCCATCGTCGGCTCGGCCAGCGACAAGGGACTCGACGTGGCCGAGCCCACGGGCACCGAGGCGGTGACCGGGCGGGGCGTGACCGCCACCGTGGACGGGGCCGACGTCGCCGTCGGCGGGCCCGCCATGCTCGACCACCTCGGGCTCGACGAGCCGGCCGACCTGTCCGACCCGGTGGCCCGCTGGCAGGAGCGCGGCGGCGCCGTGCTCTACGTGATCCGCGACCGCGAGGTCGTCGGGGCCCTCACCGTCGCCGACGAGATCCGCCCCGAGTCCCGGGCCGCCGTCGACGAGCTCCACGAGCGGGGCCGACGCGTCGTGCTCATCACCGGCGACGCCCGCCACGTGGCCGAGGGGGTCGCCTCCGAGCTCGGCATCGACCAGGTCCGCGCCGAGGTGCTGCCCGAGGACAAGGACGGCGAGGTCGCCGACCTGCAGTCCGGTCACCGCTCGGTCGCCATGGTCGGCGACGGCGTGAACGATGCCCCCGCCCTCGCCCGGGCCGACGTGGGCCTCGCCATCGGCGCCGGGACCGACGTCGCCATCGAGTCCGCCGGGGTCGTGCTCGCCTCCGACGACCCCCGCTCGGTCGTGCGGGTCATCGAGCTCTCCGAGGCCAGCTACCGCAAGATGATCGAGAACCTGGTGTGGGCCACGGCCTACAACGGCCTCGCCGTGCCGATCGCGGCCGGTGCGCTCGCCTTCGCCGGCATCACGATCCCCCCGGCGATCGCCGCGATCGCCATGAGCCTCTCGACCATCATCGTGGCCGGCAACGCCCAGCTCCTCCGGCGCCTCGACCTCCGCCCCGACCGCGGCTGATCCGGGCGGCCCGCACTCGGCCCGGCCGGGCGCCACCGAGGGTTCGTGGCGGTCACGACGGGGCAGATCACAGCGCCATGACCACCGTCGCCGTCATCGCCCACGAGAAGAAGACCACCGGCGGCGGGCTCGAGGAGCTGCGCGCCGCACTCGCCGACGGCGGGTACGGCGACCCGATCTGGTACGAGGTCCCGAAGAGCCGCAAGGCGCCGAAGAAGGTCCGCAAGGCGCTCGACCACGCCGCCGACGTCATCCTCCTCTGGGGTGGCGACGGCACCGTGCAGCGCTCGGTCGACGAGCTGGTGCGCCACGACGCCGGCGACGACGTGACCGTCGGGACCATCCCGGCCGGCACGGCCAACCTGCTGGCCACCAACCTCGGCGTCCCGACCGACGTGCGCGCCGCGGTCGAGGTCGCGCTCGGCGGCGCGAGGCGATCGATCGACGCCGGGGTCGTCAACGAGGAGCACTTCCTCGTCATGGCCGGCACCGGCTTCGACGCCATGATGATCCGCGACGCCGACCGTGGCCTGAAGGACCGCTTCGGACGGGCCGCCTACGTGTGGACCGGCGCGGCCAACCTGGAGAACGCGTCGGCCGAGGTCACCGTCGAGGTCGACGGCGAGACCTGGTACGAGGGCCGGACGAGCTGCGTGCTGACCGCCAACGTCGGCACGATCGTCGGTGGCATCGAGGCGTTCCCCGACGCCCGGGCCGACGACGGCCTGCTCGAGATCGGCGTCATCGAGGCCGGGACCCGCTGGGAGTGGCTGCGGGTGCTCGGCCGGGCCACGGTCGACCGGGCCGACCGCTCACCGCTGGTCGCCACGACCCGGGGCTCGCAGATCACGGTCCGCCTCGACCGCCGGCTCCCCTACGAGCTCGACGGCGGCGACCGCGACCGCGCGAACGAGCTGAACATCCGGGTCAAGCCCCGCGCCGTCACCATCGCCGTCCCCGCCCCAACCCCCTGACCAGCCCCGACGCGTCGTCAGTGCGCGCCGACCAGGCGGCTCAGGCCGGGTTGGTGTCGCGGCGGGCCGGGGTCGGGGTGAGGCGGTCGGGGAGGGCGTCGAGGATGCGCTCGATCGGGTCGCCGAAGTGCTGGCGGCGGCCGCCGAACGCGACCGCGACGACGATGAACCAGCCCCAGCCGACGACCAGGCCGGCGACGACGTCGGTCAGCCAGTGCACACCGAGCAGGGCCCGGGACGCCCCGACCCCGGCGGCGATGAGCGCCGCGGCCCCGGCGAGCAGGCCCTGAACCGTCCGGGACCGGCCCCGGCTCAGCACCAGGGCGACGGCCGCCCAGCACGCGGCGGCGGTGGCGCTGTGGCCGGACGGGAACGCGGGGCCCCAGTGGCCGACGAGCTGGCCCACGGTCGGGCGATCGCGGTCGACCAGGATCTTCAGCAGGTTGTTGAGCGCCACGATCCCGATGCCGGTCGTCGCCAGGAACGCCGCGACCTCGACGTTGCGCCGCACGACCACGTAGTACAGGGCCACGGCACCGAGCACGGTGAACACCACCTCGGTGTCGCCGAAGCGGGTCACCGCCCGGAGCACCTCGATCGCGCCTTCGCTGGCGTGCTCGACCCCCCAGCGGGAGATGCGCTCGTCGAAGCGGGCGATGCCGACGTTCTCGTCGATCATGTCGAGCACGAGCCCGACCACCAGCGCACAGGCGAGCACGACGGCGAAGTGCACGGTCAGCATCAGACCGGCGGTGCGTCGGGGATCGACCCGCCGGCGCAGGAACCCGACGAGGTGGGGTGAGCGCCGGGCGTGGTCGACCATCCACGCCTCCTCGTTGGCCGGGTCGATCGGGTCGACCCGGATGTGTCGCGAGATCGACACCGTGGCCGCCACCACGCCGGCGGCGACGGCGGTGAGCAACACGGCGATCGTCATCTCCACAGCGCACGCTCCTCGGGCATCCGGGTTCACGTTCCTACCCGGCGCCGTGCTCGCCCATGCGGGCGGGACCGGCCTCCAGCGTGCGCCCGTCGCCGGGCTGCGACGAGGGTCTTCGTGCCCTGTTACCCCGCGCGCCGATGAGGGTACGTAGGAGGGGTTCACGACCATGCGGGCTGCGGCCCTTCGAGGGGTAGACACCGTGTCCGTCGCCGACGACGTCCGGGCCACGAGAACGACCACCGCTCCGCGCTCCGACGTCGCGACGCCGAGCACGACGGACCACGTCGCCCCCACCACAGGGACACATGCGCCACGCCGACGGCGCGTGTCCGATGCCGTCGACTTCGCCGATCGCACGACGGCCCGGATCGTCGCCGTCGTCTGGGCCGTCTCCCTGGCCGTCTCGCTCGGCACCGGGTTCCTGATCGTGAACGTGTTGGAGGACGGGGCGCTCGGCCGGTTCGACGACCGGGTCAGCCGCTGGTTCGCCGATCAGCGGACCGACACGCTCAACCAGATCGCCGACACCGTCGCATGGTTGTCCGACTCGTTCGCGGTGGTGCCGATCTGCGCGGTGCTCATCGCCGTGTTCTGGTGGCGCTGGCGACGCTGGCAGGAGATCGTCCTCGTCGTCGGCGCACTCCTGCTCGAGAAGGCGGTGTTCGTCCCGACCGCCATGCTCGTCGGACGCGAACGCCCCGATGTCGGCCAGCTCGACGGGAGCCCGCCGACGGCCAGCTTCCCGTCGGGCCATGTGGCCGCCGCGGTCGCGCTGTACGCCGCGCTGTGGCTCGTGTTCCGGGCGCACCACCGGGCGCCCGGCGCACGGGCGCTCGCCGCGGTCGTCGCCCTGGTGCCGCCCGTGGCGGTGCTGCTCGCCCGCCTCGAGCTGGGCATGCACCACCTGAGTGATGTCGTGTGGGGCGCCGGCGTCGGGCTCGTGGCCGTGATCGCCGTGTACCGGGCGCTGCTGTGGCCGGTCGACCGGACCATCGTCTCCGGTCGCCTGGCACCGCCGCGCCTTCTGCGACGGGGCTCGGCTCCCACCACCCCGGCTCCGACCGCGGCCTGATCGGCGCCGGCGCGCCGGTTGGGTGTCACGCCCGGCGGGATGGTCCGTTCACGGCGTGAGGATCGTGCCGTGGCGGTGGTTGGTGATGCTGAGGGCCTGCTCACGCACCCAGCGGACACCCTCGATGAGCCCGTGGCCGACGACGTCGCGGTCGTCGACGGCGATGCCGGCGTCGATGGCGGCGAGACGGACCGCGCCGTCGAGCGGGCCGAGCGCCCGCAACCGGGCGGCACCGCTCGACGCGAGGCGTTCGGCCAGCACGTCGTCGGACTCGATGACGAGGCCGCGGTCGCCGAGGAGGTCCTCCAGCTCGGCCCCCGAGGCACCGGTCGTGACCTCGACCGGCGTACCGGCCCGTTCGGCCGCGGCGAGCGCCATCGTCACGTCGATCGCGGAGACGCCGGGACCGACGCGCAGCACGACCAGCGGCAACGCCCGGTAGCGGAACACGTTGCGCTCCGCGGCCAGGCCCGACGGATCGTGCTCCCGGCCGAGCTCACGTGCCCACCAGCGATCGAGCGAGGTGGCGAGCTCTTGCGGCGACACGGCGTCGGTCGTGGTCCAGTGGCCGAGCGACGCCACGTAGTTCGGCCCGCCGGCCTTGACCGTTGCGCCGACCGACGAGCGCTTCCAGCCGCCGAACGGCTGGCGCTGCACGATGGCGCCGGTGATGTGGCGGTTCACGTAGGCGTTGCCGACCTCGACGCGTCCGGCCCAGTGGTCGACCTCGGCGTCGTCGAGCGAGCAGATGCCGCCGGTGAGCCCGAAGCCGGTGTCGTTCTGCCAGTCGATGGCCTCGTCGAGGCTCTCGGCCCGCATCAGGCCGAGGACCGGGCCGAAGCACTCGGTGTGGTGGAACGTGGAGCCCGGTCGGACGCCGAGCTTCACGCCCGGCGACCACAGGTGGGGGTTGTCGCCGACCATCGCCGGGGCGACCAGCCACTCCTCGCCGTCGTCGAGGTTCTCGAGCGCCTGGCGCAGCGGCCCGGCCGGGGGCGACACGAGAGGGCCGACGTCGGTGGCGAGGTCGGTCGACGGCCCGACCGCCAGCGTGCGGACCGTGTCGGCGACGCGGCGACGGAACGAGGGGTCGTCGTAGACGGAGGCCTCGACGATGGCGAGGCTCGCCGCCGAGCACTTCTGGCCGGTGTTGCCGAACGCCGAGGACACGAGGTCGGCGATCGCCTCGTCGAGGTCGGCCGCGGCGGTGATCACGAGTGCGTTCTTGCCGCTGGTCTCGGCGTGGAGGCGCAGGTCGGGCCGCCACGACGTGAACAGCCGTGCGGTGTCGTACGCACCGGTCAGGATGACGCCGTCGACGTCGGGGTGGGTGATGAGGCGTTGGCCGACCTCGTCCTCGGGGCACGGCACGAACTGGAGGACGTCGCGGGGGACGCCGGCCTCCCAGCAGCAACGGGCCACGAGCCGGGCGGTGGCGACGGTCTCGGGGGCGGGCTTGAGGATCACGGCGTTGCCCGCGGCCAGGGCGGCGAGCACCCCGCCGGCGGGGATGGCGAACGGGAAGTTCCACGGTGATGCGACGACGACGGTGCCGAGGGGCTCGAACCGGGTGCCCTCGTGCTCGATCTCGTCGAGGAGGCGGGTGCTCGCCGCGTAGTACCGGGCGAAGTCGATGGCCTCGGACACCTCGGGGTCGGCCTGGGCCACGGTCTTGCCGCCGTCGTGGACCATGGTCGCGACCGCCTCGCCACGGTGGGCGACCATGGCGTCGGCGACCCGGCAGAGGATGGCGCGCCGCTCGCTGCGGGGCCGAGCCGCCCACCGGGGCCCGGCGGTCGGCTTCCGGGCGGCGGCCACCGCCCGCTCGACCATCTCCCCGGTGGCCTCGACGTAGCGGTACGCGCCGGGGGCGTCGGGATCGGCGCCGTCGATCGTCACCGCGTTGGGGGCGACGCTCACCCCGGTCAGCGGCTCGGCGACGTCCTCGCCGTCGATGGTTGCCGCCAGGTCGCGGGGTGGCCGGGAGGTGAACGAGTCGAGTGCGTCGGCGACCCACGCCCGGTTGACGGCGAGGGTGACATCGGTGTCGGGCTCGTTGGCGCACGGGGCGTCGGGGCTGATCGGCGCCGCCGGCTGCGTCCGGTCCTGGATGCGGCGGGGCCGGGTGTCCACGTGCTGGCGCCGCTCGACGGCGGCGAGGAAGCGCTCGCGCTCCGCGGCGAGGGTGGCCGAGCCCGGCTCCATCGAGAACAGCGAGCGGAGGAAGTTGTCCGGCCCGGTGTTCTCGTCGAGGCGGCGCACCAGGTAGGCGATGGCCGACTCGAAGTCCTCGCGGGCGACGATCGGGGCGTACAGCAGGATGCCGCCGGCCTCGGTCTTCGTGGCCCGGGCCTGGGCCGGCGCCATGCCCTCGAGCATCTCGATCTCGACCCGGTCGGTGGCATTGCGTTCGCGGGCGACGAGCAGCGCCCAGGCGACGTCGAAGAGGTTGTGGCTGGCGACGCCGAGGCGGACCGAGTCGGCGTAGCGGTCGTCGAGGGCGGTCTCGACGAGGCGCTTGTAGTGGGCGTCGACCTCGGCCTTGGTGGTGTACGGCGCCTGTGGCCAGCCCCGCAGCTCGGCCTCGACCTGCTCCATGGCGAGGTTGGCGCCCTTGACGACGCGGATCTTGATGCGGCCCCCACCCCGGGCGTGGCGGTCCCGCGCCCACTCGCACAGCTCCTCCAGCGCGGCCGACGAGTCGGGGAGGTACGCCTGGAGCACGATGCCGGCGTCGAGGCCGGTGAGCTCCGGCTCGTCGAGCACCGAGCGGAACACGGCCGTGGTGAGCTCGAGGTCGCCGTACTCCTCCATGTCGAGGTTCACGAACTTGGCCGGCGAGTGCTCCTGAGCGACCCGGTAGAGACGCCGCAGCGGCTCGGCGATGCGGTGCACCGACGCGTCGAACGCCAGGGTGCTGAGCTGGGCGCAGATCGCCGAGATCTTGACCGACACGTAGTCGAGGTCGGGGCGGCGGAGCCGGGCGATCACCTGCTCGACCCGACGGGCCGCCTCGTCGTTGCCGAGCACCGCCTCGCCGAGCACGTTGATGTTGAGGCTGATGCCCTCGTCGTGGCGACGCTGGACGTGGCGGGCGAACGCCGGGTCCTCGGCGGGCAGCACCGAGCCGCCGGCCTCGAGGCGCAGCCGCTCCTCCACGAGCCGCAGGACCGGGCCGGGGGCGCGGGGGCCGATGCGGGCGCCGGCGGTGAACGCCAGGCGGTCGATCGGGCCGAGGAAGTCGGGGGCGCCCCGCCGCTCGACGAGCGCCCGCAGGTGCGCCGTCGCCCGCTGCGGGTCGCGGATGCGCATGACCTCGTCGATCAGGGCGAGCATCGTCAGCTTGCCGTCGGGGTCGTCGAGCATGCCGGCGAGTCGGCGGTGGCGTTGGCGATCGCGCCATCGTTCGGCGTCGGCCGCCTCGCTCAGCAGGCGTTCGGCGAGGTCGACGGCCCGGTTGGTGAGGTCGTCGCCGCGATCGACGGACGGTGGCGTGGTCACACCTCCAGTCAATCCCCACCGTCTTGGCGCATCAGTCCTGCCACGGTGCGTGGATGTGACAAGTCACGCCGCCGGCCGGCGGCTGTGCCAACAATGCTGCGATGGCTCCGTCCCGCCGGGCCGATGCCCCACCCATGACTGCGGCCCCGATGGCCAGCGTGCTCGCCGACCTGCACCGCGGCCTGCCCCACGTCATGTTCAGCCTCAAGGGCACCGACGGTCGCTACGTGACGGCCAACCAGGCGTTCGCCGACCGGGCCGGGTGCGCGTCACCGGCCGAGGTCGTGGGGCGGACGGCGGCCGAGCTGTTCCCGACGGAGCTCGCCCGCACCTACGAGGCCCAGGACCGCCGGGTCGTCGACGGTGGTCGGGCGGTGCGGGGAGAGCTGGAGATGATCACCCGGCCCGACGGCACGATCGGCTGGTACGTCACGACCAAGACGCCGATTCCCGGGGCCGACGGGGAGATCACCGGGATCGTCGCCATCTCGGTCGACCTGGGGACCGCGTCGGACCACGACGACGCGATGGGCGGGCTGGTCGCCGCGTTGGCGCTGGTGCGGGAGCGCTTCGCCGAGTCGCTGCGGGTCGACGACCTGGCCGCGGCGGCCGGCATGTCCCGCCAGCAGCTCGAACGGCGGATGCGGCGAACGATGGGCGTGTCGGCGAAGCAGTACGTGCTGCGGGTCCGCCTCGACGAGGCCACCCGCCTGCTCGCCACCACCGCGCTGCCGATCGCCGAGGTGGCGACCCGCTGCGGGTTCTACGACCAGGCGGCCCTCACCCGCCGGTTCCGCCGGGCCGTCGGGATGACCCCCCGCCGCTACCGCGACCTCCACCACCCCTGACGCGACCCTTGCCCGCGTACAGCCCGCCGGCTCCGTTCTGGACCGCGCAGAATGCCACCCGTGGCACTTCGCGGGGACCAGTTCGGAGCACCCCCGTTCTGGACCGCGCAGAATGCCACCCGCGGCACTTCGCGGGGACCAGTTCGGAGCACCCCCGTTCTGGACCGCGCAGAATGCCACCGGCGGTACGTCGCGGGGTCCAGTTCGGGTTGGTCGGGTCAGCCGGGGCGCTCGGGGCGGCGCAGCATGACACCGGCACAGGCCGCGCCCGCGATCACCGTCGCGCCGCTCACCGCCAGGACGAACCGGGGCGAGGTGGCGTCGAGCAGCGGTCCGCCGACCAGGAGGGCGGCGAGCGCGGCGACGTTCGCGGCGCCGTAGACGTTGGCGAACACCCGGCCCAGCGCGTGCTTCGGCACACCACGCTGGACCAGCGTGTTCAGGCTGGCTTCGAGCACCGCACCGCCGAAGCCCCGCAGCAGCTGGCCGGCCACGGCGAGCGGCAGCGTCGGCGCGGCCGCGGTGAGCACGTTGCCCAGCCCCATGACGTTCCCGCCGGCGACGAACCCGAGCGTCCGACCGGTCCCGTCCCAGCGGCTCGCGATCGTGGCGTACCCCACGACCAGGCCGGCGCCGACCGCACCGACGAGGACGCCGAGGCCCCGCTCCCCCGCGCCCAGCTCGGTGGCGAGGAACGGCACCGCGGCGTCGTCGGCGGCGGACAGGGCGATGAGGAACATGGCGACGGCCATCGCCCGGGCGAGGGGGATGCGCCACATGATCACCAGCCCGTCGACCGCATCGCGCCACCACGACCCACCCGTGGCTGCCTCCGGGTCCCGCTCGACCATCGGCAGACGCAGCAGCAGGGGCGCGCTCAGAACGAACGAGCCGGCATCGACGACGAGGCCCGCCCGCACGCCGCCGACGGCGACGACCACCCCGCCGACCAGGGCACCGACGACGTCGCCTCCCTGGTGCACGCCGCCGAGGATCGAGTTGGCCCGGGGCAGGTCGCGGTCGTCGACCACGGCGGGGACGACACTTCGCCCGGCCGGCTCCGAGATCGTGGCGATCGTCGCCTTGGCCAGCACGAGCGCCAACAGGACCGGGGTCGGTGGCAACCAGACGATCACCGCACCGACGACGAGGGCCTGGCCGAGCTCACCGGCGATCAGCAACCGGCGCTGGTCGACCCGGTCGGCGGCGACGCCCAGCACCGGGCTGAGCAGCGACGGGAGCGACACCATCAGGAGCAGCAGCGCGACCGCCGTGCCGGCGCCCTCGGTGCGCTGGAGGTGGACGATCAGCGCGAGGTAGCCCACGCCGTCGCCGACGAGCGACACACCTCGCGCCGCGACCAGCGAACCGAAGGCGGGCGAGCGCCGGAGCAGCCCGGCAGGAGCGGACACCGCCGAAGTGTGGGCGGCGGTGTCGAGCCCCACCAATCGAGTTTCGGACGCCGCCGGGATGCCGGCCGGCCGGGCCATCCGAGGTGGCGCGCGGCCGTGGGGGGGGGGGGGGGGGGCGCGCGCGGGGGGGGGGGCCGGGGGCGGGGGGGGGGGGGGGGGGGGGGGGGGGGGGGGGGGC
>JAXHUH010000294.1:0-13375 GCA_034211175.1 Actinomycetota bacterium
CGCAAGGCTCCGGGCCCTCTCGCGTCCCCCGACCCGCCGAACCGACCGACGAAGCCGACGTCCCGAGCGCAGATCGGTCGACCAGAACCCCCGGGGGACGGGCGCGGGCGGTAGGAGAAGGCAGGCGTGCCTGCGCCGCAACCCGTTCTGGCAACCACCTCGACCGTCAGCCGACCGCAGCGGTGGCCGGTTCGCATGGCTGCGGTCCTGCCTCGTTCCCCGCGGGGAACCAGGCTGGCGTCCCCCGTGGTCATACCGGAGCCCGGCGCCACGGAGCACGGTTCTGGCTTCCACCGGAGCCATCACCCGGCCAGGGTGGTAGCCGGTTCGGGAACGGGGGCCTGCGGACGTGGGGGGGGACGGGGGCGGGGGCCTGCGGACGTGGGGGGACGGGGGCGCGCAACGGCCCGGCGCCAGTGCGCCGGGCCGTGTGCGAGGTTCGACCGCCGGGGCAGGCCCGGCGAGTGGTCAGATGCCCTTGGGCTTGAGGTAGCGCTCGGCAACGGCGCCGAGCCAGTCGATCGTCAGTGCGAGGATGCCGGCCATGGTCGCGCCGGTCACGAGGATCATGTCCCGCTGGAGCTTCAGCCCGGCAGAGATCGTCACCCCGAGGCCGCCACCGCCGATCAGGAAGGCCAGGGTGGCCATGCCGACGTTGATGATCAGCGCCGTCCGCACACCGGCCAGGATCACCGGCACCGCGAGCGGCATCTCGATCTTGAGCAGGGCCTGGCGCTGGGTCATGCCCATGCCCCGCCCGGCCTCGATGATCGCCCGGTCGACCTGGTCGAGGCCGACCATCGTGTTCCGCAGCACCGGCAGCACCGTGTAGATCACCAGCGCCACCACCGACGTGCGGAAACCGGTGCTCATCCAGGCGTAGAGCAGCACGAACAGGCCGTAGGCCGGCGCCGCCTGCCCCGTGTTGGCGAAGGCCAGGATCGGGCCGGCGAAGCGACGCATCGACGGCCGGGTCAGCGCCACGCCGAGGGGCACGGCGATCAGCAGCACGAAGATGGTCGACACGACGGTCAACCAGATGTGGTCCTCGAGCTGTGGCCGGAGGTTGGAGCTCCAGTCCAGCGCCGAGGCCTCCGCGACGCTCTTCTCCGCCCCGGAGACGAGCACGTAGAGCGTCAGGGCGACACCGGCGATCACGAACGGCGTGATGATGAGCCCGGCCGAGCCGCCCATCGCCCCGCGGATCTTCGACCAGGCGCCGGTACCGCCCGGGTCGTCGGCCTCCGGGTCGATGGCGGTGCCGAGATCCTCGACCTCGTCGAGGTCCGGACGTTCCTCGGTCGTCGCCGTCATGACGTCGCCGCCTGGACCTGGCTGTCGTAGTGCTTCTTCGCCTCGGACCGCATCCGGCTGATCACGTCGGTCAGCACATCGATCTCGATCACACCCTGGTGGATGCCCTTGGGATCGACGACGACCGCGCAGCCGACGCTCGAGTTGAGCATCGCCTCGAGCACGTCGTGCAGCGTGGCGTTGGGCTCGACGAGCGCCCGGACGTTCTGCCCGGCCGGCTCGACCGTGTCGCCCATGCGGTTGAGGTGGTCCTCGTCGACCCAGGACTTGGGGCGACCGTCCTTGTCGAGCACCAGCGCCCACCGCTGGCGGGCGCCGGCCAGCACGGCCTGGGCCTCGACGCGGGACTGGCCCGAGGTGATCACCGGGTAGTCGGGCAGGTCGAGGTCGCGCACCCGCTCGAAGTTGAGGCCCTTGAGCGTCGAGCCCGTCCCGATGAAGTCGTCGACGAAGTCGTCGACCGGGTAGGCCAGGATCCGCTCCGGGGTGTCGAACTGGGCGATGACCGAGCGCTCCCGCAGGATGGCGATGCGGTCACCCATCTTGATGGCCTCGTCGATGTCGTGGGTGACGAAGACGATGGTCTTCTTCAGCTCGGCCTGGAGGCGGAGGAACTCGTTCTGCAGCCGGTCACGGGTGATCGGGTCGATGGCACCGAAGGGCTCGTCCATGAGGAGCACCTCGGGATCGGCGCCGAGCGCCCGGGCCACGCCGACCCGCTGAGCCTGGCCACCGGAGAGCTCCCGGGGGTAGCGGTCGCGGTAGACCGACGGGTCCATCCCGACCATCTCGAGGAGCTCGTCGACCCGGCTGGTCATGCGCTTGCGGTCCCAGCCGAGGAGCTTGGGAACGGTCATGATGTTCTGGGCGATGGTCTGGTGCGGGAAGAGACCGATCTGCTGGATCACGTAGCCGATGCGGCGCCGGAGCTGGTCCGCATCGACGTCGGTGACGTCCTCGCCATCGAAGATGATCCGGCCCGAGGAGGGCTCGATCATCCGGTTGATGAGGCGCAGCGTCGTGCTCTTGCCGCAACCGGACGGACCGACAAGCACGAGGATCTCACCGGTCGGGATCTCGAGCGTCAGCTCCTCGACGGCCGGGACCGTCGTCCCCGGATAGACCTTGCTCACCCGGTCGAGGCCGATCTTGACCGGCGCGTCCTCGAGCGTTCCGGACGCCGCGACACCGGAGCGATCGGTCGGTGCCGCCTGGTCGGTGGGCATGTCGATGGTCATCGTTGTTCGTTCGTCCTGCGCTCGGCGTACATCGTCTGCTTCGTTCGGGTCCCAATCAGCGCCGGCGTCGGAGCCGGGCACCCGGTCGATCCGCTCACAGCCTCAGTCCCTTCGAGAGCGTGACCCGGCGCAGGAACACGAAGACGAGGTCGAAGAGCAGCGCCAGGATCACCGTCAACGCCATGCCCGTCCACATCGACTCCACGGAGTTCGGGAACGGGTACCGGGTCAGGCCGTCGTTGATGTAGAAGCCGAGGCCGGGGCCGCCGACGAGCACGGCGATGGCCGCGATGCCCGTGGTCAGCAGCGTCGACACGCGGATGCCGGTGAGGATCACCGGCCACGCGAGCGGGAGCTGGACCTTGAAGAGGCGCTGGCGGGCGTTGAGCCCCATGCCCCGGGCCGACTCGAGCACCGCCTGATCGACGCCGGCGAGCCCGGTCACGGTGTTGCGCATGATGGGCAGCAGCGCGTACATGAACAGCGCGATGAACGGTGGCCAGAAGCCGATCCCCACGATGGGGATGAAGATGGCGAAGAGCGCCAGGGACGGGATGACCAGGAAGACGCCGGCGGTGCCGAGGGTGACGCCCTGGAGGGCGCTCCCGACGCTGGCGGCCACGCCGCGTGCGTTGGGTCGATCCCTGATGAGGATGCCCACGAGCACCGCGAAGGCGGTCGCCGCCAACATCACCCAGAACACCAACATGGCGTGCTCGATGACCTTGTCGATGACGTCATCTCGCCGGTCGTTCATGAACGTGAGCCAGTTGCCGATGCCGTCCATCACCGACTCCCGATCTCGCTGAGTTCGCGTTCGATGGCCACGACTCCCTTCCGCCCGGTGCGCCGCTCGCCCGTGGCAGCTACCGAGGCTCTGCGCCCGGCGCGACCGAAGATACACCACCCATTCATCTGGACCTAAGGTGCGCTATCTCTTAACGCGATGGTGACGGGGGACGTGAACGGCGACACGGCACCAGTTGCGGGCCCACCAGGGCCGGCGGCCGGCCCCGCACCCCGACGTGACGACCTGGTGACGGTCGCCCGGCGCACCCCGCACGTCCCGCTGGAGGCCACGTCACGTGGGACGAGCACCACACAATGATGCGGCCGCGAGCACGGCGGAAGATGGTGAATTCGCGAGTGGGTCCCGGCGGGACGGGGAAGATCGTCGTGCCGGAGGATTCGCGACCCGGAGGTCCCATGCTGGTCGGCAACCCACGTCGGCGCCACCACCCGGTCCGGCATCCGGACGCCCGGCCGAGGACCGCACGAGCGGCGACGCGTGCGAGTTCTACCCGTCGAGGCCTCGAACGGGACCCGGCATGCGCCGCAACGTGTCGAGGGGCTGCGACGATGTGGTCGGTGCGACGAACCGCGCGTCCGGGCCCGGCACCGGCGAACGCCTCACGACGAGCAGACGATGACCCGATCCGACGTCCCCGACGGCGCCCCCGGACCGCGTCACCAGCGCACGTCGGCGGAGCCGACCGGTGATCGACCCGTCACACCACCCCGGAGCCACGACGTGACCACCGTCGAGCCCTCGCCGCCGTCGCCACCCTCGTCCACGCCGCCCGCCGCCACCCCGTCGTCCGAGCCGACCATCAGGGTCGAGGGTGTCACCCGCCGCTTCGGCGCCCATCGCGCCGTCGAGGACCTCGATCTCGACATCGAGCAGGGCACCATCATCGGCATCGTCGGTCCGAGCGGCTGCGGCAAGTCGACCCTCGTGCGGCTGCTGCTGGGCATCGACCGCCCCACCGAGGGCACGGTGCGGGTCTTCGGCGGCGACCCGACCCGCTCCGACGCCGCCGGCCGGCGCCGCGTCGGCTACGTGCCGCAGGTGCCGGTCCTCTACCCGAACCTCACCATCTGGCGGAACCTCAACCTCGTCGCGTCCCTCTACGGCCTGCCGGTCCGGCGGCGTCGCCGACGCATGCGCGACCTGCTGCGCTTCGTCGACCTCGACGAGCGCCGCCGCACGAAGATGGCCGACGCCTCGGGCGGCATGCAGCGCCGTCTCACGCTCATCGCGGCGCTCGTGCACGACCCGGAGCTGATCTTCCTCGACGAGCCGACCGCCGGCCTCGACCCGATCCTGCGCTCGCGCATCTGGGAGCGGCTCACGACGATGCGCAACCAGGGCCGGACCCTCGTGGTCACCACCCAGCTCGTGGCCGAGGCCGCCCACTGCGACCGCGTCGCGGTCATGGCCGACGGGCGCCTCGTCACGGTCGACACCCCCACCGGCCTGCGCCGCCAGGCCTACGACGGCGAGGTCGTGGACATCAGCACCCATGCCCGGATGCCCCCGACCGCGCTGGAGGAGGTCCTGGCGCTCGACCAGGTCGTCGACGGCGGGGCGCGCAGCTGGGAGGGCACGTCGCTGCGCTTCGTGACCCACGGGGACGACGCACTCGACCGGATCCTCGACGTGCTCGCCCGCCACGATGTCGTCGTCGACCGCGCCGGCGTCGTCGTGCCCGATCTCGACGACGTCTTCGTGCGACTGGTCGAGCGCCGCTCCCGCAACCAGCCGCTGCCCCGGGTACTGGCGCGCACCACCGGCGAGCCCGACGGCACCATCGACGACGAGCAGCTGGCGGCCATCGTCGCCGACCGGGACCTCGACATCGACGAGAAGCGCCGATCGCGGAGCGAGGCCGTCGACGGACGAGACGAGGGCGCGCCCGACGGCACCGACGGGGAGCCCGATCACCGCGACCCCGCGACCGACGGCGAGCCATGAGGAGCACCTGGCAGGCGACGCTGCGGGTCCTCACCCTCGTCCGCAAGGAGATCACCGACGTCCTCAACCAGCCCGCGCTGGTGCTGCTCCTGGTCGTCGGCCCGTTCCTCGTGCTCCTGGTGTTCGGGCTCGGGTACCGCCAGGACGGCGACGTCCTGCGCACGCTGTTCGTCGCCCAGCGGGGCACGATCTTCGCCGACGAGGCCGAGCGCTACACCGACAGCCTCGTCGGCTGGATCGAGTACGCGGGCACCACGGCCGACGAGGTCGACGCCCGTCAGCGGCTCGAGGACGGCGAGGTCGACGTGATCGTGGTGTTCCCGCCCGACCCCGTCGAGACGGTCCTCGGCGGCGAGCCCGCGACGATCACCGTGGTCCACAACCAGCTCGACCCGATCATCGACTCGCTCATGGACGTCATCGCCGCGGTGGCCGTCGACCAGGTGAACGCGTCGGTGCTCGAGGGCGTCGTCGGGCAGGGCCAGGACGCAGCCGAGCCGGTCGACGAGCGCCTCGCCGCGATGGACGCCACGGCCACCGATCTCGACGTCGCGGTCGCGGCGGGCGACGAGGCCGGCGCCACCAGCGCGCTCGACGACCTCGACCTCCAGGTCGCCGAGGCGACGGCGGCGACGGGCATGGCCTCGCTGGTGCTCGACGAGCTCGGCGACACGACCCGGCGCTCCGAGGACGACGCCGCCGACCCGACGATCGAGGAGGACCCGGTCGGGTCGCTCTCGGCGCTCCAGGCCGCGGTCGACGACGCACAGGCGTCGGTCGACGACGGCCTCGACCCGGCCGACCAACCGGTGATCGACGCCCTCCACGCCGAGCTCGACGCCACCGCCGGGCGGGCGTCCGCGCTGTTGGAGATCGACCCGTCGATCCTCGTGCGCCCGCTGCGGGCGGAGATCGCGGCCACGACCGAGATCGACGACGTGATCGACTTCTACGGCCCGAGCACGGTCGTGCTGCTCATGCAGCACTTCGCCGTCGCCTTCGCCGGTCTGGCGATCGTGCGGGACCGCCAGCTCGGCATCACGGAGCTGTTCGACGTGTCCCCGATCGGGGTCGGCGGCCTGCTCGTCAGCAAGATCGTGGCCTACCTGGTGCTCGGCGCGGCGACCGGCGCCGCGCTCGTGGTCCTCGTCGTCACCGCCCTGGACGTGCCCATCGCCGGCAGCGTCTGGTGGCTCGTCCCGCTCCTCGGCCTGGTCCTCGTCGCCTCGATCGGCATCGGGCTCGTGCTGTCGCTGCTCGCCCGCAGCGACGGCCAGGCGGTCCAGGTCGCGATGCTCGTCCTGCTGGCCAGCCTGTTCTTCAGCGGGTTCTTCCTGTCCGCCGACCGCCTCGTCGGCCCGGCCGTGGTCGTCACGTGGGTGCTCCCGGTGACGTGGGGCATCCGCGGCCTCCAGGACGTCATGCTGCTCGGGCGCGAGCCGGAGCCGATCGTGTTCGCGGCCCTCGGTGCCATCGCCGCCGTCGCCCTCGTCCTCGCCCGCCTGCTGGCCACGCGCCGCATCCACTCCCGCATCGGCGGATGAGCGACGACACCGCCACCCGGCCGCCGACGTGGCGCGGCGTGCCACTCGGCGGACCGGCGGTCGGGCGCGTCCTGGTCGGCATCGGCTGCGGCGGGCTCGTCGCCGCGCTGCTGGTCACCGCGATCGGCGTCGCCGTGTCCCGGGGGATCGACGACTCGGCCGTCCGCAGCATCGAGCTGTCGGCCGAGGCGCTCGAGACGCTCGACGACACCCTGGAGATCGCCGACGACGTGGTCTCGAGCACGCTCGAGAGCCTCGAGAGCCTCGAGTCGGCGCTGCGGGGCCTCAGCTCGTCGTTCACCGAGACCCGGACGCTGGCCGACGGGCTCGCCGAGCTGGCCGCGGAGGACCTGCCCGAGACGATCGACGCGCTGTCCGGCGCACTGCCGACGCTCGAGTCGACCGCCGCCTCGGTGGACAACGTCCTCGGCGCGCTCGGCCCGTTCGCCCCCGGCTACGACCCCGACGTGCCCCTCGCCGAGTCGATCGGCGAGCTGCGCGCCGGGCTCGAGCCGCTCCCCGACTCGCTGCGCGACTCCGCCGAGGACCTCCGCGCCGCGAGCGACGCCCTGGAGGGGCTCGACACCGACCTCGCGGCCCTGGCCGACGACGTCGCCACCCTCCGCACCGACCTGGCGAGGACCGAGTCCGTGCTCGCCGACTACGACAGCACGACCGCCGAGGCGCGGGCGCTCGCCGAGGAGGCGAGCGACGACATCGGGCGCTCGGCCACGTTCGCGACCATCGCGGTGGTCCTCGCCGGACTGGCCCTCGCCGCGGGCCAGGTCGTCCCCGTCTGGCTCGGCCTGCGCCTCCTGGCCGGCGGCGACCCGGTCCCTCCCGGCACCGGCGCGCTCCCGGACGACGCCTCGGCCGGCCCGCCGGGGCACGCACCGCTCGGCGGGCACGACGACGAGCTACCCACCGCGCCGCCACTGCGCGACGAGTGATCCGCCGGGTCGGGCGCGCCCGGACCGACTCGCCGGGCGGGGGCGCTCAGCGGGGCGGGCGGCGGTCGACGACCTCGACCTCCACGTGGGCGCCGTCCAGCGCCACCCGGAGCTCGTCGGCATCGAGGCGGCAGTCGACGAGGGGTGTCGAGTGCTCGAGGAGCGCGGCGGTGACCTCGGCCGGCTCGGTCGGGCCGGCATCGGGGTCGAGGAACGACGAGGGCACGGCGCTCAGCAGGTCGAGGCGCTCACCGCGCTCGATCCTGGTCCACAGGATGATGCCCTGGACCTCGTGCCACAGCAGCCGCCGCTGGCGAAGGGTGGCGCCCCACCCGCCGAGGGTCAGCCCGTCGGGGTCGACGCGCACGAGGGCGCGGCCCGTCCGCAGCTGGCGCACCAGGCCCAGCGACACGACCCCGAAGAACACCGCGGCCGTCCACCCGATGGCCCCGCCGGCGTAGACGCCACCGACCACCAGCGCCAGCGCCGCGGCCAGCGACATGGCGATGCCGCTCCGGCGGGGCCTGAGCTCCCAGACCCCGTCCTCACCGATCATCCGGTCGACCGACACCTCAACGGGCGGGACGGGGACGGCGCGTCGGGACCTCCGTCGGAGCGTCGTGCCGCCCCGACATCACCGCCCGGCGGAACGCACGGGGCGACTGCCGGTGCCCCTCGGGCGCCACTACGGGGTCCACGGCGGCGACACTACCCCCGCGGGGCCGGCCGCATCGGGAGCCCTTGCGACGGCACGTCGACCCCCACGCGTCCAGTGGCGTCGGTCACATCCGAACCGCCAGAATGCGGGCATGTTCGTGGGGGATCATGCGCAGGCAACACCCGACAAGCCCGCCGTCGTCATGGCCGGCTCCGGCGAGACGATCACGTACCGGGAGCTGGACGATGCGTCCAACCGATTGGCGCAGCTCCTGCGGGCCGCCGGGCTGGGGCCGGGCGACCACGTCGCCATCCACGCCGAGAACCTGACCGAGTACTTCACCGCCTACTGGGCCGCGCTGCGCTCGGGCCTCTACTTCACGACGGTCAACCGCTACCTCACCGCCGAGGAGGCCGCGTACATCGTCAACGACTGCGGCGCCAAGGCCCTGGTCGTCAGCGACGCGTACCGCGACCTCGCCGCCGAGCTCGTCCCGATGACACCCGACGTCGACGTCCGGCTGATGATCGGGGGCGAGGCCGACGGGTACGAGAACTTCGACCGGGCGCTCGCCGCCCACCCCGCCGAGCCGCTCGCGGAGCAGCCCCGCGGCGAGGTCATGCTGTACAGCTCGGGCACCACCGGACGGCCGAAGGGCATCCAGCGCCCGCTGTCGGGTGAGCCGGTCGGTGCACCGAACGCCCTGGTGGACGGGGTCCTGTCCGGGCTGTTCGGCTTCTCCGCGGACACCGTCTACCTCTCGCCGGCGCCGCTCTACCACTCGGCGCCGCTCGGGTTCACCACCGGCGTCCAGAGCCTCGGCGGCACGGCCGTCGTGATGGAGCGGTTCGAGCCCGCCGAGGCGCTGCGGGCGATCGAGGCCTACTCGGTGACCCACAGCCAGTGGGTGCCGACGATGTTCACCCGGCTGCTGAAGCTCCCGGAGGAGGTTCGCACCGCCCACGACCTGTCGAGCCACCGGGTCGCGATCCACGCCGCGGCGCCGTGCCCGGTCGAGGTGAAGCAGCAGATGATGGACTGGTGGGGCCCGATCCTCCACGAGTACTACGCCGGCACCGAGTTCAACGGCTTCTGCTACGTCGACCCCGAGACCTGGCTCGCCCGTCCCGGCACCGTCGGCAAGCCGATCCTCGGCATCCCCCACATCTGCGACGACGAGGGCACCGAGCAGCCCACCGGCGAGGCGGGCACGATCTACTTCGAGCTCGAGGCGATGCCGTTCGAGTACCACAACGACCCGGACAAGACGAAGGGCGCCCAGCACCCCGACCACGCAAACTGGTCGACGCTCGGCGACGTCGGGTACCTCGACGACGACGGCTACCTGTACCTCACCGACCGCAAGGCGTTCATGATCATCTCCGGCGGGGTCAACATCTACCCGCAGGAGATCGAGGACGCGATGATCATGCATCCGAAGATCGCCGACGTCGCGGTCATCGGGGTCCCCGACGACGAGATGGGCGAGCAGGTCAAGGCCGTCGTGCAGCTCGCCGAGGGGGTCCCGGCCTCCGAGGACACCGAGCAGGAGCTGCTCGACTGGACCCGCCACAAGATCGCCCACTACAAGGCGCCCCGTTCCGTCGACTTCCGTCCCGAGCTGCCCCGCCTGCCGACGGGCAAGCTCTACAAGCGCGTGCTGAAGGACGAGTACTGGACCGGCAGAGCCACCCGCATCGGAAGCTGAGCGCCGTGCCCACCCCCCACCTGCACTGCGCCCGGTCGTGAGCGACCACTCCTTCGATCTCGCCGATCGAGCGACGTTCACGCACTGGGTCACCGACCGGATCCGCTTCTCCGACACCGACGCGCAGGGCCACGTGAACAACGTGGCCATCGCGGCGTACGTCGAGACCGGCCGGCTGATGTTCGGCCACGACATCGTGCGCGACCTCCCCTCCGCCAACGGCACCGTCGACAGCGGCAACGGCGACGGCGGTCGCACGGCCGCGGCCGACGACGACCCGACCGAGGAGAGCGGCGCGGTGCTCGCCCACCTCAGCATCGACTTCCGTCAGGAGCTGTTCTTCCCCGGGACGATCGACATCGGCAACCGGGTGGTGCGCATCGGCCGCTCCTCGTACATGGTCGGCACCGGCGTCTTCTGCGCCGAGCGGTGCATCGCCACCGCGACCGGCGTCATCGTGACGATGCGGGCGGGCCGCCCGTCGCCGATCCCGCCCGAGACCCGGGCCCGGCTCACCGAGCTGCTCACGACCTGAGGCGCGGCGACGCCGGCGCCCGCGGCTCAGGTGTCGCCGGCCTCGTCCCCGTCGCCGACCAGTCCGAGCGAGCGGCGCAGGAACTCGACCTGCAGCCGCAGCAGGTTCTCGGCCACGACCTCCTGGGGGGTCATGTGGGTCACCCCCGAGAGCGGGAGCACCTCGTGGGGCCGGCCGGCGGCGAGCAGGGCGGAGGAGAGCCGCAGGGTGTGGGCGGCGACGACGTTGTCGTCGGCCAGCCCGTGGACCAGCATCAGCGGCCTCGTCAGCGACGCCGCCTCGGCGGTGAGGTCGCAGCGCTCGTACGCCTCGGGCGCGGTGTCGGGGTGGCCGAGGTAACGCTCCGTGTAGAAGGTGTCGTAGAGGCGCCAATCGGTGACCGGTGCCCCGGCGATCGCCGCGGCGAACACGTCCGGGCGGCGCAGCACCGCGAGCGCGGCGAGGTAGCCGCCGAACGACCAACCGCGGATCGCGACCTTCGACAGGTCGAGGCGGTCGTCGCCCTCGGCCACGGCCATGAGCGCGTCGACCTGGTCCTCGAGGACCGGCGCGGCGAGGTCGCCGGCCACGGCCCGCTCCCACTCCGGGCCGCGCCCGGGCGTGCCGCGGCCGTCGGTCACGAGGACCGCGAAGCCCTGGTCCGCGAACCACTGGGACACGAGGTACGCGTCGCGTGAGCGCAGGACCCGTTGGGCGTGGGGACCGCCGTAGGGGTCGAGCAGCACCGGCAGCGGCCCGTCGGCGCGCTCCCCCGACGGCAGCAGGAGGGCCGTGCGCAGGTCGCGGCCGCCGTGACGACCGAGGCTCACGTTGACCGAGACCAGCGGGGACTCCGACACGTCGTCGATCGTGGCCACGACCTCTCCGCCGCGCCGCACCTCGACGAGCGGCGCGGCGTCGTCGGTCGTCCGGGTCACGACGAGCGTGCCGCCCCCGACGGCGCCGGCGCAGATGCCGCCGCCGGGCGTGAGCTGCTCGGCGGCGCCGTCGCGGTCGACGGCGAACAGGTCGACCTCGGCGGGGTCGTCGCGCGACGCGGCGACGACGAGCGACCCGTCGAGCGGCCCGACGATCGACCGGACCTGGAGGTCGTCGCCGGTGACGGCGTCACCGCCGATCACGAGACGACGCGCCGCGCCGCGGTCCTCGACGGTCACGAGGCGCCCGTCCCACCAGCGCGGCGCGCCGCCGATCAGCTCGACCCAGGCGTCGTCGGTGATCCGGTGGACCTCGGTGGACGCGCCGGTCGCCACGTCGACGGTGGCGACCACCAGCGTCCGCTGGTCGCGGCTCATCACGACGATGGTGAGCGGTGCACCGCTGCTCCACCGCACGTCGGCCAGGTACGGGAACCGCTCGCGGTCCCACTCGACGTCGGTGACGATCCCGCCGAGGTCGGACACGAACAGGCGGACGTCGGCGTCGGCCGTCCCCGCCGCCGGGTAGCGGATGGCGGTCGGCTCGGTCGCCGGGTTGGCCGGGTCGGCCAGATGCCAGGTGGCGACGGGCGAGTTGTCGACCCGGGCGACCGCGAGCCGGTCGCCGCTCGGCGCCCACCAGAACCCCCGTGACCGGCCCATCTCCTCGGCGGCGACGAACTCGGCCGAGCCCCAGCTGACCAGCGGGTCCTCCTCGCCGAGCAGGTGGCGGTCGCGGTCGAGCGCACCGACGATGCGCAACGTGGTGCCTGCGACGTAGGCGATGCGGGTGCCCGACGGGTCGAAGCGGGGATCGAACGCACCGAGCTGCGCCTCGAGGTCGGCCACGTCGCTGCCGTCGAGCTCGGCCTGGAACAGCCGGCCGCCGAGCGCGAAGCACGCCTGGGCGACGTCGTCGTCGGTCGCGTAGCTCACGACGCCGCCGGCCGCCTCACGCGCCCGCTCACGGCGCCTGCGCTCCTCGGCGGGCAGGTCGGCGTCACCGTCGTCCAGGAGCTTCGCGGGGTCGGCGACGAGGGTCTCGGTGCCGCTGGCGACATCGAGGCTCCAGAGGCGGTTGACGGGATCGTCGCCGGCCAGCGAACGGCAGTAGACGACCCGACCGCCGTCGGGCCCCACGACGAAGGTGCGCGGACGCCCGAGGGTGAACCGCCTGGTCCGGGCGTGTTGGCGGGGAAAGGTGTCGGTCATCCGCGGCGGTCGCCGTCGTCGGTGGTGCCGTCCATTCGCGGGAGCCTAATCACACCTCCCGCTCCCCCGGCGCGACGAACGTCCTCCCGAATCTCGCCCAAAACCCTTGCCGCGGCGCCGTCGATCGTCTTCGTTGCGTTCGTCGCAGCGAGCACGACGGCGGGTCGCTGCACGCGGCACGGACAGCCCGCGCTAACCGGGCGCTCACCGGCGGGAGACGACGGACTAACGGGCGCACGTTCCACTTGGTTCGCCGCCGAGGAACGAAGAGGTCCCCGAGATGCCCACCACCACGCACCGCCCCCACCACCGCCTCGCAGCGCTCGCCGCGGTCGGGACGGTGCTCGCGCTGGGTGTCACGGCCTGCGGGACGACGGGCCCGTCGGCCTCGGACGCCGACGTCGCATCGGTCCGGTTCGTGGCCGCGGTCCCGACGACCGCCACCCCGACCGGTCCCGAGGAGGCGCCCCCGGCCCCGAGTGCCACGCCGGCCCCGACGACCGCCGCCCCGGCTCCGACGACCGTCGCCCCGACCGCGGGCACC
>JAXHUH010000295.1:0-20932 GCA_034211175.1 Actinomycetota bacterium
CGGCGGTGCTGCCGGCCGCGTCCGTGCGCGCCCCCGGCCTGCGCCGCCGAGCCGACGAGCGGACCGAGCGGCGCGAGCACCGCGACGACCGCCCCCATGAACAGCACCCCCACCTCGGAGAACGGTGCCGGTTCGAACACCGCGGCCGCAGCGGTGAGCACGATCACGCCGGCGACGCCCGCGGCCGGGCCCTCGACGAGGTTCGCCGAGCCGGACCCGACGAGGTAGTCGCCGGTCTCGTAGACCGACACCAGCACGAGCAGGGTGATGGCTGCGGCCAGCTCGACCCGCAGGACCAGCACGATCGACGCGGCCGCCAGGCCCGGGAACAGCCCGCAGCGGATCGTCATCGCCGTGTCGGTGACGACGTCGGTGCGGCCGGACCGGTCGAGTGCGAACCAGCCGAGCGTCGCGAAGACGAAGACCAGGACCACCGTCCCGACGAGGCCGGGGCTGTGGGCGGCGGCCAGCGGCATCAGGCCGGCGCACGCGGCTGCGGCCACCCGTTGCGGGTGCTCGCGGCGCTGGTGCCACGCTCCGCTGGCCTGGAGCGCGGCGACGACGGCGACGGCCCCGGTCAGCAGACCGAGCCCGAGCGGGCCGACGAACATCGCACCGAGCGCGGCCACGAACCACGCGATCCCGAGGCGGACCTTGGGGCCCGACGTGTCGTGGATGACGGCGAAGCGGCTCGTCCGCCGACGCTCGGCCACCACCTGCTCCCGGCGGGCACGTCGGCGCAGCCGGCCGGACAGCGGGGACGACGACACGAACGTGGCACCGCCCTCGCGACGCGGCGCCCGGGGAAGGCGGGCCGGGGGCGGTCGGCGGTCCGGGGACGCCGGTGGCCCGTCGCGGGTCGGGGGCGACGGCTCCCCTCGTCGCGGCGACGCGCCGTCCTGCGCGGCCGGGCTCTCGGCCCGGGCTCCCTGCGGGCTCATCGGTGGCCACCGCTCACGGGCGGGAGCACGGCGACCTCGTCGTCGTCGCCGACCGGGTCGCTCTCCGTCGCCGTGTCCCCGTTGACCCAGATGCGGCAACCGTCGAGCACGGCGGAGAACTCGGGCCCGAACCGGGCGCGGGCCTCCTCGAGCACGTCGCCGACCGTCGGGCCGTCGATGGTCGCCCGACCGGTGCCGGCGGCGACCCGCGCGGACGCGAAGAGGCGAACCGTTGCCACCGGCCGATCGTACCCGCCACCGGAGCACCCGCGGGCCGCGCCGGGCCCGGCGGGCACGGGGTCGAACGCCGTTCGCACGTCCCGCGGCCCGACCACGCGCCGGCCGCGGACGACCCCGGCGGGGCACCCGCGGGGCACACCGACGGTGCGTCGGCGGGTGCACCGGAGGGTCGGTGGGCTCCGATAGCGTGCGAACGTGACCAGCGGTGTCGTACGGGCCCTCTTCGTGCGCCACGCCGAGTCGACGTGGAACGTCGAGCGGCGCTGGCAGGGCCGCGCCGATCCGCCGCTGTCGACGCAGGGCCGGGCGGCGGCACGTGAGGCGTCACGGGCCCTCGGCGCGGTGGATGCCGTCATCACGTCCCCGCTGCGGCGGGCGGCCGAGACCGCCGCCATCTTCTCCGTTGAGATCGGCGTGGGCCCCGTGCTCGTCGACGAGGAGCTGGTGGAGCGGGACGTGGGCGAGTGGTCGGGGCTGACCCGGGCCGAGATCGAGGAGCGCCACCCCGGGTGGCTCGCCGCCGAGCGCTTCCCCGACGGCTGGGAGCACGACGACGAGGTCCTCACCCGGGCCCGCCGGGCGTTCGTGCGCATCGGCGAGACCTACGCCGGTGCCGACGTGCTGATCGTGACCCACGGCGGGATGCTGCGGGCCCTGTGCCGCCTCGCCGGGCTCGGCGAGCGACGCTTCACCAACCTCGGCGCGTGGCCGGCGGAGCTCGAGCACGAGGAGATCCGCGGCGGCGAACCGATCGAGCTGCTCGGGCGCGCCGGCGACGCCACGAGCACACCCGAGGCGCGCTGGTGACCGACCTGCGCATCCCCGCCGAACCGATCGAGCCCGACACGGGGGCGACGGACGCGGGGGACACGGGGGACGCGGCCGATCTGCCGGTGCGGGTCGTCCGCAGCGCGCGTCGCCGCCGGACGGCCGAGGCGAAGATCCGCAACGGCGAGCTGGTCGTGCGGGTGCCGGCCCACCTCTCGAGCGACGAGGAGGAGGCCTGCGTCGCCGGCCTCGTCGCCCGGGTCCGACGCAAGGTGCGCTCCGACGGCGTCGACCTCGCCGACCGGGCCGGCGCGCTCGCCCGCCGCCACGAGCTGCCCCGCCCGCGGTCGATCCGCTGGTCGGCCGACCAGCAGCAGCGCTGGGGCTCGTGCTCGGTGGCGACCGGTGACATCCGCGTCTCCGATCGCGTCGCCGCGTTCCCGCCGTGGGTGCTCGACTACGTGATCGTCCACGAGCTGGCCCACCTGGTCGTGGCCGACCACTCGGCCGCGTTCTGGGAGCTCGTGGCCCGCTACCCGCTGGCCGAGCGCGCCCGCGGCTTCCTCATCGCGAAGGGCCTCGAGGTCGACGGGTGAGCGCACCCGCAGCGCGCGGGCCCCGGGTGTTGGTGACGGGCGCGTCGGGCTACCTCGGGAGGCGGCTCGTCGAGCTGGCGGCCAGGCGGGCCGAGGTCGTCGGCACCCACCTGTCGAGCCCGGCCCGTACGGTCGAGCCCGCCCGGCCGATGCGCCTCGACGTCACCGCCGAGGCCGACGTGCGCAACGCGCTCTCGCTGCTGCGTCCCGCCGCGGTCATCCACGCGGCCGCAGCCAACCCCGGCGCCGACGAGGACGCCGTGGCGACGGTGAACCCGGCCGGGGCACGGGCCGTGGCCGGGGCGTGCGGCGCGCTCGGCATCCGGCTGGTCCACGTCTCGACCGACGTCGTCCACGACGGCAGACGCGCGCCGTACGCGGACGATGCGGCGCCGTCGCCCCTCGACCGCTACGGCGCCGCCAAGGCGGAGGCCGAGGCCGTGGTCGCCGAGCGGTGCCCGGCAGCGGCCATCGTCCGCACGTCGCTCATCTACGGGCTCGAGCGCATGGACCGGGGCACCGAGGGCTTCGCCCGGCGCCTCGCCGACGGGCAGCGCCTCCAGCTGTTCACCGACGTGGTCCGCCAGCCGGTGTTCGTCGACGCGCTGGCCGACGCACTCGTGGCCCTGGCGCTCGACGACCGCGACGAGCGGGGGACGATCAACGTGGTCGGCGCCCGGGCGCTGAGCCGGGCCGAGTTCGGCCGCCTCATGCTCGACCACTGGCAGGTGGACGGCCGCGACCGCATCGACGAGGTCACCGCCGCCGACCGGTTCGATCACGTGCCCCTCGACCTGCGGATGCGCCGGGACCGGGCGTCCGCGCTCGGCTACCCCCAACCCGGCGTCGACGAGGTGCTCGCCGACGCGGCGCGCGACCGGGCCTGAGCGCCCGGCGACGGGCTCACCAGCGGCCGGTCTCGTCGCGCCAGGCGCGCTCGGCCCGGCCGAGCTCGGTCGAGGGCGGCTCGCCGAGGCGGTACTCGTCGAGGATCGCCCGCCACCGGTTCGTCGCGCCGAGCCGCCCGAGCATGGCGCTCACGCCCCACACGACCCGGTCGAGGAACACGAAGGACGCCGGCATGTTGAGGCGCTCGACGACGTCGCGGTAGGGCCCGCGGACGTCGAGCAGCGTCTTGAGCGTCTCGCCGACCCACGACCGGGAGAACGTGAACGTCTCGCCGAGGTAGGGCACGTAGGGCCGGCTGACGAACTCCCACACGAGGCGGGGCTCGAGCCCGTGGTCGGGAGCCAGGAACCCGGCGGCGATCATCCGCTCGACGGTGAGGTCGTGGTCGCTCGCCAGGAGCGGGTCGATGAGGGGCCAGAGCCGGTCGGTCTCGCCGGGGCCGAACCGCTTCACGAGGCCGAAGTCGAGCGCGGCGATCGACCCGTCGTCGCCGAAGAGGTAGTTGCCGGGGTTGGGATCGGCGTTGAAGACCCCGTGGCCGTACACCGACCCCTGGGTGAAGCGGAACAGGGCCTCGGCCGCGAGCTGGCGCGCCTCACCGGAGGCCTCGGCGCAGAACCGCTCCCACGGTGCGCCGTCGGCCCAGTCGGCGGTCAGCACCCGCGACGCGCTCCGCCCTGCGACGACCCCGGGCACCGAGACGAACGGGTGGCCCTCGTAGCGGTCCGAGAAGAACCGTTGGTTCTCCGCCTCCGACCGGTAGTCGAGCTCGGCGGTGATCCGCTCCCGGACCTCGTCGACGAGCGAGTCGACGTCGAGGCCCTTGAACGTGAACGCCGACACCAGGTTGGAGATCAGGTGGGCGTCCTCGAGGTCGCCGCCGATGGCGTCGGCCACGTTCGGGTACTGGACCTTGACCGCGACCCGGCGGCCGTCGTCGAGCACGGCCCGGTGGACCTGGCCGATCGACGCCGCCGCGACCGGGACGGGCTCCCAGTCGAGGAACAGTGCGTCGGGCGGCGCGCCGAGCTCGTCCTCGACGACCGAGGAGGCCAGGCTCGGCGCCATCGGCGGGGCGTTGGCCTGGAGGGTCGCCAGCTGGGCCGCGGCAGCCGGGGGCAGCGCGTCCGCCAGGTACGACACCACCTGCCCCAGCTTCATCACGACACCCTTGAGCTGTCCGAGCTCGCGGGTGACGTCCTCCGCGCTGCGGATGGCGAACTGCTCCTCCAGCTCGGCGCGCCGCCGTTCGTCGAGGGCCGTTCCCCGGACCTTGACGACCACCCAGTGCGCGCCGCGCCGGGCGGTGAGGGACCACACCCGGAACCGACGCCGCATCCGGCGCCAGGCGCGGCGCCCCCTCGACGTCGTCCGGCCGGGACGACCGGTGGGCACGACCCTCAGACGCAGGTCGCGCAGGACGACGCGGTCGGGTCCTCGGCGAGGAGCGCGTCGTCGATCTCGGCGTCGCAGCGCTCGCACCGACCGTAGGTGCCGGCGTCGAGGCGCCCGAGCGCGTCCTGGACGCGGGCGAGCGTGGCCTCGAGCTCGTCGAGATCGGGCTCGGGCCCGGCGGCGACGGGGTCGTGGTCCGTCGTGGTGGTGCCGGTGCCGCCGGTGTCATCGGTGCTGTCCGGGCTCTGCGGCTGGGCCGTCGGGTCCGCTTCGATCACGGGCGAGAGGCTACCCGGACGGCCGGGAACGCTCCCCAACGTGGACGGTTCGCACCGGCGTCGCCGACCCGGATCGGGGCTTGGTCCACGCCCGACGGCCCACGAGCGCGAAGATGCCACTCCGCGACCCGGAGGAGGACGGTGCACGACGACACGGAGACCAGCACCAGCTGGCTGTCGCCCGACGATCTCGAGACGGCACGGAGCCTGGTGCCGATGGTGTACGTGGAGGCGATCCCGATCCGCGTCGACGGCAGCGGCCAGCTCACCCACCTGGGCCTGCTGCTGCGGGTCCGGCCCGACGGCTCGATCAGCAGGGCGACCGTCGCCGGCCGGGTGCTCCACCACGAGCGCGTCCGGGAGGCCCTCGTGCGCAACCTCGAGAAGGACCTCGGGCCGGTCGCGCTGCCCCGGCTCCCCGCGTCGCCGGCGCCGTTCATGGTCGCCGAGTACTTCCCGGACCCGATCATCTCGGGCTACCACGACCCGCGCCACCACGCGGTGAGCCTCGTCTTCGTCGTCCCGGTCGACGGCGACTGCCAACCCACGCAGGAGGCGCTCGACCTCTCGTGGCTCACGCCCGACGAGATCATGGCGCCGGGCTTCCGCGAGGAGATGGCCGGCGGCCAGGAGCGGCTCGTCGTCGCCGCGCTCGCCCACTGCGGCGCACTCCCGTAAGCGTCACGGCCACCGCCCGGGCCGGCTCGCCCGTGCCCGTCCCGGGGCGATCGCGCCCCGGACGCGGCAACGTCCCGGCCTAGCGGGCGGCCTCGCCACCGGGCGCCGGGTGGTCGGCCACGAGGTGCTCGCCGAGGACGCGCAGCGCCTCGACCAGCTCGGGCGGACCGACGGCTCGTACCCGGCACGGCAGGCCGGCGACGTAGCGGGCGATCCAGTCGACGTCGTCCGCGCCGATGCGCAACATGGTCGACTGCTCGTCGACGGCCTCGAGCCGACCGACCGTCGGGCGCACCACGTCGGCCGCGCGGTCGATCGGCATGGCCAGCAGCACCGACGCCCGGACGGGATAGGCGGCCACGGCGAGGCCCTCACGCACGAACGCCACCGCGTCGGGCGGCTCGCGCCGCTCGGACCCCGCGCCCGTCGCCCCGGCGTTCGCCGCCCGATCGACCCGGAACGTCCGCCAGTCCCGACGGTCGACGTCCCACGCGACCAGGTACCAGCGCCGCTCCGACGACACGAGGCGGTACGGCTCGGTGTGACGGGACCCACGCCGCCCGTCACCGGTGACGTAGTCGAAGCGGAGGCGCTGCGAGCCCCGGCAGGCGGCGGCCATCTCGGCGAGGACCAGGGCATCGAGGCGCCCCGGCTCGGGGTCGTCGAGCCGCAGGGTCGTGTCGCCGATGTCGGTGATGCGGCGCCGCACCCGGGACGGGAGCAGCTGCTCGAGCTTGCCGAGCGCGGAGATCGCGGCGTCCTCGAGGCCGACGATGGCGGTCGCCGCCGCCGCCCGCAGGCCGATGGCCACGACCGTTGCCTCGTCGTCGTCGAGGAGGAGGGGTGGCATCGCCGCGCCGCTGCCGAGCCGGTACCCGCCGGCCGGGCCGGTCGAGCCCTCCACCGGGTAGCCGAGGTCACGGAGCCGTGTGAGGTCGCGGCGCAGGGTTCGCGTCGTCGTGCCCGTGCGGGACGCCAGCTCGTCGCCCGTCCAGCTCGGCCGGGCCTGGAGGAGGGAGAGGAGCCGCAGCAATCGGGTGGCGCTGTCCACCGGAGCATCCTCGCAGGATTGCGGACCAGATACGTCCACATCCCGTCGTACGTTGCCGGCGTCGGAGATCCCGGAGACCGAGGAGCGATCATGCCGACCCACCCCGACAACCGCCTCCGTTGGGTGAACCACCAACTCCACCAGCGAGTCGTCGCCGCGCACCGTCGACGTCTCGCACGCGCGGTGCGAGCCGACCATCGGCCGCGACCCGGGAGCGTCCCGGCGTTCCGCATCGTCGGGCCCCGGACGCCCCGACTGCGCCTCGTGTCGCCGCCCGTGCCCGCTCGGTCGGCGATCGCCGAGGGTGCGGCTGATGGGGCGCGCACCGACCTTCCGATCGGCGACCGCGGCGATCGCCCGGCCCATCAACGTTGGCGATCACGTCGCCGGGGCGGGCCTCAGCGTGATCCGTTTCGCTCCAGCCGGCGCCCACCGGGGTCGACGAGTCCCCGAGGCCCTGGGGCGTTCGCCACCGGGCCGGAGTACGGCGGACAGAAGGGTCGTGCATGGCGCCGGCGCAACACCAGGACGAGACCGGCGCGACCCGCACCGGCCGCGTGCGCAACGGCCGCGTCGCGCCGTTGCTCGCCGGTGCCATCGTCGTCTACGCCGTGTCCGGGCTGCTGGCGCCGTCACTGACCGACTGGACCTACCCGGCGACCTCCACCGCGATCCTCGCCGCGGCGGTCGCGGGCCTCCGGCGCCGGCCCGACGTCGTGAACCGCGTGGTGTGGCAGTGGCTGGTGGGGGCGCTCGCCCTGTTCGTCGTCGGCGACTGGGCCTGGCTGGGTTGGTTCGAGCTGCTCGGCGTGACACCGGACGTGTCGCTCCCCGACATCGCCTACCTGTCCGGCTACGCCTGCCTCCTGACGGCCGTCCTCCTCCTGGGCCGACGGCGCTTCGCCGGACGGACGCGCTCGGGCCTCGTCGACGCCGTCTCGATCGGGGCGACGCTGCTGGTGATCCTCTGGGCCCCGCTCATCGCACCCGCCTACAGCGGCGCGCCGCTGACCCACCAGCTCGTGCTCGCCGCCTACCCGGTCGGCGACGTCGTCGTCCTGGCGCTCTTGGGGCGCTTCGCCGCGCTCGAGAGGCCCCGGAGCGGAGCGGCCGGTCTGCTCCTGTGCGGGGCGGTCGCCTTCCTCGTCGCCGACCTGCTCTACGCGCTGGCGATCCGCAACGGCTGGTACGACGGGAGCTTCGCCTGGCTGGACCTCGGCTTCCTCGTGGGCAGCGCCTGCTGGGCGCTCGCGCTGTGCCATCCCACGCTCGACGCGGCGGCCGCGCCGGTCGGGCCGGAAGCGGCGGACGACACCCGGGTGCGCCTCGGGGTGGCGGCGACGGTCCTGGCCGCGGCCGCGCTGGGCACCGCGGTCGCACTGGCCGTCGGCGAGCGGCCCCACGTCGGGGTGTTGCTGGTCTCGTTCGCCGTTGCCGGGGGGACCGCCCTCTGGCAGGTCCACCAGCTCGTGGGAGCGACCATGGCGGCGCGCAGCGCACTCGCCGAGTCGAACCACGAGCTCGAGCAGCAGCGCGAGTTCTTCGCGGATCTCGTCGAGCACGCCAGTGACGCCGTGCTCGTCATCGGCGAGGACGGCCGGATCCTCCACGCCCTCGGCTCGACCACCTCGCTCTACGGTCGCACCGCCGAGGAGATCATCGGTCTGCCGGGCGCCGGGTTGGTCGATCCCGACGACCTCACCCACCTGCGGACGCTGTTCGCCCGGCTGCGCGCCGATCCCGACGCCGTCATCACCGGTGAGTGTCGTGCCCTGCGCACCGACGGCACCCGCCAGTGGGTCTCGCTCCGGGTCGTCGACCGGACGGCGAGCTCGCCGGTCGGAGGCCTCGTCGTGAACGTCGCCGACATCGGCGCACGGAAGGAGGCGGAGGCCGCGCTCGAGCACCAGGCGCTGCACGACTCGCTGACCGGCCTCGCCAACCGAACCCTTCTCCACGACCGGCTCGGTCACGCCCTCGCCCGCCGCGGTTCGGTCGTCGGCCTGCTCTTTCTCGATCTCGACCGGTTCAAGATCGTGAACGACAGCCTCGGCCACGCCGCCGGCGACCTCCTGCTCGTCGAGATCGCGCGTCGCCTCGGTGCGGCCTCACGCAGCCACGACACGGTCGCCCGGCTCGGCGGCGACGAGTTCTGCGTCGTCGTCGAGGACGACGGCGCGGACCGCGACCTCGCCCTGTCCCGTCTGCAGGCCTCGGCCGAACGCATCCTCGAGGCCGTCCGCGCGCCGGTGTCGCTCGACGGGGTGGAGGTCGTCGTCGGTACGAGCATCGGGCTCGTGGTCGCGGGCCCGGGGGACACCGCGCACAACGTCCTACGACACGCCGACCTCGCGCTCTACGCCGCCAAGTCCGCGGGCAAGGACTGCACGGTCGCGTACGAGGACGAGATGCAGCGGGCGGCCTCCGACCGCCTCGCCCTCGAGAACGATCTGCGTGCCGCCGTGCTGGCCGACGGGCTCCACCTCGAGTACCAGCCGATCGTGCACCTCACGAGCGGCGAGGTCGTCGGGTTCGAGGCGCTGGCCCGCTGGTCCCACCCCCAACGGGGTGCCGTGCCGCCCGCGGCGTTCGTGCCCGTCGCCGAGGACTCCGGCCTGATCGTCCGCCTCGGCTCGCGCGTGCTCGAGCAGGCGTGCCGTGATGCCGCGCACTGGGCCACGCTCCGGCCCGGCGCGGCCCGGGGGCTGCCGGTCTCGGTGAACATCTCCGCGGTGCAGCTGCGCCATGCGGAGCTCGTGGACAGCGTCGCCCGGGCGCTCGACGCGTCCGGACTGGAGCCCGGGCTCCTCACGCTCGAGCTCACCGAGACGGCCGTCGTGCACGACCTGAAGGTGGCCGCCGAGCGGCTCGGACGGCTGAAGGAGCTCGGCGTCCGCATCGCGATCGACGACTTCGGCACCGGCTACTCGTCGGTCGGCTACCTCGAGGAGTTACCGATCGACGTGCTGAAGATCGATCGGTCGTTCCTGCGGCCGACGGCCCACGGCGGCCTCCGCCCCGTGGCGCGCGGCGTGATCGACCTCGGCAACCGGATGGGTCTCGTCACGGTCGCCGAGGGGATCGAGCACGAGCACCAGCTCAGCGAGCTCGCCGCCAGCGGGTGCGATCTCGGCCAGGGGTACGTGTTCTCTGCCCCCGTGCCCTTCCGGACGGCGACCAGCATGGCGATCGCGGGCCTCGGCACGTCGGGCTCGTCGGGCGCTGCGGGGCCGGACACCTCCGGGCAGCTCGCGACTCGACGCCGTGGTGCCGGGGTGACGACCGGCTGAGGCATCGTCAGCTCTGTCTCGGGTCGCGTCCGGACGTGCGACGATGTACACGGGCCGCTAGCTCATCGGGTAGAGCAGGGGACTTTTAATCCCAAGGTGCCGGGTTCGAGCCCCGGGCGGCCTACGTCAGCGCGCAGGACCCACGGGCCTCGCCCGTCGCGAACGGGGGCGGTGCGGCGCCACACCGGGCGGTGGGACGACGGACCGGCCGGGGAGCCCGCCGGGCGCGAACGGCACCACCGGTTGTTGGCGGCCGTTCCGGACGACCGTGCCCGACGCCTCAGCTTGGCGTCAGATGAGCGGGAATGTGACGGAGTCATGACCGTCGATCGGAACACGAACGTAGGTAATTGTCCTGTTCCGGGCCACATTCTGGCCGCAGCCGTGTACCACCTGTTACGATTCGACGCCGAACGTCCGGCGCGAACGGGGAGCTGGCATGCCCTCGCGTCGAGCGCAAGCGGAGCAGGCGCCGCTCCGCTTCGAAGCGGTGGTCGGGCCGGGTTGGTGGATGCGGTTCCGACCCGACCACTGCTTCGAGCACGTTCTTCCCACCGACCCACCAAGGTAGGCCGTCGCGCCGCGTGAGCGGCGTCACCCATCTCGGTGAAAAGGTCGCGAGCCGTGACTGTGCCGGCACTCCGAGCGAGGCCCGGGTGAACGACGCCCGTCGGAACGGCCTCCGGACGCGACGATGCGCCTCCCCCGGAGGGAAGGCGCATGAGGCGTCCCGGACCTTCGCCACCCCGGAGGGTGTCAGGCGACGTCCGCGACCTCGGCGGTCTGGAACTGGGCGAGGAAGCTCTCGAGCTTCTCGTTGAACGTGACCGGATCCTCGACGGCCGGCAGGTGCCCGGCATCGGGCAGCTGGACCAGGTCGCTGTTCTCGATGCGACCGTTGAGGAGCGTGGCCTGCATCGGCGGCGTCTGGCGGTCCTGCTGACCGACGACGACGAGGGTGCGGGCCGTGATGGCGGCGAGGAGCGAGACCATGTCGCCACGGCGCTTGGTCGCCTCGAGCGCGCCGACCCAACCGTCCGGTTCGCTGTCGGCGGCGAGGGCGACGAGCCACTCGACGAGGTCCTCGCGCTCGAGTGAGCGCCCGGTGAGGAAGTCGCCGATCACCTCGCGGCCCAGCGCGGCGAAGTCCTCGTCCTCACGGACGACCCGCTGCTGCCACTTGGTGCGCTTCTGCCACGAAGCCGGCGTGTCGGCGCGAGCCGAGACACCGGAGAGTACGAGGCCCCGGAGGAGCTCGGGATGCCGAGCGGCCAACGAGGTTGCGATCTGCCCACCGAGTGACGAGCCGACGAGCACGACGGGCTCGTCGAACTCGGACTGGATCGCCGAGGCGAGGTCGTCCGCGTAGGACTCGATGGTGCAGGCGGATGGGTCGACGGGCGCGGGGGCCGCGCCGAAACCGGCGATATCGACGGTGGCGCAACGCCACGAGGACGACAGGGCTTCGACCTGATAGGTCCACATCGAGCCGGGGAACGGAAAGGCTGGGACGAACACGATCGCTGGTCCCTCGCCTGTCACGAGCAAGGAGGTCTGGTTAGGCGTGGGCATCGTCTCCCATCATGACCACACGTACAGGGGCCGAAACCAGCCGGCAACCGAACCGCTGGAGGCCGTTCGGTGAACGGCGAGCGACCGTGCGACGACGACATCTCGAACGCGCCGAAACGGGGTTCGGATGTCGGGAAGCGCCGACTGGGCGTCGACGAGTGTAGCGCCGCCGGACGGCGGCTTGCGGCGTTCGGCGCGTCGGATCGCGGCGGCAACGGTCACGGCCCCGGACGGCCGGGCGCGCCGCAGCGATCAGCGCGCCCGGTCGCGCTCAGCCGAGCTCGGCCCGCATGGCCTTCCACGCCCGCTCGAGGTCGTCCCGGTCGTCGGGATGGGCGATCTCGATGAGCGCCGCGGCACGCTCGCCCAGCGTGCGCCCGTAGAGATCGGCGACCCCGTACTCGGTGACGACGTAGTGCACGTGCGCCCGGGTGGTCACGACGCCGGCGCCCGAGGCCAGCGCCGGGACGATGCGGGGCCGGTCCGAGCCGGTGCGGCTCGTGATGGCGATGATCGGCTTGCCGCCCTCGGAGATCGAGGCGCCGCGGATGAAGTCCATCTGGCCGCCGACGCCCGACACGATCCGCGACCCCACCGAGTCGGCGCACACCTGGCCGGTGAGGTCGATCTCGACCGCGGAGTTGATCGCCGTCACCTTCGGGTTCCGGGCGATCACCCCCGGGGAGTTGACGTAGGCGATGTCGAGCCCGATGACGGCGGGGTTGTCGTCGACGTGGTCGTAGAGCGCCCTCGTGCCGGCCATGAACCCGGCCACGGTCTTGCCCGGGTGGACCCGCTTGCGGGAGTTGTCGATGACGCCCGACTCGAGCAGCGGCAGGACGCCGTCCGACCACATCTCGGTGTGGATCCCGAGGTGACGGTGGTCGCCGAGCGCGGCGAGCACCGCGTTCGGCACCGCGCCGATGCCCATCTGCAGCGTCGCCCCGTCCTCGACCAGCTCCGCGGCGTTGGTCCCGATCGCCCGCTCGGCGTCGGACAGCGGCCCCGGGGGCGCCTCGGGCAGCGGGTCGTCGACCTCGACCGCGTGGTCGATGCGGTCGACGTGCACGAACCCGTCGCCGTGGACGCGGGGCATGTTCGGGTTGATCTGCGCGATGACCAGGTCGGCCACGTCGAGCGCGGCCCGGGCGACGTCGACGTTCACGCCGAGCGTGCAGTAGCCCTTGGCATCGGGCGGCGACACGTGGAGCAGCGCGACGTCGAGGCGCCGACGCCCGGAGCGGAACAGCGACGGGATCTCCGAGAGGAAGACCGGGATGTAGTCGACGCGGTCCGCGTCGAACGAGCGGCGGATGTTCGGGCCGACGAACAGGTTCGCCACGCGGAAGCTGGAGGCCAGGCGCGCGTCGGCGTAGGCCGCCGGGCCGACCGTGTGCAGGTGCATCAGCTCGACGTCGGCGAGCTCGTCGGCCCGACTGACGAGCCCGTCGAGCAGTGCGTTCGGCGTCGACGCCCCGCCGTGCACGAACACGTGCTGGCCGGAGCGGATCCCGCTCACGGCTTCGGCTGGCGTCCGATGGAGCTTCACGGGGGGGCCTCTTCTCTTCGGTCTGGCTGTTCCGTCCAGGTCGATCGACGGCGGCCCGGCCGTGGACGCGGCGATCTCGTCACCGGCGGGGGGCCTCCCGGACGCGGGCCCAGTCTGCCGTGCCCGCCACCCCGACGCAGCCCCGGCCGGCCGCCAACCACCGACGCGGGTCCCCCGAGCGTGGGGAGCCGCGACCGTCACCCCGGCCCGTCCCGGTGCGGCTCGCGGGCACGTTCGACCACCTCGATGAACCACCTGGCGAAATTGCCCTCAAGATCGTGGTTCCATGTGCCGTTGACCGAGGGGGTGGTGACCAGGTGGTGAGCAGGCGCGACCCGGCAGGCTTCACGGTGGGCGTCGATCTCGGCGCTCCCGGGGTGTCGATCGGCTGCCGTCAACGCGGGCGCACGGACGTGTTCGCCGTGGGGGCGGCCGGCGGATGGCACACCGACCCGGCGGGCGTCCCCGACGCGACGACCGATCCCGACGCCGCCCGCCAGCGCCTCCACTCCCTCCTGAGCGCGGTCGGCACCCCGAGCCGCACCCGTTGCGTCGTCCTGGCCCACCCGGTCGACTGGACCGTGAGCCGGGTCGCGGCCACGGTCGGCGCGGCCCGGGCCGCCGGAGCGGGCCGCGTCGTCGCCGCCCCCCGCCCGACCGCCGCCGCCGTCGCCCACGAGCACGAGGCGGGCGACGTCGTCGTGGTCTACGACCTCGAGCCCGACCGCTTCTGCGCGACCGTCCTGCGGCGCCGATCCCGCGGGTGGGAGACCCTCGGCGAGCCCCAGATCGTGCCCACCGCGAGCGGCCACGCCCTCGACGTCGCCGTGCTCCGGCTGCTCGACCAGCGCTCGGGCGGTCTCGTGCGGCGTCTGGCGGGTACCGACCCGTGGGCCGAGGAGGTCCCGCCGAGCACCGCCGGGGTGCGCGAGGCGTGCGTGTCGGCCCGCCGGGCGCTCGCCCGGCGCCCGGACGAGCCGGTCGAGCTGCCCACCGGGGCCGGGGGCGGCGTGCTCCTCGACCGCGCCGGTCTCGACGTGGCGCTGCGGCCGGTGTTCCTCGAGACCATCGGCGCCGTCCGCCGCTCCCTGCGCACGGCCTCCGTCGGGCGCACCGAGCTCGGGGGTGTGATCCTCGTCGGTGAGGCCGCGGACGACCCGCTCGCCACCCGCCTGCTCGGGGAGGTGCTGGCGTGCCCGGTCCTCGTCGGCCTCGAGCCCGAGCACACGGTCGCCCGGGGCGCTGCCCGGCTCGCGGAGCTGGTCGTCGAGCGCAGCGACGACGACCCCCGGACCGCAGGGGCGGTCCACCGCGCGCGAACCATCGACGACGACGGCCGCGAGGACGACCCGGCGCGCCACGACGAGGTGGCGGGCCCGGCGGGACGTCCCGGACGACGGGCGCGCCGCCGGTGGGCGGTTGCGGCGGCCGCCGTGGTCGTCGGCGGGATCGCCGCCGTGTCGGCGACCGACGCCAGCGGCCTGGTCGGACGCCTCGGGCTCGACGATGACGCGCCCACCGAGGTCCGGGGCGTCGCCGTGACCCCGTCGGCGTCGCCGTGCACCCGGGCCGACTCCCCCGCCGTGTGCATCGACGAGGTCGCGCTCCTCCGGAGCGACACGGGCGGCGCGGCCGGTGAAGCCACCGACGGGCCCGAGGACGAGCTCGCCGTCCGGTACTCGCGGAGCGTGGCACCCCACCGGCTCCCCCTCGACGGCTACCCGGTGTTCCACCTCGACGGCATCGACCCGCCGGCGAAGCTCGACCCGACCGCGCCACCGCCGTCGGGGATCCGCCGGGCCTCGGCCGACCCGACCGTCGAGTGGTTCGGCGGGCCCGACGGTCGCGCACCCGACGCGGACCCGCCGTTCACCGTGGCCGACCTCGGCCCGGCGGCCCGGCGGCTGTGCGTCGCCGTCTACGACGGTGACGACCGGCTCGTACCCGACTCCGACGAGTGCCACGTGTTGCCCGAGCGGGTCCTCGACGCCCTCGCCGCCACGACGAGCGGCGACTGACGCCGCCGACCGGCCGAGCTCGTCGCCGGTCGGGCCCACCCACCGGAATCCGGTGCACGCCGGCGTCCGGAGGCGGTACCTTGTGACGCATGGAACCGGGTGGCGCCAGGGTCCTGACGCAGCTGCGTCGGGGCGTGCTCGAGCACTGCGTGCTCGCGCTCATGGCCGACCACCCCCGCTACGGGTTCGAGCTGGTCAGCGAGCTGGGCCGCTCCCCCGCGCTCGTCATCACCGAGGGCACCATCTACCCGCTGCTGGCCCGCCTGCGCCGCGACGGCCTCGTGGTGACGAGCTGGCAGGAGTCCGAGTCCGGTCCGCCGCGCCGGTACTACGGGCTCACCGAGGACGGCCGCCGGGCCCTCGGCCGCTTCGCCGAGGACTGGCGGGAGTTCCGCGACGCGGTCGACACCGTGCTCGGCGCATCGCCGGCCGGGCCGGACGAGCACGACACGACCTGCAGGTGCACGGGAGGAGACCACCGGTGAGCACGACCCACGACCACCCCGCGGTGCGGGGCTACCTCGCCCGCCTCCGGGAGGTCGCCGCCGACCTACCCCGCGTACGTCGCGACGAGCTGGTCGCCGAGATCGCCAGCCACATCGACGACGGCCTGGCCGCGGTGCCCCAGGACTCGTCGTACGACGATCGGGTCCGCGACCTCCTGGCCCGCCTCGGCGACCCCGAGGACATCGTCGCCGCCGAGCTGGACCACACCGGGCCGGCCACGGCCCACCGCACGCCACCACCACCGCCGATCGCCCCGGCGGCGGTGACCAGGTCCCGGTGGGGCGCGGTCGAGATCCTCGCCGTGCTCGCGCTCACGGTCGGCGTGTTCGTCCTGCCGTTCGTGGGCCCGCTCGCCGGCATCGTGCTGGCGTGGGCCTCGGGCGTCTGGTCCCGCGGCGCCAAGATCGCCGCCACCTGCGTCGGCGTCCTCGGCATGAGCTTCCTCGTCCTGATCGTCGCGCCGCTCATGCTCTTCCGCTCGAGCTCGTCGATCAGCGTCGAGGACCCGCAGCCGGCGACCACGATCGAGGTCCCCGTGACCCCGGAGCCACTGCTCCCGGGCGACTGAGCCCCGGCCGACCGGACGAGCGCGGCTCAGGCCGCGGCGGGGGTGACGGTCCAGTCGCCGCGGTCGTCGTCCCAGTTCAGCTCGACGTAGCCCCGGGCGCGGGCCGAGCGGCAGAACTGGAGGAAGCTCGAGTAGCCGTAGCGGCTCTCGTTGAAGTCCGACGAGCGGCGGCGCATCTCGCTCTTGAGCCCCGACAGCGGCGCCGGGCCCGAGCCGGGGTGGTCGGCCGCGGCCTTGCGCAGCAGCTCGAACGCCTCGATCTCGCCGGCGACGTCGGACGGCAGCGCCAACCGGGGGTCCCCGGAGCTCGCCGGGTCCGACAGGTCGACCACGCCCCGCCCGGCGAGCGCGGCGATGAGCTCGCCGAACGCCCGGTAGCCGTAGTCGGCCTCGCTGAACGTCGGGTCCTTGCGCAGCATCGCCCGCTTCAGCGTCGACGCCCGCACCGCCTCACCGCTCGACGCCAGGCCGGCGAGGGTCCGCAGGACCGAGGCGTCGAGCTCGGCGTCCTCGTGGCGCTCGGTGCCGCGGCCGGCGACCTCCTCGGTGCTCGACCGGTCCCGGCCGGAGGAGCGCCCGCTGTCCACCCCCTCGAGCCGCTCGTAGTAGAGGTACTCGTCGCACGCGGGCGGCAGTAGCGCCGAGGTCGAGCCGCGCACGCCGAGGCCGATCACGACCTTGTCGAGCTCGCGCAGCTTGTGGACCAGCGGGGTGAAGTCGCTGTCGCCGGTCCCGATCACGAACGTGGTGACGTGCTCCCGGGTGTAGGCCGACTCGAGCGCGTCGACCGCCATCTTGATGTCGGCCGCGTTCTTCCGGTTCGCCCCGAGCTGCTGGGGCATCTCCACGAGCTCGACCTGGTGACGGGTCAGGCTCCGGGCGTCGTCGGCGAACGACATCCAGTCCGCGTAGGCCCGGCGGACGATGACCCGGCCCCGCTCCGCGAGCGCGTCGGCCACCGGCCCGAAGTCGAACGGCCGGCGGAGCTGGTCGCGCGCCCCGATGGCCAGGTTCTCGTAGTCGAGGTACACCGCGATCCGTGGCTCCACCTCTCCCGTTCTAGTGGACCTCCCGACCCGACGCCGCGCCACGGCCGCGGATCGACCGACCCCCGGTAGGTTGGTTCGCCGCCGAGGTAGCCCACCTCATGGACCGTCACGAAAGGCCACCACGACCATGGAGATCGAGGTCGTCGTCGAGATCCCGAAGGGATCTCGCAACAAGTACGAGATCGACCACGACACACACCAGGTGTGGCTGGACCGCCATCTCTTCACGGCAACCCGCTACCCGGCCGACTACGGCTTCGTCCCCGAGACGCTCGCCGAGGACGGCGACCCGCTCGACGCCCTCGTGCTGCTCGAGGAGCCCACCTTCTGCGGCTGCCACATCCTCGCCCGCCCGATCGGCGTGTTCTGGATGCGCGACGAGAAGGGTCCCGACGCCAAGATCCTCTGCGTCCCCGCCAACGACCCCCGCTGGGACCGGCTGCGGGACATGGACGACGTGCCGGACCACCTGCTCGAGGAGATCCGCCACTTCTTCGAGGTCTACAAGGCGCTGGAGCCCCGCAAGCACTCCGAGGTCAAGGAGTGGGACGGGCGCACCGCGGCCGAGAAGCTCGTGGTCGAGAGCCGGATCCGTGGCCGCCGGCCGGAGTGAGCGCGTGCGCGCGCCGGCGACGGCGGCACAGGAGCGGGACGACACCCCGGCGCCGGCTCGGTGGACCGGGCCCGCGCCGGGGTAGGGTCGCTCCATGGACCCCGCGGCCGACCCTCGCACCGGTCTCGTCACCATCGACCCAGGCGAGTGCTGGCAGCTCCTCGCCTCCAACCAGGTCGGGCGCCTGGCCGTCAACATCGCCGGCCGGCCCGACGTGTTCCCGATCAACTACGCGCTCGACGGGGAGACGATCGTCTTCCGCACCGAGGGCGGCACCAAGCTCGCCGGGGCGCTGCTCGGCTCCGGCGTCGCGTTCGAGGTCGACGAGATCGACGTCGCGGCGCGCACGGGCTGGAGCGTGGTCGTGCACGGCGAGGCGCAGGAGATCGGCGACGTCGAGGGCCTCCTCGACGCCGAGGACCTCCCGCTCGACGTCTGGAGCCCCGCCACGAAGTCACGATGGGTGCGCATCGTCCCGTCGGAGATCAGCGGGCGGCGGCTCGCCTGATCCGCTCGGCGGCCGGCGCTCCCCGTGGTTCAGGAGACGGCCACCGACCAGATCGCGCGCTCGGGCCGGGACGTGTCGGGCTCGTAGACGACGTGCGCCGCACCGGCGGCGACCGACCCCAGCGGGAAGTACACGAAGCCACTGACCTGCTCGCCGGGCGCGAGCACCCCCGAGCCGAGCGACGCCACCGCCAACGTGGCGGCCCCGGTGGCCGCACCGTCCGCATCGACGAGCACCAGGTCGAGTCGGTCGTTGTAGAGCAGCGGCTCGCCGCCCGAGCGCTCGAGCGTCAGCTCGACCCGCAGGAACCGGCCCTCGTCGACCGGGCTCGGGTCGATCACCTCGGTCGCCCCGGCGGCGGTGGCGACGACGCCGGTCAGCTCCGTCGGAGTCCCGACCTCGGCGAGCAGATCACCGTCACGGTGCCCGTGCCACGTCGGCGAGGTCGCCGGGTCGGGCACGTCCACCTCCCCGCCGGGTGCCCGGCTGTCGGTGGGCGAGCCCGGATCGGCGCCGTCGAGCACCTCCGGCGAGAGATCGGTCGGGCGGACCGCCGGCGGACCGAGCCCGGGCTCGTCCACCGACAGCCCGGTGCCCCGCGGCGGGTCCCCACCATCGACCAGGACGACGACCGCCGCGCCGCTGCACAGCAGGAACAGCAGGCAGACCCCGGTCACGACCCACCAACTGCGCCACCGACGGCGGACCGGGCCCCGCACCTGTCGATCGCGCTGCCAGGGGAACCCCTCCTCGTCGGGCGACCAGTCCTCGGGCAGCTCGGGCAGCTCGGCGTCGTCTGCCGGCCAGGACGGGGCGTCGGGTGCGCCGGCGACCGGCGGGGACGACGCGGATGAGCGCTCGACGAGGGCGGTCGATGCCACCGGAGCCGGCGCCGGCGGTGTGCCGGGGCGCTCGGGGCCCGGACGCGCCTCGGGCGGGTACCAACGCCCGTCTGAAGCCAGCCACCATCCAGGGCCGGCGGCATGGTCGCTCATGTCCCCCGCTCCCGCACCCGAAGACCTCCGATCGGGGGTCGAATGCTACCAGTGGGACCGCATCGAACGGCCGCCTCCGGTTGGGCACGGCCGAACGGGGTACGGCGGGCCCATGACCTCCCCCCACGGTCGGCCCGGCCCGGACGCGCCATCCGGGCACGCACCCGGACCCGCCGCGGCGGACGGGCGGCCGACCGCAGGAGGCCTCGACCCGGCGGTGGTCGACCGGCCCGGGGTCCCCGGCCCGGTCGTCGGCCCACCCGTCGACGCCGCGACCGCTGGCGGATCGGCCGAGGGCGACGGATCGGGCCCGGCGCAGGGATCGGACGAGGGCGGGGGCATCGGTGCCGTCTGGGACGGCGTGCTCGACCACCTCGACCGCTGGCAGCGGCGCTGGGTGCCGACCGCGTTCGTGACCGCCGTGATCCGCAAGTTCAGCCACGACCGCGCCGGCCAGCAGGCGGCGCTCGTCGCCTACTACGGCTTCTTCTCGGTCTTCCCGCTGCTCCTGGCGTTCGTGTCGATCCTCGGCTTCGTCCTCGAGGGCGACCCGGAGCTGAAGGACCGGATCCAGGAGGCGGCGCTCGACGAGATCCCGCTCGGCAACCTGACGACCGACATCGAGACGCTGACCGGCAGCACCTTCGTCGTCGTCGCCGGTCTGCTGGCCGCCCTGTGGGCCGGCACCGCGGCCGCGCAGGCCGCGCAGAACGCCATGAACGACGTGTGGACCGTGCCGATGGTGGAGCGGCCCAACATCGTGTTCCGGCGGCTGCGGGCGCTCGGCACGATGGTCGCGGTCGGCGGGGGCATCGTCCTGTCCACCGCCGTCGGCGAGATCCTCGCCTCGCTGAGCCTGCCCGGCGGGGCCCGGGTGCTGGCGTTCGCGGCCAACTGGCTCGTCAACGCCATCGTGTTCCTGCTCGCCTACCAGCTGCTCGTCGACCTCCCCCTGCGCTGGCGCCACGTCGCCATCGGCGCCGCGGTCGGCGCCGTCGGCTACCAGCTCCTCCAGCGCCTCGGCCGCCTCTACGTCGAGAACCTGGTCGGTAGCGAGCGCATCAACGACTTCTACGGGAGCCTGGCCGGCGTCATCGGCCTGCTGACGTGGCTCCACCTCCTCGCCCAGCTCGCCATCTTCTGCGCCGAGGTCAACGTCGTCGCCGTCCGCCGGCTCTGGCCGCGCTCGATCACCGGTCGGCACCTGACCGCGGCCGACCGACGCGCCTTCCGGGACACCGCGGCCATCCACCAGCTCGTGAAGGGGGCCGAGGTGCATCTCGTGCTCCCGGGCGAGGACCCCGGTCCCGAACACGGCGAGGACCCCGGCCCCGAACACGGCGAGGACCCCGGCCCCGAACACGGTCCCGAACCCGGCCCCGGCGACGACCCCGACCACCGGGGCGG
>JAXHUH010000296.1:0-6561 GCA_034211175.1 Actinomycetota bacterium
GGGTGTGGCGCTCGCCGCCGCGGTGATGGTGAAGACGTGGCCGGCGCTCCTCGTGCCACCGCTGCTCGCCTCGGGTCGCTGGCGCGCCGCGGTGTGGTCGGTCGCCGCGACCGGCGCGGCGGTCGTGGCGTGGGCGGTGTGGGCCGGCGTCGACGGGCCCCTGCAGGTCCTGTCGTTCCGAGGAGCGACCGGGTGGCACGTCGAGAGCACCGGGGGCATCGTCACGGTCCTGTGGAGTGGTGCCGACGCCGCGCTCGAGGCGGGGGCCTACCGGGTGGGGTCCGCGCCGCTCGCCGCCAAGGCGGTCGGTGCGCTCGCGGTCGTGGCCGTGACGTCGGCGGCCTGCGTGGGTGTGTGGCTGCGGTCGGGTGAGCAAGCGGCGGACGGCGCCGATGAACCCGCCCCCGGCGCAACGGCGGAGCTGGCCGCGCTCGCCTCGATCGCCGCACTGCTCGTCGCGTCACCGCTGCTGTCGCCGCAGTTCCTGGTGTGGCTCACCCCGTGGGCGGCGGTCGCCGCTGCGGCCGGCCATCGACGGATCGCGCTCGTCGTCGCGGCGGCGTGTGCCCTCACCCAGGTCACGTTGGTCGCCTTCTCCCCCGCCGGCCTCGACGCCACCGCCCCGGCCCTGCTCCTCGGGGTGCGCAACGCACTGCTCGGGGCCGCGGCGTTGTCGTCGGTGCGCATCCTCCTCGCGCCGCGGCGGGCGACCGCCTCCGACCACCAGCCGGCCGTCACCCCCGGGGGCTGAACGTGCCCCCGGACAGAGTGGTCGGAGCGGTCAGAGACGGACCAGCGAGCGGGACCGGACGCCGGCCGGGGTGCGGCTGCGGTCGATGGTCCACGGGCCCAGGGTGCGGATCCGCAGGTCGAGCACGTGCCCGAGGTAGCCGAGCGCCTCGGGCACCGACGCCTTCGAGCGCCCCTCGGTCCGGGGTGCGAACCGCAGCGGCACCTCGACCCGACGCAGACCGGGCTGGGTGGCGAGCAGCTCGAGCAGGATCTTGAACCCCGACGGGTTGCAGCGTCGCGTGTCGACCATCGACCGGCGCACGAGGAACAGCCCCGACATCGGGTCGGTGCATCCCGCCAGCCGGGGGCCGAGCACACCGCGGGCGGTGAGGGTCGCGGCGGCGGAGAGGCGCCGGCGCAGCGGGCTGAGGCCGCCGGCGTCGCCACCGGGCACGAACCGAGACCCGACCACGAGGTCGCACGCACGGGTGTGCGTCCGCTCGAGCATGTCCCGCACGACCTCGGGCGGGTGCTGGAGGTCGCCGTCGATCACCGCGACCCACCGTCCCTCGGCGGCCTCGATGCCCTCCACCACCGCGCTGGACAGCCCACCCCAGCGCTCGTTGCCGCGCCGGTGGAGCAGCCGCACCGGCAGAGCGACCCCCGGGGCGGCATCCGCGAGGCGGTCGCACGTGTCGTCGTCGCTGTCGTCGACCACGATGACCTCGGCATCGACACCGGCCAGGGCCCCGTCGAGGCGGTGGAGGAGCGGCCCGACGTTGCCGGCCTCGTTGCGGGTGGGCACCACGACCGTGAGCTCACGGACCTCGTTGCGCAGCGGACGGTGCCCGGGTGGGGTCACCCGTCGGAACGTCAGCGGGACGAGGGCGAGCACGGCGAACGGGACGACCGCGGCCACGGGGCGCAGCTCGAGGCCGAGGCCGGGCCCGATGGGAAGGGTGGCGAAGGCCATCACGATCGACAGCACCACGAACCACCGGCCGTGGCGCCCACCGAGCGCGGCGGCGCTCAGCACGAGCCCCCACGTCAGGTACCACGGCTGGGTCACCGGCCCGAGCAGCGCGACGACGAGGAGGGCGGCGCCGAGCGCGCCGGGTTGGCGCCGCCGGTTCGTGTGGAACAGCAGCGCGGCGACGACGACCGCCACGACCACGATGCTCGCGCTGCGGGCGAGGTCGACGGCCCGGTCGACGTCGAGGGCGAACCCGGCGACCGAGCCGAGGACACCAACCACCAGTCCGACCAGGTTCGACAGCGCCAGGTAGGCGAGCAGGTCGGTGCTCCCGCCGACGGTGTGGAGCCAGCCCCATCCGTGGCCGCTGAGTGCGGAGGTGGCGGCCAGGGTGCCGGCCGCGACGAGCCCGGCGGTCGCGAACGTGCGGACCCTCGCGGCCGAGCCGCCGTCGACCTCGGTCCAGCCCAGGTAGGCGACCCCGAGCAGCGCCGGCGCCTTGATCGCGCCGGCGAGCGCCACCACCATCACGCCGGCGTGTCGCCAGCCGGGTTGTCGCCCGATCACGACGCCCGCCATCAGCAGGCCGACCATCAGCGCCTCGTTGTGCGCCCCCGACACGAGGTGGACGAGCACGAGGGGGTTGGCCACGGCCAGCACCACGGCATCGGCCGGGTCCCGGCCGAGCGAGCGCGCGAGGCGCGGCAGGGCCCATGCGGCGACGGCGACGCCGACGAGCGCCACGACCCGGAACATCATCACGACGGCGGTCAGCTTCTCGCCGCCGAGCCACACGACCCGCTCGGCGAGCGCGAGGAACGCGGGCCCGTACGGGGTCGGCGAGTCCCGCCACACCGGGTCGACGGCCTCGATCAGCTCGTCGTCCGCGAGGGCCGACGGCCCGAGCTCGTAGGGGTCGAGCCCGGAGCGGGCGAGCTCGCCGACCGCGGCGTAGCTGTACACGTCTCGGCTGGCCAGCGGCGGTCCGAGCACGAACGGCAGCGCCCACAACACGACCACGGCCATCACCGCGACCGGCGGCGCACCGGAGCGGGCGACGGCGCCCCGCAGCCCGAGCCACGACCGGGTGAGCACGACCAGGCCGCCGTAGAACACGGTGAGCATGACGACGAGGTCGAGGTCCGGCCGGCTGGCGACCGCGGGGACGCTCCAGAGGAGACGACTGCCGGGGGTGCGGGGCGCGCCGGCCCCGGCGAGGCCCCCGCCGAGGGCGACGAGCGTGGCGCCGACCATGCCGACGAGTACCCAGGTCCGCAACGGGTCGCCGAGCGCCACGGCGGCCTCGTCCCGCCCGAGCCGCAGGCGGGCCGTCACCGCGGCCCGACGCGCGCCGGGCCGACGGTCGGCCACAGCGGACCTCCGGCCGGGCACTCAGGCCCCGAGCCAGGTCATGCCACGGTGGACCATCACGCAGTACACGAGGGTGCTGGTGACGGCGCACACGGCGACGACCGGCGGCGGGACCCGCTGCGAGCCGGCCCACATCAACATCGCGGCGGACGGTCGGGCGAGCACCGCGAGCGCGGCGGCCACCTGTTGGAACCGCCGGGAGCCCTCGAGTGCGGCGCGCACCCGCGGCCACGGGATCCGTGAGACGACCGTCGAGCCGATGCGCCGGCCGAGGAGGAAGTTGAACGGGTCGGCGATGCACAGCCGGATTGCGGCGATCAGGACGAACGGCACGATCGGGGTGACCCGGGCGGCGAGCACCATGAACACGAGCCGGGGGCTGCCGGCGACGAGCAGGATCGGCCAGCGGACGAGCAGTGGGAAGCCCAGGGTCGTGAGCGACGACACCGCCGTCAGCGCCGCGAGCGGCATGACCAGGTGGCGGCACTCGTGGCGCACCAGGGCCTGCACGGTCGCCACCGCCCGGCGCCCGAGCCCGGCCAGCGCCGCGGCGGCGCGCGGCACCGGGGGCGCCTTGCCGCGAACCGGCTCCGGTGGTGGCCTCCTGTCGACGACGGGCCGGATGTCGGCGTCGAGCAGGGTGGCGTCGAGCACGTCCGCGACCCAAGTCGACCGATTTGGCCGCGGAGGATCCTCCACGTGGCCGCCCGGCGAAGCTTCCGTGAACGTCAGCGCGGCCGACGCGACCCCGGCGACCGGGCGGGAGCCGCACCCGTCAGGCGGCGACGTCTCCGGGCTCGGGCCGCGGCGCCCGACCGTCCCGTTGGTCGAGGGGCAGGCCCGAGCGGATCCCCAGCACGCGTCGTCGCATGCGCCTGCGCGTCGTGTCCGGTATCGGCGCCAGTGCGTAGCGACCCCTGCCGAGCCGTGTGACCCGACCGCCGGAGATGTTCGCCCGCATGGCGTCCGACACGACCTTGCTGGCTCGTCCCGGCCCGAGATCGACGGGCTCGCGCCGCAGCCGGCGGACCAGCTCGGCCACGGTGAGCTCGTGGGTCGGCTCCTCCATCAGCAGCACCACGAGGAAGTAGCGGAGCTCGAGGCCACGCAGCAGCTCCCGCTGGCTCGTGTTCTCACGGTCCGTGTCATCCGGCGGTCCGCCAGCATCGATCCCGTCCCGTCAGCCATCTCGATCGTCATGGCCTGCACGGTACGAAGCCGGACTGACAGCCTCAGCGCCCCACTCCGCCCGCGCGCCACCTCGCAGCGACAACCATCCAGCACCGGGTCGGCGGGCAGCATGGCGCCGTCGCCGACGGCCTGCGGGTGGGAGGTGACCACGGCTGCGATCCGAGGCCCCGCATCGCGGGACACGCCAGTCGTTCACGTCGAAGATCGAGGCCGATGGCTCCGCCGGACCCGCATCGATCAGGTCGAACGCTGATGCCTGTCCGTTGCGGCCACCGTGCCGTCGGCCTCACGCTCGGAGGCACCGTCGTCGCCGGGCGGGCGGGGCGGCGCGGCGGCCCGCTCGGCCAGCACGTCGTCGGCGAGGCAACGGCCCTCGGCGGGGGCGCCTGCCTCCAGGTGCCGACCGCTTCGGCTACGCCCTCGCAGGCGCGGTCCGGGCCGCCTCCCCCGGCGCGAGCCATGCGCCCGGGCACCCAGTGGGTCGCGGGTCCGGCGTCCGCGACCGGGGCCGGGGCCGTCGACCACGAGCGCGTGCGCCGCCACGGCCTCGTCGGGAACGGGCCGACCAAGGCGGGGACCACGATCGGTGCCCGGGACCAGAGACCGCGGTCCGGTCCGCCGGACGTGCACGCCCGGTAACGGGTCACTCCCCTGGCCGCCGTGCCCGACCACGGCGCCCGCCGTCCGTTCGAACAACGCGGAGGCCGACCACACCGAGTGGGCCGGGATGAACCTGTACGCCGGGCTCGTCGTTCGGCGCCTCGCCGAGGCCGCCGCCCGCGGCGCAGCCGGAGGGAGTGGCGGCAAGGCGGACGTCCGGTCGTCGGCTGTCGACGAACCACGTCATGAAGGGCTCCACGCACATGGGCATGCATGCCGCTGCGCTCCGGACGGCCGGCTTCGGTGTGGCCGCGCGCACCGACGCCGGTCCGCGGCACGCCAGTCCGCCGCGCACCGCCCGATGGCACGGCCCCTTGGCGTCACCGTGAAGGGCCGAGCACGAGCTCGCGCCGTCGCCGCAACAGCCTCCGCCGCTGGGTAGTTGCGCCACCAGCCGATGGGTGGGTCGGGCTCGCCACGGGTCACGGCGAGGTGGAACTGCAGCGCGCCGGCCGCGAGGGGGCGGACGCGGACCGCTTCCGCGAGACGGTCGAGCTCGTCGCATTCGAGGGTGACGTGTCGGCGGTACCCGGTGAGCACGGGGTCGAGTCGGGAGAGGTCGAGGCTGTCGGGCGGTCCGAAGGGCGCGGCCACTGCCGTGGTGCACAGCAGGACGCCGAGTGACGCGAGCCTCGGGCCCCGGCCGACGCCGTCCCCGTCGATCAGGACCGGCCCCCCTTGCTGTCTTCGCGCACGTTGCCGAGATGGCAGTCGGCATGGACCAGCGCCCACGGCAGGTCTCGGCAGTCGTCCGTGCGGGCGATCGCGTCGACGAGCGCCTCGTGGACGGGTTCGTAGCCGGGCGGGAGCCGATCGGCGACGGCGTCGAGCCGGGATCGGGCCACGGCGAGGTCCTCGACCGGCAGGGAGCCGGCGGCGCGGCTGGTGTGGACGTCGTCGCCGGGGTCGAGGGCGTGGATGCGGCCGAGCTGGTCGCCGAGCGCTTCGAGCCGTCGCCGGTCGATCCTCGGGTCGCGGTCGCTCACGACGCGGGTGACGAGCACCCGCGACCGCCGACCGGCACGGCCAGGCTCCGGTCGCAAGCCGGGACCACGCGTTCGGCGAGGATGCCGTGGTGTGCGAGGAGCGCGACGACGGCACCGTCGCCCCGGACGCGCTCGAACGGTCGCGCCGGTTCGAACACCCGCAGAACCCGCGGCCGACCGCGGCGGCAGCGGGCGCAGGCGCCGGTATCGCCGCCGATGGCCTGCTCCCAGCGCGGCGCGGGGACCTGCCCGAGTCCACCGATCGGCGCTCGCCGGCCGCGAGATCGTCCGAGTCCGCGCCGGCCGCGACCGGGACGACCGGGACGCCGGGTCATGCGCGGCGCTGCGACGGGAGCTCGTCTTCGCAGCCGCCTCGGCGACTGCGCTGCCTCCGGGCGGGTGATCCTCGCCCGGAGATCGCGTGACCGACCAAACGACGGGGCTCAGCCCCGTTGTCGCACCAACGTGGCGCACACACGGGGTCCCGGCGAAGACCCGAACCCGACCAACGCCCCCGTTGTCGCACCAACGTGGCGCGCACACGAGGTGCCCAGCGAAGACCCGAACCCGCCCAACATCCCCGTTGTCGCACCAACGTGGCGCGCGGGTGGGCCGGCGTCCGGTTGCCGGGACGGCCGTCCCGGCAAC
>JAXHUH010000297.1:0-11158 GCA_034211175.1 Actinomycetota bacterium
CGGGGGTGCGACCGTGGTCGTCGGGCGGCTGGTGGGCGGGGCGGTCGGCGGGGTGACCGTCGGCGGCGGCAGCACCGTGGAGGTCGGTCCCCCGCCGACGGGCCCGGACGACACGACGAGGAGGACGGGGGTGCCCTCGGGCAGCTCGGCACCGGCACCCGGCTCGGTACCGAGCACGACGCCGGCCCCGGTCGTGGCGCTGACGTCGGGACGCTCGACGACCTCGACATCGAGGGACGCGTCGGCGAGGACCTCGAGTGCGTCGTCGCGGTCGAGGCCGGCCACGTCGGGCACGACGACCGAGCTGGGCACGACCGTCGGGCTCGACCCGGTGGACGTCGGGCGGCCGAGGGCGTCCTCGTCATCGCTCGTGCCGGTGGCGTCACCGTCGGGCACCGGGACGTGGTCGGCGTCGGTGGTCCCGTCGCCGCCGACGGGCCGCTCGAAGCGCTCGCCGGTGGCGACGTCGACGAGGACGAACCGCTCGACGGGGGCGCCGCTGGTGATGGCGGTGACGTCGGCGAGGTCGAAGCCGGACCACGGGGTGCCGATCACCTCGGCGTCGTCGACGGCCCGGGTGGCCAGCAGCGGCGAGGCATCGGCGCAGCGGACGCGGGGCACGCCGCGGAGGTCGACGAGGACGTCGGTCCCGGCGCGCAGCACGGCGTCGTAGGGGCGGGCCGACCCGCTCTCGAAGGTGTGGGCGACGGCCCAGGTGTCACGCAGGAGCACGGCGGGGGTGAGGATGGCGAGGTGGGCGCCGACGGCGTCCGCGTCGAGGTCGAGGGCCTCACCCCACGCCGAGGCCCGGAGGCTGTTCTCGCGCTGCTCGAAGAAGGCGGCGAGGACGGCGGCGCTGCAGCGCCCGGAGCCCCGGGCGCCACCGTGGGCGGCTTCGAGGTTGCCACCGGCGGTGCCGCCGACGGGGGCGTCGCCGAGCCCGGCGGCCACGTCGAGCGGGGTGGTGAACAGGACGTTGCTGAACGCCTGCGCGCCGACGTGGTCGGCGTCGACGAGGCGGACCGGGGTCGAGGAGCCGCCCAGCGCGAACGCGGTGAGGGGGATGCTGAGGCCGAGGACGACCACGCCGAGCGCCACGCCCGCGAGTACGGCGCGGAGCCTGGATCGGGTGACTGCTTCGAACACGGTCGACATCGCTTCGCCCTCCAGCGACCTGCGGCGGCGCCGGCACGGCTCGGCGGCCCGTACCAGCTGGTGCAGGGACCGTACGACCGGAGTTCAGGCCTGCTCAGGGGGATACCCCCGTCGCGACCCCCATCGCTCCCCCGGGCGGGGGACCCGAGCCGGGGAAGGGCTCGGCACGCTCAGCGCAAGACGTCGTCGGTGTCGCCCGACGGGCGCACGTCGATGGGAAGCCGCTCCCGGGGGATGGTGACGATCGTGTCCGGGATCGTGATCACCGTCGGGATGGTCCGAACCGGCGTCTCGTTGCACGCGCCGTCATCGAGCACCTCGACCTGCACCGAGGTGCCGGCGCGGGCGACGACCGTGCCCTGCTGGGGCACCTGGTTCTGCGTGGACACGTATGACGCGAGGCACGGCTCGGCGATCTGGCCGCCGTTGGCGTTGACGAAGACGGGCGTGAGCCCGTGGTCGACGAGGTCGGCGCGGACCTCACGGACCCGCCGCTCCAGCGCGCCGTAGTGGGGCAGCTGGTAGCCGGAGACGCCGAGCGTGACCGACCGGACCTGTGAGAGCGGGGTGCCGGCCGGGGGGTCCTGGCCGACGACGGTCCAGAGTGATGCCTTGTCGACGACCCCTCGACGGGTGGTGCGGATGCCGAGCTGCTTCAGCTGCCCTTCAGCGGCGTTGGCGTCGGTCCCGGTGAAGTCGGCGAGCGTCTGCTCGGGCTCGGTGGTCGAGGTGGTCGTGGTCGAGCTGGTGGTGCTCGACGTGGTGGTCGACGAGGTCCCGGGCCGGGTGGTCGTCGACGTCGTGCCGGGGCGGTCGGTGGTCGAGCTGGTCCCGCGGCGCTCGGTGGTCGAGGTCGTGCCGCCGGGCCCGTCGGTCGTGGTCGACGTCGTGGTCTGGGCCGGGTTGGGGCCCTCGTCGGGGCCGCTGGAGACGAGGAGGAGGACCTCGGCGCCGGGGGCGAGCGTGGAGCCGGCGCGGGGGTCGCTCAGGATGACGACGCCCTCGGGGATCTCGTCGTCGGGGCGTTCGACCACCGTGACCTCGAACGACTCGGCCTCGAGGAGGTCGATGGCCTCGGCGACGTCGATGCCGATGACGAGGGGGACGGGGACGTCGCCGAGGTCGACGAGGGCGGAGGACTCCTCGTCCAGCTCCTCGCCGAGGACCCGGTCGGTGGTGCCGTCGCCGCCGACGGGCCGCTCGAACAGCTCGCCGGTCTCGAGGTCGACGAGGATGAACCGCTCGACGGTCTCGCCGGAGGTGATGCGGAAGACGGCGTCGGCGGAGAAGTCGGGCCAGCCGTCGCCCTGGTAGTCGACCGAGCCGGAGACGGGCTCGGGCTCGAGCAGCGGGTTGCCGCAGGCGCAGCGGACGCGGGGGACGCCGCGGTCGTCGACGAGGACGGCGGTGCCGGCCTGGAGGACGGACTGGAGCGGGCGGGCGGCGCCGTCGCGGAAGCCGTGGTTGGTGACCCGGGTGTCCTGGCGGAGGACCATCGGGGTGAGGTCGTCGATGTAGTCGGCGATGTCGTCGACGTCGATGCCGTGGACGCCGGCCCAGGCGGCGGCCTTGGCGGCGTTGGCCGGGTCGGTGAGGAAGGCGGTGAGGAGCTCGGCGTCGCAGCTGGCGTTGTCGGTGGTGCCGCCGTAGAGGCCGGCGGCGTCGCCGGAGACGGCCTCGATGTCGCCGGATCCGGCGTCGGTGCCGGCGGGGAGGACGGCAGCGATGCTGGTCGGGGTGGTGAAGAGGGCGTCGGTGAACGGGTCGGCGCCGATGCTGTCGGCCGGCTCGAGGAAGACCTCGCCGCCGGAGCTGCCGCCGCCGAACGCGGCTGCCGTGAGCGGGAGCGCCACGGCGAGGAGGACGAGCCCGAGCACGATGCCGGCGCCCACCGCCCGCATCCGTGACCTCGTGATCGACTCGACCACTCCTGGCATCGCCCGCTCCCCTTCGCATCGCTCGCAACGTCCGCCGAGCCCCTGGGACCCAGCTCGGCACGTGGCACGCTACGCAACGAGGTCAGCCGGCACCTGGGGGTTAGCCCCTATTGAGAGCCTCGTCTCCGCCCGCGAATACGCCAACCGGTACACGTGGTGGCGCCACGATCAGCCCGAGCAGAAGGACAGCACCGCCATCGGCGTGTTGTGCTTGGTCCGTGGTCGACCGGTGCTGGTCACCGAGGCCCACTTCGGTGGGGTGGTGGCCCAGCCCTGGTCTGGCCCCCTCCCGCCCAAGACGGTCGACCTGTCGCAGCCGGCCCGGTAGGCCCGCGCCGGTGCGGCGACCCGGTCGGGGTCGCCTGGCCGGCGGCTCGGTTCCGCTGCGGTCACCAGAGGCGTGGTGGGTCGACGCCTCGCGGTCGAGTCGTCAGCACTCGCCCCGACGGGAGCGTGATCTCGAGCGTGGCGTCGGGGAGGAGCTCGAGGTGCCAGCCGAGGTCGTGGAGGAGGTGGTGGTGCCGCTCGCAGATGAGGGCGAGGTTGTCGAGGTCGGTCGGCCCGGCGTCGTCCGACTCGACGACATGGTGGGCCTCGCACCACGCCGGCCCGCGATCACAGCCGTGCGCGCGGCAGCCGCCGTCGCGGGCGATGAGGGTCGCCCACTGTGCGTCGGTGGCGGTCCGCTGGCCTCGTCCGTGGTGGAGGATGACGCCTTCGTCGTCTCGGACGAGCCGGTGGGCGATCGAGTCACACAGCCACCGCTCGACTGCCGAACGGGGCAGCACCGACGCATCGGGACTGGTTGCGTCACCGGTCTCGGCGTTGACGGTGATGTTGAGATGAGGCCGGTTCCGCTTGGTCGAGGTCTCTTGCTCGCAGTGCGTGAGGTAGAACCACGCAACACTGACGAGAGCATCAGCTCGGCGATGCGCCGGCGAGCGCGCCGGTTCGTGTTCGCCGTCGGGTTGCATCGCGCGCTTGATTGCTTTGTTGAGAACGGCGGAGGCGTCGGCGTCGAGCTCGCCGTCGATGCGGTGTCGCCCGTCGAGCATCTTCGAGATGTGCAGTGACCGCTTGTCGAGCCCGAGCTCACGTTCACCAATGCGGTCTTTCGTCGCCTGCTTCCATGCCTGCATCGCTTCGGACGCTTCTTCGACGGTCAGGTCCTCGAGCAACGGGACAAGGTCGTCGGACTGGTCGGCGAACTCGTCGACCAGCTTCCCGGGCGTGTTCTCGACGACCGCTCGGACGTGCCCGGATCGCACCCGCCCCGCTTCGAACGACGCGGCCAACACCGGCAGCCGGGCCAGCTTGCGGGCCGTCGACATCATCCCGGCTGCCTCACCAGGGTGGAGCCCCTCGGTCTTCAACCACGCCGTCATCGACGTCGCCGACTCGACCTCGAACAACTTCGCCTTGTCAGCCGCGACGAGCGCAGGCGAGACCTTCGCCTTCAACTGATCGATTGCACACACCACACGATGAATCTCGTCGAGATCACAGCCCACCGACAGATCAGCCACCGCCTCGAGCAACTCCGCCGCCCGCACGAGTACTACCATAGCAAACGGACGTGATCAGTTCGAGGCGAATCCCGCGAATTCGAGAGTCTCACACTCCGTGCACGACCAGCAACGCGAACACCGCAAGCGGCCCGACGGCCACACCACTACCGCAATTCGGCAACACGGTGAAGCCACCCCAAGCATTGTCGCTTCGACGTGGCGCGCGAAACCCTCACCGACCGGCGACACCGACCCCGGTTGTCGCACCAAGGTGGCGCGAGCCTCTCACCCAGCCCGCCGACGCCGACCTCCGGTTGTCGCACCAACGTGGCGCGGAATCCTCATCAGGTCCGCGCCGCCAACTCCCGTTGTCGCACCAACGTGGCGCACGAAGCGCCCGGTTTCGCTCGACAGGCACCCAGCCCAACACCGCCTGCAACAGCCGTGGCGGAACCGGGCGTACCACCTCATCCAGTAGAAGGCCGCCCCGACCGGAGGGAGGGGAGCGCCATCCCACCAGCGGGCGGCGAAGCCCGGGGTCAAGGTGGAGCGCCCCGGAGCGAAGCGGAGGGTCGAACGACCTTGATGCCGGAGCGCAGCCGCCTGCTATCGGCCCGGAGGCGTCAGAAGATCAGGACCTCGTCGTAGATGATCAGGTTGACGACGGAGCCCACCTGAGCCGGCGTTCCGATGGCCGGGGACGTCTGAGCGATGTGCCCGATGAGGTTCTGGGTGCCGGTCGATTCGCCGCCGACCTTCTGGCCGAGTACCAGGCCGTACAGCCCGAAGACCTCCTGGGCCTCCGACGGCAGCAAGCCCGACACGTCCGGCACGGGAACCATCTGGGTGGTCGTCGTGGTGGGGGCCACGGTCGTGGTCGGCGCAGCCGTTGTGGTCGTCGTCGGTGCCCGGGTGGTCGGCGGGGCGGGGGGCGGCGGGGGCTGGGTCGTCGGGCGCCGTGTGGTCGGCGGCCGAACGATGATCGTGGACGGCGGGGCCGTCGATGTCGTCGACGTCTCCTCGACCGCGACCGTCGTGGTCGTGGTCGCATCCACCGTCGTGGGCGTCGGCGGCTCCTCGGGGCCGGTCGAGACGATGACCAGCACCTCGTCGCCGTCGCCGATCTCGGAACCGGCCGGCGGGTCGGTGATGACGACCCGACCCGGCTCGACCTCGTCGTCGGCCTTGCCGACGATCGTGACCACCAGGCCGCGGGCCTCGAGCTCGTCGACGGCGTCGTCCTCGGTCAGACCGGCGACGTCGGGGACGAGGATGTCGCCGACCTCGTCCTCATCGGTCGGGTCGGGCTCGCCGAGGAACCGGTCGGTCGAGCCGTCGCCGCCGATCGGCCGCTCGAACAGGTCACCGGTCGGGAGGTCGACGAGGAGGAACCGCTCCTCGACCTCGCCCTCGGTCATCCGGAACAGCGCCTGCTCGTCGAAGTGGGCCCACGGCTGGCCCTCGTAGACGACCTCGCTCGCCACCGCCTCGGGCTCGAGCAACGGGTTGCCGCACGCGCACCGGACCCGGGGGATGCCGCGGTCGTCGACGAGGACGGCGGTGCCGGCCTGGAGCACGGCCTGGAACGGCGTGGCCTCCCCGGCACGGAACCCGTGGTTGGTGACCCGCAGGTCCTGGCGCAGCACCATCGGGGTCAGGCCGTCGATGTAGTCGTCGATCTCGTCGACGTCGATGTCGTGGGCCGCGGCCCACGCGGACGCCTTGTAGGAGTTGCGGTCGTTGGTGAGGAAGTCGATGAGCAGGTCGGCGTCGCAGCGGGCGTTGTCCTTGGTCCCGCCGTAGAGGCCGGCCTCGGCGCCGACCAGGGCGGAGACGCCCTCGTCGAGCTCGTCCATCCCCTGGGGCAGGACGGCGGCGATGCTGACCGGGGTCACGACAGCGCATCGGTGAACGGGTTGGGCCCGACCTCGTTGGCGGGGGCGAGGAAGATCTCGCCGGCGGGGTCGCCTCCGCCGAAGGCGGTGAGCGGGACCGCCGCACCGAGCAGGGCCAACCCCAGCACGATGCCGACCCCGACCGCCCGCCAACGCGAACCGGTCACCGCGTCCACCACTCCCGCCATGAGCCTCGCCCTTCGAACCGGCGTCCACCGCCGGGGCCGCCACTGACCCCGTTCGCCTCGGCACGCTACGGGTGTTCGGGTCGAACGCTACCGGGGTTGTCCCCGATCACGCCCCCGGTTCCGCGTTGCAGTACGGCGACGAACGCAGCGGTCAGGGCGAGCCGGTCTGCAGGTCCGACAGTCGGCCGTTGAACTCCTGCTTGGCGGCGACGGCCTCGGCCTCGGAGGCCTGGACCACCTCCCGGGCGGCGCCGTCGGCACACTCCTGCCATGAGCGGGCGCGGGCTCGGAACCAATCGAGCATCAGCCCGCGCAGGAGCGGGTCCGGCGCGGCGTCGGCTGCGGCGGTCAGGTCGGACGGCACGCCGTCGGCGTCGAGGTCGCCGTAGTCCTCCTGGACGAGCGTGAGAAGCGTCCCGCAGTACGTCCTGGCGTTCTCGGGATCGGCGGCTACGTCGTTCTGCCACTGGTTCTCGTCGCTGGCGAAGTCGTCCACGACGAGGCGGAGCTCGTCCGACGCGAGGTACTGGTCGACCGTCAGCTCCTCGCCCTCGACAGCCTCCGCCGGCGCGGTCGTCGTGGTGCTGCCGTCTGCGGCGCCCCCGGGGGTGTTGTCGTCCATCAGGCGTACGACGGCGACGGCGCCGATGATCACCACGGCGACGGCGGCGACCACGGCGGTGAGCACGGTCGAGCTGCGGCGGCGGTCGACCTCGCCCTCGCTCCGGTGCTCGTCCAGCGGCACGGTGTACGCTGGGCCCTCGTCCGCCGGGCGGGAAGGGGCCGCCGGCGTCGGGGCGGGCCCCGCCGCAGCGACAGGATCGGCCGGGGCCGGCTGGTGGGGCCACACCTCGGTCGGGGCGTCGGCCACCGGCTGGGGCGGCGGCGTCGACGCGGGCGGGGCAAACGCCGGTTCCGGGGCCCCGTACTCGGGCGCAGCTGGTGGTGCGTGGTGGGTGAACGTCTCGTCGCTGTCGAGCCACGCCGGGCCGGGATCGACCGAGGACGGAGCCCGGGGTGGCGCCGCAGGCGGCGACGGAGCGACGGGCGGGGCGGTCGGCGGAACCGCAGCCGGCGCCGACGAGGGCGCGGCACCGGCGCGGGCCGCGGCGAGGGCGGCGCCGCGGGCGACCGCGTGCTTGGGGTGGAGATCGACGGCGATCGGGCGACCGATCCCCCCGCCGACGAGCTGGGCGATGAGCGGGATCCGGGAGCTGCCGCCGGCGAGGAGAACGGCGTGGATGTCCTCGGGCGTGAGGCCGGCGCTGGCGATCGCCCGGCGGAGGCCGTCGACCGTGTACTCGAGCGTCGGGCGGACCATCGTCTCGAGCTCGCCGCGGGTGAGGCGCACCTCGCCGGCCGTCGCGCCGATCTGGACGGGGATGGTGACGTCGACGTCGGCCGAGAGTGACTCCTTGGCGTCGACGCAGTCCCTCCGGAGGCGGGCGAGCTGGGCGGCGACGGCCGGTTCGTCGGGGTCGAGCTCGTCGAGCGGGGCACCGACCGACTCGCTGACGTGGGCGAGGACGGCCTGGTCGACGTCGATGCCGCCGAGGCGGTCGATGCCCTCGGGCTGGCCGATCTCGACGAACGAGTCGCCGGTGCGCTGGAGCACGGTGGCGTCGAAGGTGCCACCGCCGAGATCGTAGACGGCGACGCGGGCGTCGTCGGGGATCCGCTCGGCGGCGGCGTAGGCGATGGCGGCGGCGGTCGGCTCGGTGAGCGTGACGACGTCGTCGCCGAGGCCGGCGAGGCGGGCGGCCTGGCCGAGCACGTCGAGCTTGAACTGGCCCCAGTTGGCCGGGTGGGTCAGCGCGATGCGGGCCGGCGGGCCGCCCTCGACGCGGGCCACCTGCTCGATCACCCAGGCGAGGAGGATCGAGGTGAGCTGCTCGGCCGAGTACGGCACGCCGCCGAGCAGGACGGGGGCGCTGTCGCCGAGGCGGCGCTTGAACTCGCGGGCGACGTGCATCGGTTCCTGGGTGGAGCGCCGCTCGGCGGCCTCACCGACGAGGCGGGTGCCGTCGGGCCGGGCCAGCACCACCGAGGGCGCGACGACCGACCGGGTGCCGAGCTCGGCCATCTCCGCGACCCCGCCCCGGACGACGGCCGCGGCCGTGTACGTGGTGCCGAGATCGATGCCCAGGAAGTAGCTCACACCCCGCTCCGACGACGCCCGTCACGCCGGTCGACGACTACCGGGCACGATGCACCGTCAGCCACGGCGCACGGGCTGGTGGCGGGGCGGACGGCGGCGGGGCGAACGGCGTGCATGAACGGCCGACACGCTAGCGGCGCAACCCCCGAACCCGGAGCGGCGACCCCGGCCACGGCCACACACCTCTCCTCCACGGCGGGCGAAGGGGCGGCGAGCGGGTTCGATCGGGGGAGGCGGCGGCGGTTAGCGTCGGCCGGCGACCGGCCGCTCGGGTCGACGACATGCACGGGGGGAACCCATGAAGTTCGGGATCATGTTCGCCAACGTCGGGCCGTACACGACGGGCGAGGGCGCAACCACCGTCGCCGAGGTCGCGGAGTCGGTCGGGTTCGAGTCGATCTGGACCGTCGAGCACGTCGTCGTGCCGAAGGACTACCAGTCGGCCTACCCGTACAGCCCGACGGGCAAGATGCCGGGCGGCCGCGAGGACTTCCCGATCCCGGACCCGCTCGTGTGGCTTTCGTGGGTGGCCGCCAAGACGACCACGGTCAAGCTGTGCACCGGCGTGCTCATCCTCCCCCAGCGCAACCCGCTGCTGCTGGCCAAGGAGGTCGCCACGCTCGACTCGATGAGCGGCGGCCGGGTCGAGCTCGGCATCGGCGTCGGCTGGCTCGAGGAGGAGTTCGACGCGCTCGGCGTGCCGTTCGCCCGCCGCGGCGCCCGGACCGACGACCACATCAGGGCGCTCAAGACCCTGTGGAGCCCCGATGAGAGCGGCACCGCCACCCACGACGGTGAGTTCGTCTCGTTCTCCGACGTCTACAGCCGCCCGCTGCCGGCCAACGGCACCGTGCCGATCGTCGTCGGCGGCCACTCCGACGCCGCGGCCCGCCGGGCCGGACGCCTCGGCGACGGGTTCTTCCCGGGCAAGGGCGACGTGGACGAGCTGACCCGCCTGTTCGGCATCGTGCGCGACACCGCCAAGGCCCACGACCGCGATCCCGACGCCATCGAGCTGACCGTCGGCATGCCCCGCGACCCCGCCGACATCGAGCGCCTCGCGGAGGCCGGCGTCACCCGCATGATCGTGCCGTCCGGCACCCCCGACCAGCTCGCCAAGCTCGGCGAGCGGCTCGTCGCCGCCCACGGCTGAGCCGCCGGGCGCCGCTCAGTCCGCGCCGGCGCGGGGCACCAGCCCACAGCGCCCGAACGTCCAGCGCCGCACGTCCTCGTCCGCGGCGTCGAGCTCGTCGGGGTCGACACCGTCGAGCGGGAGCACGATGGGCGTCCCGTGGGCCAGGAGGTTGGTCAGCAGCTCGACGTGGACCGCCGGCTCCTCGACCGTCGCCGTCTCGGCCCTCCGCCGGGCCAGCGCGCCGGCCCGGGACGGGCCGACCCGCTCGTCGACGGGCAGGAAGCTCGGCAGCTCACCGAGCCCCTCGATAGTGAGCGAGTAGGCGCACCAGCACTGCACGTCGTGGGTGTCGAGCCGGATCTCGGTGAGCAGCAGGCCCCACCCGGCGACGAGGACGAAGTCGTCGGCCGCCGCGGGACGGAAGGCGATCCCGGCCGGGGTGAGCCGCAGCGCGGGACGGGCCGCCCCGTGTCGCCAGCCCCACCGCTGGTACACCCACCCACCCGCCTGCCACAGCCCGATCGCGCCGAACACGGCCACGCAGAGCGCCACGAACACCACCGGCCCCGAGTCGACCCGCCGGGCGACGGCCACGCTCACGAGGCTCACGGCGAAGACCACGACGGCCACCGGCACGATCTGCCAGGCGACCGACCGGCGTGGCGCGCCACCGATCAGGACCCGGACCTCGGACCCGCGGTCGGAACCCTCACCGTCCCGGCCGTCGGGCGTTCCCATCCTCGAATCGAAGCACGCCGATTCATCTCACGCACGCCGCGCGTAGCCGATGAACCGCGCGGTCGGTTTCTTCTGTGCGCACCGAATTGTGGTTCCATCAGAACGTTCGCGATGGTTCGGCCGCTCGGGATGCGCCAGGCACGCCCGACCGCCCGACCAGCAGCGACGCCTGGACGCCCGACGCGCGAGGAACACCTCAGGCGCGGCGCGTCTCGCGCCGAGGACACGCCACGTGGGTGAGCGGGTGGACGACAACGACCTCATCGAGAAGAACGACACCGACCGCGACGCCGCCGAGGACCCGGCCATGACCACGATCGGCGATAAACCTGCCGATCCCGGGGCCGAAGGGCTTCGGTCTGGCCATGTTCGGCCGACGGGGAGCAGGTGGCGTCCCAGTCGAGCCCTCCCCTCCCTCGTGTGAGCGGTCCGTGGGCCGTCGCG
>JAXHUH010000298.1:0-15553 GCA_034211175.1 Actinomycetota bacterium
CAGACTGGCGTACGGCCTTCCAGCCAGGTTCGAGTCAGCGTCACGGGCAACCCGAACCCATTTTCACGTCGACACGACGCCCCCGCCAGGGCCACAACGACTGGCGTGGTTTTCTGCTCTGCGCGCCGTCGTTCTTCCACGCCAGTTCGGGCAGTGGTGGGTGTGGCCGGGGCGGCTGCCGGGGGAGGGTCAGCCGCCGAGCAGGTCGACGAGGGCGTCGCGTCCGCTCACGCCGAGCTTGCGGTAGGCGGAGCCGAGGTGGTTGTCGACCGTGCGGACCGACACGCCGAGCCGCTCGGCGATCTCGCGGCTGCGCATCCGCCGGGCGGCGAGGTCGACGACCTCCCGTTCACGGCCGGTGAGGGTGCGGGGCGCATCGGTGCCGCCGAGCGCGGTGACGAGCGCCGTGCACCCGGCGAGCAGCTGCGCGGCGCGGCGAGCCGTCCGGTCGGCGTCGCTCGGGCGGCGTTGGCGGCGGAACGCGACCGAGGCGCGGTGCGCGACCTCGGCGCCGGAGACCCGCAGGCCCACGCCGGCGAGCTCCTCCGCGACGTCGGCCAGCGCTCGCGGGTCCTGCTCGGCGGTCGCGGTGGCGTGGCGGGCCAGCAGCGAGAGCATCCGGCCCGGTGCGTCGTCGGCCAGCCCGACGAGGAGGTCGACGGCCCGGTCGGTGTCACCGAGGCGGACGGCATCGTGGGCCGCGAACGCCGCTGCCATGGCGTGGCCGCGCCCGACGAGGTCGATGGCCAGGTCGACGAGCGCGAGGACGGCCTCGTCGCGCGCCGGGCCGTCGGTGGCCCAGGCCCGAGCCCGCGCCGCCAGCGCCTGGAACTGCAGGTCGTGGGCTCCCGGACCGGCCTGGTCGACGAGGGCCATCGCCTCCGGTCCGCGGGCCAGGTGGGCGAGGGCGACGGCGCGGAGCCCGGCGGCGGTCGGGGCGAGCCCCAGCGCGTCGCCGCTGCCGAGGAGCAGCTCGGCCTCCGCAGCCGAGGTCTTCGCGGCGAGGGCGTCGCCGGCCATGAGCTGCTGGGACGCCCGCAGCGCGAGCCACGTGCCCCGTCGCTCGTCGCGGCCGGTGTAGCGGGTGAGCGCCTCGTCGATCGCCTGCCCGGCCCCGTCCGCATCACCGTCGAGCATGGTGGTGGACGTGTGGAGCACCTCGACGAGCCGTTCGATCAGCGGAGGGACCGCCACCCGGGCCGACAGCGGCGCCAGCCGGTCGAGCTCGGTGGCCGCGTCCGCGACCCGTCCGGCGCACGCCGCCACCGCGGCGTCGACCAGGTCGCGCTGGAAGACGAGAGGGGCGGGCGCGTCGGGGTCGGTCTCGGAGGGTGCACCCCCGCTCGGGGGCCGGCCGGCGGCGAGGCGGAAGTAGTCGGCGTGGGTCGACAGGAACGAGCGCCACCGGCCCGACTCCATCCGCCGCACCGCTCCCTCGAGCACCTCGACGGCCTCGTCGGGGCGGACCATGCGGGAACCGACCAGGTGGGCGTGGGCGGCCGCGGCCCGGGCGAGCGCCTCGTCCGACGCGGCGAGCCCCGTGGCCGCGCGCAGCTCGTCGGCCGCGTCCGCGAGACGGCGCTGGCCGGCCACGACCTGCCCGAGAAGGAGCCGCAGCTCGAAGCACTCGCCCGACTCGAGCGCGGCGCGCAGCAGGTCCTCGGCCAACGGTTCGTCACCGACCTCGTGCGCCCGCCGCGCCGCGGCCAGCACGCGCTCCGGTGGCACCGCCAGGCCGGCCTCGATCCGCAGGAGCACGGTCCGCAGGTTCAGCTCGGGGTCGTCGGGGTCGTGGACCCGGTCGATCGCCTCGGCGGCCCGGGTCAGCGCCAGGTGCCAGCGCAGCGCCGGCGTCGCGCCGGCGACCGCCTCGCCGACGAGCGGATGGGCCAGCCGCACCTCGGCCGGATCCGCGCCGGCGTCGAGCACCGCGAGGCCGGCGAGCTCGAGCTCGGCGAGGGCGTCGCCCCCGCACACCGCCTCGGCCGCCGTCAGCGGCAGGCGCGACGACGCGGCGAGGATCTCGAGCGAGTGGCGGGCGTGGCGGGTCAACGACGCCGTCCACCGCTCCACGGCCCTGGCCAGGCGCGCCGTCGCCCGGAACGGGCCCCGGACGGTGGCGGTGCCGTCGACGACCTCGGCGCGGCCGTCCTCGATCGCGGCCGTGAGCAGCTCGACGACGTAGAGGGGGATGCCGTCGCCGGCCCGCAGGAGCCGGTGGACCGACTCGTCGTCGGGCCGGGCCAGCAGCGCCGACTCGACGAGGTCGGCCACCCCGCGGTGGTCGAGGGGCCCGAGCTCGACGACGTGCATCGCGCCGATGTCGACGAACGACGACAGGTCGGGGGCCAGCGGTGCCGGGTCGCGCACCGTGAGGAGCAGGGACACGCCGTGGCGCGCCGCGTGCTCCAGCGCCACGACGGAGCCGGCGTCGAGGTGGTGGGCGTCGTCGACGATCAGCAGGTCGTCACGCGACGCACAGCGGTCGAGGGCGTGGCGCACCGCGACGAGCACGGAGGACGGGTCGTGGAGCGTCGTGTCCGCGTCGAGGAGCACGGACGTCGCCCCGAACGGCACCCTGGCCGCCGCGGGCGACGCCACGAGCTCGACCACCGGGCGGCCCGAGGCCCGGGCGAGCCGTCCGACCTCGGCGGCCAGCGCACTGCGGCCCGCACCCGCCGGGCCGCGGACCACGACGCCGCCGGAGGTGCGGTTGCCCGTCGCGCGCAGGCCGACGGCGGCGAGCGCCTCGGTCAGCTCCCGGGACCGTCCGGCCAACGTCGTGCCACGGTCGGCCCGGTCGGCAGTGGTGGCTGTCATGGTGCGCGATCCGCCTCGTCGCCTGGTCCCCGGGAGGTGGGTGCACGGCCCCCGGAGGGTGAACGGCCGCCGCCGCGGCCGTGGGTGCCGGTCGCCCCGAGGTGAGTAGGACCTACTCATCGTCGGCGCGAGCCCGGAGGCGGACGATGGTAGCCATGGCGCACAGACCTTCCTCCCGAGCGCTCGTCACCGTTGCCATCGCCGGCGGACTGCTGGTCAGCGGCTGCGGTGGCGATGGCGACGGCGACGACGCGGCGACGACCGCGGCAACGGCGAACCCCTCCACCACGGCCGGCTTCGAGATCGACGAGTCGCTCCCGCTCTCCCAGCGGGCGGCCTCGCTCACCGGCATCGACATCGCCTCGGTCGACGTCGAGGGCACCGTGCTGCAGGTGACGATGCCCGACAACGCGACCGTCAGCGACGCCGAGGTCGACTGCCACGCGGTCGAGCTCGTCCTGACGGACACCGAAGGGGCCGAACTGCACTACCCGGACGGCGACCACCTGTGCGAGTGAGGCGCCTCCGGTGAGCCCGGCGGTCGGGACGGGCGCGCTCCGCCCTGCGCCTCGTCCCGGCCGCCGCACACCGCCGGACCATCGCTGCCCCGGCGCACCGATCGGGCCCGGCCGACACCGCGCGTGACGGCCCGAGGCGACCGGCCGGGTCGGCGTTACCCTCACCTCACGTGGACACGTTGGGCGGAGCACCGCTGGTCGACCTGCTGGGAACGGTCGAGCCGGGGCAGGTCCGGGCCGCGCTCACCGAGAGCGACGCGTGGCACGCGGCCAGCCTCCTCGACGGCGGCACGGGCACGGCCGGAGCATCCGGCGACACGCGCCTCCGCGTGGTCGCCCAGGCCTGGGCGACGCCACCCGGCGTCGAGGCCGTGATCGACGCCACGGTCGACCGACTCGCGCGCCTCGCGCTCGATGCGTTCCCCGACTGGGCCGGCGACTCCGGGCCCGCCGACGCGTGGCTCCGGGCGGCCACACGGGCGTGCCGGCTCGGCCGGGCACCCCGGCTCCGACGGGTCCCGGCCGCGAGCCAGGTCGCCCGCCTCGCCGGCGTCCTCGCCGACGAGCCGCTCGGCTTCGTCCTCGGTTGCGGCGACCGCTCGCCCGGCCCGACCCGCCTGTTCGGCATGGTGCGGGCCGCCCAGTGGCTGGCGACCCACAGCGGCGGACGCGTCGTGCTCGCCCTCCCGGCCGATCTCGTCGACCACATCGAGCTCGAGCCCATCGTCGACCGGGCCGTCGTCCTCGAGCGCCATCCCGACGTGCCCGCCGCCACCTCGGACCCCCGGGCCTCGGTCGCCGTGTGGCCGCTGCAGGGCGCGCCCCACCCGTTCAGCGACAGCGAGCACGCGGTCGTCGACCGCCTCGGGCGCGACGACGAGCTGGCCAAGCTCTTCGAGCCGAACGCCACGGTCCGCACCGAGCGCGGGAACGACCATCGCGTCGATCTGCTGTGGCGGGATGGGAGAGTGGTGGTCGAGATCGACGGCTGGTCCACCCACCGGGACCGGGCGTCGTTCCATCATGACCGCAACCGTGACTACGAGCTGCTGATCAGCGGGTACGCCGTGCTCCGACTCTCCCACGACGACGTTCTGGACGACCTCGAACGCGCCGTCGACAAGATCCGCGACGTCGTGCGCTACCGGCGCGGCGCGCCCCGCGACCCGACCGGTGCCGCCGGGTCGGCGTCGCGATGAGCGACGCGCTCGATCCCGCAGCCGCCCTCCTGCTGTGGCGGCTCGTGATCGAGGACGACGAGCTGCCCTTCTCCGAGCTCGGGCTCCCTCCCCGGAAGGGCCCGAACGGCAGGCGATCGACGACGACCCTGCGCAACGACCTGGTCGCACGCGGCCTGCTGCGGACCGAGCGGCGCGGCCGCGTCCACTACGCCGTCGCCACCGACGCGACCTGGGCGTGGGCGGCCGAGCACTGCGACGTCGAGCTGTGGTCGTCGAAGCAGGCGGCGCCGGTCCTCGAGGCACTGCTGCGCCGCCTGGGCGCCTACCTGGAGCGCTCCGACGAGCTCCTCGTCGACGTGATGCGGCCACCGCCGCCCGACGACGAGCCGGTCCCCGCCGCCGCACCGGGCGGCGCCGCACCGGGTCCCGATGCGTCCCCGCCGATCGACAAGCTGATCCGGGGCGCCTACCTGACCGCGAGCGGCGGCAGCCGCGACACCCGCGTCCGCCTCGCCGACCTGCGGCGCCACCTCGACCGGCTCCCCCGTGAGGAGCTCGACGCCGCGCTGCGCCGCCTCCAGCTCGACGACGAGGTCGCCCTCGTGCCGCTCGACGACCCCTTGAGCATCACCCCCGAGGACGACGCCGCGGCCGTCGTGATCGGTGACCAACGCCGCCACCTCGTGTACCTGCGGAGCTGAACGACATGGACCCCGTCACCGACCCGCAGGCGCTCGCTGCGCTGGCCCGGGCCGACCTCGACTGGACGATGCACCTGCGCAGCGTGTGGAGCGACGACGGTGCGCTCGACGTCGCGGCCATCCACGCCCGCGCCCGCAGCCGGGTGCTCGACACCATGGACGCACTCAGCGCGTCGCCCGGGGAGGGCTCGCCGCTCGGCATCGTCGTGCTCGGTGCGGCGGGCGCCGGCAAGACCCACCTCATCGCCGCGCTCCGCCGGGAGGTGCTCACCAAGGGCCTCGGCTTCGTGCTCGCCGACCTGACCGACGTGCGCGAGTTCTGGCCGACGGTGCTCCAGGGCTACGTCAGCTCGCTCCACCAGCCCGTCGGCGAGCCCCAGCTGCGGGCCGTGCTCGACATCGTGCTCGCGACCTCCGGCGTCGCGTTCGACCGCGCCGCCCTCGCCGCGGCCGACGTCGAGACCCACCGGTCGATGACCGGGCAGGTGCTCAGCGGGCTCGCGGCGACGGACCGGGCGACGATCATGCGCCACCGCGACACCATCCGGGCGTTCGCGCTGCTCGACGCGGACGACTTCGAGCTGGCGGCGATGGCCCACAACTGGTTCGACGGGGTCGACCTCGGCGAGGAGCGCGCGGCCTGTGGCCTGTCGACCGGCGCAGCCGACCCGGCCGCCGCGGTCGAGGGCCTGTCGTACCTGATGGCGCTGCGGGGCCCGACGATGCTGGCGCTCGACCAGATCGACTCGATCGTCGCCCAGCACCACCTGGCGTCCGACCCCAGGACCGGCGACAGCGTGCCGAGCGCCGAGCAGCAGGCGGCGCGGTCGATCATCCAGGGACTCGGCGGCGGCCTGCTCGGGCTGCGCGACCGCACGACCAGGACCCTGACCGTGCTGTCGTGCCTGGAGCAGACGTGGGACGTGCTGGCCAACGAGGTCGTGGCCTCCGCCCGTGCCCGGTTCCACAGCCCCCACGTGCTCGGCATGGCCACCCGCTCGGCGCCCGACCTGCTCGCCGCCCGACTCGCCCGCTCCTACGGCGAGGCGGGCTTCGAGCCGCCGTACGCGACGTGGCCGTTCAGCGACGACTTCCTCCGCGAGGCGGCCGAGCGGTCACCCCGTGAGATCCTGCGCCGCGCCGCCGAGCACCGCGACGCGTGCGTGTCCGAGGGGGTCGTCCGGGTCCTCGACGGCTTCGGGTCGACGGCCGGGCCGACGAACGGCCACGACGACCGCACCGCCCTCGACCACGCGTTCTCGTCGGCCCGCGAGGAGGCCGACCCCAGGCGGTGGCTGGGGGCCGAGGAGGACCGGCTCAGCATGCTGCTGCGCCTCGCCGCGGAGGCGATCCTGGTCGAGAACCCGACCGACGCCGACGTCGACGGGTTCGTCGACACCGACTTCGCCGGCGCCCGGGGCGTCGAGCCGCTCCACTGCCGGCTCCGTCTCGTCCACCACGACGCGGGCGACCGCGAGACCCACCTGAGCTTCCGGGCCATCCAGAACACCCATCACCGGTCGTTCCAGAGCCGGTTGCAGGCCGCGATGACCGCGTCGGGCATCGACCGCGACCTCACGTTCCGGCGCCTCGTCGTGGTGCGCACGACGCCGCTGCCGGCAGGCCCCAAGTCGAAGGCGCTCTTCGACGCCTTCCGCCGGGCCGGGGGCGAGCTGAGCCAGCCGACCGAGGACGAGATCCGCACGCTCGGTGCGCTCTACCTGCTCGCCCAGGACCATCCCGAGCCGGCGCTGGTGCGCTGGCTGGCGGCCCGGCGTCCGGTGTCGACACTGCCGTGCTTCGCCTCGGCGGTGTCGTGGCTGTTCACGGCCTCGTCGGGGCTCGGCGCGCCGCCGGTGACCGCGGGTACCCCGGTGCCCGCGTTCCGTTCGGTTCCCGGCGCCCCCGGTCGGGGCACGCGCCCGGGCGCGGGCGCGAACGGCCACGACCTCGACACGTCCCGGGCGATGTCGCCGACGTCCACGACGCGGCCCCCGGGGTCACCGGAGGCCGCCCCGGCGGCGACCGGCCCGGGCGACGACGAGGCGTCGCGCATGATCCCGCTCGGCCGGCGGGTCGTGGGCGGGGGCCTGCACGATCGCGTGGCGGTACCCGTCGCGGACCTGCGTCGGCACGGGCTCGTGCTCGGCGGCGCCGGCTCGGGCCACACGCTGCTGCTGCGCCGTCTGGTCGAGGAGGCGGCGCTGGTCGGCGTGCCGTCGATCGTGGTCGACGCGAGCGGTGCCATGGCCCGGCTCGGCGACCGGTGGCCCGCGGCGCCGGACGGCTGGTCCGACGGCGACGCCGACCGGGCGCTGCGCTACCACGACACGACCGATGTCGTCCTGTGGACGCCGGGCCTCGCCGGGGGCAACCCGCTGGTGCTCGACCCGATCCCCGACCTGGCCGCCGTGGCGCCGGACCCGGACGAGCTGGCGGTCGCCGTCGGGCTCGCCACCGACGCGCTCGCGGAGGTCGTCGCCCCGGGTGCCGGCAACAAGGACCAGCTGAAGCGGAAGGTGCTGGGCGCCGCGCTCGGCGAGTTCGGGCGACGCGGCGGGGGATGGCTCGGCGACCTCGTCGGCCTGCTCGGCGACCTCCCCCCGACGGTGGCCGATGCGCCGCTCGCCGCCGGCGAGCGGATCGACGGTGCGGACCGCCTCGCCGCGGAGATGGCCGACCAGCTCGGCGGCGAGATGTTGAACAACCGTCTGCTCCGGGCGGTCGGCAGTCCCACCGACGTCGGCACGCTCCTCGGCGCCGACGGGGACCCGGCGCGCACCCGGGTCTCGGTGGTGGCGCTCGAGGGGCTCGCCGACGGTGGTGCCCGGTCGCAGCTGGTCAACCAGCTGGCGATGGCGCTCTTCGGCTGGATCCGGACCCACCCGGCCGGCGACGACCGCGGCGTGCGCGGCCTGCTCGTGATCGACGAGGTCAAGGACCTCCTCGGCGCCAACGACTCGAGCGCGGTGAAGCGGAGCCTCCTCGGCCTGTTCGACCAGGCGCGGCTGCACGGCCTCGGCGTGCTCGTGGCCACCCAGGAGCCGCGTGGGCTCGACGAGCGGGTCACCGCCGCGACCCGCATGCACCTGATCGGCCGGTTCAGCTCACCCGGCGGCATCGCCGCAGCACGGGACCTGCTGCGGCCGCACGGCGCGCGCGGCCGTGACGTGCCCCGCCTGGACACCCGCCAGTTCTTCGCGTTCTCCGACGCCGTGCAGCCGGTCGCGAAGATCGCGGCGCCGCCGTCGCTCAGCCACGACGCGCCGAGCCCGCTGAGTGTCGAGCAGCTGGAGGAGCGGGCCTCCCGCTCCCGCCGATCGCTCGACGGTGCCCGCTCCTGAGCCGGCATCCCCGGGCGCGGCCCCGCGCCGCGATCCTCGATCGGCGTCACCCGGTTGTCGGTGACGCCGAGCGCGGGCCGCCGCGGCGATCAGCGAGCCGACCGCCGACGCCCGTCGACGGCGCGTTGCCGTCGACGGGCCCGGACGATCAGCTGACCCAGCTCTTGACCTTCTCGATGAGGCCGAGGCGGTCGGGCCCGACCGGATTCACCGACAGCCGGGTGACGCCGGCGGCCTTGTAGGCCTCGATGCGGTCGCGCACGAAGCCCTCGTCGCCCACCATGGCCGTGGCGGCGAGGAAGTCGTCGGGCACCAGGGCCTCGGCCTCCGCCTTGTTGCCGGAGAGGTAGAGGTCCTGCATCTTCGCCGCCTCCTCCTCGTAGCCGTAGCGGCAGAAGACGTCGTTGTAGAAGTTCTTGCCCTTGGCCCCCATGCCGCCCACGTAGAGCGCGGCCATCGGCCGGGCCGCGTCGCGCAGCTTCGCCGCGGTGGCCTCGTCGCAGATCGACACGGTGCCGCCGGCGACGATCTCGAGCGGCGGCAGCACGGCGTCGCGGTCCGCGCCGCCCTTGGCCAGGTCGTCGCCCCACACGTCGGACGCCTTGTCCGGGTGGAAGAACACCGGGATCCAGCCGTCGGCCAGCTGGGCCGTCATCTGGACGTTCTTGGGGCCGAGGCTGGCGATGTAGATCGGGATCGACTCGCGCACCGGGTGGTTGATCAGCTTCAGCGGCTTGCCGAGTCCGGTGCCCTGATCGGCCGGGAGGGGGAGCTGGTACATCTCGCCGTCGTGGACGACCCGCTCACGGCGCCACACCTTGCGGCAGATGTCGATGACCTCGCGGGTCGACTGGAGCGGCTTGCGGTACGGCACGCCGTGCCAGCCCTCGATGACCTGGGGGCCGGACGCGCCGAGACCGAGGATGAACCGGCCGTTGGACACCGCGTCGAGCCCGGCGGCGGTCATGGCGGTGAGGGCCGGGGTGCGCGAGTAGATCGGCAGGATCGACGAGCCGAGCTCCATCGTCTCGGTCTTCGCCGCGAGGTAGCCGAGGATGCTGACCGCGTCGAAGCTGTACAGCTCGGGCACCCAGCCGACGTCGATCCCCGCGTTCTCCAGGTCCTTCGCCTCGGCCGCCGCGGCGCGGGGGTCCCCGGCGTAGGTGAGGTTCATCGACAGCTTCATTGGCACGCCTCCCCAGATGGTCGTCGTCGAGCCTTCCACGCCGGGACGGCCCCGACCAAAGACGCCCCCGCCGCGTCAGTCGGCGGCTCCCCGTTCGACGACCCACTCCTGGGTTCGGCCGGTGACCCGGGCGATGGTCTCGAAGTCGGCGTCGTAGTGCATCACGGGGAGGCCGCGCGACTCGGCGATCGACGCGACGCATGCACGCTCGTGTCGGCCAGGTACCGGGGACCGGCCACCTCAGGGAGAGGTGTCGACGACGGCGTCGCCGGCCGAGGACTCGTCACCCCACGCCCGCCCGGCCGCATCGAAGTCGAACCGGCCGGGCTCCGCCAGCAGCTCGACCAGCTCGAGCCGGCGTCGTGCGGCGACGACCTCTCGAAGGGACGCGTCGATCGTCTCCCGCAGCGTGCGGGTACCGAGGATCTCGGCCGCTTCCCGGGCGATGTCCCGATCGACATCGACGGATGTCCTGGCCATGCACCTGATGATGTCCGCCGCTCCTCGGCGGGATGTCGTTCCGGCTAGGGCGTGGGGAGCTGGACGACCTCGCCGCGGTTGATGCTGACCCAGTCGCGGGCCTCGACGTAGGGCTTGAACACGCGGCCGATGGCCTTGCCGTCGGCCTCGGTCTTGGGGCGTTGCAGCTCGTAGAGGTGGGGGAACTCGGTCCACGCCGTCACCGCGTGCCACAGGCGGACCGCGGCGTCGCCGGTCGGCGGGTCGATGAGGACGGGCCCGAACAGGCACTGGTCGTCGTCGAAGAACAGCGTGGGCACGCCGTAGCCGCCGTGGGCCACGACCTTGTCGTGCTCGGCCTTCACGTCGTCGTGGGTGGTCGGGTCGTCGATCGCCGCGTCGACGAGCGCCGGGTCGAGGCCGAGCTCGGAGAGCAGGTGGCGGGCGACGTCGGGCTCGTGGGGCTTGCGGCCGTCCTCGTGGAGCGCCTTGCCGGCGATGGCGTACCAGCGGTCGAGGTCGTCCATGCTCGTGCGCCGCAGCAGCGCACCGATGCGCATCATCGACCACCCGTAGGACCACGGGCGCTCCCACGGGTGCTTCTTGCCCTCGCGGCGGTTGATCTCCTCGAGGCTGAAGAACCGCCAGGCGATCTCGATGCCGATCTCGTCGCGCACCGCCCGGACCCACTTCGAGGTCTGGTAGGCGTAGGGGCACATCAGGTCGAAGTGGAAGTCGACGCTCGTCGGCGCGTTCGGTCCGGGCACGGCTTCGGGCATGGTGAGCGCTCCCTCCCTGGCGTGGGTCTCATCATGCACCTCGGCCGACGGTCGAGCCCAGCCCGGACGCGGCACCGGTGGGCCCCGCCGTGCGGGACCCACCGGTGCTCGGTCGTCGTGTGTGCGATGCGGCCCCGGTCAGCCGGCGTCGGTGCCGGCCGGCTCCGGCTCGGCGGCCGGGTCGTCCGCACCGGCCGGCGGAGCGCCCGACGGGTCGGCCGTCGCGAGCAACCGGCCGTTGCGCTGCTCCCACCAGTAGAGGCCCGCGGCGATCGCGGTGGCGAGCACCATCGTGGCGATCGAGCGGGGGAACGCGATGGCCTCGTCGACGAAGCGGGAGATGCCGAGCTCGATCTCGAGGACCCGCTCGATGGTCCAGGCGATCGCGATGGCGGCGAGGACGATCGAGCCGGCGACGAAGAAGGGCCGGTAGAACCGCGTGCGGCTGACGAGGAACAGCGCCGGGAAGGTCATCAGGATGACGATCGCCTGGCCGATCTCGATGCCCACGTTCCGGCCGAGGAGCGAGACCAGCTGGGTCTCACGGGAGACGTCGAGGCCCGACACGAGCGACGCGAAGCCGAGACCGTGGAAGAGGCCGAACCCGAAGGCGAGCAGCCACTCGCGGTTCGGCGTGACCGGCCGCAGGTTGTGGAGCGCCGCCGCGGCGATCGACACCGCGATGATCGACTCGACGAGCTTCGACGGCGGGAGCGGGAGGAGCCCGAGCCCGGCGAGCGAGAACGTGATCGAGTGGGCGACGGTGAACATCGTGACGATCTTCAGCACCCGCCACAGGCCCTGGCCGAAGGAGCGCCCGGGCGCCCACGAGCCGGGCGCGGCGACGAAGACCAGCACCGACGGCAGGAGCAGGACCAGCACGAACGCGATGTGGTCCGGCCCGGTGCGGATGTGGTCGACGCCGAGCTCGATGCTCGACGTGAAGTTGGTCCACTGGGACGTGTCGCCGAGGTCGACGCTGCGGCTCCGGGTGTCGCCGTCGAACGCGACGAGCACCTCCTCGGTGTTGTCGATGACGCCGGCGCCCCAGTCGTTGGCGATGAGCAGCAGCGCGTCACGTCCGTCGATCTCGTCGAAGAACGGGTCGAACCCGACGTCGAGCGAGCGTGGCGTCGACCCGCCGTCGAGGTCGACCTCGAACGGGAGCACCACGTACTGCGTCCACTCCTCCTCGGCCTCGAGGAGCTCGACCCCGTCGAACTCGACCGGCCAATCCTCGCCGCCCGCGCCGATGCTGAGGTGCGCGTCCGCGTACTCGTGCAGCTCGGCGGCGTTGGCCTCGAGCTCGGTGAGGACCTCCTCGTCCGTGCCCTCGAGCGACAGCCCGAACACGGTGCGGACGTCACCGTACGGGAGCTCGACGCGCCCGGCGAGCTCGTTCTCCGCGACGTCCAGGTAGAGGTAGGCCTGGTCGCCGGTGTGGGCGCCGGCGGGTGCGGCGGCGAGCCCCAGCAGGGCCGCCACCGAGACCAACACGCCGAGCACCGTCGACGTGACGTTGCGAACTCTCATACCCTCGCCCTCGCTTCCACCCCGCCCTGTGGGCGATTGGGTTGCCCGGACCGGGAGCCGCCGCTCGTGAGCGTCGGATGTGTCGCGGGGAGGTGCTCGCCGCCCCCGCCATTGACCCGCCGCCCCGACCGGTGGTCGCCGCCGGGCGCCGCCGATACCCGATCGAGGCTACCTGGCGGCGCGCCAGTCCCGGTCACGACCGACCGGTGAGGCGCGCGGCCGGGGGTGGTCGTCGACGGGAGAGCTAGCCTTGGCGGCGTCTCGTGGTGGACGGGGCAGCTCGTGGCGGGGAGGCGGTGTGTTGGACGGAGCGGCGCGGTCCGGGAGCGACGTGGCGTCTCGTTCCGCCGCATCGCCCACGGTCGAGCGGGACCCGGGCCGCCCGGCCGTGCCCGCGCCGCGGGTCGAGGCGTTGTTCGACCTCGCCGTGGGCGCGTTCGAGCTCGTGGGCGCGGGTGATCCGGGTACCTTGCTCGCCGAGGAGCGCTCAGCGGTCGCGGGCGCGTCGCTCCGGCGGGTGAGCGAGTTCGCCGGGGGACGCCGCTGTGCGCACGCCGCGCTCGATCACTGCGGCATCGCGCCCGCGCCGCTGCTGCCCGCACCGGATCGGAGCCCGCGCTGGCCGCCGGGTGTCATCGGCTCGATCGCCCACACCGCCGACTACGCGGTCGCGGTCGCCGCCCGTGGGCCGGGGCACGTCCGCCCGACGGGCATCGGCGTCGACGCCGAGCGCGTGGACCGGATGACCCCGGAGCTCGTCCGTACGATCTGCACCGGCCGCGAGCTGGACTGGCTGACGCGCCTGCCGGTCGAGCGCCGCGCCGTGGCGGCCACGGCGGTGTTCGGGGCGAAGGAGGCGTTCTACAAGGCGCAGCACCCGACGACCGGCTCGTGGGTCGGCTTCTCCGAGGTCACGACCCGGCCGTTCGGTGCGGGGCTCGAGCTCTCGCCCGTGGGCGGCTCGCCCGCCCTCGCCCTCTGGCGGTGGCCCGTCTCCGCCCGATGGTTCGACCGCGACGGGATCGTCGTCGTCGGTGTCACGGTTCACGCGTCGGGTGGGGAGGGGTCGTGAGCGCCGAGTCGCCGAAGGGGCCCGCACCGGTGGCGCCCACCGTCGAGGACCAGCTCATCACGTCGATCCACGAAGCCACGCTGGCCTCGACCGTTGCCGCCCTGCGCCACATCGACGACGGGTCACCGGAGGTGGCCGACGCGTCCGCGGCGTTGGCGGCCATCGGGCGCGACGGCGTGGCGGCACTGGACGACGTCGCGTCCGCGCTGCGCGCCGCGGGCATCGGCCACCGGTTCGAGGGGCCGGTGGCGGACGCCCGGACGACGGACGTGCCCGAGCTCGCCCGGATCGCCATCGACGTCCTGGTCGACGCCGACGACGCCGAGGCGGCCGTGGCCGCGGTGGTGCGCCTCGGCTACCGGCCGTGGCACGACCTCGACGCCGGCTCGTGGGCGGCGTACCGGCGCCTGTACCCGGCGCTGGCGCTCGTCGCCGACACCGACCGGGGGCACCCGGTCGTCCTGCAGGTCGTCTGGGCACCGCCCGGGCGTGCCCGGGTCCCCGCCCCGTTGGCGGTCCTCGCCCAACGGCTGCGCCGGTTCCGGCCGACACCCGAGGACCTCGGTCGACCCCACCTCCCGGCCCGGCTGTGGTGGGCCCACGTGGCGCTGGGTCCCGCGCGGAGCACCTGGCGCCGTCTGCGGCGGCGTCCCGCGCCGCGGGCGCTCGGCCCGTACCTGCCGACCCCGGTGGCGCTGATCGACGCGCTGCTCGACGTCGCCGGCGTCGGGCCCGACGACGTGGTCGCCGACCTCGGGTGCGGCGACGGACGGGTACTCGTCCGGGCGGCGCTGCGGGGCTGCCGGGCGATCGGTGTCGAACACGATCCGGGGCTCGTCCGCCGGGCGCGCGACGCAGCCGCCCGGGCCGGGGTCGCCGAGCGCGTCGAGGTCGTCGCCGGTGACGTCGCCGCGTTCGACGTGGGTCGGGCCACCGTGGTCGTCCTGTTCGTGGCCGCGCCGTCCTTGCCCGATGTCGTGGACGACCTGCGGCGGCGCCTGGCGCCCGGGAGCCGCATCGTGGCCCACGAGCAGGCGCCGGTGGCCTCGGTCGCCGACGCCCGGCGGCCGTTGTTCACCACCGGCGGCATCACGGTCGCCCACCGCTGGGACCTCTGACGGACCGGGACCGGGGGGACGTGGGGACCGGGCCGAACCTCCGTGCGCTGACCGGGCCGGCCGCGCAGGGGGCGCGAGCCGTCGCCACGCCGCTGGCGGTGCTCGCCGTGAGCGTCGTCGTCGACCGGATCGGGCGCCGCCTGGCCGATCTCCCCGTCGACCGGCTGGACGACGCCTCGCTGACGGTCGCCGCCGTGCGGTCCTCGCCGCTCGTCATCGGCGGCGGGATCGCCGTGCTGGTGGCGGTCGCGATCGCCGGACGGGGCCGGCTGCTCGTGCGCTGGTCGGACCTGGAGCACGGGCGGGCACAGCAGGTGCTGGTCGCACTGTGCGGCGGGCTGTTGGCGTGGCGCTACAGCACGACCGCGTACGACTACCTGTTCGGCCAGTGGCACACGGTCGACCGGGTCCTGCTCGTCGTGCTCGCGCTCGCCGCGATCCTCCGGCCGGTGGCGCTGCTCGGGCTCATCCCCGTCGTCCGGATCGTGCGGGCGCCGTTCCTGGTCCCGTTCGCCTTCTCACCCGCGCAGAACGTCGACCAGCTGCTCCTCCTGGTGCTGGCGGTCATCGCAGCGGGGTTCCTGGTGCACGCGGTGTCGGGGCGGTCGGTGGCGCCGTCGGTGCTCGGTCTCACGGTCGCGGTCGTGGCCATGCACTTCTTCGTCCCCGGACGGGCGAAGCTCGACCTCGGTTGGTACGGCGCCGACGACCTCGACCAGCTGCCGCTCAACGGTCATGCACAGGGTTGGCTCGGCGCCGGTGACGGCGCGTGGGCCCGGCGTCTGTCCCGGGGGTTCGAGGCGTCGGCACCCGTGCTGCGCGCCGCGACCGTGGTGCTCGAG
>JAXHUH010000299.1:0-6009 GCA_034211175.1 Actinomycetota bacterium
GGGCGACACCGACAGCACCGTCGCCCCCGCCACCACCGGTGGCCCGGACGGGACCGGGAACGGCGGCGGCGCCGACACCGCGAACGACACCAGCATCGCCAGCATCACCGTCAACGCCGACACCGTCGGTCCTGCGAGCACTGCCGTCCCCGGGTGACCGACGGCGCTCCGATCAGCGGCTGACGGCCTCGACCCACTCGAACTCGACGACGGCGTCCGCATCGGCCGACGCCCCGATGTAGAGCCCGACCGCGCCGGCGTCGTGCGCCGCGCTCATCGTCAGCCGGCACACCGGTGCGCCGTCGATCGCCAGGTCGAGCTGGTTGCCGAGCGTGGTCGCCGTGAGCACGTGGGCCTCGTGGGCGACGACGGCGTCATCGGCGGGGTCGGTGCACTGGTCGCGCAGCGAGCGATAGGGCACGGCGTCCACGTGGCCGACGTCCCAGGTCCCGGTGAGCGGGTCGATCGAGAACGCGTAGTAGTTGTCGTCCACCGATCCGGACGTGCCCGTCGCCGCCGGGTCGTGGGCGTGGGCCCGCACGGCGAGGCCCACCCGGACGGGCGTGCCGTCGTGGCTGACCAGACGGGCCGACGTGGCGATCGACAGGTCGGCGGTGCCGACCTCGTTGACGACGACGTGATCGCCCGCGCCGTCGATGCGCGCCCGGTAGCCGGACCGGGGGGCGTAGGTGGTGGTCAGCCCGTCGGTCTCACCCTCGGGCCATGCCCCGTCGGCGATCTCGAAGTCGTCGTCGATGAGCCCGACCCCGGCCGCGACCGTGGCGCCGCCGGCCGCACCCGGGCCGCCGGTCGTGTCGGTCGACGACGGACCGGGCGTCGTGACGTCGGTGACGAACACGTCGGGCACCGCGGTCTCGTCGACCGTCGACGCCGCGCAGCGGAACCCGGTCGAGGCACGGACGACGAGGTCGATCGGGGCCGTGACCTCCTGGCGGGTGAACCAGCCGGGACCGACGGGGGTACCGGTCCCGCCGCGGCGGACCCACGGTTGGTCGCCATCCGAGGAGGCGCCCGTCGCCGGCGACGACCCGGATGACGGAGAGCCGGGCCGTGCGACCCACTCCCACACGTTGCCGACCATGTCGAACGTGCCGGTGGGGCCCCGGGTCGCGTCGAGCGAGCCGACCGCGTAGGTGCCGGTGGCGGGCAGCGGCGAGGCCGAGCCGTCGAGCTCCCACGGGGTCGCCGCGTCGGCGCCGCCGTGGGCCGCGACCTCCCACTCGAGCTCGGTCGGCAGCCGCTTGCCGAGCGCGGTGCAGTAGGCGGCGGCCCACATCGGGTCGATCCCGACCACCGGGTGGTCGCCCTCCCCGGCCGGCGCCCTGGCCGACTCCCACCCGACGGGCACCGGGGCGCCGTGGAGGCTCACGAACCGGGCCCAGGACTCGTTCGTCACCTCGGTCTCGTCGATGTGAAAGCGGGCGACGTCGACCTCGGACGGGGCCAGCACGTCGATGCCGGCTGCGTCGTCGGCGTCGGTGCCGATCTCGTACGTGCCGACCTCGACGGCGACCATGCCGGCGGCCGACGCGACCTGGGTCCGGACCCGCGAGTCCGCGGCTGCGTCTCCGAGGGCGGCCGACGCCAGTCCGACCGTCGTGTCGTCGTCGCCGCCGAACGGTCGGAGCATCACCGCGGCGGTGAGCGCGACCACGGCGACGACCGCACCGAGCGCGGCGAGGAGCAACCGTCGGGAGCGGCCGGCCGGGGCCGCGTCGTCGTCCTCGAGCGGGGCGACCGGGGTCTCCTCGTCGACAGGAGGCGACGGCGGGGGCGCGGCGGCCGCCCGCGCCTCGGGCTCGCGGGCCGGGCCACGGGCCGCGTCGAGCGGAGCCATCCCCTGGCCGCCCGCCGCCGCGCCCCGGCACACGGCGTAGTCGGCGTCGGCGCGCACGACGACGGTGTCTCGCCCGGCGAGGCCGCGCGCCGCCCGGGCGATCGCCGGGACCCGGGAGGCGCCGCCGGCGACGACCAGGGCGTCGAGCTCGTCCTCGGCGACGCCGGCGTCGGCCAGCATCTTCGAGAACAACGTGAGCGTGTGGTCGATCGCCGGGGCGAACATCTGCGCCATCTCGGCGCGCGTGATCTCGACGACCTCGTCGAGGCCGGGCATGTCGACGGGGATCGTCGCCGTCTTCCGGGTCGACAAGGTGACCTTGGCCGCCGTGCAGTCGGCGCGCAGGCGGGCCATCGCCGCGGCGTGGCTCGGGCCGCGCCGCCCGGTCGGCCAGTGGGCCGACAGGATCGTCTGCACGTGGAAGATGAGCATCTGGTCGAGGTCGATCCGGCCGATCGGGTCGCCACCGTGAGGGCGCCCGACGATGGTGAACCCGTCGGGGCCGCGCCGCAGGAGCGTGGCGTCGAACGTGCCCCCGCCGAAGTCGTAGACGCCGACCAGGCCCTCGTCGGCCACGTCGTCGAGCGAGGCCGCGGCGACGGCCACCGGCTCGGGGACGAACGACACCCGGTCGAGCTCTGCCCGCTCGACGGCCAGGCGCAGCGTCGACATCTGCCGCTCCTGCCACCAGGCGGGATGGGCGACGACGACGTCGTCGGGCGGTTCACCCTCCCGGTTGACGACCCGGCTGGCGATCCAGGTCAGGAAGCCGCCGAGGGCGACATCGGGGCGCACCGAGCGGTCACCGACCGCGATCGGTTCGTTCGCCCCGACGTGGCGCTTGAGGTCGCGGATGAGCCGCCGGGGATCGGACCCACCTGCGGCGAGCGCCTGCTCACCGAAGAGGAGGTGGCCGTCGTCGTCGAGGTAGGCGGCGGCCGGCACGGTGGCGGACCGCTCCTCGAGCGGGACCACCTCGGTGCGGCCGAGCCGGGCGATGGCGGCGCACGACGACGTGGTGCCGATGTCGATGCCGAGCGTGTAGCCGTCCATCAGCGGTGCGCAGCGGCGATCGGGGGCGTCGTGCTCGGCGCGTCGTCGTGACCGTCCACGGGGCCCGCACCCCGCGCGTTGGTGGCTGCTGTCCTCACGGCACCGTCCCGCCGATCCACGAAGCGCCGAGTCGCCTCTTCGTTCACCGGGTCGCCGCGGGGACGTCGAACCGCCGAATCCCCCGTCATCGACCCCGTCGATGCAGCAGCCAACCTATCAGCGGCCCGGCGCGATCGGCACGGAATCAGGCGTGTGGCGCAGAGGCGATGCCCGCGCGTTGCGTAGGCATTCCGACCGGGCGCGGCGGCGAGGCGACCGCGACGAGCGGGGTCGCTCGTGCCGATGACGGATCGGTGTCAACCGGCCTGGTTGCGTGCCCGACCGCGTCGCGGGCACGTGCGTGCGTCGATCGCCGGAGCGGCCGCCGGCCCCTCGACCGGGAACGACGGGCCATCCGGCCGACACGCCGATCGTGGTCGGCGCCGCACCACGCGTGTCGAATCGGTGTCGGCTCGTGGCGTGGCCGGTGCAATTCGGCCTCGTCGGTCTCGAGCCACGGCGGTGGGCCAGCGGTCGACATCGACACACGGCGCGCCGATGCGTCGGCTTCCCGATGGCCACACCAACGCTCGCGAACCCACGGGAACGGACATCGTCCGCCCGCTCCGTCCGGGCGCGGCGCGGGGAAGCGTCGAGCGTGTCGAGGGTGAACGGTCGACGTCGGTCCCCGTGGCGACGAGGTCGCCGCGGTGTGGCACCTTGTGGCCGGAGCCGGTGCCGGGCCGGCGGGATGCGCAGGAGCAGCAGATGGACGACGGGCGGGCGTACGGGCGGCCGGAGCCGACCCACGATCGGGACCTGACCGACGTGGCCGCGGGCACGGCCGCGGGTGAGCTGCTCCGTCGCTACTGGCATCCGTTCGCCCGCGCCGAGGAGGCGACCACCGCACCCCGCGAGGTGCGTCTGCTCGGCGAGGACCTCGTGCTGTTCCGCGACGGTACGGGACGACCCGGGCTCGTCTACCCGCGGTGTTGCCACCGGGGCACGACGCTGTACTTCGGCAAGGTCGAGGACGCCGGGATCCGCTGCCCGTACCACGGCTGGCTCTTCGACACCGAGGGCCGCTGCGTCGACCAGCCGTGCGAGCCCGACGGCGGGCGCAACCGCGACCGCTACCGCCAGCCGTGGTACCCGGTGCGGGAGTACCACGGCCTGCTGTTCGCCTACCTCGGCCCGGCCGAGCGCCAGCCCGTCTTCCCCCGGTACACGATCTTCGAGGACCTGGGCGACGACGAGGAGATCGTCATCATCGACCACTTCGCGTTCGGCGGGCCCGCCGTCGCGCCGTGCAACTGGTTCCAGACCCACGAGAACTCGATGGACCCGTACCACGTGTTCATCCTCCACAACGCGATCTCCGGCCCGCAGTTCAGCCCCGACCTCCAGCGGTGGCCCCGGATCTCCTGGGAGCTGCGGCCGTCCGGGGTCGTCGCCAACCAGGACCGCGACCTCGACGACGGCACGGTGCTCCACCGGGTGACCGAGGTGCGGTTCCCCACGCTGCGGGTCATCCCCACGCCGACGCTGTCGGTGCTCGGGCCGACCAACAACCTGTCGTGGGCGGTGCCGATCGACGAGACCCACACCCGGGTCTACGCCATGCTCCGCAAGCACCGCGACCAGCCCGCACAGGGCCTGCCCACCTATGGCGACGGCCGCAGCTGGTTCGACCTCACCGAGGAGGAGCACCAGCGCTACCCGGGCGACTACGAGGCCCAGGTCGGGCAGGGCCCGGTGACGCTCCACTCCGAGGAGCGGCTGGCGTCGACCGACCGGGGTGTGTCGATGGTCCGGCGCCAGTGGAAGGAGCAGCTCCGGGTGGTCGCCGAGGGCGGGGACCCGATGGGCGTGAGCTTCGACGCCGACGCGCCGCCGATCGACGTCGAGGCCGGCAACTACGTGGTCCGCCCGACCGACGCCTGACCCCGATCTGGTACGCGCCTGCGCCATCTGGTGGTCGATCGCGCACGTCAGATCGGGGTGGCGTGGTGGGGCGAGCGCGGGCGGTGGGGTCGGGGGTGTCAGTCGAGGTGGCCGCGGACGATGCGGGCCGCGGGTCGTCGTTCACGCATGCAGGATCCGTGGGCGTGGGAGGATGACGGCTTTGAGAGGTGGTCGCACCGTGGCCGACGAGTCGCTGCTGTTCCGGCCGGCAACGGAGCTCGCCCGGTTGGTCGCCGCGCGGGAGGTCTCACCGGTCGAGCTGATCGAGGCCGCGCTCGCCCGCGCCGAGGAGGTCAACGCCGACCTGAACTGCTTCGCGTTCGTCCATCACGATGCAGCCCGCCGCACCGCGGCCGATCTCGAGCAGGCCATCGTGTCGGATGCGCCGCTCGGCCCGCTCGCCGGGGTGCCCGTGGCGCTGAAGGACACGACCCCGACCGCGGGCGACCGCACGACGCTGGGCTCGCGCACCCACATGAACTGGGTGCCCGAGCGAGACGGCTACGTGGCCGCGAAGCTGCGGGCAGCGGGGGCGGTGATCATCGGCAAGACGACGACGCCCGAGTTCGCCCACACCCTCGTGACCGACAGCCCGCTGTGGGGCCCGACCCGCAACCCGTGGGACCCCACCCGCACGCCGGGCGGCTCCTCTGGCGGCAGCGCGGTGGCCGTGGCGACCGGGTGCGTCGCCCTCGCCGAGGGCAGCGACATGGGCGGATCGGTGCGCATCCCGGCGGCGTGGTGCGGCGTCGTCGGGCTCAAGCCGGGCCTCGGTCGCATCCCGATGGACGTGCTCCTCGGGCTGTTCGACACGATCTCCCACCACGGCCCGCTCGCCCGCACCGTCGACGACGCCCGCCTGTTCCTCGCCTGCACCCAGGGTCCCGACGACGCCGACATCCTGTCGGTGCCCGGCCCGCTCGACCTCGACGAGCCCGTCGTTGCATCGGTCGAGGGGATGCGCCTCGCCTTATCGGCTCATCGGATTTCGGCGGGGGTGATCTGGTCGAGGAGGGTCCAGTTGGGTCGGCCTGCGTAGAGCAGGACTCGGATGCGGTAGTTGCGGAAGGACCGGAACCCGAACCCGATGCGTT